>NZ_JBVIFR010000033.1:0-65417 GCF_055571235.1 Streptomyces sp. NPDC030991
CCACACCGAACCCGGAAGGCCCTCACCCGTTCAAGATCCCTAAGCCGAGACCTGCATCACCCGTCCACAACCTCCCGCGGCATTACAGCTAGGGCTTGTGGTCGCACTCCGGGTGCGGGCCGGGCGGCATGGGGCAGCCGGGGGAGCGACGGCAGGTCACGGGCGCGGGCCGCTACCGGGCGTCGGCCGCGCGCAGAGTCGCCAGCGCCCGGTCGGCGTGGGTGCTCATCCGGAACTCGCTGCGGACGACTTCGAGGACGCGCCGGTCGGTCCCGATGACGAAGGTGGCCCGCTTGGTCGGCAACGGCCCGAAGCCGCGCGCCACCCCGAACCGGCCGCGCACCGCGCCCTCAGGGTCGGACAGCAGCGGGAAGCCGAGCGTGTGCCGCCCGGCGAACTCCCGCTGCCGCTCCACGGTGTCCGCGCTGATCCCGACGGGCCGGGCGCCGACCGCGGCGAACTCGGCGGCCAGATCCCGGAAGTGGCAGGCCTCCGCCGTGCAGCCCGGGGTCATCGCGGCCGGGTAGAAGAACACCACCACCGGTCCCTCGGCCAGCAGGGAGGAGAGCGTCACGGGGGTGCCCGTCTCGTCGGGCAGGGTGAAGTCCTCCACGAGGGAACCGACTTGGACACGGGGGGACGCGGACACGGAGGGCTCCCGGGCGCTGGTGCGGAGCGGTACAGGACACGCGAGATCCTACTCGGCGGTAGCGCTTGTCGACGGGGCGCTCCGGCGGGGAGGGGTGGTCCCATGAACACGCATGACCAGAACGTCGAAACGGCGGCGACCTGACCAAGGGCGAGGCACGGGCGGACGTGGCCCGCCTTGGGGTGGGAATCGGCTGACGTCGCCGTGCGTTACAGGAACCGACGGCCCGGGAGGAGAACGGACCGTCCGTACCGACGTGGGCAGGGAGTTTCGCATGACCGTGGGAACCGAGAAGGCTGTGCTGGCCGGAGGCTGCTTCTGGGGCATGGAGGACTTGATCCGCAAGCAGCCCGGCGTGGTCTCCACGCGGGTCGGGTACAGCGGCGGTGACACACCGAACGCCACGTACCGCGATCACGGCGACCACGCCGAGGCGATCGAGATCGTCTACGACCCGGCGGTCACCAGTTTCCGGGAGCAGCTGGAGTTCTTCTTCCAGATCCACGACCCGACCACCCGGGACCGCCAGGGCAACGACATCGGGCGCAGCTACCGCTCGGCCATCTACTACGCCGACGAGCGGCAGCGCGCCGTCGCCCTGGACACCATCGCCGACGTCGAGGCGAGCGGGCTGTGGCCGGGCAAGGTGGTCACCGAGGTGGAGCCGCTCGGCGACTTCTGGGAGGCCGAGCCCGAGCACCAGGACTACCTGGAGCGCTACCCGAACGGCTACACCTGCCACTTCCCCCGGCCGAACTGGAAGTTGCCGAAGCGCGCGGAAACCACTGCCGGCTGACCCGCCGCCGCGCGCTCCCGGGCGGGCGGTAGCGTGCTGCCGGGCGCCGATCGAGGGGACCGGCCGACGCGCCCCGGCCGGAGCGGTGTGCGGGAGGTAGTCGGCAGTGGTGGTGTGGAGAAGGATCGGCCGGGGCGTCCGGCAGGTCCCGGAGCCGTGGGCGACGCCGCTCATCTGGACCGCCGCGTACCTCGGCGCGTTCGCGCTGGTGGGCGTCCTGCACGTGCTGGGCTTCCTCGACCGTACGGGCCTGGCGCTGCTGCTGCTCTCGCTGCTTGCCGGGCTGCTCGGCACGCGGGGCCGTCTCACCGCGGCCCCGGGCACCGCGCTCCTCTGCTGGGCCTGTCTGAACGTCGTGGGCACGGAGCCGACCGGCGAACTGTCCTGGGCCGGCCACCGGGATCCCGGCTGGATGGCGCTCCTGCTGGTCGCGGCGGTCGTGGGGACGGTCGCGGGGCGGCTGCTGCACGCGCGTGCGGCCTACCACCGCGTGACGCCGTTCGAGGAGCCGGGCTGAGGCCGCCCCGGAGACCGAAGAGCCCGAAGGGGCCCCTGCCGCGATGCGCGGCAGGGGCCCCTTCGGGTTCTTCAGGCGAATTCTTCAGTGCGGGCGGACCGCCGGCGCCGGCTCAGGCACCACTGGCGTCGAGCATCGCGTCGCGCTCGACGATCTTGACGCGCTCGCGCGTCTGCGGCTCACCGAGCGCCTTCTCGGCCGCGTCGAGCCGGTACCAGCCGTCCCACGTGGTGTACCGGACACCGCGCTCGCCCAGGAAGGCGTCGACGGCCTCGGGGGCGGGGGCGGACGGGGTGTGCAGACGGCCGTTGCCGTGGTCGTCCAGGAGACTGGCGACGGTCTCGTTGGCGTCGCCCTTGGTGTGACCGATCAGACCGATCGGTCCGCGCCGGATCCATCCGGTGACGTACGTGGACTGCAGGTGCTCGCCGGTCTCCTGGATCACGCGGCCGCCCTCGTCGGGAACCGTGCCGGTGGCGACGTCCCAGGGGAGCTTGGGCAGTTCGTCGGAGAGGTAGCCGACGGCGCGGTAGACCGCGGTGACGTCCCAGTCGGTGAAGGCGCCGGTCCCCTTGACGTTGCCGGTGCCGTCGAGCGCGGTGCGCTCCGTGCGCAACCCGGCCACCTTCCCGTCCTCGCCGATGATCTCCGTGGGCGACTCGAAGAAGTGCAGGAACAGCTTGTGCGGGCGCGTACCGGTGTCGCGGATCGCCCAGTTCTCCAGCGTCTTGGCGACCATGTCGGCCTGCTTGTTGGCGCGGCGCGTCGCGATCGAGCCCTCGTCGTAGTCGATGTCCTCGGGGTTGACGATGACCTCGATGGTGGGGGAGTGGTCGAGCTCCCGCAGCTCCATCGGGCTGAACTTGGCCTGGGCCGGTCCACGGCGGCCGAACACGTGGATCTCCCGCGCCTTGTTGGCCTCCAGGCCGGCGTGCACGTTCGGCGGGATCTCCGTCGGCAGCAGCTCCTCGGCGGTCTTGGCGAGGATGCGGGCGACATCGAGCGCGACGTTGCCGACGCCGAGGACGGCGACCTTCTCCGCGTCGAGCGGCCAGGTCCTTGGCACGTCGGGGTGGCCGTCGTACCAGGAGACGAAGTCGGCCGCGCCGTACGAACCGTCGAGTTCGAGGCCCGGGATGTCGAGGTGCCGGTCCGCGGTGGCGCCGGTGGAGAAGATGACGGCGTCGTAGAAGCTGCGCAGATCGTCGAGGTCGATGTCGCGCGGGTAGTCGACGTTGCCGAAGAGACGGATCTGCGGCTTGTCGAGAACCTGGTGCAGGGCCGTGATGATGCCCTTGATCCGCGGGTGGTCGGGCGCCACGCCGTAGCGGATCAGGCCGAAGGGGGCGGGCATGCGCTCGAACAGGTCGATGGAGACGCCGGGCTCGGTGGCCACTGCGGACTTCAGCAGAGCGTCGGCGGCGTAGATGCCGGCGGGGCCCGCTCCGACAATGGCGACCCGCAGAGGGCGAGGCATGTTCAGGTTCCCTTCGAAGGAAAGCGGAGTACTCCAGAGATCTTAAAGTAAGGCAAGCCTTAGTTGGCAGGCGGGTCCCGTCTATGGGGGCATAAGGCGCGGTTATGGGTTGTCCCAGGCATCCTTGGGGTGCTTGTTCGCGCGGCTCCGCGGGCCTACCGTGCCGGGATGGATCCCTTCGCGCGCTCCTGGGCAGCCCTGCGTACCGCGGTCGCCGACCTCGACGACGAGGATTTCACGCGACCGTCCGGCTGTGTCGGCTGGCTCGTGCGGGACCTGGTGTGCCATCTGGTCATCGACGCGCAGGACGTCCTGATCACCCTGGTCACCCCCGCCGACACCGAACCGACCGTGGACGCGACCGGCTACTGGGAGCTGCTGGCCGAGCCTCCGACGGGCGACGATCCGCTGGACGCGCTGATCCCCCGGCTGGCCGCCGCGTACGGCGAACCGCGCCTGCTCACCTTCCACCTCGACGACGTCGGCTCCGCAGCGGGCCGCGCCGCCGAGCTCGCCGATCCGGCGGCCCGTGTCGCCACCCAGGACAAGGTGCTGACCGTCGGCGACTACCTGTCGGCGTACGTCCTCGAATGGACACTGCACCATCTCGATCTCGTCGCCCACCTGCCGTCGGCGCCGCGGCCGCCCGCCGAGACCCTGGCCACGGCGCGCGCCGCGCTGGAGAAGATCGCGGGCGCCGCGTTCCCGTCGTCGCTCCCGGACGCGGAGGCGCTGCTGATCGGCACGGGGCGCCGCGCACCCACCGACGAGCAGGCCGCCGCCCTTGGTGGCCTCGCGGCGAAGCTCCCGCTCATCCTGGGCTGAGACCCCTGGGGCGGCGCCCACCCGGCCGCATATGTTGTCGGTATGACACCTACCACCACCCCCGGCACGGCCGTGGTCACCGGCGCCTCCCGCGGCCTCGGAGCCGTGATCGCCCGGCGTCTCGCGGCCCAGGGGCACCCGGTCGCCGTCGTGTACCGGTCGGGCGCCGACGCGGCCGGCGGGGTCGTGACGGACATCCGCTCCGCGGGCGGGACCGCGGAGGCGTTCGCCGCCGACGTCACGGACGAGAGCGCGGTCACGGAACTCGTCGCGGACGTCACCGCCCGGCTCGGCCCCGTCGCCACGCTCGTCGTCAACGCCACCGGCCCGCAGCCCGAACTCGACCCGACCGCCGTGACCTGGCAGGACCACCTCGACCAGCTCACCTTCTTCGTCAAGAGCCCCACCCTGCTGATGCAGGCGGTACTGCCGGCCATGCGCGAGCGCGGCGGCGGCCGCATCGTCCAGATCGGGTCGGACGTGATCGAGCGGGCACTGCCCGAGATGTCGGCGTACACGGCGGCCAAGGCCGCCCAGCACAGCCTGACCGAGTGCTGGGCCCGCGCGCTCGGCCCGTACGGGATCACGGTCAACACCGTGGCCCCGGGCTGGATCCCGGTCGAGCGGCACGCCGATGTCTCCTCCGCGTCACTCGACGCCTACGCCGCGGAAGTCCCGCTGCGCCGCATGGGCGACCCGGACGATGTCGCCGCCGCCGTGGCCTACCTCGTCTCCGCGCAGGCGGCCTTCGTGACCGGAGAGCGGATCAAGGTCAACGGCGGCCACACGCTCGGTTAGGGCTCGCCGGGGGCGGATGCCCAGGTCAGGACGGGTTCTTCAGGGGCACCGGAGCCTCGTGCGCGATCACGTTCCGCTCGCGCAGGGCCTTCCAGAAGGCGTACGGGACCTCCTCGGCGAGCGCCCCCAGGTCCTCGGCGATGCGGGCGGGGCGCGTCGCGCCGGGGATGACCGCGGCGACGGCCGGATGGGCCAGCACGAACTGGAGGGCGGCGGACTTGATGCCGATGCCGTGCTCCTGGGCGAGGCTCTTGATCAGGCCGACCTTCTCGACGATGTGGGCGGGCGCCTCGCCGTACTCGAAGTGGCTACCGCCCGCGAGGATGCCGGAGCTGTAGGGGCCGCCGACGACGATGTCGACGTCCGCCTCGGCGGCCGCGGGCAGCAGGCGCTGCAGGGCACGCTCGTGGTCGAGCAGCGTGTAGCGGCCGGCGAGGAGGAACGCGTCGGGGCGCGGCTCCTCCAGGTCCAGGGTCATCTCCAGCGGCTCGACCTTGTTGACGCCGAGGCCCCAGGCCTTGATGATGCCCTCCTCGCGCAGTCGGGTCAGCGCCCGGAACGCGCCGGTGCGGGCGCTCTCGTACATGTGCACCCACTCGTCGCCGTAGAAGTCCTGGGCGATGTCGTGGACCCAGACGATGTCGAGGCGGTCCGTCTTCAGGCGCTTGAGGCTGTCCTCGACCGAGCGGAGCGTCGCGTCGGCGCTGTAGTCGTTGACGATCTTGTTGGGCCGCCCGTGCTCGAACAGGGCTCCCTTCTCGCCGAGTTCACGGCTCGTGGGGTTCTCGGTCTCGTCGAGGATGACCCGGCCGACCTTCGTGGACAGGACGTACGCGTCGCGCGGCTGCTGGGAGAGGACGTCGCCGAGGCGGATCTCGGCGAGGCCCGCGCCGTACAGGGGCGCGGTGTCGAAGTAGCGGATGCCCTGGTCCCAGGCGGCCTGCACGGTCGCTGCGGCCTCTTCGTCGGGGATGGCGCGGAACATGTTGCCGAGCGGTGCGGTGCCGAAGCCGATGCGGCCCGGCAGCAGGGTGCGAATGCTCATGGTGGTGCCTCGAATCCGTACTGCGTGGGGGAGTTGTGGGTGTGTGCGGCTGGGGCCGGGTGGTCAGTTGAGGGTGTCGGGGTCCGGGCCCGTGCGCAGACCGCGGTCGGCCGCGGTGAGGGCCTCCATCTCCTGCGGGCTCAGCCGGAAGCCGAGGACGTCGAGGTTCTCGCGGATGCGGGTCTCGGTGACGGACTTGGGGATCACCACGTTGCCGAGCTGCAGGTGCCAGCGCAGCACCACCTGGGCCGGGCTTTTGCCGTGCCGCGCGGCGATCATGGTGACGGCCTCGTCCCCGAGGACGGCACCCTGGGCGAGCGGGCTCCAGGCTTCGGTGGCGATGCCATGGCGGGCGTGGAAGGCGCGCAGCTCCCGCTGCTGGAGGCCCGGGTGGAGCTCGATCTGGTTGACGGCCGGGACGACCGACGCGCTGTCCAGCAGGCGTTCGAGGTGGGAGGGCTGGAAGTTGGAGACGCCGATGGCGCGCGTGCGTCCCTCGGCGAGCAGCTTCTCCATGGCCCGCCAGGTCTCGACGTAGAGGTCGCGGGCCGGCGTCGGCCAGTGGATGAGGTAGAGGTCGACGTGGTCGAGGCCCAGCTTGTCCAGGGAGGCGTCGAAGGCGGCGAGCGCGGCGTCGTGGCCCTGGTCGGCGTTCCACAGCTTGGTGGTGACGAACAGCTCGTCGCGGGCGATCCCGGAGTCGGCGAGCGCCCGGCCCACGCCGCGTTCGTTGCCGTAGATCGCGGCGGTGTCGATGCTGCGGTAGCCGGCGTCGAGGGCGGTGGCGACGGCCGCGGTGGTCTCCTCGTCGGGTACCTGGAAGACACCGAAGCCGAGTTGCGGCATGGTGATGCCGTTGTTGAGAGTGACGGTGGGGATGTCGGACATGTGATCGTCCCTTGTCGTGCGTCCGTGCCGCGCGGCGCTGTGCGCCCGGGGCTTTACAAGCGACAACAATAATTGCGTACGCGGGTTAAATGCAAACGCGGGATAGCGGCGTGGGACGGTCGCGGATTCTTCACATCATCGGCGCGGTGCGGCGGGCGCTCAAGGGCAGGCGAACAGTGACGGCCACACGACCGCGGCCGGAACGTCGATGGGGGCACCTGATCGTGCATACATGTGAGGCGAGCGGCGAGTCCCTGCGGGGCGGTGGCACCGAGGCCGCGGCCCGGGCCAGGGACCTGACCCGGGGATTCCTGCGCGACGCGGCACCCGGCGACCGGGCCGCGGCGCAGGACGTCCTCCTGGTCGTCTCGGAGCTCGTCACCAACGCCGTACGGCACGCCGGAGGTCTCGCCGGTCTCCGGCTTCGCAGCGGCCCCGGGACGGTGGAGGTGTCGGTGCGCGACCACAGCAGCGCGACCCCGCGGAGCGACGCCGCCGACCCGGCCCGGCCCGGCGGCTTCGGCTGGCCGCTGGTGCGCCGGATCGCCGACCGGGTGGACATACGCCTGCACACCGGCGGAAAGACCATCGTCGCCGTGCTGCCGCTGTGACCGGACGGCGCGCCGCGCGTGCCGCTCGCTCCCGCCGGGCGGAACCCGTTCAGGAACCCGTTCAGAACGCGGACGGAGCGCGGACTGAGAGGGAGCACAGGGGGAAGACGGCGGGCATGACCGTACTGAGGAAAGCCGCACGTCCGATGCTCGCTTCGGTCTTCGTCACCGGCGGGCTCTCCACGCTCCGCGACCCGGGGCGCGTCGCGTCCGCCGCGGAACCCGTGGCGGTGCCCGTGGCGACGCGCGTACCGCGCCTGCCCGACGACCCGGAGCAACTGGTCAGGATCAACGCGGCGGTGCAGATCGGAGCGGGCCTGATGCTGGCGGCCGGAAGGCTGCCCCGCGTCGCCTCCCTCGCGCTCGCCGGCTCTCTCGTGCCGACGACGATCGCGGGCCACGCCTGGTGGAAGGAGAAGGACCCCGAGCAGCGCGCACGGCAGCGGACACAGTTCATGAAGAACCTCTCCCTGATCGGCGGCCTGCTCATCGCCGCGGCCGACACGCACGGGAAGCCCTCGGTGGCGTACCGCACCCGGGGCGCCGCGGCGAGCGGACGCAAGAACGCACGACGCGCGCGGCGGGATGCCGCACAGACGCTGCGGGGAGCCTCCGGCGCGGTGCGCGCGCTTCCGTCGACCGCACGCCAGGCTGTCTCCGAGCACCTCTGAGGCGAGCCGCCGAGAAAGGGAGAACCTCGTGACCACATTTGTCATCACCATCCCGGGCACGTTCCTGCGTGACGCGGACGAGCGGGCGCGGGCCGACATCGCCGCACGCCTGCGTCCGGCGGACCCGAACCAGACGGAGCTGGGCCGCGAGGAGGACCTCGACCTGCTCACCGTCAACGACGACAACACCTTCAGCATGCGGCTGGAGGTGACCGCGGGCGCCGGTGAGGAAGCCCAGCTCAAGGCCGAGCGGACGGCCGCGGAGGCGCTGCGCGGCGCGGGGTTCACCGCGGACGAGGCTCCGCTGGGCCCGCCGGCCGTGACCGGGATCGACAACCCGGCCTGACCTCGCCCCGCAAGACCCTGACCTCGCCCCGCAGGACCACGACACACCGCGGCGCCCGCCCCCACCGGGACGGGCGCCGCGTCGTCGTCTCAGACCCGCTGCCGCGCCACCGTCTCGGCGAGCTTCTGGAACTCGCCGAGGTCGTAGTTGGCCAGCGCGGAGTCGAGATTGGTGAGGGCGCCGAGACGTTCCACGAAGCCCTTCGGGTCGTACTCGATCTGGAGCGTCACCCGGCTCCTGGTGTCGTCGAGGCGGTGGAAGGTCACCACTCCGGCGTGGTCCACGCCCTCGACGGTGTGCCAGGCGATGCGGTTCTCGGGAACCACCTCCGTCAGTTCGGCGACGAAGTTCTTCTCCGCGCCGGGCAGCTCCAGCTGCCACGCGAAGCGTCGCTCGTCCATGGGCTCGACCAGACGTACGTGGCTCAGGAAGGACGGCCACCGGGACACGTCACTCCACAGCTCCCAGGCGACGGAGACAGGTGCCTGGAGGTCGACGGACTCGAGCAGGGACGCGGACATGCGCACCTCTTTCCTGGTGGTTTCCTCGGTAGCGGGCGGCCAGGGGCCTTCGGGGCCCGGACGGCACGGGGCTCCGTTACCCCTTCGTCTTCGGGCCACGCGGGCCGGCGTCAGGCCTTCTGCTCGGAGCCGGCGAGCTCCTTCAGGTCCACCGTCTCGCCGGCGGCGGGCTCCTGCGGGCGGACCGGCTTCCCGTAGTCGCTGAACGTGGCGGTGTTGGGGTCCTTGCCGCCGCTGGACGTCGTACGCAGGATGTAGGGCTTGCCCTTGGTGGCCACGTACAGGGTGAGCGTCTCGCCCCCGGCGGCCTTCTTCGTCAGGCGGATCGCCTCGGCGCCGTCCACGGTGGTGGTCGAGCCCTTCTTCATCCCCTTGCGCTCCGACTTGTTCTCGTCCATGGACGAGACGAGCCCCTGCTTGTCGCACAGCCCCTGGGTCATCGAGTCGTCCGCGGGCGACTTCACCCATTTGTCGACCACCTTCGGCACGATCTTGTCGCCGCCGGGCTGCCCCTTGAGAGCGTTCCGCCAGTACTTCTCGTCGCCCCGCAGGTACAAGGTCGCGTCGGTGTGCCGGACGTCCGCGCTCGCCCCATTCGTCCGGATGGTGCCGTCACAGTTCTTGCGCCGGTCCACGGCCAGGTCGACGGTGACCGAGGCCCCGGAGGACTGCCGCACGGTCCCCTTCATGCGCATCGAGTCGGCCTGTTCCGTGGCCTTGACCGCGTCGGCGGCGATCTCGTCGGCGCTCTTGCCCGCGAAGGGCTTGTCGTCGCCAGCGTCACTGTCACCGCATCCCGCCATCGCCATCAAAGCCGCTCCGGCGACCGCGGTCGTCAGCGCTCTACCGACCCTCATGAGGTCTGCTCCTTCCCGGGGACACGGGTGGTCCTCCGCTCGTCCCACGGCCGTCGGGGCCCTGGGACGCCCCGACTACCCCAGGTGCCCGATGGATCACCGGAAGGCCGATTGTCACTTTCCGGCTTACGGTGGTCGAGCGGCATACCGGAGACAGCGATGACCTCAGCCAGGAAGTCAAGGAAGACACACATCGGTCTGGAACAGCGCATGTCCCTGACCGGCACAGGCAGCTTCGACTGGGACCTGGAGAGCGGCGAGGTGAGCCTCGACGCGAGCGCTCTCGCGCTGCTCGACCTGAGCCCCGGCGAGTTCGGCGGTTCGGTCTCCTCCCTGCTCCAGCGCATGTCCTCCGAGGAGATCGTGCGGATCACCTTCGCGGTGACGGAGGCGATCACCTCGGGCGCCGACTGCTACGGCGTCTACTTCCGCGCCCGACACCGTGACGGCACCCTCCACCTTGACCACGCCCGCGGCCGCATCCTGCGCGACGAGCACGGGCGGCCGGTGCGCGCCGTGGGGATGATCCGCACGGCGTCGGACGACGGGACGGAGCTCGCGGCCGTCGACCCCGGGGAGGAACGGCGCCAGGGCATCGCCCTCATGGTGCAGGGCACCACGGACGCCCTCTCCCGTGCCGTCACCGTCGACGACGTGGTGGCCGTGCTCTCCGGCGCGAGCGGACTCGACCGGTTCGCCGCCGACGGCCTCGTCCTCGGGCTCGTCGAGGGGGACCACCTCAAGCTGATCGCCCTCGTGGGCCAGACGATGCAGGCCCTCGACGAACTCAAGCTGCACAATGTCGACGCGTCGCTGCCGCTGGCCCAGGCCGTCACGACGCGCCGGCCCCGCTTCATGGGCTCGCTGCCCGACCCGGCACGGCACTTCACCCTTCTGGGCCCCTACATCGACGAGATGAGGCTGGACTCGGCGGCGTTCCTGCCCCTGGTCGCGCAGGACCGCGCCATCGGCGGGCTCGCCCTCTTCTACCGCGGCCGCAAGGAGTTCACCGACGCGGACCGCAACCTCTGCATCGGCCTCTCCGGCATCGTCGCCCAGTCGCTGCAGCGCGCCATGCTCTTCGACGAGGAGCGGGACCTCGCCAAGAGCCTCCAGGCCACGATGTTGCCGCGCGACCTCCCGCAGGTCGCCGACTCCGAGATCGCCGTGCGCTACCACGCCGCCTGGGGCGGACGTGACGTCGGCGGCGACTTCTACGACGTCATCGCGCTGCCCCGGGGGCGCATCGGCGTGGTCGTCGGCGACGTACAAGGGCACGACACCCACGCCGCGGCCATCATGGGGCAGCTGCGCATCGCGCTGCGGGCCTTCGCCGGGGAGGGGCACGCGCCCGCGACGGTGCTCTCCCGCGCCTCCCGTTTCCTGGCCGAGCTGGACACCGAGCGGTTCGCCACCTGCACCTACGCACAGTTCGACCCGGCCACCGGCATCGTGCGGGCGGTCCGGGCCGGGCATCTGCCGCCCCTCGTGCGCCACGTCGACGGACGGGTGGGCGTCCCGCGGGTGCAGGGCGGGCTGCCGCTGGGGCTCGCCACCGACTTCGGCATGGAGGACTATCCGGAGGTGCGGCTCGATCTCGTGCCGGGCGAGACGCTGGTGCTGTGCACGGACGGGCTCGTGGAGGATTCGGGGCTCGACCTCGACACGGGCATCCACAACCTCGTCGAGGTGCTGAGCGGCGGCCCCGAGCCGGCCGAGGAACTGGCCGATCACCTCTCGCGGGCGCTGTGGGAGAGATGGGGCAGCAGTGACGACGTGGCGCTCCTGGTGCTGCGCCGGCTGCCCGATCCCGGTACGCCCCAGGAGCCCCGCATCCACCGGTACGTCCATCAGGCCGACCCGGAAGGACTCGCCGACACGCGCGCGGCGCTGCGGGGCCACCTCGCGGCGTGGGGTCTCGGCGCGGTGGCCGACGACGTCGAGGTGGCGGCCGGCGAACTCCTGGTCAACGCCCTGGTCCACACCGAGGGCGGCGCCATCCTCACCCTTGAGGTGCTCTCCGGGCCACCCTGCCGTGTCCGCCTGTGGGTGAAGGACCGCTCCAGCACCCGCCCGCGCAGACGGGAGCCGGGTGAGACGGCCACGTCCGGGCGTGGGCTGCTCATGGTGGAGGCGATCGCGTCGAACTGGGGGGTGGAGCCCCGGGGTGAGGGCAAGGCCGTCTGGTGCGACTTCACCGTCCCGGACGACTGACCGCGCCCCCGCTCGGAAAGCGGTCCCCGAGCGGGACGGAGCCACGGGATCAGCCGACGGGGGCCAGACCGGTGATCTTCCGCGTGTTCAGGTCGGACTGCACCTTGATCTTGGTGATTTCGGGGTTCTGCCCGTCGCTCCATGTGAGCGTCACCAGCGCCGTGGAATGCCCGGCACCCGAACCCGTGTACGCGACCTTCCATTTCACCGGTACGTTCTGCGCGAAGAGGATTCCGTCCGCGTGTTCCCGGGCCTCGAAAGCCGCCACCTTCTTCTGTGCGGCGGCCGACAGATAGAAACCGCGCAGCGCCTTGGCGTCGGCGGCGGAACCCGCGTCCTCGTTGTCCCAGACGGCGTCGATGTAGGCGCCGTAGAAATGGGCGACCCGGTCGGTGGTGCTGCGCGGATCGCCCTGCTGGGCGCCGGCGGAGGCCACCGAGGCGCTGTGCGTCCCGGTCCGGGACGGTCCGGCGAGCGCCGGGGTGACGGCCGCGAGCGTGAGCACGGCGGCGACGCCGCCTGCGGCGATGAAACGGGTGCGAATGGTCCTGCGCATTTGAGGTGCCTTCCCCGTACAACGTGCGTGGTCGCCCGGGAATGAGGAGAACCGGGCTCCTTGGTCACAAGGGAAGATGACAAATTCGTCGCGGCAGTTCCAGCGCATCGGAATAAATTCCCCGGCGCCGCCACTGAGCGGGCCGTGCGGAATGGTTGTGCGACGAAATGAAAAGAACCGGCAAAGGTGCGCCCTGGCGCCCACGAAAAGGCGGGGCGGCACTATGTGCCGCCCCGCCCCTGACCGCGCCACCTAGGACTGGGGGCGGCTGCCGTGGTTGGCGCCGTTCCTGCGGCGGGCCTTCTTCTTGCGGCGTCGCTTCGAGGACATCGCTACCTCCCAGGGTCGGTGTTTCTTGTGGTTCTCCCTGGATCTGTCCAGGCGAGCACGCACCCGCCTACCCGGCCACCCACGCCGCATGGCGTGAGCCACGTCACGGACCCGTCGCCGTCCTGGCCGCCGTCACGGGCGAGCGCCCGCGTAGGGCCCTTCCGGCGGGGCACTCGTCAACTCCCCGACTCCGCAGCGGAGTTGCGTCGCCAACGGAAGGAGTGCAGATATGGAGATCTCCGGCATCCTGACCGCGATCGTGATCGGCATCGTGATCGGCATCCTCGGGCGTCTGGTCCTCCCCGGCCGCCAGCGCATCGGAATCCTGTGGACGATCCTGTTCGGGATCGTCGCCGCGCTCGTCGGCACGGCCCTCGCCGCGGCGTTCGACGTCGCCGACACCAAGGGCATCGACTGGATCGAACTGATCATCCAGATCGGCCTGGCGGCCATCGGTGTCGCGGGGCTCGACCGGCTCAAGGGCCGCCGCTGACCTACCGGGCGGCCGTGGAGCGGCACCGAGGGGCCCGGCCCCGTCCTCGGCCCGCCGGCGCCGCTCCACCCCGGCCCGTCGCGACGGGCCGGGAATTCGGGTGTGCTCCCGCGCGGGCCGCGTTACCGTGGCCCGTATGAACGTCATGGGGCCACGCACCACCGCGACCGCGCGAGCGACCAGCTCGCCGGTTGCCGCCGCCTGACGTCCTTCACCCCACCTCGGCGACCGGAGACGGCCCGCCGATGGTTCCGTGGCAGCTCCGCAAGGCTTCAGCCCGGTCTCCGGTGATCGTGCGGCCCCGTGTCCGGTGCCTCCCCGCCCCGTCGCGAAGGAGCCACCCCCATGAACACCGAATCCGTCACCCGCACGTTCGTCGAGTACTACGAGGAGCGCGGCCACCACCGCGTCACCGGCTCCACGCTGCTCCCGCCCCCCGGCGACCCCGTCCTCTTCACCACCTCCGGCATGCATCCGCTCACCCCGTACCTGGAGGGCCGGCCCCACGAGCGCGGGCGGCGGCTGGTCAACGTGCAGCGCTGTCTGCGGACCACGGACGTGGACGAGATCGGCGACGCCACCCATCTGACGGTCTTCGAGATGCTCGGCACCTGGTCGCTCGGCGACTACGAGGGCCCCCAGAGCCTCGACTGGGGACACCGCCTGCTCACCGAGGGTCTCGGCATCGATCCGGGGCTGCTCCACGCCACGGTCTTCGGCGGCGACGACCAGGTGGGCCAGGACACGGACTCCCTGCGCGTGTGGCAGGAGCGCGGGGTGCCGGTGGAGTGCACCGTCGAGGACAACTGGTGGTCCAACGGACCGACCGGCCCGTGCGGCCCCGACTCGGAGATCTTCCTCTGGACCGGTGACACGCCCCCGCGCTCGACACCCACCCGTGACGACCGCTGGGTCGAGGTGTGGAACCACGTGATGATGCGCCACCGTCGCCTGCCCGACGGCTCTCTCGTGCCGCTGCCGCAGCGCAACGTCGACACCGGGCTCGGCCTGGAACGGCTGGCCTCGCTGCTCCAGGGCGAGCGCTCGGTCTTCGACTGCGACGTCTTCGCTCCGTGGCGGCGCAGCGTGCCGGACCTGTGGCGGCTGGACGTACCGACGTCGCGTCTCGTCTGCGACCACCTGCGCTCGGCCATGGTGGTCATCGGGGACGGGGTGCGACCGGGCGCCACCGGCCGCGGCTACGTGCTGCGCAGACTGCTCCGCCGCGCCCTCACCGCCCTGTGGCGGGACGATCCCTCGCGTCAACTGGTCGACCTGCCCGAGGAGTTGACCCGGCACACGCTCGACCGCTTCCGCCAGACGACGGAGCCGGACGAGGTGCGCCGGGTGCTTCTCGACGAGGAACGCCGCTTCGCCGGTCTCCTCCGGCGCGGCCGTCAGGTGCTGGCCCGCCCCCGCTTCCGTGGCCCGCTCGACGAGGACGACCTGCGCTATCTGCACGACACGCACGGCCTGCCCCGGGAACTGGTGCTGAGCCTGCGCTGCGAGGAGCCCAGCCGGAGTTCGTAGGCCGCGTGCGTGCGGGCCTGGTGGGGCGGAGTGGAGTTCGCCGACAGGCTCGACGGAGGGGGTCCGACGAGCGGACTCTAGTCGCGGGCGGCGCGCACGTCACCGTTGACCGTGGTGAGCGCCATGGTGCGGGCGGGCCGTTCGCCGCCTGTGGGGAGCGTGATCAGAGGGTGGCCGTTCTCCGTCGTGGCGTCCACCCGGTAGGCGGGGGAGTCGTGGGGGACGGCGACGTCCACGGACCCGTTGACGGTCCGTGCGGAGATCCGCCGCGGAGCGGTGCCGCAGCCGAGCGTGACGTCGCCGTTGACCGTCCGCGCCCGCAGCGCCGAAGCGCGTACGGCCGTCGCCCGCACGGAACCGTTCCGGGTCGCGAGCCGCAGCGTCGCGGCGCTCTGCCCCGAACCCGTCACCGTCACATCGCCGTTGACCGTCGTCAGGTCGAGGGAGCCGGCCACCTCGGCGACATCGATGCCCGCGTTGCGCGCCGTGACGGTCACCGAGGTGCCGGCGGGTATGCCGATCTCCGGCATCCGGGGGCACGGCCGGTCGTGTCCCCGGCACGACAGATCCAGGACCTGCGTGCGGCCGTGCCGGGACCAGTGAGCGGCGACGGCCGGGTCGACGCCGGCCCGGTCGTCGTCGGTGGGCCGCAAGCGCACTCCGTTCTCCGTGGTGATCGTCAGACGCGGGGCCGAACCGGCCGGCCGGGCGTCCGTGCCGGCGGAGCGGCCGTGCCCGTCGTCGCCTCCGCACCCCGACAGGAGGGGGAGGGCCGCCAGCACGAGAGCCCCGGCGGCCAGCCGCCGGGCGGATGACTTCATCGCTGCCTTCATCCCGACCGACTGCCCCGTGCCGCGCTCCGCTCACGCGATCGCCTCGGCGGAGGCCCGCCGAGGCGATCGGAGGTACTCCACCCTCCGCCCGGAGGCGGAGGGTGGAGTGGCGGGCTCACTGCCGAACCCTCCCGGGAGGGGCTCGGGGCGATCCGTGTCGCACGAAGTCCCCTGTACAGCGAGGGTGAAACACGGGAAACCGACTGATGCTCCCCGGGGCGCCGCGAGATTGGCCGGAACCTCGTGCCGGACAGGGGGCGTGCGGTGCCCGGCACGGGGGTAGGCGCGCCCCACACGGGCTGCGTCGGCTGCGCCGCCCGCCGGCTGAGGGGTCGAGGATGGAGCGAGCGCGGGCGCGGTTTCCGGCGCGTTGGGAAGACGGGGGCGTCCTGGTCGTCGGCGCCGTCGACGCCGACGGAGAGTTCGATCGGGCCGCGGCGGCCGAGCTGTGCGCTCTGCTGACGCGCATGACACGGACCGGACAGCGGCTCTTCGTGGTGGACTTCGCCCGAGCCGGCCGCCGCGCCGCCGACGGCATCCGGCAGTTCGTCCGGGCGAGCCTGGAGGAAGAGGCGCTGCCGGACTGCTTCCTCACCGTCGTCGCCGGGACCATCGCGCGCCCCGTGCTGCTCGCCGAGGGCGCCGACCGCCTCTCGGGCGGCCTCCACGACACGGTCACCGACGCCGTCGAGGCCTGCTGGGCCGCGGCGCCAGAAGCCGGAGAAGCGGGCGTCCTGAACTAGGGCGTGTGTCGAAAGTCCCGCCGGCCGGCGGGACTCCGCCGTCGGCCTGGGCCCCGAGGGGGTGCCTTCGGTACGCGCCCGCCGAGCCGCTAGTGTTCGCATCCGTACTGCCCGACACGGGGTGCCCCGCGACATCGACGGGGCTGAGATCACACCCGTAGAACCTGAACCAGTTAGCACTGGCGGAGGGATGTCAGCGATGCCGATACCGCACGCTTCCTTGGACCCGCGCGCCGCCGAGCCGCACAGCGCGACCGCCTTCGACGGACGGATGCCCGCCGCGCCGGGGGACTGGCGGCCCGAGGCGCGGGGCATCGCGCCCGTCCCCGAGAACCACCGGTACGGCGGTGCCGGACGGCTGTTCACCGTGTGGTTCGCGCCGAACCTGACGATGAGCGGCGTCTTCACCGGCACGGTCGGCGTCGGCCTCGGCCTGGACTTCGCCACCGCGCTGGCCGCCGTGGTCCTGGGCACCGTGCTCGGCGCCGTGCCCACCGCGTACCTCGGCACCTGGGGCAGCCGCACCGGGGCCGGCCAACTGCCGCTGGCCGGACTGGCGTTCGGCCGTGGCGTCGTCGTGCCCGGCGCTCTGCAATGGCTGTCGTCCATCGCCTGGGACGCGCTCATCGGACTCTTCGGCGGAGACGCGCTCGCCCGGCTCTGCGGCTGGCCGTTCTGGCTCGGCGCGCTGGTGATGATGGCCGCCCAGGGCGCTTTCGGCGCGCTGGGCTACGAGGCGATCCACCGCCTGCAGAAGTGGATGACGGCCGTTCTGGCGGTCGCTTTCTGCGCCCTCGCGCTGCGGCTGGCGGACACCGGTGTCATCCCGCCCGGCCACGGCAGCGCCCACGGCGCCGACCGCGCCGGGGCGTTCGTCCTCACCGCCACCATCGCGCTGAGCCTGGCGATCTCCTGGGCCCCGTACGCCAGCGACTTCAGCCGGTACCTGCCGCGCACCACCTCGACGACCCGCATGTTCTGGTGCACGCTGGCCGGCGTCGTCGTGTCCTTCACCGCCGTGCAGGCGCTCGGACTCTGGGGCGCCTCCGTCTTCACCGACCAGACCGCCCAGGGCGTCGACACGCTGCTGGGCGGGGGAGCGGTCGGCTCGGCCGGACTCCTGGCCGTGGCGCTGGCCGCGCTGTGCAGCAACGCGATGAACGACTACAGCGGTTCGCTCGCCCTTCAGGTCGTCGGCGCCCGGCTGCCACGTCCCCTCGCCGCCGGTCTCGCCGCGCTCCTCGGCTTCCCGCTGGTGCTGTGGATGCACGCCGCCGACACCGCCGCCCGCTTCCAGAACGTGCTCCTGTTCGTCGGCTACTGGATCCCCGGCTTCGTGGCCGTCGTCCTCGTCGACTGGCTGGCCCGCTCCCGCGCCCGCGGCGGCGCCCCCATCGACCTCGCCGCGGAACACTCCCGCCGCCGGCCGCCGTGGCCCGCCCTGACGGCGTTCCTCGCCGCCTTCGCCGCCACGGTCCCGTTCATGAACACGTCCCTCTACGTCGGTCCCGTGGCCGAGGCGCTGCACGGCGCCGACCTCGGCTACTACGTCGCTTTCGTGACCGCCCTCGTCCTCTACGCCCCGGTCAGGCTGCGCTCGTCACCGGCACAGCGCTGAGGCGCGCCGCCCTCCCGCAGGCCCGCGCCCGGCCCGGGCACGACGCGGCTCGCCTACGATCTGCCAGGTGTGCGCACATGTCATGGTCGCTGAAGACGACGCGAAACAGGCCGAACTGGTCCGCCGCTACCTGGAGCGGGAAGGCCATGCCGTCACCGTCGTACGGGACGGGCGGCAGGCCATCGAGGAGGTCCGGCACCGGGAACCCGACCTCCTCGTCCTCGATGTGATGATGCCGCGGGCCGACGGCCTGGACGTCGTACGGGTGCTGCGGGCGGAGGCGCGCGAGACACCCGTGCTCATGCTGACGGCCCGCACCACCGAGGACGATCTGCTCCTCGGTCTCGACCTCGGGGCCGACGACTACATGACGAAGCCGTACAGCCCGCGCGAGTTGATGGCGCGGGTGCGCACCCTGCTGCGCCGCACCCACCGCGGCGGCCCCGCGTCACCGGGCTCCGCGGCGTTCAGGGTCGGTTCGCTGGTCGTCGATCCCGACCGGCACGAGGTGTCGGTCGACGGCGCCCCGGTGGAGTGCACGCCGGGCGAGTTCCGGCTGCTCGCGGCGATGGCGGCCGAACCCGGCCGGGTCTTCGGCCGGCAGCGGCTCCTCGCCGAACTGCACGGATTCGACCGGTACATAAGCAACCGCACGGTCGACGTGCACGTCATGAACCTGCGCAAGAAGATCGAGCCGCAGCCGCGCCGCCCCGTCCGGCTGCTCACCGTGTTCGGGGTCGGCTACAAGCTGACGGACCCGGCGAAGGGCGCATCCGATGCGCAGGCGTAGGCCGGGGAAGGAGCGCCGGGCGGGCGCGCGGAGCGACCGGCCGCCGCTGCGCAAGAGCCTGCGCGGACGGCTCCTCGCCGTCTCCGTCCTGGTCGCCACCTGTTCCGTCGCGGCGACGGCCTGGCTCGCCGCGCAGACCACGTCCGGCGCCATCAGGCAGGAGCAGGGCCAGAACCTCGCCGACGACACCAGGATCTACGACACCCTGCTCGGGTACGCCGCCACGCACCCCCGGTGGGACGGCGTCGACACGGCCGTACGCGAACTGGCCCGCTCCACCGGACGCCACATCACCCTCACCACCCAGGCGCGCCGACCGCTCGCCGACTCGGCGGGACACACGCCGGCGCGCACCCTGCCCGCGCAGGCGTCGGCGACCGTCGACCCGCTCTCCGTGGACACGGCGCTCGCCTCGGGACGGACCGGGGCGTCGACCGCGGCGGCGGACCGGATCGACGTCCGCGCCGTCGGCCCGTTCAGGCTGCCCGCCGCGGAACGCTCGGAGCTGCGCGGTCTCGCCGAGCGGCACAAGTCGTGTCTGCGCGCGGTCGGGATCGGCGCGGACATCGTGGTGGGCCCCAGCGGGCGCCCCCGGGTGGAAGCCATCGGCTCCGGTGACGCCACCGGCGAGGCGGGCTACGCCAAATGCGCGACGGATGTGCTCGACGAGCCGACGTCGACGGAGGGCAGAGCGCTCACGGCCCTGACCCGGCTCACCAACTCCTGCCTGAAGCGCCAGAGCCATGACCGCGTCGACCTCGCTCTCGACCTGACCTGGCGGCAGGGGCCGCGCGCCGTGCCGGACAAGGAAGCAGCCGCGGCCCGTGCCGTGCCCCCGGCCCCGACCTCGGCCCCGGTCCCGGAGCCGGCGGCGACGGTGGCGGAGGACGACCGGACGGTGGCCTCCTGCGTGAGCACGGCCCGGCGCGAACAACTCACCTCGTACGTCGCCGCGCCCGTACTCCTGTTCATCGGCGACCAGGGCGGCGGCACCGTCCCCGGGTTCGACCTGTCCCCGCGCAACACCGCGAAGATCGCGGGCGTCGCCGCCCTCGTCCTCGCCCTGACCGTCGGCGCGTCCGTCCTCGCGGGCACCCGGCTGGTGCGGCCCCTGTACGCGCTGACCGGCGCGGCCCAGCGGCTGAAGGACGGCCGTGCGACGGAGCCGGTGCCGGTGACGACCGACAACGAGATCGGCAGGCTCGCGGCGGCGTTCAACGACATGTCGGCGCACCGCACGCGCCTGGAGGAGCAGCGCAAGGCGATGGTCAGCGACGTCGCGCACGAACTGCGGACGCCGCTGAGCACCATCCGCGGCTGGCTGGAGGCGGCGCAGGACGGCGTCGCCGAACCCGATCCGGCGTTCATCGACTCGCTCCTCGAAGAGGCCGTACAGCTCCAGCACCTCATCGACGACCTCCAGGACCTGGCCGCCGCGGACGCCGACACACTGCGGCTGCACCCCCGGCCGGTGCGCGTGGAGGAGTTGCTCGGCCAGGTCGCCGCGGCCCACCACGTACGCGCGGAGACGGCGGGCGTGACGCTGACCGTCAGTCAGTCGCCGTCCCCCGTACCGGAGTTGATGGCAGACCCGGTCCGGCTCCGGCAGGCGGTCGCCAATCTCGTCTCGAACGCGGTACGCCACACGGGCCCGGGCGGCACGGTCACGCTGCGCGCGTACGCGGCCGACGCCGGGGACGAGGTCGTGGTGGAGGTCGCCGACACCGGCAGCGGCATCCCCGCCGCGGATCTCCCGTACGTCTTCGACCGCTTCTGGCGCGCGGAGAAGTCCCGCAGCAGACGCACAGGCGGCAGCGGCCTCGGCCTGTCGATCGTGCGCAAACTCGCGCAGGCGCACGGCGGTTCGGCGACGGCGGCCAGTACGGAGGGCGAGGGATCGGTGTTCACGCTGCGGCTGCCGCCTGCGGGCCCGCCCGCCGCGGAGCGGTCCTGATGCGATGACCACAGCCGTCTGACAGCTTCCTTACAACTCCACGCGAGCCTGGGTCCGTCGATCAAGGGCCACGCCCGGCGATCGGCACCTCCCGGCCGACCGGCCGTGAGCGCCCAGGTATTGGAGCCCCACCATGTCCCACCGACTGTCCCTGCGCACCGCGGCCGTCACCGCCGCCCTGGTCGCCGGGGTGCTCGCCCCGGCCGGCGGCGCGTTCGCCTCCGACACCACGCCCAAGCCGGTGGCGAGCGACCGGGCGGCCGCCGACAAGGCCGACAAGGCAGAGAAGGAAGCAAGGGCCGACAAGACCGCCGAGCCTGTCGAGGCCGGACAGGCCGAGGCGAGCCCGGCCCCGTCCCGGGACAGCGACGAGGCGCGCAAGCGGGCCGCCGTCGCGAAGGCGCCGCGCGGCGGCGTGGCGGCGGGCGAACGCCCGGCGTCCGACGGCGGCTCCACGTCCACCGCGCTCGTCGCCTCGCTCTCCGCGGCGGCGCTCCTCGTGGGCGCGGGCACCGTGGTGCTGCGCCGCCGCGCGTCGCAGCGCTGAGCGTCCGTCCGCCTTGACGGCCCCCTGGCGCCGTCCGCCGTTCTGCGGGCGGCGCCACCCGCTCCCCGTCCCAGGAGTCTCTTGTGCACCAGCCGAGGTGGCGCGTGGCCGCCCTGTCCCTCTTCCTCCTCGCCCCGCTCACCGCGTGCGCGTCGGGGGCCGGAGCTCGGATCAGCGGCGACGCGAGCACCGCCCCGCCCTCCCGCTCCGCCGGCCACCTCCCCGGGCCCGGCCGCACCGCCGCCGCGCACCCCGACCGGGTGACCATCGCCTCGATCGGCGTCGACAGCGCCCTGCTCCCGCTCGGCCTGAACCGGGACGGCACCGTCGAAGTCCCGCCCGCCCGGCAGGGCATGACGGCCGGCTGGTACACCGGCGGCGCGGCGCCGGGCGAACGCGGAGCCGCCGTGATCATCGGCCACAACGACACCAGGTACGGCAGAGCCGTCTTCCACGACCTGCGCCGACTTCACAAGGGCGCGGACGTCACCGTGCGCGACACCCTCGGGAGAACGGCCCACTTCAGGGTCACGGCGACCGAAACGGTCAGCAAGAAGGAGTTCCCGACCCAGAAGGTCTACGGGGCCACCGGCGCCCGCACCCTGCGCCTGATCACCTGCGACGGAGCGTTCGACGCCCAGGGCCACCCCGTGGACAACCTCATCGTCTACGCCGAACTCGACGGGCCCGGGGCGTGAGGTGAAGGGCTCCGGGCGGGGTGACGTGTCCGACATGGGGCGCGTGCCAACTCGCGGCCCGCGTCGGCCTGTTGGGTGCCGCGCGGCCGGGGCGCCCCGCGCCGACCGCCGGCCGGTCGGTGCCGGCCGGCATGTCGGGGCGAACGTCGTACGTCAGCGCGTCCGGCCGGCCACCAGGCGGTAGAGCAGGAGCACGATCACCGAACCGACGATGGCGGCGATCCAGGTGGACAGGCTGAAGAAGCCGTCGATGGAGTGGACTCCGAAGATCACCTTGCCGAGCCAGCCGCCGAGGAGGCCGCCCACGATGCCGATCAGCATCGTGATGAGGCAGCCGCCGGGGTCCTTGCCCGGGGTGAGTGCCTTGGCGATCGCTCCCGCGATGAGTCCGATCAGGATCCAGGCGATGATGCCCACGAGTTCGTCCCTTCCGTTCCGTTGCGTGAAGCCGGCCGACGGGGGAGCCCGACTCCGGCGCTGTTTCTCATGTCCCGGTTCGATCTTTGTACACAGGACCAAAGTCCTCACCCGCGGCGCACAGCTCGCCGCGGGGGCTCCCGGAGAAGTTGCCGGTCTTTTCCGCCCGGCTTAATTTGGCGCCGAGACGACCTTTCAGGGCTGAAGGCCAAGAGCGGCACCAGCACAGGAAGAGAAATGCCGGATGGCGAAAGGCTTGCCGCGCGGAACGCCCGGAAGGACCCGGGCAGGAAAGACACGGACGGCCCGCACGCCGGCCACGGACCGCATGGTGCGCACCCTTCTGCGGCAACGCAAGAAGGCGCTCAGTGCCGAGGACGTGACGGTGTCGGACCGGCCGACGGTCCGGCGCGCCGTGACGGCCGCCGCGCTCGGCAACACCATGGAGTGGTTCGACTTCGGTGTCTACGCCTATTTGGCGGGCACGATCGGAAAAGTCTTCTTCCCCTCCAGTTCGCCCGGCGCCCAGGTGGTCTCCACCTTCGCCACGTTCGCCGCGGCGTTCCTCGTCCGTCCCCTGGGCGGCCTGGTCTTCGGACCGCTCGGCGACCGCATCGGCCGCCAGCGTGTCCTGGCCGCGACCATGATCATGATGGCGGCCAGCACCTTCGCGGTCGGGTTCCTCCCGTCGTACGCCTCGATCGGGTTCGCCGCGCCGCTGCTGCTCCTCCTGTGCCGGCTGGTCCAGGGCTTCTCCACCGGCGGCGAGTACGCGGGCGCCACGACGTACATCGCCGAGTACGCGCCCGACCAGCGCCGGGGCTTCCTCGGCAGCTGGCTCGACTTCGGCACCTTCGTGGGCTACTCCCTCGGCTCCGGTCTGGTCACCGTGCTGACGCTGACCCTGGGCTCGGACGGGCTGGAGAGCTGGGGCTGGCGCATCCCGTTCTTCGTCGCGGGGCCGCTCGGCCTCATCGGCCTGTACATGCGGCTGAAACTGGAGGAGACACCCGCGTTCCAGAAGGAGGCGGCCCACGAGGCCGCCGAGTGCGGGGACGCCGAGGAGGACGGCGACACCGACCCCGTCGAGGCGGCCCGGCAGTCCGGCAAGGGCCGGCTCAAGGAGATCTTCACCCGCCATTGGCAGGCCGTGCTGATCTGCATGGGGCTCGTGCTGCTCTACAACGTCACCAACTACATGGTGACGTCCTACCTGCCGACCTACATGACCGTGACGCTGGGGGAGAGCGACACCACCGCGCAACTCCTGGTCCTCGGGACCATGCTGCTGGTGGTGCTCACCATCACCGTCGTCGGCCGCAGCTCGGACCGGTGGGGCAGACGGCCCATGTTCATGGGCGGCAGCATCGCGATGATCGCCCTGGCCGTCCCCGCGTTCCTGCTGATCAGGGAGGGCGGCATCCTGCTGCCCGCCTTCGGCTGTGTGATCCTCGGCCTGCTCCTGGTCTGCTTCGCGGGGACGGCGGCGGCCACCCTTCCGGCCCTCTTCCCCACCCGGCTGCGGTACGGCGCCCTGTCGATCGCCTTCAACATCTCGGTGTCCCTGTTCGGCGGCACCACCCCGCTGGTCGCCTCGTTCCTGGTCGACGCCACCGGCAACACGCTGGTACCGGCGTTCTACCTGATGGCGGCCGGACTGATCGGGCTCGTCTCGACGTTCTTCCTGCACGAGACGGCGGGCCGCCCGCTGCGCGGCTCGGGGCCCATGGTCGAGACGCCCGACGAGGCCCGCGCCCTCGTGGCCCGCAGCCGCACCGAGGCCGGGCGGCACGCGCGCGATGTCTGGCTGCGCCTGTGGCACCCCCTCGGCGGCCGGAGTCGCGCAGAGAAGCCCCGCCACAAGGACTGACGCGGGGCGGAACGGCACGACCACCCGCCCCGGCGGAGGTCCGTCTCATCGCGCGGTTCGTGGGCACACGTAGGGGGACTCTCACAGACTAGGAGCGACGACGATGGACGATTCCTCCCTGCGCGCCGTGGGGTGGGCACGCTCCCTGCCGATGAGCAGCGGGGTGAAGGCGGCCCGCGACTGGACCCGTGACCATCTGCGGGCGCTGGGCTGGCAGGACAGCGCGCCGGACACGGTGGACTCGGTGCTGCTCACCGTGTCGGAGCTGGTCACCAACGCGCACGTACACGCGAAGAGCACGGCGCTGCTGGTGCTGACCTGGGACGGCGACTGCCTGCACGTCACCGTGCACGACTCCTCGCCCGAGCCGCCCGAACCCCGCAAGCCGGACGAGGACGCCCTCGGCGGCCGCGGCATGCTGCTGATCGACGCGCTGGCGGACACCTGGCAGGCTTACCCGTGCCCGCGCGGCAAGGACGTCACCGCCTGTTTCCGGCCGGAGTACGTCGGCTGACGGCGCGGGCCCTCACCCCTCGCCGGCGAGGACCCGGTCCGGGGTGAGGGGCAGTTCGCGCAGCCTGACCCCGGTGGCGTGGCGGACGGCGTTGCCGATGGCGGCGGCCGTGCCCACGATGCCGATCTCACCGATCCCCTTGCTGCCCATGGGGTTGAGATGCGGGTCGTCCTCGTCGACCCAGTACGCCTCGATGGCGGGCACGTCCGCGTGCGCGGGCACGTGGTACGAGGCCAGGTCGGACTCGGTGAAGTCCCCGAAGGCGGCATCCATCGTGCTGCCCTCCGTCAGCGCCATCCCCAGGCCCATCGTCATCCCGCCGATGAACTGCGAGCGCGCGGTGCGGGGGTTGAGGATGCGCCCGGCCGCGTACACGCCGAGCAGCCGGCGCACCCGGATCTCCCCCGTCACGGTGTCGACGCCGACCTCGGCGAAGTGGGCGCCGAAGGCGTGCCGGGCATAGTCGCTGTCCGCGTCGGCCGTGCCTGCCGTGTCCGCCGTGACGGTGACGCCCTCCGGTGGCAGCGGCCGCCCCTGCCGCTCGCGCAGGCTCTCGGCGAGTCGCGTACCGGCCTCGTGGACGGCCCAGCCCCAGGAGGCCGTGCCCGAGGAGCCGCCCGCGAGCGGCGCGGCGGGCAGGTCGCTGTCGCCGACCTCGATACGCACCCGGTCCAGCGGTACGCCGAGCGCGTCGGCGGCGACCTGGGCGAGCACCGTACGGGCGCCCGTGCCGATGTCGGTGGCGTTGACCCGGATCCCGAAGCTGCCGTCCGGGTGGGCGTGGGCGCTCGCCCGGCTCGGCGAGACGAGCGCGGGGTAGGTCGCCGCCGCCATGCCGCTACCGATCAGGACGGCCCCCTCGCGGTGTGCGCGGGGGCGCGGGTCGCGCTCGGCCCAGCCGAAGCGCCGGGCGCCCTCGCGCAGACACTCGGCGAGGTGCCGGCTGCTGAAGGGCCGCGCACTGTCCGGCTCGGTGTCGGTGTCGTTGCGCAGCCGCAGTTCGACGGGGTCCATGTCCAGGGCCAGGGCCAGTTCGTCCATCGCGGACTCCAGGGCGTACATGCCCGGTGCCTCGCCCGGGGCCCGCATCCAGGACGGGGTGGGCACGTCACGGGGGAGTACGCGGTGGGTGGTGCGGGAGTGCGGCGAGGGGTAGATGATCCGGGTGGCGGCGGCGGCCGTCTCCATGAACTCCTTGACGCGCGAGGTGTGCGAGGTCACCTCGTGCACCACGGAGATCAGGGTGCCGTCGCTCTCGGCGGCGAGCCGCACGCGTTGCAGCGTGGGCGCGCGGTGCCCCACCACGGCCGGCAACTGGCGGCGCGGAAGCACGAGCTTGACCGGCCGTCCGGTCACCCGGGCCGCCATGACGGCGAGCACCACATGCGGTCGCGGCGTCCCCTTGGAACCGAAGCCGCCGCCGACGTGCTCCGAGACGACCGTGATCCGCTCCTTGTCCAGGGCGAACAGGTCCGCCAGGGTGTCGCGCACCGTGGTGCTGCCCTGGCTGGCGTCGTGCACCGTCAGCCGGTCGCCCTGCCAGGAGGCGGTGGCCGCGTGCGGTTCCATGGGGTGGTTGTGCAGCGGCGGCACCCGGTAGCGGACGTCGACCCGGACGGGCGCGGTCGCGAACGCGTTGTCGGCCTCGCCGCGCAGGTGTTCGCCCGAAGTGCCGTCCTCGTCCTCGGGAACGTAGGCGTCGGGGTGATCGGCGCTCAGCTCCACCTCGTGCGGCTCCTCGGCGTAGGAGACCCGCACCGCGGCCGCCGCCTCGCGAGCCGTCTCCAGGGTGTCGGCGACGACGAGCGCGACGTACCACCCCCGGTGCGGGACCCGGTCGTCCTGCAGCACGGCGAGCGTCGCGTCGTCCGGCTCGCTCAGGCGCGGCGCGTTGCGATGGGTGAGGACGCCGAGGACGCCGGGCAGCGCCAGGGCCGCGGTGTCGTCGACGCCGGTCACCCTGCCCCGCGCCACCGCGGCGGGGACCGGCCACGCGTACGCGCATCCCTCGGGCGTGTGTTCCGCCGCGTAGCGGGCGGTCCCCGTCACCTTGGCGGGACCCTCCCTGCGCCCGGCGGGCGAACCGAGTGCGCTGACCGTGTCCGGCATGATGTCTCTCCGTGTGAGCGGGGGGCGGAAGTCAGGAGGCGGCGGAGGCGCCGGCCAGGCGGCGCAGCACGTCGCAGGCGAGGTTGCGGGCGAGCGGAACCTTGAAGGCGTTGTCCCGCAGGGGCGCGGCGGCGGCGAGTTCGGCGTCGACGGCCCGCCGGAACGCGTCGTCCGTCGCGGGGCCCTCCAGCAGCGCCCGCTCGGCGCGGAGCGCGCGCCAGGGCCGGTGGGCGAGTCCGCCGAACGCGATACGGACGTCGCGGACCACCTCGTCCCGCACGTCGAGGGCGACGGCCACGGAGGCGAGGGCGAAGGCGTACGACGCCCGGTCGCGGGCCTTGCGGTACGCGCTGGGGAGCCCCGCGGTCGTGGGCGGCAGGAGCACACCGGTGATGAGCTCGCCGGGCTCGATCTCGGTGTCGCGCTCCGGCCGGTCGCCGGGCAGCCGGTGGAACTCGGCGGCGGGCACGGCGCGGGCGCCCGCGGAGCCGTGCAGCTCCACCTGCGCGTCGAGCGCGGCGAGCGCGACGGCCATGTCGGAGGGGTGCGTCGCGATGCACTGCGGCGAGTGGCCGAGGACGGCGTGATCGCGGTGGACGCCGTCGCGTGCGCCGCACCCGGACCCCGGCTCCCGCTTGTTGCACGGCTTGTCCGTGTCCTGGAAGTAGGGGCAGCGGGTGCGCTGGAGAAGGTTGCCGCCGGTCGTGGCCATGTTCCGCAGCTGGCCCGACGCGCCCGCGAGCAGCGCCTGCGACAGCACGGGGTAGCGGTCCCGGACGAGCGGGTGGGCGGCGAGGTCGCTGTTGCTCACGGTGGCGCCGACGCGGACGGAGCCGTCGGGCAGCTCCTCGACGGTGTCCAGCGGCAGGTCGTGGACGGCGATCAGGGTCCGTGGCTGTTCCACGCCGAGCTTCATGAGGTCGACGAGGTTGGTGCCGCCGCCGAGGTAGCGGGCGTCCGGCCGGCCGGCGTGGGCCTCGGTCGCCTCCTCGACCGTACGGGCGCGCACATAGCTGAAGGGTTTCACCGGATCACGTCCTCGACGGCTTCGACGATGTGCGGGTAGGCGCCGCAGCGGCACAGGTTGCCGCTGAGCCGTTCACGGATCTCGTCCCTGGTGAGCTTCACGGGCGCACCGGTGGCGGCGCCCGGCCGGGTGACGTGCGAGGCGTGCCCCGCCGCGGCCTCCGCGAGAACTCCGACGGCGGAACAGAGCTGCCCGGGCGTGCAGTAGCCGCACTGGAACGCGTCACGCTCCAGGAACGCCTGCTGGAGGGGGTGCAGTTCGTCACCGTCGGCCGTACCCGCCAGCCCCTCGACGGTGGTGATGTCGGCGCCCTCGTGGGCGACGGCCAGCATGAGGCAGCTGTTCGCCCGCCGGCCGTCGACGAGGACGGTGCAGGCGCCGCACTGTCCGTGGTCGCAGCCCTTTTTGGCGCCGACGAGTCCGAGCTGTTCGCGCAGGACGTCCAGCACCGTCGTGCGGTGGTCGAGAGGCAGGCGGTGCGGGCTGCCATTGACCGTCAGAGACACTTCCGAACGGAAGGCGTCGGTGGACATGGTGCGCTGCTCCTCAGGTGACGCGTCGGCTGCGATGGACGTGGCGCTCGACCAGCGTGTGCCAGTCCGCACCGGGCGGCACGCCGAGAGGGCGCGCGCCGAGCGCTCTCACGCCGGGTGCCCGGCGGTGATGTCGAGGGCGTCGCGCAGGGAGAGCGCGGGCCCCTCGGCTGCCGGGGACGTCCGCGTGAGCGTGGGGTCCAGGAGGAACGCGACGTGGTCGCCGCCGTCGAACCGGTCGTGGACACGGCCCGCGAACCAGGCGAGCGCCTCGTTCAGGACGGGCGCACCGCCCGGCCCCTCGGACCAGTCGAGCCCGGCGAACTTGTCGTGCCGGACACCGCACAGCCCCCCGAACCGCTCGGCCAGATCGTGCTGCCGCCGGTCGAGAAGGTGCACGACCAGGGTCTGCGCCGTTCGGGCGAGACGGTAGGTGTGGTTCGCCTTGGACAGCCATACGGCGAACCGGACGGGGTCGAGGGAACACTGGCCGGCGAAGCCCACGAGACAGCCCGCGCGTTCCTCCCGCACGGCTGTGGTGACCACGTAGACGGGGGAGTCGGCCATTGAGGTGAAGGCGCCGAAGTCAGCCACGGCGCCCTCCCGACCTGCCCGGGGTCTGCTGCCCTGTGCTCGACCGTGCGGCCATGCGCCGTCCTTCCCGCGCTGCTGGGATGGGGGTGTCCGACCACCCCAGCGACCTTCGGAGCCAGCCGTGTCCGATCCTGTGCCCGACCCCGCGAACGACGACTCCTTTCCCGCCGAGTGCGGCCGTACGCATCTCTACGCGGGGGCCCGTTGCCGGATCCGGGGCCTGCCCGACCCGGCGGGCTTCACGGCCGCCCCGGCGCCGGTCGGCATCGCCCTGCGCTTCTGTGACGGGGTCACCGCTGCGGCAGAGCTCCTGCTGGACGACAGGGGCGAGCCGGCCCTGGCCGTGGCGGCCCACACCACGGCCGCCGGCACCCCGGTGGGCGAACGGCTCTGGGACGTGCGGGAGCTCCGGCTCGTCGGGGAGGAGGAGACGGAGGAGGTGGAGGTCGTCATCGGCCGCCGCCTGGACCCCGGGTCCGCCGGGCGGCAAAACTGAGCACGGCGGCACGCACCACGGCTACTTCCTCCCGGCCGAGGGCGCCGGCGACATCGCCCTCGCGCTGTTCAGCTTCCCCAGCCTCGCCGCGTACGAGCAGTACCGCGCGCGCTTCGGGCACGACCCCGACTTCACCGAGGCGGACCGGATCAGGGACGAGAGTAACTGCGTGCTGCGCTACGAACGCGCCTTCATGCGCCCGCTGTTGCCCGAACCGTCCGACCGCCCGGGCCTCCCGGACCCGGTCGGATCTCTCAGGGCCGGCCGGGCCGCTCGAGGGCGGTCGCTGACTCAGGACGGCGACGCGCGGCGGCAGTTGCCTCCAGCGGGCCCGCCCACGGTGACACACGCCCGTAGCACGGCCTTCGAAAACCCCGTGCAGGGTTGATCGTTGAGCCGTCGGGATACACACACGGGGTTCGCACCGCACCGAGACCGCCGGGACGGCACCGCGCCTGACCGGCCGACCGAGACTGGGGACGACCGACATGACCATCAGTCGCAGGGGATTGCTCGCCACCGGCGCCGCCTTCGGGCTGCTCACCGCATGCGGGTCCAACACGGGCCGCGACGGGGCGGGGGAGTCCGGCGAGGGGCCCGCACTGTCGCAGTGGTACCACCAGTACGGCGAGCAGGGCGCCGAGCAGGCCGTGAAGAAGTACGCCGCCGCCTACAAGAAGGCACGGGTCACCGTCCAGTGGCGGCCGGGCAACTACGACCAGCAGACGGCCGCCGCCCTGCTCACTACGTCCGGCCCCGACGTGTTCGAGGTCAACGGGCCGAGCCTGGACCAGATCCAGGGCAAGCAGGTGGCCGACCTCACCGATCTCTTCGAAGGCGTCAGGGACGATTTCAACCCGGCGGTACTCGCCCCGAAGACGTACGACGGCAGGATCTGGGGCATCCCACAAGTCATCGACATGCAGATGCTCTTCTACCGCAAGAGCCTCCTCGACGAAGCCGGCGTGAAGCCGCCCCGCACCCTGGACGAACTCGTCGACGCCGCGGCCGAGTTGACCGACAAGAAGGTCAAGGGCCTCTTCCTCGGCAACGACGCGGGCGCCGGGGTCCTCGGCGGCACCCCGCTCTACGCCGCCGGCCTCTCCCTGGTCACCGACGCCGGCAAGGTCGGCTTCGACGACCCCGCGGCCGCCCGCGCGCTCGGCAAGCTGCACCGGCTGTACGCCGACAAGTCGTTGCTGCTCGGCGCGCCCTCGGACTGGTCGGACCCCTCGGCGTTCATCCAGGGCCTCACCGCCATGCAGTGGTCGGGGCTGTGGGCGCTGCCCGCGATCCAGAAAGCGCTCGGTGACGACTTCGGGGTGCTGCCCTTCCCCAAGGACGGCGCTCAGGGCGCTCCGTCCGTACCGGTCGGCGCGTACGCGGCGGCGGTCTCCACGCGCAGCGCGCACCAGCGGGCGGGCAAGGACTTCCTGAAGTGGCTGTGGATCGACCGCACCGACCACCAGGAGGACTTCGCCCTCGGCTACGGCTTCCACATCCCGGCCCGTCTCTCACTCGCGAAGAAGGCGGACAGGCTCAAGGACGGCGCCGCGGCCGACGCCGTCCGCTTCACCACCGAACACGGTTACGCCCAGCCGCTGTTGTGGACGCCGGCGTCCCAGACCGCGTACCAGGACGCGCTCAACCGCATCGTCAAGGACGGCGCGAACCCGGAGAGCGAGCTGAGGGGAGTCGTGCGGAAGGTGTCCGCGGAGCTGGCCCGTGTGACGGCGAAGTGAGCGCGCCGCGGCCGCACGCGCCGGGACGACGGGCCGAACGCGACGGCGCCCGGTGGTTCTGGGTCTTCGTCGGCCCCTTCGTCCTCGGCCTCGGCCTGTTCACGTACGTACCGCTCGGCTGGAGCGTCTGGCTCAGCTTCTTCGACGCCCACAACACCGTCACCCCTGACCGCTTCGTCGGCCTCGACAACTACACCGCGCTGCTGCGGGACGACGCGTTCCGCTCCAGCCTGTGGACGTTCTGCGTCTTCACCCTCTTCATCGTGCCGACGACCTACGCCGCCTCGCTCGCCCTCGCTCTGATGGTGAACCGGCTGCGACGGGCCCAGGCGTTCTTCCGCTCGGTCTTCTTCCTCCCGGCGGCCTGCAGTTACGTCGTCGCCGCGCTGATCTGGAAGATGTCACTCTTCAACGGAGTACGGTTCGGGCTCGCCAACACCCTGCTCGGGTACGCCGGTTCGGACCCGGTCGCCTGGCTCTCGACCACGGACCCGCCCTGGTACTGGCTGGTCATCGTCACCGTACGGCTGTGGCTCCAGGCGGGGTTCTACATGATCCTCTTCCTGGCCGGCCTGCAACGGATCAGCCCCGCCCTCTACGAGGCCGCCGCGGTCGACGGGGCCCGGCCCGGCTGGCAGGTCTTCCGGCACATCACCTTCCCGCAGCTGCGTGCCACCTCCGTGGCCGTCGTACTGCTGCTCGTCATCAACGCCTTCCAGGCCTTCGACGAGTTCTACAACCTGCTCTCCGACGCCCGCGGTTACCCGCCCTACGCGCGCCCGCCGCTCGTCTACCTGTACTACACGGCTCTCGGCCAGGGCCAGAACCTCGGACTCGGCAGCGCGGGCGCGGTCCTCCTCGCCCTGATCATCGCCGTGGTGACGGTGGGTCAGGCGCGCTGGTTCGGGCTCGGCAGGAAGGAGGCGGACTGATGCCGCCGATCCAGGAGGGCGACGCCCTCGTCCGCACCGGGCGGGCCCTGCGGCTCGCCTTGCTCATCGCCCTCGCGCTGCTGTTCCTGGTCCCCTTCTATCTGCTCGTGCGCAACGGACTCGCCACCGAGCGGGACATCACCTCGCCCGACTGGACGTTCTTCCCGTCCCACGTGCAGTGGGGCAATCTGCGTGAACTCTTCGAGGACACGTCGGTCCCCTTCGCGCGCTCCCTCCTCAACTCGGCGCTCATCGCCGTCGCCACGACCCTGGGCACCCTGCTCCTCGCCTCACTGGCCGGATACGGTCTCGCCCGCATCCCGTACCGCCACGCGAACAAGGTCTTCTACGCGATCCTCGGCACGCTCATGGTCCCGGCGGCGGTGACCTTCGTGCCCACCTTCGTCCTGGTCTCGTCGCTCGGCTGGGTCTCCACCCTGCGCGGGCTCGTCGTCCCGACGCTGTTCTCCGCGTTCGCCTGCTTCGTCTTCCGGCAGTACTTCCTCGGCTTCCCCGGGGAGCTGGAGGACGCGGCCCGGGTCGACGGGCTCGGCCACTGGCGCACGTACTGGCTCGTGGTGGTGCCGAACGCCCGGCCCGTGTTCGCGGCGGTCGGCACCATCGTCTTCATCGGCGCCTGGAACTCGTTCCTGTGGCCGCTGGTCATCGGCCAGGACCGCGACGCGTGGACGGTGCAGGTGGCGCTGTCGTCGTTCAGCACCTCTCAAGTGGTGCGCCTGCACGAGCTGTTCATCGCGGCAGCGGTCTCGATCGTGCCGCTGCTGGCGGTGTTCCTGCTGTTCCAGCGGTGGATCGTGGCGGGGGTGGAGCGCTCGGGGATCGACTGAGCGGGGCGGCCGGGCGAGGTGACGCCGGGGTGAGACCCGGGCGCAGTTTGCGCGAAGTTGATTCAAACAGCCATTGACGCGTCAACTTCGAGCAAATAGCGTCGGGGTATTCCGTCGCGGGGTGGCGCCCCCCGCGACGACCACTGGTGGCTTCACGGCTCCCCCCGAGGGCGGAGCCGTGCGGCCTGTCCCACCCCAGGAAGGCTCCGCGTGCGCAGACGTTCCCTCCTCGCGGCGGCCGCCGCCACGACGCTCGCGGCAGCCCCGCTCGCGTCCGGCTGCGGCCCCTCGGCCACCGCGGGCGGCGGCTCCCGGCGCGGCCACCTCACGTACGGCGTCTGGGACGTCTACCAGGTCCCCGCGATGAAGCGGGCGGCGCGGGAGTTCGAGCGCACCCGGCCCGGGGTGACCGTCGACGTCCAGCTCACCCCGAACGGGACGTACTGGACCAAACTGCGCACCGCCTGCACCGGAGGCGCCGCCCCCGACGTCTTCTGGATGAACGGCCCCAACTTCGGCCTCTACGCCGACGCGGGACAGCTCCTGCCCCTGGAGACCGAAGGGGCCGACGCCGTGCTGCGGCCCGCCGACTTCCCCGCGGACCTGGTCTCCCTCTACCGCTGGAACGGCGTCCAGTACGGTGTCCCGAAGGACTTCGACACCGTCGCGCTCTGGTTCAACAAGGAGATCTTCGACCGGGCCAAGGTCGACTACCCCGACTCCACCTGGACCTGGCAGGACCTGATCGTCAACGCCCAGCGGCTCACCGACCGCAGACGCGGCATCCACGGCGTCGGAGCCCCGGTCCGCGCCCAGGAGAACTACTACAACTCCATCCCCCAGGCCGGCGGCTGGGTCATCTCCCCGGACAAGCGGCACTCCGGCTACTCCGACGAGCACACCCAGGAGGGGCTGCGGTTGTGGATCGACCTGATCCACCGCTACCGGGCGTCGCCGACCCTCCAACAGATGGCCGACACCGACCCCACCCAGATGTTCCAGTCCGGAACGCTGGCCATGACCTACGAAGCGTCCTACAACGCGGCGACGTTCTACCGGGACTCCGAACTCCGCGCCAAGGTCGACGTCGCGCCGATGCCCAGGGGCCGCCGCCGCGCCACCGTCCTGCACGGCCTGGCCAACGTCGTCTACGCCCGCACACCCCACCCCGAACTGGCCCGCGAGTTCGTCAGGTTCCTCGGCGGCGAACACGCCTCGCTGCTCCAGGGCACGTACGGCACCGCCATCCCGGCCCGCAACGGCACCGCCGAACCGTGGGCCGCGGGCATGCCGCGCTTCGACCTCCGGGTGCACCTGGACGCGCTCGACTACGCGGTGCCCTTCCCCGGCTCCGCCAACAGCTCGGCCTGGCAGCACAAGGAACAGATGTGGCTCGCCAGGGCGTGGAGCGGCAACGAGAGCCTCAGGAGCACCGCGGGCTCCCTGACCGACGCGATGAACCAGCTGCTCGCGCAGGAGAGGAAGGGCCGGTCCTGATGAGCCTCGACGTGCGTACGGACACCGCCGTACCGGCGCAGCGCGGCCGCCCGGTCGCTCTCGACCAGCGCGCACTGCGCCGACGCGAGCGCCGCTTCCGCCACCGCGACAAGTGGTGGGGGTACGCCCTCATCGCCCCGGCGGGACTCGGCCTCGCGGTCTTCTACCTGTGGCCCGTCGTGCAGACGCTCTACTACAGCTTCACCGAGTGGGGCGCGTTCGGCGGGACCACCTGGATCGGCCTGTCCAACTACCGCACCCTCGTGGGCGACCCGGAGTTCTGGCACTCCCTGGGCAATACCGGCATCTACACCGGACTCGTCCTGCTCGGCATCCCGCTGTCGATGGCGCTCGCCGTGCTGCTCAACATCAAGGGCCTGCGCGGCACCGGCGTCTACCGCACCCTCTACTTCCTGCCCGTCGTCACGATGCCCGCCGCCGTCGCGGTGGTCTGGCGCTGGCTCTACAACGGCGACGCGGGCATCCTCAACCACGCCCTGTCCTCGATCGGTGTCGACGGCACCTACTGGGTCTCCGACCCGCACACCATCCGCTTCGCCGTCGCGGTCGTCGGCGTGTGGATGACCGTCGGCTACAACATGATCCTGCTGCTCGCCGGGCTCCAGAGCATCCCCGGCGACTACTACGAGGCGGCCGCGCTCGACGGCGCGGGACGCGTGCGGCAGTTCTTCTCCGTCACGCTGCCCCTGCTCAGCCCCACCCTCTTCTTCACCACCGTGCTCTCGGTCATCCAGTCCCTGCAGGTCTTCGACCTGGTGTACCTGATCATCGGCGCCAACACGAACAACTCGCTCCAGAACCCGGCCTACGGCGAGGGCCAGACCGTCGTGATGCTCTTCCTCCAGAAGGCGTTCTTCGACAACCAGCGCGGCTACGGCGCCGCGATCGTGTGCGTGCTGTTCGTCCTCATCATGGCGCTCACCGCCGTCCAGTTCCGGTTGCAGAAGAGGTGGGTCCACTATGCGTGAACCGACGCGCGGAGCGCGCCGCGAGGGCAGGATGTGGCCCGCTCACGTCCTGCTCGCGCTGGGCGCGGTCATCACCGTCTTCCCCCTGGTGTGGGAGCTCCTCACCTCGTTCAAGAGCTTCGGCGAGTCCGTCCAGGTGCCGCCGACGATCCTGCCCGCGCACTGGGACTGGTCGAACTACCCGAAGGTCTTCGACGGGGTCCCCTTCGGACAGCAGTTCCTCAACACCGTCGTGATGGCGCTGCTGCGCACCGCGGCCCAGCTCGTGCTCTGCTCGATGGCGGCCTACGCCTTCGCCCGGATCCGCTTCCCCGGGCGCGGGGCGATCTTCCTCGGCTTCCTCGCCGTGCTGATGGTGCCCGGCCAGCTCTTCCTGCTGCCGCAGTACCAGATCATGCAGAGCCTCGGCTGGCTGGACTCCATGCAGGCGCTGGTGGTCCCCGGCATGTTCTCCGCCTTCGGCACCTTCCTGCTGCGCCAGTTCTTCATGGGGCTGCCCGAGGAGCTGGAGGAAGCGGCGCGGCTCGACGGCGCCAACCCCTTCACCGTCTTCTGGCGGATCGCCCTGCCGCTGGCCCGCCCCGGGCTCCTCGCGCTCGGCATCCTCACGTTCCTGTGGTCCTGGAACGACCTGATGTGGCCGCTCATCGTCAACACCGACCCGGCGAAGATGCCGCTCTCGGCCGGTCTTGCCTCCCTCCAGGGCGCCCACCTGACCGAGTACCCGGTGCTGATGGCCGGGTCCCTCCTCGCGACGCTCCCGGTGATCGTGGTCTTCGTGGCCATGCAGCGCCAGTTCATCCAGGGCATCGCTTTCTCCGGCATGAAGGGCTGAACACGCGTGACCGACACCTCCTCCGTCTCCACCGCACCGGCCGGCAGTGACACGCACACCAGGGACCTGCGCCTCGGCGTCATCGGGCTCGGCCTGCGCGCCACCCTCGCCCAGGAGGCCCATCACCCCGGCGAGGGATCCGCGGTGGTCGCCGTCGCCGACACCTCGCCCGCCATGTTCGACCGGGCCCGCTCCTGGTTCGGCGACGATGTCCACGTCTATCCCGGCCACCGCGAGATGATCGCCGCCGAGGAACTCGACGCGGTCTTCGTCATCACCCCCGACCACACCCACGAGGCCCTCGCGATCGATCTGCTGACGGCCGGGGTCGCCGTCTTCGTGGAGAAGCCGCTCGCCATCACCACCGAGGGCTGCGACCGCGTCCTGGAGGCCGCGCGCACCGGCGGCGCCCGCCTCTACGTGGGCCACAACATGCGGCACATGCCGGTGGTCCGGGTCATGCGCGACCTCATCGAGCGTGGCGAGATCGGCGAGGTCAAGGCCGTGTGGTGCCGCCACTTCGTCGGCCACGGCGGCGACTTCTACTTCAAGGACTGGCACGCCGACCGCCGCAACACCACCGGCCTCCTCCTGCAGAAGGGCGCCCACGACCTGGACGTCATCCACTGGCTGGCCGGCGCCTACACCGAGCGGGTCAGCGCCCTCGGCGGACTCACCGTCTACGGGGAGATCACCGACCGCTCGGGACAGGCGCCAGGAGCGGTCATGCCGGACTGGTACGACCCCGAGAACAACTGGCCACCCCTCTCCCTGACCGGACTCAACCCCGTCGTCGACGTCGAGGACCTGTCGATGATGGTCATGCGGCTCGAAGGCGGCGTGCACGCCAGTTACCAGCAGTGCCACTACACGCCCGACTACTGGCGCAACTACACGGTCATCGGCACCGAGGGCCGCCTGGAGAACTTCGGCGACCACGGCGAGACGGCGGAGGTCCGGGTCTGGAAGCGACGCAGCGGCTACCGCGCCGACGCCGACCTCGTCGTCCCCATGCCGGCCCCTGGTGACGGCGGGCACGGCGGCTCCGACCCGCTGCTGGTGGCCGAGTTCCTGCGCTTCGTCCGCGCCGGCGGGGCGACGGACACCAGCCCGGTCGCGGCCCGCGAAGCCGTCGCGGCGGGCGTCGCGGCGACGGAGTCGCTGCGCGCCGACGGCCGTCCCGTCACGGTCGGGCGCGTCGACCCCGAACTGGCGCGGTGGTTCGCGGCCGGCCAGCGCTGAGGCCACCGGCCGCATCGCGCCATGTTCGGTCCGGTCCGTTTAGAGGTGAGTGGCTCGGATAGTCGGGTGGAGTCGCCGGAAAGGACGCACGGTGCAGCCCTGCATCGCCTGACTACAAGCGACTGACGTACGGAGGTAGCACTATGACCGAGAACATCTGGAACTACCCGGCCAGTGCTGGTCACACTCCGAATGCCGACCTGACGGGGTACAAGGTCGAGGCGACCGACGGGCACATCGGCAAGGTGGACAAGCACTCCAACGATGTCGGATCGCAGTACATCGTGGTGGACACCGGTGTGTGGATCTTCGGCAAGGAGGTCCTGCTGCCCGCCGGCACCATCACGGGCATCGACGCCGAGGCGAAGACGATCCAGGTGGCGCGCACCAAGGACGAGATCAAGAGTGCGCCCGAGTTCAACAAGGAGAAGCACCTGGGCGACGCCGGCTACCACGAGCAGCTCGGCACGTACTACGGCCCGTCCGGCACACCCGGTACCCCGGGCACGCCTGGCACCCCGGGTACGCCCGGCGCTCCGGGCGCGGGCCCGGGCCGCCCCACGATCTGACCTCAGGTCGTAAAGGCAGGACAGAGGGCCGGGCCGCCATGTGCGGCCCGGCCCTCGCACGTGTACGCCCGCCCAGGCCCCTCCCGTACGCCCACCTTGCTCGGTCCGCACGCCGCGAGGTGGAAAGAGCGGCACAACGGGGAACGCGTCGAACATGTCCATGGATCACACACAGGCCCCCGTCCTGGAAGCTCTCGACGCCTACCGCAGGGACGGCCTGCTGGCGTTCACCCCGCCCGGCCACAAGCAGGCACGCGGCGCCGACCCCGAGACCCGCAGGATCCTGGGGGACGCCGTCTTCTTCGGTGACCTGCTGGCCTCCGGCGGCCTGGACGACCGGCGCCAGCGCGGCCAGTACCTGCGCCACGCCGAGGAACTCATGGCGGACGCCGTCCACGCCGACCACACGTTCTTCACCACCTGCGGCAGCTCGCTCTCGGTCAAGGCGGCGATGCTGTCGGTCGCCGGGCCCCACGAGGAGCTGCTGATCGGCCGGGACGCGCACAAGTCCGTGGTGTCCGCCCTGATCCTCTCCGGCATCGTGCCGGTGTGGGTCGAGCCGCGCTGGGACGCCGAGCGGCATCTGGCCCACGCCCCGTCCGCGGCGGACTTCGAAGCCGCCCTGGAGGCCCACCCCCGGGCCAAGGGAGCCCTGGTCACCAGCCCCACGCCGTACGGCGCCTGCGCGGATCTCCAGGCCATCGCCGAGGTCTGCCACCGGCGGGGCCGCCCGCTCATCGTGGACGAGGCCTGGGGCGCGCACCTGCCGTTCCACCCCGACCTCCCGACGTGGGCGATGGACGCGGGCGCGGACGTCTGCGTGACCAGCATCCACAAGATGGGCAGCGGCCTCGAACAGGGCTCGGTCTTCCATCTGCAAGGCGACCTCGTCGCGCCGGACGTCCTGAAGAACCGCGCGGACCTGTGGGGCACGACGAGCCCGTCGGTCCTCATCTACGCGGGACTGGACGGATGGCGCCGTCAAATGGCCCTGCACGGGCAGGAGTTGCTCACCCATGCCCTGGACCTCGCGGGCGAGGTACGCGCCGGCATCGAGGCCATCGACGGCATGCACGTGAACGACCGGAGCGACTTCTGCGGGCCGGACCTCGCCGACGACCTCGATCCGCTCCCCGTCGTCGTCGACCTCGCAGGCCCCGCGCTCTCCGGTTACCGCGCCGCGGACTGGCTGCGCGAACACCGGGGCATCAACGTCCACCTGGCCGACCACCGCCGCATCAACGTCCAGATCACGTACGCGGACAGCCACGAGACCACCCGGCCGCTGCTCCAGGCCCTGCGGGACCTCGCCGACGTGTCGCGCGGCTGGGACGCGGCGCCGCCGGTCGAGGTCCCGGACCCCACCGAGCTGCGGATGGAGCAGGCGTGCCTGCCGCGGGACGCCTTCTTCGCCCGGACCGAGGACGTGCCCGTCGACAAGGCCGCGGGCCGGGTCGCCGCCGAGATGGTGACGCCCTACCCGCCCGGCATCCCCGCGGTCCTGCCGGGCGAGCGCCTCACCGAGCCCGTCCTCGCCTACCTGTCCTCGGGCGTCGAGGCCGGAATGAACCTCCCCGACGCCGCGGACCCCGCCTTCCGTACGGTCCGCGTCACCGCTGACCGCTGACCGCTGACCGCTGGCGCGAACGGCCTCGGCCGCCCCGGGGCGGCCGAGGCCGAGTGGTTACAGCGCGTCCCGGGGGAGCGTCTCGTTCCAGGTGCGCGAGAAGACGCGGCGGTCGGACTCGTACGCGTCCAGGGTCGCGTTCACCTGGAAGGAGGTGGCGTCGCAGCGCAGCGTCGTGCTGGTGCGGACCCGCACGTCCCAGTCGTCGCGGCGGAAGCTCATGGTCCAGGTCGACTCGCCCTCGGGCGAGGTGAAGTCGTCGGCCGTGGACGTGTACCGCTCCACCGCACGGCACCCCACATCCAGATCGATCGCGTCGAAGTGGATGGTGCCGCGGTCCTTCACGATCTCCAGCGTCGAGCCGTAGTCCACCAGATCGCGGGTGACCTCCCAGCGCTCCTCCGGCGGCGTCACGGAGCGGGTGGTGAGGGGGCGCGTGCCCTCCGGGGTCTCGAAGGGGGACGACATCGCCGTGTCGTCCTCGTTCGAGGCGGGACGGACCGGCAGCACGACGCGGCAGGACTCCTCGTGGACCGTCAGCGACGTGGGGCACGGCGGCGGCCAGGCCAGCGGCCAGTACGACGTCGACAGGGAGAGCCGCACACGGTGGCCCGGCGGGAACGCCTGGGCCACGCCGTTGAGGCTGATGACGGCCCGGTACCGCTCTCCCGGCTCCAGCGGGGCGGGCTCGTCCGCGCCGTCCCGGCGCGTCAGGTTGAGGATGCCGTACGTGACGCGGGTGGCCCGGCCGTCGGGCGCCACGTCGGACAGCCGGGCCGCGACCATCGCGACGGGCTGGTCCGCGCTCACCTCCACCTCGACGCGCGGCACCCCGAGGATCTCGAGGCGCTCGGCGAGCGGTTCCGTCTCGTAGACCAGGGAGCCGCCGTCTTCCTCGCGCTGGTCGTAGGGGAGGTCCGGCGGCGCGTTGTACGACGCCCACTTGCCGGCGAACTGGCCCACGGACAGCGGCGACTGGATACTGGTCCGGGCCGGCTCCCCGGCCTTCTCCGCAGGCGACGACAGCCGGCCCGAGCCCAGCTGGTAGGCGGTCTCCTCAAGGCGGTCGAACGGCCAGGACTCACCCACCCAGCGTCCGGGGCGCTCCTCGTAGGACGTGGACGGCGGCACGCTCTCCTGCATCCAGGCCCGCAGCATCGGGCCGTCCATCACCCCGTTCTCCTCGCCCTTGAGCCAGTGGTCCCACCAGCGCACGACCTCCTGGAGGTAGCCGATCGCGGGCCCCGGCTCGCCCAGGTGCGGGTACTTGTGCGACCACGGGCCGATCAGGCCCTTGCGGGGGACATCGAGGTGGGCGAGGAGCCGCGTCACCGCGTTCGAGTACCCGTCCGCCCAGCCGCTGGAGGCCAGCACGGGGCAGCGGACCGCCGCGTAGTCCTCGCAGACGGAGGCGTGCCGCCAGTAGTCGTCGCGGCGCTGGTGGCGCAGCCAGTTGAGCACCCACGGCTCGACGGACTCCAGGCGTTCGTGCCACATCGTGCGCCACTCGTCGCCGACCGTCGCGGGGTCGGGCGGGCAGGTGGAGTAGGCGAACATGGTGCCCGCCTCGCCGAGGTTGTCGGAGAGCAGTGCCCCGCCCATGTAGTGCATGTCGTCGGCGTAGCGGTCGTCCGTGAACGAGGAGAGGACGACGGCCCGCAGGCTCGGCGGCCGGCGGGCGGCCACCTGGAGTGCGGCGAACGCGCCCCAGGAGATGCCCATCATCCCGGTGCTGCCGTCGCACCAGGGCTGCGCCGCCAGCCATTCGAGGACTTCCTCGGCGTCGGCCTGCTCGCGCTCCAGGTACTCGTCGGTGAGGACCCCCTCGGAGTCACCGGTGCCCCGCAGGTCGACGCGGACGCAGGCGTACCCGTGCCCGGCGATGTACGGGTGGTGGATCGAGTCGCGGACCGAACTGAGGTCCCGCTTGCGGTAGGGGATGTACTCCAGGACGGCGGGGACCGGGGTGCTGTCGGAGGAGAGAGGACGCCAGACGCGGGCCGACAGGTGGATGCCGTCCGACATCGGGATCCTGACGTTCTCCTCTTCCTTCGTGGCGTGCGGGAGGTTGTCGACGTATCGCATGGCTCTCTCAGGAGGAGGGGGCGGTCGGGCTGTCGAAGGTCAGGCGGAGGGCCGCCACGCAGCGGTCGTACTTCTCACGCAGCTCCTCCTCACTGTCACCTCCGGTGAAGATGTGTGCCACTTCATAGCTGTAGCTGTCCTGTTGGCCGACGTCGGAGAGGCGCTGCTCCTCGTCGGGCACGATGTCGATGCGGACGCCGGGTATCGACTCGGCGATCCGTTCGATCTCGTCGGCCGACGGGATGCGGCGGACCACGCCGTCGGTGAACCAGCGGTAGTACCACTTCGCCGCCAGCGCGTAGGGGCCCTGACGGCTGGGGAGGGCGGGGTCCTCGCCCAGGGCGAGCGCCAGCATGCAGTGGTGGTTGGGCGCCCCGTCGACGTAGTCGAACAGCTCGGCGTGCGACTGGGAGTGCCGCGGGTTGATCTCCAGGATCGCGACCGAGTCGGTGTGCGGGTCGTAGAAGAACTCGATGCTGAAGGTCGCCTCGTTCATGCCGATGCGGCGCATCACCCGCTCGGAGACGTCCCGCAGGCGCTGCTGCACCGGCGTCGGCAGCGTCGAGGGGTACTGGTGGCGCAGGAAGCTCGTGGACTCCGGGTAGTTGATCGAGTCGAGCACGCCGTAGACGGTGACCTCACCCTCGTGGACGTACCCCTCGACCGCGACCTGGAGCCCTTCGAGGGTCTCCTCCGCCAGACAGACCTGGGCGCCCACACCGTCCATCTCCGGCGGGAGTTCGAGCTGCTCCAGGATGTACTCGAAGGGGCGGCCGACGCGCTGGATGCCGTTGCGGATGTGCTCGACGGCCTCCCGGAACTCGTCCATGTCCTTGACGCCGTAGGCCAGTTCGGAGGAGTACGACAGCGCGGGCTTGAGCCACATCGGGAAGGAGACACCCTCCGGCGGCCGGGGATCGTCCGCGGTCAGGTCGACGCGCCCGAAGTTGGGATGCTCCGAGACCACCTCCGCCTGGACCAGCCGGCTCCAGTACTTGTGCTCGCACTTGACGACCGACTCCAGGCTCGTGGCACGGGTGCCGTACCGCTCGCCGAGCACGGCCACCAGCGTGCTGACCGGGAAGTCCCAGTAGCCGACGATCGCGTCGATGGGGCCGTCGAAGGAGTCGAGCACCTTGCAGGCACGGTCGATCAGGTCAGGGACGCTGACCTCGCCCTCCTGTAGCTCCTCGATGGTCAGGAGGCGATGGAACTCCAGGTCGGCGGCGTGCGGGACGGCCTGCAGAGCGGGCAGGTTGGCGTCGTCGAGGCCGAGGACGAATACGTTCTTGCGGCGCTGAGTCACGAGCGGCTCCTAAGGTTGACGATGCGGGCCTGGGTACCCGCCGTCGGCCCACGCACACGTCGCGCCCCATCCGCCACCTGCGACAAAGGGGTGAGGAATCGCACGTTCGGGTCTTCCGGGGGCCGCACCCGGCACCGCGTCGCCGAGCTACTGGTGGACGGACCCGCGCACGCGCGGGGCCCGGGGCGGCCGGAGCCGCGGCCCGGGCCCCGGCCGTCACGCGTCCCGGTGCCCGCCGGGCAGCATCTCCTGCACCTTCGCCTTGAACCCCTGCTTCAGCACGCCCGCCGAGTCGCTGTCGCCCTTGAGGATCGAGGTGGCCGCCGCCTCTATCTGGTCAAGGGTGGCGTGCGGCGGGATCGGCGGCACCGCCGGGTCCGTACGGAAGTCGAGCACGAACGGGCGGTCGCTGGCCAGCGCCTGCCGCCACGCGCCCTCCACGTCGCCCGGCTTCTCCACCCGTGCGCCGCCCAGGCCGATCGAGCGCGCGAAGTCCGCGTACGCCACGTCGGGCAGCGCCTGCGAGGGCAGGAACTGCGGGGCTCCGGACATCGCGCGCATCTCCCAGGTGACCTGGTTGAGGTCCTGGTTGTTCAGGACGGCCACGATGAGCTGCGGGTTCTCCCACTCCTTCCAGTACTTGGCGGCGGTGATCAGCTCGGCCATGCCGTTCATCTGCATCGCCCCGTCCCCGACGAGCGCGATCGCGGGGCGCCCGGGGTGCGCGAACTTCGCCCCGATGACGTACGGGACGCCCGGGCCCATCGTGGCGAGCGTCCCCGACAGCGAGCCGCGCATCCCGCCGCGCAGCCGCAGGTGGCGCGCGTACCAGTTCGCGGCGGAGCCGGAGTCCGCGGCGAGGATGACGTCGTCGGGCAGGAGGGCGTCGAGGGTGTGGACGACGTACTCCGGGTTGATCGGGTCGGCCTCGACCGCGGCGCGCCGCTCCATCACCTCCCACCAGCGGGCGGTGTCCTTCTCGATCTTCTTGCGCCACTTGCCGTGGGGCTTCTTGCGCAGGTGCGGCAGCAGCCGGGTCAGCGTGGCGTGGGCATCGCCGACGAGGTTGAGCTCGAAGGGGTAGCGCAGCCCGATCATGTGCGGGTCGATGTCGATCTGCACCGCCCGCGCCTGCCCGAACTCGGGCAGGAACTGGCTGTAGGGGAAGCTGGAGCCGATGACCAGGAGCGTGTCGCATCCCTGCATCAGCTCGTACGAGGGCCGGGTGCCGAGCAGGCCGATGGACCCGGTGACGTAGGGGAGGTCGTCGGGCAGGGCGTCCTTGCCCAGCAGCGCCTTGGCGACGCCCGCGCCAAGCAGCTCGGCGAGCTGTTCCACCTCGGCGCGGGCGCCGCGCGCCCCCTGGCCGATGAGCACGGCGACCTTCTCGCCCGCGTTCAGGATCTCCGCGGCCTTGAGCAGGTCCTCCTCGGCGGGGACCGGCGCGTAGGAGGCCATGCCGAGGCTGGAGGGGACCATCTTGAAGGCGTGCGTGGGCGGCGAGTAGTCGAGCTCCTGCACGTCGGCGGGGACGATGATCGCGGTGACGGTGCGGCGCGCGTAGGCGGTGCGGAAGGCGCGGTCGATGACGCCGGGAAGCTGCTCGGGGACGGTGACCATCTCGCAGAAGTCGGAGGCCACGTCCTTGTAGAGGCTCAGCAGGTCGACCTCCTGCTGGTACGAGCCGCCCATGGCGCTGCGGTTGGTCTGCCCGACGATGGCGACGACCGGGACGTGGTCGAGCTTGGCGTCGTAGAGACCGTTGAGGAGGTGGATGGCGCCGGGCCCCGAGGTGGCCGCGCAGACGCCCGCCCGGCCGGAGAACTTGGCGTAGCCGACCGCTTCGAAGGCGGCCATCTCCTCGTGGCGGGCCTGGATGAACTCGGGCTTGTTGTCGGCGCGTCCCCAGGCGGCGAGGAGGCCGTTGATGCCGTCGCCCGCGTAGGCGAAGACATGCTCGACCTCCCATTCGCGCAGGCGCTCGAGGATGTGGTCGGAGACCTTCTGCGTCACAGGAGAGAGTCCTTTCGTGCTGTGTTGCCTTTGTCGCGCCGGTCTGATGTGCCCCGGGTTACCGTCATTCGTGCGCGCATGCGCCGGCCGGCGAGGCCGTGCGGGGCGGCGGGAGATCCGTCACCGCCAGCGCCGTGCCGCGCAGACTGCCGAACCACAGCCGTCCTGCGTCGCAGTGCGCGCTGGTCGCCATGGAGAAGCCCCGGGGGCGCCGTCGCACGTCGTGGACGACGCGCCCGTCCGGGTCGAGGCCGAGCGCCCGCACCGAGGGGCGCGGGCCCGGCAGCAGCCCGGCGGGCAGGGCCGCCAGCCTCCGGCGCACGGCCGCCGGGCCGCGGTGCAGCAGATCGACCAGCGGATCGCGGGGCCCGGCGATCGCGGCCCAGATCAGGCCGTCGTCCGCGACGGTGAGGTTGTCGGGGAAGCCGGGCAGCGCGTCGGCCAGGACGTCGCGCCGCCCGGCCCGCTCGCCGCCGAGCCGGACCCGCACCAGGCGGTACGCGCCCGACTCGGCGACCACCGCGCACGACTCGTCGGCGGTGAGGACCACGCCGTTGGCGAACTGGAGCCCGTCGAGCAGGACGTCCACCGAACCGTCGGGCGCGAGGCGGATCAGCCGGCCCGTACCGACGTGCTCCAGCAGGTCGCGCTTCCAGTCCCGCAGGCCGTACCGGGCACTGGAGTCGGTCACGTACACCGTCCCGTCCCGGGCCTCGGCCACATTGCTGCACAGGCCGAACGGGACGCCGCCGGCCGCGGTGAGCAGGACGCGCACCGCGCGCGTGGAGAGGTCGACGGAGAGCAGCCCGCGCTCGGCGTCGCAGACGAGCAGCGTGCCGTCGGAGCGCACGGTCATGCCCATCGGACGGCCACCGGTACGCGCCACCTCCCGCACCCGGCCGGTGGCGGGATCGACGTGCAGGACACGCCCGTCGGCCACCCCGGTCAGAAGGCCGCCCCGGCCGTCGCCCGTGACGTGCTCGGGCCCCTCCCCGCCGAGCGGCAGCAGCCGCGGCGGGACGGTGGCGCCGCTACCGCGCGTCATCGGCGTCCCTGTCCCGCCGGGCCCGCACGCAGCGGATCATCTCCTCCGCGTAGGGGAGGGCGACGCACACGCCCACTCCGGCGGCGATCGCGGCGAGGTAGCCGGCCGACAGCGGGCGCTCCTTGGGCACGAGCTTCCAGTCGTCGGGGCGGCCGCCGCCCCGCACGGTCTCCCGGAGCTGGTCCCAGTGCAGACACGTGGTGAAGGCGGCGGCCGTCAGCGGCAGCACCTCGAGGAAGCTGTGGATGTGCTGCTCGACGGGGCGCACCTCGCGCTTGTCGGTGGCCAGCGACACGTCCCACAGGGCCGTCGCGCCGTGGGCGAGCGCCGCGCCGCCCATGAGGGAGAGCACCAGCGGGTTGATCTTGGCGGTGAGCCCCGCGACGACGGGCACGCCCGCCTCGGTCATCATCAGGGCGTGCACCGCCGACTCCCGCAGGCCGCTGGTGTGCTCGATGTCCGTGCGGCGGTGCATCACCCAGTCGGCGACGGCCGGGACGAACCACAGCGGCAGGACGCCGTACATCAGGAACCTGCGGCTGGCGTTCTCCACGTCGTCCGCCCCGCGCGGTACGCGCAGGGCGGGACCGGAGCGCCACCGCTGCCAGCGGGTGAGCGTCGAACGGCGGATACGCATGACGTCCTCTCCTCGGTCGGACCGCGTCACCGGCGCGTGGCGTCCCGCAGGCGCGGCAGGATCTCGGCGCGGTAGAAGTCGAAGAAGCCCTGCTGGTCGGGGCCTATCTGATTGACGTAGACCTCGTCGAAGCCGGCGTCGGCGTACTCCTTCACCGCGCTGAGGTGCGCGTCCCTGTCGTCGCCGCAGACGACGGCGTCGGCCACCATCTCCTCGGTGACCAGGCCGGACGCCTGCTCGAAGTGGGCGGGCGTCGGCAGGACCTGGGGGAGCTCGCCGGGGAGCTGCTCGTTGGGCCACAGCCGGTGCACGGTTTTCACGGCCTGTGCCCGGTCCGTGCCCCAGCACACCTTGAGCCCGCCGATCACCGGGTTCTGGCCGCCGCCCGCCCGCCGGAACTGGCCCACGAGGTCCGCGTCGGGGGTCATCGTCACGAAGCCGTCGCCGATCCGGCCGGCGAGCGCGGCGGCCTGCGGGCCGAACCCGGACACGTAGAGCGGGGGCGGGTTGTCGGGCCGGGTGTACAGCCGCGCGTTCTGCACCGTGTAGTGCACCCCGCGATGGGTGACCTGCTCGCCGGTGAAGAGCCGGCGCATCACGTGCACGGCCTCCTCCAGCATCTCCATGCGCCGCGGGGCCTCGGGCCAGGCGTCGCCGAGTATGTGCTCGTTGAGGGCCTCACCGGTGCCGATGCCGAACCGGAAGCGGCCCTCGGTCAGCACGGCCGACGTGGCGGCGGCCTGTGCGTTGAGGGCGGGGTGCATCCGCACGGTCGGACAGGTGACCAGAGTCGTCACGGGCAGCGAGGTCACCTGGGAGAGAGCGCCGATCATCGACCAGACGAAGGAGCTCTGGCCCTGTTCGTCGTTCCAGGGGTGGAAGTGGTCGGATATCGCCAGTGCCTCGAACCCGGCCTGCTCGGCGGCCCTGGCCTGGGAGAGCAGCTCGGCAGGGGTGAATTCCTCCGAGGAGAGGAAGTAGCCGTACGTGGTCATGCGTCGCCTCCGGGAAGTGATCGCGGGGTCATGGGTCTCGGTGGCGGCGAGTACCCGCCGGACGCCGTCGGACGCGCCCGCTGTTTCCTCCTGGGTACCTGCTACGCCGCGGTGCCGCCAGGCGAGGAACTGTCCGTGATCGCCCGCGCGGTCAGCGTCCTGCGCCGACCCGCCCCCGAGGCCCCGGGTCAGGCGGAGCGCGAAGCCCGCTTGGCCGCCTTCTTCGCGGGCTGCTTCGCCGTCTTGCCGGCCGTGGACCGTGCCGCCGTGGCCTTCTGGTCCGCCGGCTTCTTCGTGGCCTTCTTGGCGGCCTTCTTCTTCGGCATCTCGTGCACGGTCGCGTGCTCTTCGCGGGCGGCGGACCGGGAGCCGGAGGAGCGGGACTTCTTGGCCTCCTGCACGGACTGCTCCAGAGCCGACATGAGGTCCAGGACCCGCCCGGACGGCGCCTCCTCGGGCTCGGGCGCGGGGGGCTTCTTGCCGTCGACCTTGGCGTGGATGACCTCTTCCAGAGCCGCGGTGTAGCGGTCGGCGGCCCACTCGGCGTCCTCCAGGGGCTCCTCGCGGGTCATCGAATCGACCAGCGACAGCGCCTCGTCGACCTCCGCGTCGGTGATGTCGACCGTGGCGGGGGCGAGCTCCCCGGGGGAACGGATCTCGTCGGGCCACTTCAGGGCGTGCAGGGCGATCACGTCCTCCTTCACCCTGAGCAGCCCGAGGCGCTCCCGGCCGTGCCAGGCGAACTTGGCGACGGCGGCCTTCGCGTTGCGCTCCAGGGCCTTGCGCAGCAGGACGTACGGTTTCGTGGCGGCCTGCCCGCCGGCCTCCAGGTAGTAGCCCTCGCCGATCTGGATCGGATCGATGGTCTCGTACGGCACGAAGGCGACGATCTCGATCGCCTTCGCGGTCGGCAGCGGTATCTCGCGCAGCTCTTCGTCGGAGACGGCGACGACCTGCCCCGGGGCGACCTCGTACCCCTTGCCGATCTCGTCCTGGCCGACCTCACGGTCCTCGAGCTCGCACACCTTGCGGCTGCGGACCCGCCCCATGTCGTCCAGGTGGTACTGGTGGAAGCGGATGCTGTGGTCCTCGGTGGCTGTCATGACCCGGATCGGGATGGTGACGAGCCCGAACGAGATGGCGCCGGTCCACACGGGGCGGGGCATGACGAACCTCCCTGGTCGGCCCGAGGACGCCAGCCTAGGCAGCGGGCGGGCGCCCGGCACGTCGGGAGACCTCCGCATGCGCCGCGCACACCCCGCGCGTAGCGTGATCGGTGCCCCACCGTTTGTCCCCGAGGACGGCGGGCAGGCGGATGTGCGTACTTGAGACCACAAGCGCTACGACGTCGGACGCGGCGCCGACGAGGCCTACGCGCTCCCCACGGCCACCGGTGGCCCGCCCCGCCACCTCCGCGACCACACCTGGGACGTGCGGGCCTCTCCCTCCGCTTCGAGGACATGACCCGGGCCCGCGTCGCCGAGGGCATCGGCATCTCGCAGAGGAACGTCTCCCCGGTCCGCGCCTACGCCGTCCAGCCCCCCGGCACCAGCAGGCCGCTTGACCGACGACAGAAGGGAGCCACTCGTGAGCGAGAAGGACGGACTGCGCACCTACCGCGGGAAGCGTCACTTCGACCGGACGGCCGAGCCGAGCGGCGAGCACGAGACGGCGAGGAGCGACGCACCGTCCCCGTCGGACGAGCCCGTGTTCGTGGTGCAGATCCACGACGCCAGCTCCATGCACTTCGACTTCCGCCTCGAGGTCGACGGCGTGCTCAAGTCCTGGTCGGTCCCGAAAGGCCCCTCCACCGACCCGCACGACAAACGGCTCGCCATCCCGACCGAGGACCACCCCATGTCGTACCGGGAGTTCGAGGGGGTGATCCCGCGGGGCGAGTACGGCGGGGGCACCGTCATCGTCTGGGACCAAGGCACGTACCGGCCGACCAGCCACGACAAACGGGGCAGGCCGGTGCCGTTCGCCGAGGCACTGGAGAACGGGCACGTCACCTTCGAGATGCACGGCGAGAAGCTGCGCGGGCGGTACGCGCTCACGCGGTTTCACGGCCGCGAGGAGCAGAGCGGCGGCACGGCGAAGAAGCCGACTTGGCTGCTGGTCAGGACCGAGGGGCCCGGCGCCCGGAGCGGCTCCGGCGGCACCCCCGACCCGCGGCGGGCCCGTTCCGCACGCACCGGCCGCACCCTGCGCCAGGTCGCCGAGTCACCCGACGCGCCCACCTGGGAGCCGAAGGGCGGGGAGCGGAAGTGACCGGCCTGCTCGACACGCTGCCGCCCGGCCTCGACAGCCACACCCGGGAGGCGGCACCGGGCGTGGAACTCGCCGCCTCCCCGATGCTCGCGACGCTCAGCTCCCGCCGCGACTTCCCCACGGGCTGGATCTTCGAGCGGAAACTGGACGGCATCCGGGTGCTCGCCGTGCGGGAGCGCGGCGAGGTGACCCTCCGCTCCCGTTCGGGCCGGCGGCTCGACGCCACGTACCCGGAGATCGTCGAGGCCCTCGCCGCACAGGACTGCGCGGACTTCACCGTCGACGGCGAGATCGTCGCCTACCAGCACGGACGCACGGACTTCTCCCTGCTCCAGCAGCGCATGGGGCTCACCCGCCGCGCCGACGTCGAGGCGAGCAAGGTCACCGTCACCTATTACGTCTTCGACCTGCTGCGCCTCGACGGCGTCGACGTGCGGCGGCTGCCGCTGCGCAACCGCAAGTCGCTGCTGCGCCGCGCTCTGACCTTCCAGGCCCCGCTGCGCCTGAGCACCCACCGCAACCAGGGCGGGCCCGACCTGCTCGCCGACGCGTGCCGGCGCGGATGGGAGGGGCTCATCGCCAAACGGGCGGACAGTACGTACCAGGCGCGCCGCTCGGACGACTGGCTCAAGCTCAAGTGCAGCCGGGGCCAGGAGTTCGTGGTCGGCGGCTTCACCGAGCCCGCCGGCAGCCGCGAGGGGCTCGGCGCCCTGCTCATCGGTTACCACGAGGACGGGGCGCTGCGGTACGCGGGCAAGGTCGGCACCGGGTTCGACCGGCGCACGCTGCTCGATCTGCGGCAGCGGCTCGACGAACTCCAGGCGGCCGATTCGCCGTTCGCCGGGCGGATCGCACAACGGGCCGCCCACTGGGTACGGCCCCGGCTCGTGGTGCAGATCGACTTCGCGGAGTGGACGCGGGACGGCATGCTGCGCCACCCCCGCTACCAGGGGTTGCGGGACGACAAGAAACCGGCCGACGTCGTGAGGGAGCGCGCCACGCCATGACCGACCAGAAGAACGTGATGCGGGAACTGCTCCGCGAACACGGCCTGACCTACGCCGCGGAGGCGGGCATCGGCCTCAAGGACACCCCGCAGCCGCTGTACCGGACGCTGGTCCTCGCGAGCCTGCTCAGCGCGCGGATCCGCGCCTCCGTCGCGGTGGCGTCGGCCCGGGCGCTGTACGACGCGGGGCTGCGCGACCCCCGGCACATGGCCGACGCCACCTGGCAGCGGCGCGTCGACGCACTGGGCGAAGGCGGCTACCGGCGCTACGACGAGCGCACCGCGACCCATCTCGGCGACGGCGCCCGGCTGGTGCTCGACGAGTGGCACGGAGACCTGCGGACGGTCCGGGAGCGGGCCGACGGCGACGAGGGCGCCCTGCGTGACCTGCTGCGCCGGGTGCCGGGGCTCGGCCCGACCGGCGTCGACATCTTCCTGCGCGAGGTGCAGGACGTCTGGCCCGAGTACGCGCCGTTCCTTGACGCCAAGACGCTGCAGGGAGCCGAACGCCTGGGACTGCCCAAGGACCCAGCGGCGCTGACCCGCCTCGCGGGCGACACCCCGCGCGCGCAGGTGGCGGCGGCGCTGGTGCGCGCCGCGCTCGACAAGGACGTGGTGGAGGACTGCCTGGCCCGGGCGCGGGCCGCCTGAGTACGGCGGTCCCGCGCCGGGTGACCGAGGTCACCGCGGTGTTCAGGCCGATCTTGGAATGTGCGTGTCCCCCCACACTGCTGCATGCTTGTGGGCTTGCCCCTTCTCAAGGTGGCGCCGGGCAATGGGGCTCGGGACCCCTGTCCATGGACCGCTGTTCTTCGAAAGGTCTCCTGCACCATGCCGCTGGCCCTCCTGGCCCTGGCTGTTGTCGCGTTCGGCATCGGCACGACCGAGTTCGCCACGATGGGGTTGCTGCCCCAGATCGCCGACGGGGTCGGCGTCTCCGTGCCGCACGCCGGCAACCTCGTCTCGGCCTACGCGCTCGGCGTCGTCGTCGGCGCTCCCGTGCTGACCGGCATCGGCGCGCGCGTCCCGCACAAGCGGCTGCTGCTGCTTCTGTCCGGCCTCTTCGTGGTCGGCAACGTCGCGTCCGCGCTCGCCCCCTCCTTCGGCCTGCTCTTCGCCGCCCGCTTCCTGGCGGGCCTGCCGCACGGAGCGCTGTTCGGCGTGGGCGCCGTCGTCGCCTCCCGCCTCGTCGCCCCCGAGCGGGCCGCACGCGCCGTGTCGAAGATGTTCCTCGGGCTCACCGTCGCGAACATCGTCGGCGTACCGGCCGGCACGGCACTCGGGCAGCATCTGGGCTGGCGCGCCGCCTACTGGGGAGTCGCCGTCATCGGCGTCGTCGCGCTCGGGGCGCTGGCCCTCCTCGTTCCGTACCAGCCGCGCGGCCGCCAGTCCGGCATCCGGCACGAGCTGCGCGCGATGGGCAACAAGCAGGTCGTCATCGGCCTCGCCACCGCCGTCGTCGGCTTCGGCGGTTTCTTCGCCGTCTACAGCTACCTGGTACCGATGCTGACGAACGTGACGGGCATCTCCGACACCTCGACCACACTGGTCCTCGCGCTCTACGGCGTCGGTATGACCCTCGGCACGCTGGTCGCGGGACCGCTCACGGACCGTGCCCTGCGGCCCACGCTGTACGCGGGCCTCGCCCTGCTCGTCGTCGCGCTGCTGACCTTCTACTTCACCGTTCACAGCACCGTGCCCGCGCTGATCACCATCACCTTCATCGGCGCGATGGGCTCCCTCATCACCACGCCCGTGCAGATGCTGCTCATGGCCAAGGCGGAGAAGGCTCCGACCATGGCGGCGGCCTCCAACCACTCCGCCTTCAACCTCGCCAACGCGGGCGGCGCCTGGCTCGGCGGCCTGGCCATCTCGGCGGGCTGGGGCTGGACCTCGCCCAACCTCGTCGGCGCGGCACTCGCCGTGGCGGGCCTCGGCCTCGCCTTCACCGGGGGCCTCATGGACCGGGGCACCCGGCGCTCCGAGGTGGTCACCTCCTTCCGCCCGGACCTCGCCGAACAGGCCGGGCAGGCCGACCGGATCGACTCGGCGCCCTGAGCCCGGCGGCCCGCCGCTGCCGGGGGCCCGCAGACCGAAGCCGTCTGCCCCGCCTCGTCCGAGGCGGGGCAGACGGCTTTCCGCGTCACCGCTGGGCGACGTACGAGAAGACTCCGATGACCGCGCCGACACCGCCCGCGCACGCGCCGAGGCAGCGCGCCTTGAGCCGGGCGTAGCGCTCTCCGTACTCCCCGCGCAGTTCTCGTGCCCGGTCCGCGAGCTGGGCGAGCGCGGCCGTGTGGAACGTCAGGCGTTCCTCGGTGAAGACCCGCTCGACCTCCTCCCGCTGCGCCGTGGTGAGCCAGGGGAGCCGCCGGGTGAAGTCCTGTGCCTGCGCGTGCGTCTCGGCCACCTTGGACGTCCACAGCAGATAGCCCTCCATCTGCCGCAGACCCGACTCGACGTCCTGCTCCGTGCTCTCCGTGCTCATGAAGAAGCGGCCTCGTGCGTGTTCTGCTGCTGGTCGAGGGCGGCGACGCCGGGGTGGTGCAGATCGAACGCGGGGGACTCGGAGCGGATCCGCGGCAGGGTGACGAAGTTGTGCCGCGGCGGCGGGCAGGACGTCGCCCACTCCAGCGAACGGCCGTAACCCCACGGGTCGTCAACCATGATCGGCCGGCCGTACTTGGCGGTCTTCCAGACGTTGTAGAGGAACGGCAGGAGGGATAGGCCGAGCAGGAAGGACGAGATCGAGGAGATGGTGTTGAGGGCGGTGAAGCCGTCGGCCCCGAGGTAGTCCGCGTACCGCCGGGGCATGCCCTCGACACCGAGCCAATGCTGGACGAGGAACGTGCCGTGGAAACCGGTGAACAGCGTCCAGAAGGTGATCTTGCCGAGGCGCTCGTCGAGCATCTTGCCGGTGAACTTGGGCCACCAGAAGTGGAACCCGGAGAACATCGCGAACACCACGGTCCCGAAGACGACGTAGTGGAAGTGAGCCACCACGAAGTACGAGTCGGAGATGTGGAAGTCCAGCGGCGGGGCCGCGAGGATCACGCCGGTCAGGCCGCCGAAGAGGAAGGTCACGAGGAAGCCGACCGCCCAGAGCATCGGTGTCTCGAAGGACAGCGACCCCTTCCACATCGTGCCGATCCAGTTGAAGAACTTCACCCCTGTCGGTACGGCGATCAGGAACGTCATGAAGGAGAAGAACGGCAGCAGCACACCGCCGGTGACATACATGTGGTGCGCCCACACGGTCACCGAGAGACCGGCGATGGCGATGGTGGCGCCCACCAGGCCGGAGTAGCCGAAGATCGGCTTGCGGCTGAAGACCGGGATGACCTCGGAGACGATGCCGAAGAACGGCAGCGCGATGATGTACACCTCCGGATGGCCGAAGAACCAGAACAGGTGCTGCCACAGCAGCGCCCCGCCGTTCGCGCCCTCGAAGACGTGCGCCCCGAACTTGCGGTCCGCCTCCAGAGCCAGCAGTGCGGCGGCGAGGACCGGGAAGGCGAGCAGGACGAGGACGGCCGTCAGCAGCACGTTCCACGTGAAGATCGGCATACGGAACATGGTCATGCCCGGGGCGCGCATGCAGACGATGGTGGTGATGAAGTTGACGGAGCCCAGGATCGTGCCGAACCCCTGGAACGCCAGGCCCATGACCCACATGTCACCACCGACACCGGGGGAGTGCACCGCGTCGGACAGCGGGCTGTAGGCGAACCAGCCGAAGTCCGCGGCCCCCTGCGGGGTGAGGAAGCCGGCGACGGCGATCAGCGAGCCGAACAGGTACATCCAGTAGGCGAGCATGTTCAGCCGTGGGAACGCGACGTCGGGGGCGCCGATCTGCAGCGGCATGATCCAGTTCGCGAAACCGATGAAGAGCGGTGTGGCGAACATCAGCAGCATGACCGTGCCGTGCATGGTGAACGCCTGGTTGAACTGCTCGTTCGAGATCAACTGCGTGCCGGGGCGGGCCAGTTCCGCGCGCATGAAGAGCGCCATCACGCCGCCGATGAGGAAGAACGCGAACGACGTCGACAGATACATCGTCCCGATCGTCTTGTGGTCGGTGGTGCTCAGCCACTGCACCACGATCGCACCGGGGCGCCGTGCGTGGGCGCTCTCCGAACCGGGTGTGTCGGGCGCGGCCTCAGCGCTCTCCAAGGACGTCATCAGGTGGGGCTCTCTTCGTCGGTGCTGTCGAGGGACGCGACCACGACTAGTCCACCCGCGCCGGTGCGCCCGGCACCACGCGCGCCCGCGCGTGCGCGATTCCCCCGAATGCAGCAACCGGCCGCCACCGGGCAGGGCTCCGGCGGTCGTCCCGCCGACGCGGGCCCGGCGGTCAGCCCGCCACGACCACCGCGAGGCCGGCCAGGATCAGCGCACAGGCCACCCCGATCATCGCGTACCGGAACGATCCGCCAGGTCGCGGAAACGATTCCGCGTCATCGAGGCAGCAATCGAGGCAGCAACCGCACAGGCCGCGGTGGGTGAGGTCGTAGGTCTCCATGGCGTGCGCAACGAGGGGTACGCGGAACGCGCCACGCCCCCGTCAATCCCCGGCCGCCACAATCATGCATCCGGTTCGAATCCGGCGCGATCACGTTTGGAGGTCGTGGCGTCGGATGTGCGCGAGCGAGCAGGCGCTTCCCGCCGCATCGGCGGAACATGGGGGAGAGCAGAAGTGGGCCGAGCAGACGGGAGTGCCACAGGTGGGTGCGGGGCGCGAGCACGGCCGTTCTGAGGAGTACGCCGCCGAGGTGCGCCAGGTCGAGGCCCTCAACCGACTGGAGGGCCCGACGGCCGACGGCTCCGGCGGGGCGCCCGAGCGCGTACGCCACCGGGGCGCCGATCTGCTGGTGACCGGACACGCTCTGGCGCGCACGGAATCCCTCGGCGAAGCGCTCGCCCTGATCTCCCGGCTCGCCGACCCCGCCCTGCCGCTCTGCGGTCAGGCCGTCTTCCGGGCGGACCGCGAACTCCTGCACTGCGTCGGCCACTTCGGCTTCCAGAGCTGCGAGCAGGAAACCGTCCGGATGCCCCTGGACGCCGACTACCCCGGCGCGCAGGTGGCCAGGACAGGACGCCCCGTCTTCCTCGCCTCCCCGCAGGAGTACCGGGCCCGCTACCCCTCCACCTGGGAGCTCGCCGACCGCGAGGGGCACAAGGCCTGGGTCTTCCTGCCGCTGACCACCTACGGGCAGCTCACCAGCGTATGGATGACCGCCTTCGACGCGCCGTTGGCGATGACCGACAGCGTGCGCGCCCTGCTGGTGACCATCGCCCGCCTGCTCAGCCAGAGCATCGAGCACACCTACACCGGCCAGGCGGACCGGGCCCTCTCCCAGAGCCTGCGCAGCAGCATGGGCGGCACCGGCCCGGGCGTCGACGGACTCACGACCGCCGCCCGGTACCTGCCCACCGGGGGAGGGCTCATGGTCGGCGGCGACTGGTTCGACTGCCTCCCCCTGCCCAACGGCTGCCTCGGCCTGGTCATCGGCGACGTCCAGGGCCACGACATGCACGCCGCGGGACTGATGTCCCAGTTGCGCACCGCCATCCACGCCTACGCGGCCGAGGGACACGGCCCCGACGCCGTCCTGGTCCGCGCCTCCCACTTCCTGGCCGCGCTGGACGAGGACCGCTTCGCCACCTGCATCTACATCGAGGCCGACCCCGCCACCGGCACCCTGCGCATCGCCCGGGCCGGACACCCGCACCCCGTGCTGCGCCTGCCGGACGGCACCTGCCTGCTCAAGCACCTGAGCGGCGGCCTGCCCCTCGGCCTCGACCTCACGGAGGACAACTACCCGGTCAACGTCCTCACCCTGCGGGAGAACGAGGTCCTCATGCTGTGCACCGACGGCCTGATCGAGACCGGCGGCCACGACATGTACTCCGGCTGGCTCCGCGTACGCAACGCGCTCTCGCCGGGCACCCCCGAGGACCTGGACGGGATGGCGGACCGGCTGCTGAACGCGGTCGTGGCTCCCGGGACCGGGCAGGCCAAGGAGCAGCCCGTCTCCCTCACGGAGGACGACATCGCCCTGCTCCTGTTGCGCCGCGACCCCTCCGCGAACCACTCGGGGCTGCCCGGCCGGCGCCTGCACCTCACGCTCGAACAGGATCAGGCGCAGGCCCTGCGCGACGCGCGGACCGAGTTCCAGGGCCTGCTCCATGACTGGGCCCGCCCCGAACAGGTCGACACCGCGGTCCTCCTCGCCTCCGAGCTCCTCGGCAACGTCCTGGTCCACACCGAACACGCCGCCGTCCTGCGCGCGGAAGTCAGCGGCGAGCCCGGCCGGCGGCGGCTGCGCGTGGAGGTCACCGACCGGAGCGACGACGTCCCGCACCGGCGCGCCCCCGGCGAACTCTCCTCGTCAGGACGCGGCCTCGTCCTCCTCGACCTGCTGGCGCACCAGTGGAACGTACGCCCTGAGCCGGAGGGCAAGACGGTGTGGTTCGCACTCGACGAGGACGGCCCGGAAGAGCCCTGAGCGCCTCCGTGGCAGAGCAGACGAAAAGGGGGCCCGGCTGCTGCCGGGCCCCTTCGTTTCGTAGCGGGGACAGGATTTGAACCTGCGACCTCTGGGTTATGAGCCCAGCGAGCTACCGAGCTGCTCCACCCCGCGTCGGTAGTTCCACTCTACACGGACGTGAAGGCCCCGCCGCCGCGGTCGGTCAGGTTCGGCTCTTCAGGGCCATCGTCACCTGCTTGGTGGCGGTGGGGAACAGCCGCGGGGTGGGGCCGGAGCCGAGGGAGGCGCTGATGACGGCGTCGGTGTGGGCGGCGGTGGCCGGTCCGGCGTTGCGGGTGGTGTCGACGGTCGTCCTGTGCAAGGCGTTGTCACACACGGGGGTGACCGAGGCGCTGTAGATGCCGCCGTCGGAGGTGTCGGCGAGGGCGACGTCCAGGGAGTCGGTGCCCATGAGCGACTCGCACCGGTAGCGGACGGTCACCTCGACGTGGTCGCTCGTCACGGTCGCCGAGAGGATGTCGAGACGGTCCTCCGCGGCGGCGGTTCCTGTGGTCAGTACGGCGGCGGCCGCGGCGAGGGCGAGGACGGCCACCGGATGGACGAGACCTCTACGGATGCGGGACATGAATCCTCCGGGCAGGTGCGATGGAGTCCGGACCGGGCGGCCTCGGCGGGTTCGAGTCTGTGGTGCCTTCCGGAAGCGCGCAAAAGGTTGGCTTGTCAGCTGATATGCGCCCGTTGCCCGCCGAGTGGGGGAATTCCGCCGAGCGCGCCGGAGGCGACCGCACCGGTATCTGTGCTGCTCAGAGGGGTGGAACGGACCTCTCGGACCGTAGCGCCATTACGGAGCGTGATGTCAGCGGATGCGGAGGGTTGGCGGAGGCGGCAATGTCGGTCGCGGCGGAAAGGTGGCCCGTTCCGCCGAGCTCTGGCGATGGTGCCGGGGTTTGCCCAGGGCCCGCGAACGAACCCTGAAAGGACCGCATCAGATGCGCAAGATTGCCAAGTACGTCGCTGTCGGTGCCCTCGTCACCCCCCTCGTCATCGGCAGCGCCGGCCTCGCGTCGGCCCACGACGGCCCGGGCCGCGACGGCCACGGCTACGTCGATGGCCCCGGCTACGGCAAGGCTCAGAACTCCGCGAACGCCGGTGGTGGCCAGACGGCCGCCACGTTCAGCGGTTTCACCCCGGACGGCAAGGCCTACTTCGTGACCACGGTGAAGAAGGCCGGCCCCACGGGTGCCGCCGGCAGCACGACGGGCTCGCACTCCTGACGCGGTCCACGCTGCGGCTCGGTCGCTGAACCGAGCCGAGCTGTGTGCCCCGAAGCCATCGGCTTCGGGGCACACGCCTGTGCGGGGAGAGGTAGGTCGGTCAGGAGTGCGAACGCGTCGTGGACCAGTGGAAGCTGCCGGGCCCGCCGACCGTCAGCACGGACCGCTCGAAGTACGCGCCCCCGGCGGCGTCGAAGCCGGAGGAAGTATCGCTGTAGACGATGCGGCCGTCGGTGAACTCGACCGACTCCTGGCCCCACGACGGGCCCTCGGAGACGGCCGGGGCCGGCACCGTGGGCGCCGGCCCTTCGTTCGCGGGGAGACCCGCCGCGGCGGCGATGCCCGAGGAGGCCAGGCAGAGCCCGGCGGCCAGGGCGAGAGTCAGGATGGTCGGACGGAGTGGACGACGTGTCAGCGACGAGATCGGCATGGCACGACACTGACCGCCGCCCCTTCGCCAGGAGGGCGACGCACCGCGACGATGCGGCACTCGCCACCCGTAGGTGTCATCTCCTGGCTGCGGTCGGGCTAGTGGGCCCCGACGGCAGCGGCCGGCAGGGGAGCGGCGGGCGCGGTCGCGCCGGACGTCGTGGTCTTCGGAGCGGTGGACGCCGGTGGCACGGCCGCGGCGGACGGCGCCGCCGCGGCCGGGGTGGTGGTGGCGGACGACGGGGGAGTCCGGGAAGCGCCCGCGATGTTCGTGGTGGCCTTGCCCGGAGCGAACAGCGCGTTGCCCGCGAAGGAGGCGGTCGCCGAGGTCGTCTCGTGCGCCGTGACGTTGAACGTGCAGCTGAAGCGGCCCTCGCGGGTGGTGGTGGTGTGGCACTTCTGCGAGGCGGTCCGGTCGTCGCCGCTGATCTGCACGGAGACCGCCAGCCGCGACAGGGGGAAGAGCATCGTGGCGCCCTCCACCAGGCGTCCCTTCACCTGCAGGGTCGCGGCGGAGCCGGCAGAGACCTCCTGCGCGCTCAGCTCGCTGACGACCGTGGCCGTGCGCGTGCTGGTCGAGGTCGTGGAGGCGGTGGGGGGTCGGGGGTCGGTGTCGGCGCAGGCGGTCGAGGCGGCCACGCCGATGGCCAGCGGCGCGACGGCCACGAGCAACAGTCGTCTGCGGATATGCATCACACAGCACTCCCGTAGTAATAGGAAAGACGAATGATCTTCTTGTGAGGTTTATGCCACCCGGGGGTCGGTGGATAACAGGACGGCCGCGCGCCGCCGGGGAAGCGGCCCTCTCCGTCCTCGGATGGGCCAATCCGGCGCGGGGCCGGAGCGCAGGTGGCGGAGCCGTACGTCCGATCGGTGCTCCGCGTCCATCAATATCTGAGACCGCCGGATGAGGGTTTGGCGAGGCTTGCGGTGAGGATTTTTACCGCGCCAAGAAGGGCGGTATTTCTGGCCGCATGTCGACCCTTCGGCCGTGCTACTGTCGATCTCAGTTGCAGTTGTGGTTCCCGAACTTCAGGTGCCCCTGACCGGCCTCGCCGGGCAGGAGCACTCTTGTATTTCCGGTCATTTCCGGGCGGGGTAATCATCGCGGCGACACGGGGTCCGCACAGTGTGGACCCCGATGTACTGCCCCTAAGGAGATATGACATGGCTACAGGTACCGTGAAGTGGTTCAACGCTGAAAAGGGCTTCGGATTCATCGAGCAGGACGGTGGCGGCGCCGACGTCTTCGCCCACTACTCGAACATTTCCGCCCAGGGCTTCCGTGAGCTGCTCGAGGGTCAGAAGGTCTCCTTCGACATCGCGCAGGGCCAGAAGGGCCCGACGGCCGAGAACATCGTTCCGGCCTGACGCTTACGCACACTTGCAGCTGGGGCCCGCATCCTTCGGGGTGCGGGCCCCAGCTGCATGCACTTTCCCCGCAGTGGTTCCACCTGCGGGAAGGCAAGGTTCAGAGGATTTCGCCGCAGCCTCGCTGCCGCGTCCTCGTCCGCGCTTCGGGCGCTCAATTCGCGCCCTTCACCACATAACTGGGTCGTAAGAATTCACCTTCGGCCAGTCTCGCTTTCGCGTTCCATTCGGTCCATGTCTTGTGCTTCTCCGTGCCGCTCTTCGCCGGAGAAATTCCATGATGTGCACCGCATTGAGGAAGGTTCCGCATGAACCGCACACGTACGAACGACCGTTTCGCACGCACCCGCAAGGGCGGCTCCGGCAGTGAAAGGGGCGGCAGCCGCTTCGGGGCGTCCGCTCCGCGCCGTTCGGAGCGGCCGGCCCGCTCCGGCGGTTACGGCCGCAGGCCCGCCGCCCTGCAGGGGGAGTTCGCCGTCCCCGAGATGATCACCCCGGCGCTGCCCGCCGTGGAGGACTTCGGCGCGCTCGACATGCCCGCCCCGTTGCTCGCCGAACTCGGCCGCCAGGGCGTGGCCGTCCCCTTCCCGATCCAGGGGGCGACGCTGCCGAACTCCCTCGCGGGCCGCGATGTGCTCGGCCGCGGTCGCACCGGCTCCGGCAAGACGCTCGCCTTCGGTCTCGCCCTGCTCGCCCGGACCGCCGGACAGCGCGCCGAGCCCCGCCAGCCGCTCGGCCTGATCCTCGTCCCCACCCGCGAGCTCGCCCAGCAGGTGACCGACGCGCTGACCCCGTACGCCCGCTCCCTGCGGCTGCGGCTGGCCACGGTTGTGGGCGGCATGTCGATCGGCAGGCAGGTCGCCGCGCTGCGCGGCGGGGCCGAGATCGTCGTCGCGACCCCGGGCCGGCTCAAGGACCTCATCGACCGTGGCGACTGCCGGCTGAACCAGGTGGGCATCACGGTCCTCGACGAGGCCGACCAGATGGCCGACATGGGCTTCATGCCGCAGGTCACCGCGCTGCTGGACCAGGTGCGCCCGGAGGGGCAGCGGATGCTGTTCTCCGCCACTCTGGACCGCAATGTCGACCTGCTGGTGCGCCGCTACCTGACCGACCCCGTCGTGCATTCCGTCGACCCGTCGGCCGGTGCCGTCACCACGATGGAGCACCACGTTCTGCACGTCCAGGCCGCCGACAAGCACACCGCCACGACCGAGATCGCCGCCCGCGAGGGACGCGTGATCATGTTCCTGGACACCAAGCACGCTGTCGACCGGCTGACCCAGGACCTGCTCAACAGCGGGGTGCGGGCCGCCGCGCTGCACGGTGGGAAGTCGCAGCCCCAGCGCACCCGCACGCTGGCGCAGTTCAAGACGGGGCACGTCACCGTGCTCGTCGCCACGAACGTCGCCGCCCGCGGCATCCACGTCGACAACCTCGACCTGGTCGTCAACGTGGACCCGCCGACCGACCACAAGGACTACCTCCACCGCGGCGGCCGTACCGCCCGCGCCGGCGAGTCCGGCAGCGTCGTCACGCTGGTCACCCCGAACCAGCGCCGCAGCATGACCCGCCTCATGTCGGACGCCGGAATCCGTCCGCAGGTCACGCAGGTCCACTCCGGTGAGCAGGAACTGCACCGCATCACCGGCGCCCAGGCTCCCTCGGGCGTCCCGGTCGTCATCACCACGCCTGCGGCCGAGCGCCCCAAGCGCGGTGCTTCGCGCGGCCGTCGCCGCCCCGCTTCGGCGGCGCGCCGTACGTCGGTGCGACAGTCCACCGTCGACGCGGCGGCGTAGGCAGTACCCCGCGTACCCGGTCCCATCTCTGCAGGAGGCACCTTTGACGTTGGTTCAGACTCATCTTCGCTCGGCGAGCACGGACACCGGGCACCAGACGACGGCCCTCACGACCGACGAGGTCGGGCCGCGCGTCTGGGAGGACATGACGGTCGAAGTGGCCCTGTCCGTCATGGCCGGCGCCCGCGTCGGGCACCTGCTCGTCTGCGACGACGACGGCCGCCGTACCGGCCTGGTCACGCGGGCGCGGCTCGGCGTCGTCCGTGACAGCACCGGCTACACGGACGAGACTCGCCTGCGTGACGTCCCGCTCGCCCTCGCCGGCTGAACCAGCTCGAACTTGCTCCACCCCGTCCGCCCCGCCTCTCACTCCCCTCATGAGGTCTCATGCGCTGTGTCATCGCTCGCTTCCCGTTCGACCTGACCAAGGGTGCCGTCCTGGAGACGATGAAGGGCGTCAGGCCCGAGCCGGTCACCGGTGAGTCCGTGATCATCGGTCGGCGTCACTACCCCGTCAAGCAGGTCGGCCAGGTCATCACGGGCCAGGACCGCCGTGACTTCAGCGTGGGTGAGGTCGTCCGCGCCATGACGCAGCTCGGGTTCACCTGCCGCGCCGCCGCGCCGGTCGTCGTGGCCGAGCCCCCGGCCGCCGCCACCGCGTCGTACCAGCGGGCCGCCGCGATGCTGGGGTCCCCCGCGTCGTTCTGACCGACCGGAAGCGCACAGCAGTGAGGGCCCGACCGGATTCGTCCGGTCGGGCCCTCACTGCTGTGCGGCGGCGTCCTCACGCCTCGTGGAGCGGCCTCAGTGGTCGGAGTAGCTGAAGTCGCCGACGGTCCATGCGTTGACGTCGGAGATCGCGACCCGGTACATCCCGCCCGTCTCGGGGATCCCCATGGTGCCCTGCAGGATGCGTGCGACGTGGAAATGCAGGTGGGTAGGCGTTCCGTCCGCATCGCGCGCCGCAGGCGGCCGCTGGGACTCCAGTGCGGTGAAGGCGACCGAGAAGGGCCTGAGCTGGTCCGAGTCCTTCAGGACCTCCGAGACCCGCTGGCGCCAGACCGCCTCGGGGGCCAGCCGGCCGGTGATGACAGTGCCGCCGGTGACCACGGTGAGAGACATCTGTGTGCTCTGTTCGGACTCGACTGTGGCGGCGAGCACGGTGAGCAGTTCGTCAGGCTTCGACATGGCCGCAGATTCTATTCGGCTTCCGGACCGATGGCCTCCCGCGGTCCCCGTACTTCGCCATCGGCTGTGCTAAATCTATCCTGGCCGAAGTAGACATTGGCCAGTCGGGTCGCTAGTGTTTCTCTCGTAGACAAGGTCACTGAAGACCGGCAGAGACGAACTGCCGGACGCCGTACGTGTAGTTCGCAGGCAGGTTGGCCGCATGGAAGGACGGAGGAAGCAGACGCCATCAGGATCGCCTGGCCCGCCGGATAGTGGGCCGGGTACCGCAGGACCCCGGATTGGACGGTGGTCCTCGGTCAGGCAACCGCGATCCCCGCGAGGCGCCCCGGAACATGGGAGCGACGGCGGAAACAGAAGGCCGGCGACATGAGAAGGCCGGCGGATGGTGTTGAATTTCCTTCGGGGCCCTGGTGCCGTACGGCACCAGGGCCCCTCGACGCGTGTTACCTATCGAGGTGGAATGACAGCAGATACTCCGCTCAGCGGCCGGCTGGACGATGATGACTACCCCGCGTACACGATGGGACGGGCGGCCGAGATGATCGGCGCCACCCCCGGCTTCCTGCGGGCGCTCGGTGACGCCCGTCTGATCACACCCCTGCGTTCGGAGGGCGGACACCGCCGCTACTCCCGTTACCAACTGCGTGTCGCGGCCCGCGCCCGCGAGCTCGTCGACCAGGGGACCCCGGTCGAGGCGGCCTGCCGCATCGTGATCCTCGAGGACCAGCTCGAAGAGGCGCAGCGGCTCAACGAGGAGTACCGCCGGGGTGCGCCGGGACCTCCCGGCGCGACCGGCTGACGGCACGTCTTCTGCCCTTGCCCACGCACGCGTCGAGGGCGGCCCCTGATCCCGGGCCGCCCTCGACGCGTACGTGGTGCGGCCGTGTGGCCGCGACACCGGCGCTGGACTAGTGCTTGCCGATGTCCTTGGTCTTCTCCTTGGCCTGACGCGCGTCGCCCTTCATCTGCTGGGCACGGCCCTCGGCGGTCAGCCGCTCGTTGCCCACGGCGCGTCCGACGGTCTTCTTGGCGGCCCCGGTGGCCTGCTCGGTCTTCGCCTTGGCCTTCTCGTCGGCGGTCATGTCCGCTCACGCTCCCTTGGCATCGACATCATGTGCTGAGGTTCGCCTGGCCGCTCAGCCGTTCGGTAAACATGCATGACCGAAGCGGAAGGGGGCACTTCGCGGTGCGACCGGATGCCCTGCACCTCGTGAAGAAAACGCGATCTTTGTGTGTTTGTAGGGGAAAGTTAAGAGCACATGATGGCCAGGAGGTAATAACAATGGTTCCCCTGCTTCTGGTTCTTCTTCTGGCTCTGATCCTCTTCGGCGCGGGCTTCGCGCTGAAGGCGCTGTG
>NZ_JBVIFR010000034.1:0-52082 GCF_055571235.1 Streptomyces sp. NPDC030991
TCGGGGAGTTGGGCGTCACTCCGTGACGCCCTGCCGGATCCGCTCCGCGGCCCGGCGGCTCGGCTCGCTCCGCGATCCGGCCTGTGTCGAATCCGCTCCGCGAATCCGACGAAAGCGGCAGCTGAGAGAGGGGGTGGCCGGGCTGCTGGTGGATCAGGTCTGCACCGACCCCCGCTCCGGGGCTCCCGCCCCGGCCACGCGGAGCGGAGTCGCCTGCCGGACCCGAACACCACCCTCTCCACCTCGTGTGTCAAACGTCTGATCCCGCTGCGTTCTGCACTAAAAACGTACCACCAAACCCCGGCCATAAATCAGAACTGCCGGACCATCAGATACCTCGCGACTCGTGTGTCATTTCCGGGACCGGCTGAATCCTGAACTGACACCGCACTCCCGGAAGAACCTCCGGGGGTGCGGCAAAAACCGTTCGAGGGCGCCCGGTGTTCCACCGTATTAAGCAGCTCGTTCCCACTCTCTTACCTGATCGTAATCGTCAACAAGTTCATCGTCCTTCTGAGCCAGCAACCTCGTGCGTTCTCGACGCCATTCCATGACGCTTTTCCTGCTCGATTCGTCGCTGAAAACTCGGATCGCTGCGTCGAACCAGGGTTCAAGGTCGGACGGGTAAACGACGTAGCAGGCCGTCAGGAAGGCGACGGTCTGCGTGACGTCGACGGGCAGGGTGACGCCCTTGATGATGCGGCGAGCTGTGCTGGCGGGCAGCATGCCGGGGCGGAGCATCCGCTCCATCTCGCCAGGAGTTGGATAGCCAGCCCATACGTGCTGGTCGCGCAGCTTCTGACCGAAGTCAGCCCGGGTGGAGATGAGGCTGGGATCGGGCGCCTTGTGGACGTAGTACGGCGCACGCGTGGCCCGGCGCGCGCAGACCCATAGCCGGTGCGCGCGGAGCATAGGCTCGAAGTCCCTCACGAGGTATGTACCGCCGACCGTCATGGTGACCGTGACGAAGGCGATGATGGTGTCCTGGGCCGGGACGGAGGCGCCGGAGGCGGCGCGCTCAAAGGTGGCTTTCGACGGCGCGCCGTTCGTCCTCGCGGCCATCTGCTCGTAGGTCATGCCGGCGTCGGCCTTGAGGCCGCGCAGGAAGTCGGCCAGCTTCGCGCGCGCGGGAACTTTTCGGTCCACGGGCTTCTCGGGTCGTCCCATGGCGGTCGCCTCAGTTTCCCGAGGTGAGATAGGCGCGCAGGAAGCGGCCGATGCGGCCGCCGGTGCCGTGGCCGCCGGTCACCACCATCACGACGACGACGGCGCCGATGAGGCCGGCGCCCGCGATGAGGAGCAAAACGTCGCGGGTGGTGTGGGCGGGTGGGGCGAGGATCGCCGCGGTGGCGATGCACGCGATGATTACGAGCGCGTGCGGCATACCGAACCGGACGGTCGTGGAGGTGGTTTCGTCGAGCGAGGAGGCCACCGTCTTGGTAGTCATCGTCCTCGCGGAGGTGACGTCGGGTACCGACGCCACCGGTATGACGGCTGTCCTGCTCGCCGCCGTGGAGGGCTTACTGCCCATGAGATCTCCTAATCACCGTCCGGCGATCAGGAGATCGCCGGACGGTACTGCTCGGCTCCAACCGTTGATCTCTCCATGCGCCTGCGGAAGTTGGCGCTCCCCACGCACGAAGAGACCCTGATTCCCACAGAGTGGCAGCCTCTACGGCACCGATGACAGAAGGGCGAGAAGTTGGCTCACCAACGCGCCAAAGCGTCCTTTCTGCACACGCACGTTCCCCATGGTGGGGGTGCAGGCGGCTGGCCGACGCGACACCCGTAGGAAAATCCGCAGGTCAGGCCTCTGCCGAGGGTCCTACCACAAGAACCTGACACTGTTCTGGCGGTAGGGAGTACGTGTCGCGCGAGCCAAACCAGCAGGCCAAAGCGCTCAGAGTCCTCGCGTCAGGCCTGAACGACGTGCGCTTTTCTCCGCGTCCACTTCGCTTCGCGGCTAGCACGACGCAGACCGCTCTGACCTGGGTTGATTCAATATTGCGCCGCTTGAAGACAAACGATCTCGGTGGGCGTGCGCCACAGTTATTGCCACGGACCGGCCCTGCGAGAACGGGGAAGTCCGTCCCTGAGTGCTACGGCTCCAACCAAGACGCATAAGGGAAAACGGGAAGGTGTTGGCGCACCAACCCACGTGAAGCCGATCGCATGCCCACGGGCATGGGCATCGGCTTCACCTGTTTATCGCAGAAGCGTCCAGCCTTCACAGGGCCAGGACACGAGTGGGGCCCTTGCCGCTGTCGTCGGCAGGGGCCCCACTGCATGGCGGCAGCCCTACTCCGACAGTCGCGCTGCGGACCGCTTCCAGACCAGACTCCGGTCGCGCGCCGCCGTCATGGCGGCGCAACGGCAAACCCGCTGGGAGTCCGTCTGAGGCCCGCCGGGAGCCTCCGGGGCTTCCCCAGCCAGGTCAGACGGGCTCCTAGCGGCCTCCTACGGGCCAACCGAGGAGCGCGCCCTCCCTGGCCCGGTCGCGGCAGCTCCGCCGACGCGTGGTAGTGCGTTTGGTAGTGGCTTTGGCGCGCGCCTGCCAGTTCTTCCCCCTGGACAACAACGGCGCGCAGCAGCCCGAGCGGGCTTTGAACCTGTCCGTGCACGGCCGGGTGCTCTACCTGCCCGAGACCGGCGCACCAAGCGGTGAGCGTTTCGAGCTCCGCCTCGCCCTCCCCGACGTCCTGGCGCTGCCCGCCACCAGCGGCCACGGGCACGACGTCCACCTGTGGACCTGCACCCCCGGCTCCCCGGGGCGCACCGAGGTATGGCTGCACCGCGTGCACTTCGACCCCGCTCAACGCGGCACCCAGGGCGGAGAAGGGTGGGCCGAGACCAGCGGGAGTGGCCGCGGGCGCTTCCTGCACCGCGTCGCCGAAACCGACGTCCCTGTCCCCGCCGCGACGTCGCCCGCACCGGACTGGTGCGCGGGGACCAGGCGGTATGCGGCACGTACGGCGCCAAGGGCGAGGGCATCGTGGCCGGCGTGCACATGTGCTGACCCCTCGCACCGGCAGTCCGGCCTCCCCCACCTTGCCCACCCGGCCGAAAGGCGTGGCGCAGTTCAGGCCAGTGAAGCCCGCGTCTCTCGGGGCGGGCCTCACTGTCTGTCCAGCTCGACGCTGTTTTCCTAGTACCGTCCGCGGTTCGCGCTGGCTGCGGCATCTTGTGCTTGTGCCGCTGCATCGGAAAGCTGCTCCGCGGCGTGGCGCAGCAGGGTCGCTGTGTCGCTGAGTCCCCGCAGGTCATCCGCTGCATCTGAGAGGGCCGATGCGGTGTCAGGAAGTTGGCTCAGGGATTGAGTTGCCTGTAGCAGGAGTGGCACGGTGTCTTGTAGGTGGCCCAGCCCATCGGATGCTGTGCTGAGGAGGCGGATATCGTCCTCCGATATTCCGAATCCGTGGATTCGGGGGTCGGAGAGTTCTTTCGTGATGCTTCTGAGCATGATTGCGAGGTCCGGGAACGATTTCGAGAATTCTTCTAGCGCGGGCTCTAAACGCTCAACGAGCTCGTGCTGTGCCTCCTTGATCATGGTGGCGAGTTTGCTTTCCGTCAGGTCGGTCAGCCCGGCAAGCGCCTCAACGCCCTCTGACTCGCGTGCCCTCTTCCAGCTTTCGAGTATTTCTACGGTGAACTCTTCGCGCCGAGGGCCGTCAACCAGCTTGTGGTGGGGCGTGCACAGCAGCAGAAGGTTGCTGAAGGTGTTGCGCCCTCGTGTGTCGAGCGTGGTTTCCGCACGTGGCCCCTTGTCCTCGAAGGCCCGGATGTGAGCGATCTCAAGGTTCAGGAACGGCTCGCCCTCGATCATCTTCAAGATCGGGGCACCGCACTCGGGGTAGTAGCAGCCGCCGCGGGCGAGCGTGGTAAGGCCTGCGATCGTGGCCGTGCTGTAGGAACGACGGGGCTTAGAGGACATGCGGGCTCCTTCGGCTGGCAGGTGCCGAAAACGCTAGTCTGGAGGCCCGTCAACGCCCATTCGAACTGCCCGGGTTGGCGGTATTCGGCCTATCGCACACACGGGTCACAGTCACGACTTCCCTGATGCTTGAGTGAGTTCAAGCGTCAGGAGCGATCGCGGTTGAGTACATGGCAAGTGGTCCGGGTGCCGGATCCAGGTCGATGGGGAGCACTTCCCGGCGAGGGTGTGCTGGGGGTACAGGATCTGCCCGCGGCGGTGGCGCAGATCGGTCTCAAACCGGGTGACCCGGTGTTCGTAAGGCGGGATGGGACGGTCGATGCGGGTCTTCTCGATTTCGTCAGGTCGAGCACGTTCCGCTACATGAAGCGGGAGTCGAAGCGAAACTACTCGACGGATATGCGCCTGTTGCTGGAGTTCTTGTCCTCGCGGGACACCGAGTGGTGGCAGGCCACCCAGCAGGACCTGGATGACTATCGGGACTGGCGGTGTGAGGCATCGGAGAACCCGGAGCGGATCAGCGGGACGAAATGGGACCGGGAGGCGGCGGCCTTCACCAAGCTTTTCCGGTGGGGGAAGGTCAGCCCGCTGCCGGTGGACGTGGCGCGGCGGGAGGATCGGGCGGCGGACTCGGTCAGCTCACGGGTGTCGTGGCTGACTCCCCGGACGTGGGGACTTTGGTCAGATATCGGTCTGCGCGGCCACACTCGCGGTGGTCTTCCGATGCCCGGGTGGGATTCGCGGACGGAGATGCGCAACGCGAGTTTCGTTCAGCTGCTGCTGTCGTCTGCTCTGCGGCGCCAAGAAGGCGGGTCACTGCTGGTCTTCGAGCTGCCCACGAGTCGTCTGAGGCATGGACGCTACTGCTATGGACGGGTCGCCGGAGCGGTGACGCGGTCCAAGAACAGCCGGGTCTTTTACGCCTCGCTCGACGCGGTCGGCCAGGTCGAGTCCTACGTCCAGTCCGAGCGGGCCTGGGCGATCCAGCGTGCCCAGGCCGTGGGCCGCTACGAGCGGCTGCCGGAGATGCGGCTGATCACGCAGGTGACACGCGGGCTGAGGCCGCAGGTCGAGTGGGCTGACCGCAACGGCGTCATAGGCGGCAGGGAACTGAGCCGGCTGGACTGGAGGGAACGGCAGACTCTGTTCCTGGAGGGGCCGCAGGGGCCGGAGCCCGCGTATCTGTGGCTGACTGAACAGGGTTTGCCGATGGTGCCCGAGCGGTGGAACGGGGTGTTCAGGGCTGCGAACCGGCGCTGTGAGGAGGTCCTGCTCACCGACAAGGACCGGATGGTCACCCGGGACTTCCGGCTGGCGGAGGTGCAGGGCAGGAGTCCGTACGCCACACCGCATTCCGCGCGGCACTCGGCGGCGCTCTACCTGCTGATCCTTCTCAATGACCTGTTCGACTCCCGCTATGGGTTGTCGAAGGCGGAGCGGCGGGACTTCGCCCTGCTGTATGGGGACCCGTGGTGGCTGGTGAAGACGATCCTCGGCCATAGCGACGTCGAGACCACGAAGCGGCATTACCTGGCGCCGGTCGCGCATTTGCAGCTGGAGTCGATCCTAGCGATGGCCGACAGCAGCGACGAGCGCGAAGGGCAGGTCGAGGACCTGGACGATGTGTTCGCCCGGCTCGCGCGGGAGACGGCCGGGATTCAGGACATCGACGCCCTCGTCACCGCGGTGCCGTCGTGAGCGGCCGGGGGCGCAGAGCCGTCCTGCCGCCGCCTGGCCATCGCGTCGAGTCTCCGCTAGCCGTGGACGGTCGCAGCGTCGTGGTGACCGTGACCAACCAGGCCGGCTACCCAAAAGCGTTCGACTTTGGTGAACTGCCGGTCGCCGGGCCGATGCAGCGCTCGCTGGGAGGGGCGTTCGCCGTGCTGTCTCGCGGCTGGACAAGCCACCGGTCGGCCACGGCCTGCTGGAGCAAGATCCAGGTCTTCGCCGAGTTCCTGTCCCAGCTGGAGGGTCCACCGGACGACCTGGACGGACTGACCGTCGCCATGCTGCGGAGCTGGCGTGTTCGACACATCGGCACCAACGCCGGGAAGGGCACCCTGAGGGAGGTCCGCCAGGTCTTGCGCAAGGATCCCCGCCTGGCCTGTGGCCCGGTGGCGGAAGAGCTGGCCCCCCGTATCCCCCGGCCGACGCCCAGCAAGCAGGGCTATGAGAAGGCCGAGCGCGACCGGGTCGTGCTCGCCGCGCAACGTCAGTTCCGGTCGGCCTGGCTGCGGATCGGGGAGAATACGCGTCACTTGAGCAGGTGGCGGGCGGGAGACGTGGCCGAGGGCAGCAGCGAGTGGCGGCTCGGAGAGGTACTCGATCACCTCGCCCGCACCGGCGATGTCCCCCACACCACGCATCCCAGCGGTCGCACCACGCCGACGCACTACTGGCTGCTGGGCGGTCGTGGCCCGGCCGCGACCTGGGGCAGGCTCTTTCTGACACGCCGTGAACTCACTGCACTGGCAGTGCTCTTGACCGACAGGTTCGCCTGGAACCTGTCGGTCTACGACCGGCTGCCCGCGCCGACCACGACACCGTCTGCCGGAGAGACGGACACGGTGACCTACCAGGTCAAGATCGAGAAGCGCAGAGCAGGCAGGGGCCGCTGGTTCTCCACCGAGAACATCACCGATTCGGGAGCCGACTCTGCGGGCCGACTGATCACCCAGGCTCTGGAGGCCACCTCCCACGGACGCGTCCTGGCCAGCCACCTGAAGCCGGGCCACGACCTGCTGATGACCGCCCACGCCCACCAGCGCGACCCGCTGCACCGGCACCTGGACCGCCCCGCGCCGGTAGGCCCGATGATCTTCGGTGTCTCCCCGCAGATGGCGCAGAAATGGGCTGGCGATCACGGCCTTGGCGGATCACCGTTCCAGCGGATCCGCCGTACGACGGTGACGGGTGAGGGCCGCCCGCTGCAGCACACCCGGGGCACCCACGAGAGCGTCTACGTGCTGCCCGACCGCCGGGTCCAGCGTGCTTCCCGTGACGTGTTCGAAGCCGGGGCCCGTGAGGCCCTGGAACTGGCCCAGGCCGCCGTCTTCGGGGGAAAGGTCACCGATGTCCCGGATCCGGAGCATGAGGTGACGGGGACAGTGGACTGCGAGGACCAGGAGGCCAGCCCCTGGCCGGCGCCCGAAGGAGGCTGCGGTGCCGACTTCTTGCTCTGCCTGGCCTGCCTTAACGCGCATGTCCACCCCGGCCACCATCCCCGGCTCGCCCACCTGCACCAGCAGATCCTGAGCCTGCGCTCGGTCCTGGACGACCGCGCGTTCCGCGAGGGGTGGACCGCCCACCTGCAGCGGTTGGAGGACCTGCGCGGCAAGGTCGGACTGGCCGCCTGGCGTGGGGCCCTGGCCCGCGTCACCGACACCGACCGCACCGTTGTCCAGCTCCTGGTGAAGAAGGACCTCGCCCCGTGACCAGCCTCGCCGTCGAGAACGACCCGTACGTTCTGGGCCTGCCCGGCCCGGACAGTCCCGTGGTGCTGTCCCACAGGGTCAGCCCCGTCAACACTCACCCGAACACTCGCTACAGCGACATGATCTGGTCCTTGGCCCCGCTCATCGACAACCCCAGCACCCGACTCGTCAAGATCCACTGGAAGAACTGTCCAGCGCCTCTGCGCGATCAGGTGAAACAGGCAACCTGGACGATGGTCAACGGTCAGCTCCGGCCCTCCCATCTTCAGCGCCGGGGGGTTGCGGCCCGCCCCCGGCGGTCCGCCACGGACATCAAGACGGCATGCTCCGAGTGGATGCGGCTAGCCCGTTGGCTGCACGAGCGCGGCATCACCAGCCTCGGCCACTGCACCGAAGAGGTATGGCGGGACTACATGTCCGAGCGCTGGGAGGGCGGCGGTTCCCGCGGGCACGCGGAGAGGGTCTGCGTCTGGCTGTCCGATCTGTGGGCGTTCGATCAGCTCAGCGCGCGGCCCACGGGCGTGGCCCGGCCGCCGTGGGAGGTCGAAGGCGTCGACGACTTCCTTCCCGCAGCCGACGGTTCAGCCAGGGGAGACAACAGCACTCAGCCGCTGGACCCGCAGGTGTTGGGCCCGCTGCTGGTCTGGGCGATCCGGTTCACCGAGGACTTCGCCGAGGACATCCTCGCCGCCTGGGCCGAAAGGCGCCGCCTGACCTCGTTGGCCATGCCGAACGGCGGCACCCCCAAGAGCCGGGCCGCGCTGGAGGAGTTTCTGCTGCCGCAGATCCGGTCGGGCGGCTCGCTGCCGACCATCCGGCTGCACGGCAGGCGCCGCCTTGCCCAGACCTACGTCTCCGCGCTCACCGGCGCGAGCTTCGGCCAGATCGACCGGTTCACCGCCGAGCACCAGCTGTCCTCGCTGGTCGAGGAACGTCCAGGGGCCTGCCCGATACAGGTGCAGGTCACCGGAATGATCGCCGGGAGGCCGTGGCGAGAACACATGAACTTCGATGAAGCCGCCGAGCTCATGCGGCACTTGGGAACGGCCGCAGCCATCGTGTGTCTGTATCTGACGGGCATGCGCCCGCAGGAAGTACAAGGGCTGCGGTCCGGCTGCTGCCCCGATCCGGAAACCGGCACGGACGGCGCACCCGGACGGCACCTCATCCGCAGCCGGCACTACAAGAACGTCACCGACGACGACGGCAACCACGTCTCGGCAGGTGAGGAACGCGATGTCCCCTGGGTCGCCATCACTCCCGTCGTGCGCGCCATCCGCGTCCTGGAGCGCATGGTCCCTCCCGGCGAGCTCCTCCTGAGCGCCGCACACCACGACGTCGCCGGGCAACGCGGCTATCCCGGCGTCTTGAAGTACTTCGCGTTGAACAAACGGATCAGGGACTTCGTGATGTGGGCGAACCGGGAGGCCACAGCCCGGGATCTGCCCGAGCAGATCATCCCCAAGGACCCCCACGGGGCCATCGGTCTGGCACGGTTCCGCCGCAGCCTGGCCTGGCACATCGCCCGCCGTCCCGGCGGGCTGATCGCGCTCGCCATCCAGTACGGCCACATGCGCACCGTGCTGGATGCCCGCAGCTCCAGCGGATACGGATCCCGCAGCCGCAACGGCCTGCACTCCGTCCTCGACATCGAGACAGCCCTGGCCGCCGCCGACAGCGCAGCCCGGCTCCGTGACCAGGCCGCAGCCGGCGAGAAGATCTCCGGGCCCGCCGCCCACCGGGCCCTCACCGCCGCAGCCCAGACACCCAGATTCGAAGGCCGCATCGTCTCCGCGACGTTCGCGAGGAAGGCCACGGCCTTCCTCGCTCGCGACGGCATCGTCCTCTACGACAATCCCGACGCCATGCTGATCTGCGCGTTCAAACGCGACACAGCACTGTGCGAACCCGATCCGGGAGCGAACGCCCCGCGCCAGTACGACTGCCGGCCCGGATGCGGGAACACCGTCCGCACCGACACCCACGCCCGCCTCCTGCGCGAACGCGCGAGCGATCTCGACCAACTCGCCGCCTCGGCGCCCGCCCCGGTGAGCCGCCGCCTCACAGCACAAGCCAACCGGCTCCGCGACACCGCAGACACCCACGACGCCACCGCCCGACCCGCAAAGGCCACCACATGACTCACCCGCCGAGGCACACCGACGAACGCACCCGTATCCACGAGGCCATGGACCGCCTGTTGACCGGACAGGCCACCGCCTCCGACGGCAGCCTCACGGCCAAGGCACTCGCCGCCGAAGCCGGCGTTCACCGCATGGCCCTCATGAAGCGGCACGTCGACCTGAAGAACCTCTTCTACGAGCGCGTCCGAAACGAATCCCCACAGGTTCCCGAAACCGAGAAGCGACTGCGAGAAACCGTCAACCAGCTCAGAGAGACCGTGCAGAAGCAGAACGTAGAAATCGACAAACTTCGTCAGCAAGTCACCCAACTCACGCTCGCCAGCGCTGTTCTCACTCAGAGGGCAGGCACCCCGCCACAGGCCACCGCGGCCGCCGACAACGTCGTCCCGCTCCGCCCGCCCATCACCTGACTGAGCGATTGCCCGCAGCAGGGAGGTGCGGAATCCACGAGCACGCTGTGTGTGCTGGAGCAGCAACCTGGCTAGGGTGCCGCTCCTCTGATGCGTCGAGGCGCGGTGGTGGCACGGGGATGACGCCGGACCGATCGTGTGTCGCTACCCCGTTGGGCGCAGTTCGGCGCATTCGTCAGCGAAGGCACAAAGTCGGCGGATCAGGCTCAGGTAGGTGGCGGAGGCGTTGGCATGTTGCCTGTTGGGCCTGCCTTGGAGCCACTGGTGCCACAGTCCGTCTGGAGCCAGGTAACGGGCGGCCCTGTGGCCGCCGAGGTTCAGGTCGATGTACAGAAGCGCGCCCATGGCTACGAGTTGGTCGTAATCGAGGTCAGGGCGGCGCAGGTAGCGATCAAGGTAGGTGGCCAAATGGTCGGCATCGCCCGATGTGCCGAAGGAGGCCAGGGCCACGCAGTACGCCAAGCCTGTGCAGCAGACTTCGCTGGCCAGCAGGAGTTCCCCAAGTCGCTCGCGGAACTCGGTCCGGCGAGACACGGCGATGAGCCATGCGGCGGTTCGTCGCTCACGCCACCCGCCCTCAAGGAGAGTGGCGAGTTCCTGCACGGTGATGAGCTCAGCGTCCGCGGCAAGGCATCGCGCAAATCGGTCGGACTCGGTTTCGTCCAGGCGCAGCAGACTGCCGCCGAGCCTCAGATAGCGGCGGCCGGGTGTCACGTAACGGCGGACCACGTCCAGCAGTTCGGCGTCCTCATTGGCATGGCGCACCACAGAATTTTGCCTCGCCAAAGACGATCGGGCCAGTCCATTCGATGAACTAGGGAAGTTCTGAACCCAAGAACTTGACAGGGAACACCACCGGGTGCCGCGTCGTACCCGCCGCGACTTCGATGACCAGGCCCTGCGCCACGCCGCGTAGCTGCCACCTGTACCGGTGCTCGCGCCGCGTCGAACCGTCGGCGACAGGCAGGTGCGCAGCGACCTGTGCGCCAGCACCGCGGGCAGAGTCTGGGTGAGTGCGGTGCGGCCGTCGGGGAGCCGCACAGCCAGGTGCTTGGGGCGCGTCAGGGTGCCGGTGTAGCCGACGACGTGCTCAGCGGCCCCGTCCGTAACTCTCGGCGAGTACCAGTGTGAGCCGGCCCAGCCACTCGAAGTCGTCCGGGTAGTCCCACTCCTCAGCTGTGGCGAGTACGTCGGCAAGGTCCTCGCGCGGGATCGCGGGACCCGGTTGATAGCCGGTGGCACCATCTGGTGCTGTCCACGGGATGTACCGGCAGACGTCGACCATTCCACGGTCGACAAGTGCGAGGAGTATGGGAGCCAAGTCAGCCGCGGGCCCCGACGCCAGGGGCTCCTCCAGGTCTCCCCGGACTCCAGGAAGGATGTCGATCTCACTCGCACTGAGCACGAAGGCGTACTCGACATCGGACAGCTCGTTCCCGCTCATCTGGAGATTCTCGCAGGTAGCGGCCGTTCCCCTTCTGCCGTGGGCTGAGGCAGCCACCGGCTCTCAGGCCCGCCTACTGTGACGGGACAAGGTAGTTGGAACCTGCGGGGGTTGGTGACCTGGCGGTTCGGGACGTGCAGGACATGCGGGTTAAGAGCACGTGGTCACGCTTCCCGGAACCTGCGGCGCATTGCCATTCTTGTTGGAACCAGGGTCGGCCCACGACGGGGATGATGTGGCCTATGGACACCACGCCCCCGGGTCACGCCCTCGTCGAAGCAGGCTGGCAGAAGGTTCGTGCCGACGGGCGGGTCCGCCCGGAACTGCTCGCAGCGGCCTACGCCGAGCCCCGTCTGCGCGAGCTGTTTCCGTGGACCGGAATGGGAGAGCTGCACTTCAGCCGCTGTACAGAGCGGCGCTGGACGTGGGACATCCCCTACATCCAGCCCGCAGCAGAAGGCGGATACTGGGTCTCCGGCCCCTCGCGCAATGAGTCCGCGGGCCCAGCGGCGACGCCGGCCCAGTCCGTCACCATGGTGGTCGAGCGCCTTCCTCCCGGCTGCGGACCCGTCTTCGTCGGCACCCCGGAAGAACTCGCCGTCCACGACGCCGTAGCTCTGTCCGCCGCCCCCCTCTCCGGACACTGACCGATCCGCGAGCTGACCTCGCCAGTTCCCTCCACCGTGGCCAGGTTCCAACTACTGCGTCCACGCGCAAACTCGCGGGCCACATAGCGCGCTCGCTCGGGCCAACAAGAACGCTCAGGGGCTAGCTATGGCGCTCAGTCACAATCGTGTGACTGAGCGGGTTGGTTGGCCCGACTGGCCAAGTAGATGCTCAGGCTCGCGCCTGCGTGTCAGCCGCCGTGAAGACCCCACTCGTCGAGGCCCTCGTAGATGTGCGCTTCAAGGCATTGCGGGGCATCGAGCCCCACGGCCTCGCCCCTGTATAGGGCGATGAGCGAGTCCTTGCCCCGCCACCAGGTGTCGATCACGCCCTGTACCTCGGGCACCGGCTCATAGCCGCCCAGGTCCAGTGCCACGGCGGCCTTGCCGGTAAGCCGTGTGACGGTTGTGGCCCAGCGGCGGGCATGCGCGGCGAGCGCCAGGGACTCCACCCATCCGTCCGTGCTCGCGTGCAGCGGCGTCCAGTGGTTGGCGTCGATGCCGAATGCCCCGTCGGGACCGATCATGAATTCGTAGGCCATGGACACCCGGCAGTCGCCCGCCGGGAAGGACCAGCCCTCGGCGGTCGCTTCGGGGCGGCCGGCGTTAAGGATGCGCGGGCCGCCCTCGTAGAACGGGGCCGGTGGGAGGGCGAGGCCGCCCCAGCGGTCCTGGAAGGCGGCGAGCCGTTCGATCTCGGCAGCGGGGATGCCGTCACCGATCCACGCGTCGGGGTGGTGTCGGATGTCCTGCCGAGGCAGACGGATGCCGTCTGCCTGGATGAACCATTGGGCCCGGCGGCTCAGACCGTCGGGCGAGACCGGGATGGGCGGTACGGGGTCGTCGGCTGTCACTGCTGCTTGCCGTCGCCGAAGTGGAGCACAGCCGCCGCGATCTCCCGCACGCGGTCCCAGGTGATCCCCGTGCGCTGTTCGACGGCGAGGGGATGCTCGGTGGGCTCCAGCTCGACGAAGGGGCGCTCGCCGACCGGGCGGGTGTGCACGCGCGTCTTCAGGTTGAGGGTCGTGGCCGGGTAGACCGGCAGCTCGGTGGTGAGCCAGCCGAAGTACGGTGTCTCGGTCTCGCGGCCGGGAGTGTCCCACAGATCCGCAGCCCGGGAGAAGTGCTCGCTACTCAGCGAGGCCCACACGCCCCAGGAGAACACCTCGTCGCTGCCGATGACCGGTATCTCGATCATGCCCTTGACGAAGTAGTGCTGCCCGCGGATCACGCACTGGTCCGAGGACAGATGGCAGTCATCGGCGGCGGCGAACGCCGGATCCCACAACGCCGGCGCCTCCGCCGTGTAGTTCATCGGCAGCTCAAGGTGGTGGGCTCCGCAGCATGTACAGGTGAAGCCGGCATCGCTGGTCATGGCGGTGAAGCCTAGTAAGGGGCTTCCGGACCGCGGTCGGCGATTACGCCGTTCTGACCCGCCTGAGCCGGGACGGGCAGTGTCTTTCCCTGCCCTGCACTCAGCTCAGGACGGCTCTGCCACGTCTCGACCGGGACTCTTCTGTAAAGTTCAACGGCTGTGCGGCGACGGTTAGTTCCGGACAGGGACGTGACATTTCGCCCAACCCATCCACCTATCGCAGCACACCGCCACAGCTCCATACTCCAGGACCTGACGTACTGACAGGCGAAGGAGCACAGTGAGCGCAGCAGCGGCAGCAGGGACCTGGAAGCTCGGGGACCTGGAGGTGAATCGCATCGGCTACGGCGCGATGCGGCTGACGGGCAACGGCATGAGGGGGAACTCCGACGGTACGCCGATCGACCGCGATGCCGCCGTCGGCCTGCTGCACAGCGCGTTCGAGCAGGGCGTCAACCATATCGACACGGCCGCCTTCTACTTCTCAGCGCTGCGGTCCGCGAACGAGCTCATCAACCGCGCCCTGTCGTCCTGGTACGGCGACGTGGTCGTGGTGACCAAGGTCGGCCCGGCACGCGATCCCTCTGGTGTATGGCTCGACACCGTCCGCCCCGATCAACTGCGTGGCCAGGTCGAGGAGAACCTGCGGCAGCTCGGCCGGGACCACCTGGACGTGGTGAACCTGCGTGCTGGTGGTTCCCGCACGGTCTCGATCGCCGAGCACTTCGGTGCCCTCGCCGAACTGCGCGAGGCCGGCCTGATCCGGCACCTGGGGCTCTCCGCTGTCCTACCCGAGCACCTGGCCGAAGCCCAGACGATCGCGCCCGTGGTCTGCGTGCAGAACTCCTACGGCCTGGACTGGCGCTGCGCCGACGACAGCGGGCTGGTGGACCTGTGCGGGGAACAGGGCATCGCCTTCGTCCCGTTCTTCGCGGTCTCTGGCCTGCGGCGCGAGGCCGCCGCAGGCCAGGAACAAGACGCGCGCATCCAGTCCGCCGCCCGCGCCCACAACGCGACGCCGGCCCAGGTACGGCTCGCCTGGACCCTCCACCGCGGTCCGCACGTGCTGGCCATTCCCGGCACCACGAACCCCGCGCACCTGGCAGAAAACATCGCCGCCGGAAGCCTGCGCCTGACCGAGAAGGAACTGGCCCTCCTCGATCGTGAGGGGTAGCCCGCCCATCTACCGGATACGGCGCTTGGTCACACGACGGTGGACCTTGGACACCTTCGAACCCAGTCCATAACTTCGGCTCGTACCACCAGCCGGCGCCCTCAGGCAGGGCCGGTACCTGCTGCGCCAGCGCCACCTCTACCGGCTACTCCACACGCTCACCCTCCCCTGCGTCCGGTCGGCTCGCGCGCGGGGCTGCTCCGTCGCGCGATGCCCGCCACATGACATGTTCGAATATGTGTTCGGTACTGTCTAGAGGGAGGAAGGAGTGGTGATGACCAGGACTGACACCGTGGCGAGCGTGCTGCACGTCCGTGTGCCCGTGGGGCTTGCGGAGCCTGCCTACCGTGAGGTGCTGGAACTGCTCACGGAGATCTCCCCCGTCGTCCAGGCGCTGCCTCCCGGCGCCGCTGTGGTCGAGCTGCGCGGTGCGCTGCGCTACCACGGGGTGCCTGCGTTGCGGCTGGCTGAGCGGGTCCGGGTGCGGTCGCTGGCGCGGCTGTCGGTGGATCTGCGGATCGGTCTCGCCCCGACGTGGGCTGTGGCCGCCACGGCTTCCGCGCAGGCTCCGGAGTACGGCGGGATCGTCGCCGTCGAGCCCGGGCAGGTCGCCGCCTTTCTGGCGCCGCTGCCCGTGGAGGCGTTGCACGGGATCGGGGCGGTGCAGGCGGCGGCGCTGACCGGCTACGGCATCCACACCGCCGGGATGCTGGCTACGCTGCCGCTGGCCACGATCCAGCGGGTGCTGGGCGGGCGGGCCGGACGCCTGGCTCATGAGCGGGCCCGGGGCATCGACCCACGGCCCATCACGCCGAAGGTGCTGCCACTGTCGGCGGCGGTGCGCCATCGCTTCGAGCGCCAGGAGCTGGACGGCGCCGCCGTGCGCGCCCGCCTCCTGGACCTGGTCGTGCAGCTCGCCGCCACCCTGCGCGGGCGGGAGCAGGTGGCCCGCGGCCTGACCCTGCAACTCGACTTCGCCGCCGGCGGGCGCTGGACGAAAACGCTGCGGCTGGCGGAGACGTCCGCGCACGAGGACGACCTGCGCACCGCCGCCTACCGGCTCATGGACCGTGCGGGCCTCCAGCGCGGCCGGCTCATCGGCCTCGCGCTGCGCGCCGAGGACCTGGCCGGCATCGAGGCCGCCGCGACCCAGATCACCTTCGACCGCACCCGCGAGATGCGGCTGCGCGCCGAGAAGGCCATCGACCGCGCCAACATGCGGTTCGGCGCCGGCAGCGTCCATCCGGCCGCACTGCTGCACAAGGCGGCATGAAGGCCGTGGGCGCCGAGCAGCCCCCCGTCGATCAGCTGGCCGCGCTGCTGTTCCTGGAACGCGTCCAGGAACGGGATCTGGCCCGGTCCGGACCCGGCGGTGGATCGAGGACGAGAAACGCCGCCGCGCGGAGCACGCCCGCTGCCTGGCCGCCCGCCCCACGCCGCCCGACTGGATTCTGGAGATGGGACTCACCGGCCGCACGTCGGTCTACGTCCACGAAGGCACCTGCCGCATGACCGGCAAACGCATCCGCCCGATCACCGCCGACCAGGGCCGTGACGCACTGCGCCACGGACCGGTGCCGCCGTGTCCGCACTGCCGCCCGGATACAGCCCTGGGCCTCACCTGATGGCTCACGGCAGGATCGGCCGGCCGATGTGCTGATGCTCGGTCTCTACCCCGATCCCGGCCGCGCGCAGGATGTCAGCCAGCTTTTCAGCGACCGTGACCGACCTTTTCCGGACTAAGAAATGATCTTGTAGCTGAGGCCAGTGCGGCTGAGTCGTAGGCTGCGTGCCATGGCGCGATTCGACGAGGTCATGGCGACGTTCTGGGGTGACGGTGATTACGGCGTCCAGCAGCCTCTGACGGACGAGATGGTGCGAGAAGCCGAGGGGCTGCTCGGCGTGACACTGCCCTCGGCCCTGCTTGATCTTCTGCGGCTTCGAAACGGCGGCAGTGTGGCTGCTGATCACGATGCGTTTCCCACCAGTCGGCCAACTTCGTGGAGCGAAGACCACGTTCCCTTCGACGACCTGATGGGCATCGGGCGACGCTCCGGAATGACTTCGTTGCTCGACACTCCGTACTTGATCGAGGAGTGGGGTATGCCAGCACCGCTGGTGCTGCTCTCCGGCGATGGGCACTGCTGGGTCGGGCTCGACTACCGAACCTGCGGGCGAGATGGCGAGCCCTCGGTCACATGGTTCGAGACCGACCTCGACTCGGAGCTCGTCCTGGCTGATGACTTCCGCTCGTTCGTCGAGGGGCTCACTGCGGGGAGCACATATGGTGACGGCTCTGTTGGTGGCCTCGTACCAACTTGGTGACTGCGGTGTCTTCCAGACCAAGAACTCGATCATGAGGCGGCCGTCTTCAGCACGCGGGGGAGATGAGCGTGCATGTGCTCGATCGTGGCGTCCCGGCCCAGGTCACGGATGTGTTGGCCGATGGTTTGGACCAAAGCGCAGGCCCTGTGACGGCCGCCAGCTCTCTCGTCTATTCCGAGCTGTTGCCGAACATCAATCGATCACGGCTCGTCTGTAGCTCCCCACACCCGGTTTAAGGAACGTGTGACTGAGCACTGCAGTTGGCTCCTGAGCGTTCCAGACAAGCGTTGCAGAGGGCCGAACCGCTGCGGACGGAGACATGCGGCAAGATGCGGACGCATGCCCCTCTCATCGCGTTTCACCATGCCGGGCCAGATCCGGGCTGTGGCCACATCCGACCCCTCCGGGCCACTGACCGTGACCGGCTACGGCCCGAGTCCGCTGGCGACCGTCATCACGAGGGTCGACCTTTCAGGCAAGGTGGCGTGGCAGCGGACGTACCCCGGGACAGGCAAGCCGCAATCCCGTCTGGCCACGGACGGCACGCTGTGGCTCGCCTACCCAGACCGCGACGGTCAGCTCCTGGAAGGTGTTCTGCCAGACGGTTCCACTGGGCCCACCGCCCGCCCGGAGTGCCGCGCCGAGGAAATCGGCGCATTCGTCCTCCTCGACGACGGGTTCGTCATTTCCTGGGTCAGCGGCTCCCCCATGGTCCGTAGGGAACGAAGCCGACCCACCTCTGTACCGGAGCCTCGCGTGGCCCGGTACACGAGGGAGGGGGAGTGCCTCTGGTCCACGCCGATCGCGCTCGGTGCGGTGTCGTTGCCGGGCGTGGTGGAGATGGCAGACCGGACCGGAGGGGAGATCCAGCCGCGTAGACCTTGGGCCCCGGAGGAGATCGGCATAGATCACTGGGAGCCACTGCTCGTATCGGCCGACCGGATCGCAGCCAGCTTCACCGACACACGGGGCGGGATCGGGAGGACGTTCCTCCTCGACCTGGACAGTGGCGAGGCCATCTCGGTCACCGCTCCCGCTCCCACAGGCCGAAAGGCGATAGCTGGCCCTGGCCAGTTCCTGCTCGGATCCCAGGGTTACGGTGCCTTCACGACCGGCCGCTTCGGCCGGGACGGCGTCGAAACCGCGCGCTGGGCCAGCCAGGGGGCAATGCTCGTCGACAAGAACGGCGGCGTCTGCGGCCCGGAGCTCGAAAACAGTCTGCCTTCGCGATCACGCTTCCGGCGGCTCGCACCGGACAACAGCCTTGTGGACGGGCCGCCGCTGACGGGTTACTACACCTCCTACCCCGCGATGGACTGCGAGGGAACCGCGGTGTTCTGGCGAGACGGCAAGCTGCTCGCTGTGGACACGGACCTCGCTGGACACGAGCTGTTCGCCATGGATGACAGCCGAGCGGTTATCGGTCGTGCGCTACTGCTGAGCGAAGGCAGTGTCGTCGTCCCCCTGGACAACGAGGTCCTGGTCTTCCGTACACCACTGGGGCCCCTGGCCGAGGGCCCCTGGCCGTGCGGGGAAGCAAACCTCAGGGGCAATCCTCTCCTGAGCTGAAACTGCCTGCGTGACGGCGGAGGAGACTGAAGCTGAGCGTGGAGCTGGCAGGACGGGTCGACTACAAGACTCGTTCACAGGACGCGCTCAACAGCCATGTCGCCTCGCCCTTCAGGCCCTGGTGGGCAGGCTCCGGGCGGGGCTGCGGTAGGTGGTGCTGTCGGTGCGCCTCTCCAACTCGGTCCGGAATTCATGGATGACCAGCAACAGTTCCTTGTGGCCAGAGACCGCCCCCGCACAGGACATGGATGTCGACGCGTCGGCCGTCTGTCGCCTGGTCGAGCAGTGCGAGCGCGCGGCGGGTACTGCGCTGCACCAGGACGTCGGCGCCGGGCGAGCTGAGGACGTAGGCACGTACCTCGGGGTCCAGGCCCGTGGAGTGAAGCATCCGGTCACGGACGGACGGGTCACACGGGGGGGGGGTTGCGGAGCGGGCGGGTATCCACCCGCAGGGCGTCACCACGGGGTGCGTCGTGGTGTCCGTCGCCACAGCTGGTGATCACAGTCTGGATGAGGGCATGCGGGGACCGGAAGCCCGAAAGTTCACTGGTCATGAGACCAGTCTCAGGACAACTCCACTCCACGCGAAGGGAGTTGGGGATGTCTCACGTTGCCTCTTCCGCTAGGCCTTCGTCTTGACCTGCCGGGCGTGGACCGGAGCCAGACAGGCGCGGCACGGCGGACTGGCGTTGGAGCCGTACTTCACGGCCGTCTGCTGGCATATGGCGCACGAGCCCGTCTGCGAACTATGCGTCCAGTGTCGCCGGAGGCAGCAGCCAAGCGGTGCTGCTCGCCTGTTTCTGAACCTCGTTTCAGCAGAGCAGGCCATCAGTCCGAACCGGGTACAACGAGTTGGCGTTCGCGGAACGGTCACGGTGACCGTTCCGCGAACGGATCACACGTCTTTGTACATCTCCCCGCTCAAGATGTCCCGCGCCATCTGCACGATGACGTCACGCCGTGTCGTAGCACCCATCGTCGGCGCGGGATAGCCAGCGGGCAATGCGCGCTCAACCGCATCCACGATGTCATCGATCTTGAATGTGATCTGGCTGTCTACCGTGAGGTGGGCCACGGATTCGACCGCCTGTTCCGTCCGGGCAAACAAATCTCGGGCCAGCGACTCATGGTCAATCGTCATTAAACGGAGGGTAGTCGAGACAAGAGAGCCGAAGAGGCTCTTACAGTTCAAAAACAGGGCGACCGGTCCATTCTCAAGGACCGCAGTAGTCGGGCCTGCCGGCCGCTACGCTCTCGGAGTCCCGGCCGGCGTGGGCGCCAGGGTCGGCCCCGGCACCCGTGGGGCGCTGGCTGGGACACCTCGTGACGGCCATGCTCGCCGCACACGCTGGAACATCAGCGTCGGCCCCGGATGCAGGGATTGTGTGTCGCAGAGTTCACTCATCTGAAGGAACAGCGGCGGCGCGCGGCCTGGCGAATCGATCCGCCAGGCCTGGGTCACCGGTCGGCGTCGTTGCGGCCGGCGAGCGCGCGGACCAGACGGACGACGTCCGCCCACACGGCCCGCGGCTCGTAGCCGAGCAGCACCACCCTCACCGGTGGACCCTGATGCACGGATTCCCACTGGTCTTCGTCGCCATCGCGCACAGCCATGTGCCGTGGGAGAACCGCCGGTTGACCTTCCACGACGCCATCGACAATCGCGTGCCCAGCGCTGAGATGGGCTGCGCCCGCTTCCACCGGGTCACGTTCCACGGCGACGAACCGGTGTGCGCGTACACACGGAACTTCTCGCCCCGGCGGTACTTCTCGGCATTCACAGAGATTCGGTCGACATGCAGCCCCCGGCCCTCCACCGAGATCGACAACGCCCCGTCGGTGTCACTCCCGCTCATCGGCGCGGACGCCGACGACACCGGAGCCAGCAGCAGGACAGCAGACGCTGCGGCCATGCCAGCCTTGATCACAGTTCGCATGATCGACCTAACCCGTGTGCCAACGGTCCGGGTACGGCCCCGCGCCTGCGATAACCCCGCCGAGGGACTGATATGACACAGGCACATTCCAAGATCAATCGGCCTCGTCCGTGCTCCGGACCTCTGATCGTCTGGCCACCTTCTACGCGAGTAATGGCCCTTACTCATCTCTGTGACTCGTTCCGGGAACGTCGAAGAGAGCGTCCTCCAGGTTCGCGCCGCCCAGGATCGCGTCGGCCAGGTCCGCGTCGTGCAGGTTCGCGTCGGTCAGGTTCGCGAGTTGCAGGTCCGCGCTGGTCAGGTCCGCGCCTTGCATCTTCGCGCCTTGCAGGTTCGCGTCGATCAGGTCCACGCTGGTCAGGTTCGCGCTTGTCAGGTCCGCGCCGGTCAGGTCCGCGCCGACCAGGTTCGCGCCGCCCAGCTTCGCGGTGATCAGGTTCGCGCCGACCAGGTTCGCGCCATCCAGGTATGCGGCGCGCAGGTACGCGCCGTCCAGGTACGCGTCGGTCAACGTTGCCTCGCTCAGGTTCGCGCCGTCCAGGTTCGCGATAGTCAGGTTCGCACCGTGCAGGTCCGCGCCGCGCAGGTCCGCGGTGATCAGGTCCACGTCGCGCAGGTTCGCACCACCAAGGTCCGCACGACCAAGGTTCGCGCCGTACAGGTTCGCGCCGTGCAGGTCCGCGCCGCGCAGGTCCGCGCCGTGCAGGTCCGCGAGGGTCAGGTCCGCGCCGTGCAGGTCCGCTGCTGTGTACTTGTCCAGCGGGGTGATGAGAATGCTCAAGGCGGCGGCGATGTCACTCGTGGGGTGGACGAGCGGGGCGCTGACCTTCTTGGGCCGGGGGGCATGACTGCGGACATAGGCGGAGATGACCTGAACGACAGTGGGTGCGTCGCGAGCGGAGTCCTGGGCGATGCGCTGCAACGCGTACAGGCCACCGAGCCGTACTTCCTCGTTGTCGTCGCCGAGATTGGTGACCGCTGCGGTGTAGCGGTCGGTGACCTGGCCGTCGCGGGTCAGCAGCTGCTCGCTGGTGGCCTGACGGATGGTCACCAGCGCGAGTCCGCCCACCAGCAGGGTGGAGACGCTGACCAGCAGCGCCACCGAGCGCTCAAGGCGCGTCCACCAGCGTTCCGCAGCAGGGGTCGGTGTACCGGACGGGTGCCGCCTTGGCCGACGGGTCATGCGGCGTAAATGCGCGATGCGTGCCCTGCTGCTGGGGCTGGCCATAGCACCAGTTCAACAGGTCCCGGAACCGGAGCAGGCCGGATCACCCGATACGTGACAGTCCCGGGACAATCGCGGCGCCCCCATCGGCTTACCGGGGCCGGCCAGAAGCGCCGCACTCGACCGCGACCTCGACCGCATCCGCGTCCGCGACATCATCCGCGACCTAGACCGCGACATCGACCGCGACATCGACCTTTCCCAGGCTCGTGACAACCTGTTTGACGCGGCAGTCAACTTTGTTGGCGCCGACCTCACCACCGTGGATCTTGTTGAGGCCGGCCTCGCAGGGATCCGCTGGGACAACGACACACGGTGGCCCACCCCGGAGTGGGCAGCCCGCATGCGCAGGGCGTCCGTGGAGGACCCTCCTGAATCCGGAGTCTTCATCGTCGTTCCTGCTGAAGGCCGCAATTTCGCCGACCGCGGTTCCCTGGCACCGCTCTCATGAGAGGGCACACCCAGGGCCAACTCCGCCAAGAGCAGGCCGTATAGACGACCGCTCTGCGTATCGTCGCTGCCGTCGAAGCGGCATGCCCGGAAGGCGGTGGGGTCAGGCTTCGACGTACGCGACCAGCACGAGGGTGCCCAATGCCGTGGGCACGTAGATGACGCGCACGCGCCCCTGCTCGTACTGGCGGACACTGCCGGCCTTGGTCGGGACGCCGACGGTCGGGTCAGCGGCGATCACGTCCAGGACCACGTCGAGGGCCGCCAGCTCTGCCGGAGCCATGGCGTCGATCTGCTCCTTGGCCACGTCGTAGAAGACGATGCGGGCCCGGCGTGGGGAGTGCTTGCCCACTAGGCGGCGCTGCTCGACTCGCGCGGGGGCAGGCCGGACGCAGTGCGGAGGTCTTCCCAGTCCACGCACGCCTCTAGGTCGACGCCCTCGGATGCGAGGCGTTCGAGGACGTAGGCCACGCCGGGGTCGGTGAGCGCATGATCGCGGGCGTCGGCGCGCAGCGCGGCTTGTTCGTCGGGGTCGAACACGAGGTGCGCCATGGGGTCCTCCGTCTGGACTGAAGCTTCCACGGTATCGGCCAGCCGGGCCGTCTGTCAGGACGGTTCGGAGTCTGGCCCGGACGTGGAGCCCCGTAGGCCCGGCGACGGGGGGCGCGGGTCCGGGCGGGGAATGGCGGCGGGAACCACGGTGGCGGACACGATCGCGCCAACCGGGACCGAGCCGTCAGCATCGCCCTCGAAGCACTGCACGTCGAAGGCGGTCTTCGCCGGGGCCTGGCCGCCCGCCTGGCCCGTGAGCATGGAGGTGTGTCCCCCGTACCTGGCAACGCGCCGTCAGCGACGCCCGCCTTGGTCTTCTTACCACTACTGACCTGCTGGGAATTAGTGGACCACTTAGTGGGCCACTTAGTTGTCATCTATTATCGATGGTGGGGTATGCCTTCCGAAGCAGGAAGGCCCGACCCGGTTGCACCCGGATCGGACCTCCGTGCAGTTCACGAGCCCGGTCGCCTATGGGAAGGCCGGGCTCGTTTGCGCCCAGCTGCGACCCGCTCGTGTGGGGGGGCGGTTCTAACGGACGAACTGCCCCACCGTGGCGACAACCGTCACCAGCAGTCCCGCGACAGCGAGTCCCACCTGCCACCTTTCGGGGCCGGTCCAACGCCTGCGCGGCTTCCACTCGTTCGAGTCGTACACCTGCTGTTCCTCCACTCTTCCGGTGGTGCCCTTTGCCTTGAGCCGACGCTCAAGGCAAACCGCCGCCCCCGGCGAAAAGATCGACGAAGGGCGACGCATCCGCAGGGAAGAACTGGTGGAACGTCATAAATCATACGGGCACGGAATGACGGGCGCCCCGGCCAACCGCACTATGCGGCAGGCCCGTTCGGGAAACTTCGCTGACCTGGTGTTGAGTGCTGTCTCCGGCCGGAGAAGTAAGCGGCGATGGCGTCGCAGCGGTCGTCGTCATGTCCGAGGACTACCCCCGCGCCCACGGCCACCCCGCTCTCCCGCATCCTGACCACCGCTGTCAGCGCGGGCACAACATCTACGACCGATGGCCTCGTTCCCGTCGCCGCGAAGGTCTGCGGCCCGGTGTCGCACGGTCGCCGGGTCGCGGCGGCTTCGCCGACGCGGCCGAGGTGGCGCCGCCCCCCGACACCGGGTGCGCGCCGTCGTCCCTGCCTGCTGCCTGCTTCCTTCTCTTTTTCATGCTGCTGAGGACGGTCGGGGTGCGTATACGGGGTTGTCAGAGGCCGCACCAGTCTCAATTGGGCATCTCAACTGGGAAAACATGCTCAGCGAGAGTCGGTGGGTATGACAGATACTGGTACAGATCTTCGTACAGATTGCCGTACAGATCTCACTACAGATTTTGTGATGGATGATGTGCAGCCTTCATCGGGCGCTGCTGCGCGCCCAGTCACATGGCCCACCCCTTCTTCTCGGTCCGGCCGGCCCGTCGGTCTGCTGAGCGCGGGGCCCGCTAACGCGTCACAACACCCGCCTAACGCGTCACAACACCGCCCGACGGCCCTGGTTGGACACCGAATCCCGTGTTCACGGCCAGAGCCGCCCAACAGCCGGTGACAGGCGTTGCCCGCCTGAGGTCGCACACCAACCCCAGCAGCTCCGGCACCCCCGTTCCCTGGGCGGCGCCCCGCCGGCTCGCACGTACAGCTGCGGCCGGGCTTGCCCGTGTACTCCGCGGGGCCTGCGTGCTTCACGCGCACGCGCGCGTCCTGTGGTTGCTGTTCCTGCATCAGGTATGTGGGACATCCCTACGGACATCAGCCATGGGTTCACAGGGGCGCTGCCGAAGGCAGTGACCGGCGCGACCGAAGGGAGCGTGTCTATGGGGGTCTGGGGGGAGACGATCCCGAAGGGACGCAAGTGCCGTGCGAAGCGCGGCGCGCAGCGCAGTCCCCCCAGCAGGCACAGAGAGCGCCAGCTCTCGGATGACCGTGATTGTTCCGGGATCCTCACAGGGTGTTCTTACTGGTTTGGGGGTCTTGCAGTTCCCCCGCTGACGACTTGCAGTTCCCCCGTCGACGACTCGTAGTTCCCCCGTCGGAAGATGACGCGGCAGTGGTCGGGCCTCGCCGCATGCGTGCCGCTTGCGCAGGGTGTAGCCGCCGCCTTCTCTATGCCCGAGCTCATCCCGCGCTCCTGACCCGCCGCGCAGGGGTGGGCGCAGCGCATGAAGGCGAGGCGACATCGTGGATCGCGCCCGCCCGGGCCGGGTGCACCGTACGGTCGTTTCTACGGATGGCGACCAGGCACGGACGCCAGGTCGGGTGTGGGAGGGGATCCGAGGATGGTCAACGCCCGTACGTACCCCCTGTGGCGGGATCTCGCGATGAGCGAGGACCTGCCCAAGGAAGCCCTCAAGACGGTGATCGAAGCCCTATGTACTCCGGCGGTGACGCCGGATCGCTTCGATGCCCGGGCCGACCGGTGGCGGGAGGAAGCCCTCAACGCCGCGCTGCCCGCACTGCTGGCCCGCACCACTGCCAAGCGGCTGCGCGGCCGGCTCCTGGTACACGCCGACGACAAGACGCTATCCGCGCTGGCGGCCGACGGCACAGTGACCGCCGCGGACGTGCCCGCCATCCTGCGACACCGCCGGGCCTGGGCCGGACTGATCTCCGCGCTGGCACGTCACCCCGGCCAGGTCGAGGCAGCCATCGCGCTCCTGCCCCGCCTGCCCTACCACGAGGTGGAACAGGTCGTCCGGGACTGGGACCCCGACCGCTACACCCGCACCGCGGGCGCCGCGCCCGCCCCGCCCGTGCCGCCGCAACTGTTCGACGCCGTCCTGGAAGCCTGCCTCACGCCGCTCGCCGCGTACCTCCTGCACCCTGATCCCGAAGAGGGCTGGGAGGCCCTCTCCACGTATCCAAAGGACTGGTCGCTGGAGTTGGGCGACCTCGCCGGCTGGGCGATGCTGGCCCGCTGCCCCCAGCGGTGGCCGCAGCTCACCGCACACCCCACGTTCGGGGCGGCTGTCCAGCACCTGCTGCTGGACCAGGCCGAGACGCAGGCCCTCGAGGACGCCCGCCTCCGCGCCACCAACCCCGACGGCGAGGAACTCCCCGCCGAGCCGGCTCCCGCTCTCAGCGAGGACCTGCTGCGCGCCTGCCTTCCGGCCCTGTGCCTGCCCGAGCTGAGCAACCTGCCCAACCCGCAGGTGACTGCCCGCCGGACCCTGCACCACATCACCAACCGCGTCCGCAGCAACCCGCGCCTGACCGACCTCGCCGCCGACCAGCTGCACGCGGCCGCCAACGCTCTCGTCACCCGCGGTCAGCTGCTCACCTGGTCCGACAAACAGGAAGGCGATTACGAGTTCGACGGCCGCGTCCTGCGCCTCGCCGAGGACCTGGCCCTCCTCAGCGCCAACCCCGACCACCTCGCCGGGGCCTGCGCCCAACTCGCCCGGCTCGATCAGCCGGCCGTCGTCTCCCCCAAGCCGAGCCGGACCCTGATCCGCGTCCTCGACAACACCGACCCCGACCGCGACCGCCCGGCCCGGCTCCTGGAACGCCACTACGAGCACCGCCGAGTCCAGGCCCTGACCGCCCTCACCGCCAACCCGCACATCCCGCACACCGCCGTCGCGGACGTCCTGAGCGGGCTACACCCCGCCGAACTGGCCTGGATCACCGAAAAAGCCGGCGACCCGGACTGGTTCCTGGCCGCCGCGGCCGCCGTCCCAGTGCCCGAGGACGAGGACGACGGCGTAGTGCGCCTGACGGACGACGACGAACTCGGCAAGCACCCCGACCCCGCGGCCGTCCTGCAGTCCTGGCTCGACTCCCCCGCCACCGGGGAGGCCCTCTCCCGATCCGAGGTCTACCGCGCCGTCGTGAAGTCCCGCTACCGCACCCTGGAACACCTGCGCCAAATCCCCGCCTACGAAGTCCTCGCCAACCACGAACCCGACGTGACCCTGAAGATCCTGCTGGACCGCTGCGGGCGCAGCACCGGCCGGTGGGAGGCGCTCGCCGCCGCCATGACCTTCGACTACGACGACGAGAAAATCACCTTCGGGGAGCTCCTCGACTCCCTGGACCCCGCACCCGCCAGCGCGTAGACCTCCTGACCGGCTGTCTTTTCCTCTGGCCCGATGGTTCGCCTCTTCGGTCCGATCAGCTGCGGTCCTCGCGGGGTTCGAGCAGCGCAAAGTAGGTCTCACGCTGCTGCTCGGTCAGCTTGCCGTCCAGCGCGAGGGCCCGGCGCAGCGCCCGGAGGGTGTCGGCGGCAGTCATGCCCCACCTCGTATGGGCGGCGCGCTGGATATCGCCGATGCAGGCGGAGGCCTCACTGGGGAAACAGCGCACGTACCAGTCGAGCATCTTGCCGACAGGGATCGTCAGCGTGAGTTGGTAGTCCTTGACCTCCGGTTCGTCAGGGAACAGTTCGGCCGACTCGATCCAGTCGAACAGCACCGCGGCCCGAATCACCCGGTGCAAGTGGTCGGTGGGTACGATGCGGTCCAGGCTGGCGGCAACGGTCCAGGCGAGTTCGTCGGCGACCTCACCGACGGCATCCGGGTTGCGCTGGCGCAGGACCCAGCGCTTACGAACGTCGGGTCGATCCCACAGCGTGTTGCGGAAGTTGGCGGCGAAGCGGTCGCGGACCTCGGCCGCGCCCGGGGAGAGATGGTGTCGGTCGCCGACCGACATCGCTTCGCCGATACCGGTGTAGGAGCGCTCACGGGATTCAACCCAGTCCTCGGCCACCGCGCGGGCCCACTGGTCACGGCCGCTCACGGTGGCCTGCGGCAGCGGGACGTCACTGTTGTCGCGGGAGATGTAGGAGCGAAGCGTGGAGGCGGTGATGCCGCCGAGCTCGGCCATCTCCGGGACACCGATCAGCTGGCCGGCCGTGAGTTCAGGGCTGGAGAGGTCGACGATGCACTGCTCCAGCGGCAGTGCATCGGTTTGCGTGGCGCGGCGCTCGGCCCACAGCGCGAGATGGTCGAGCCAGTTATCCGGTTTGGGGGCGTTGGGGTCGAATGTGGCTACCTTGCCGACATGAGCCCGGGCCGGGTCGGCGCGGCCGTCGAGCATGTCGGCGGCGGTGACGGTGACGGCCAGGCGCGCCTTGCGGTGCTCGTAGTCCTGGGTAATCGGGTCCCAGACCTGACCGGGCCGATACCAGGTGGTGCCGTCGAACCAGTAGTCGCCAGCGCGGAACAGCAGGGCGTCATAGGCCCACTTCAGATGCCACGAGGACGTGTCCCCGTCGCGCATTAGCAGCACGGAGCGACCGTGTTCGGGGTGCCAGCGTACCGACCAGCCCAGGGTGTGCTGCTTGGGGTCGGTGGTAAAGGCGTACCAGCTGTTGGTCTTGCGGTTGCGGTCGAAGCGGCCCCACATACCGCTCATCTCGTGTCGGCCGACGGCCTCAATGGCCTCGGGGCCCTCATCCAGCGGGAGGTGGGAGTCGTCGACGAAGGGCAGGCCTGGTACCGGGTGATCAGTGCGGAGGCCATTGGCTAGCGGGAGAACGTGACTCAAGGTTGATTCCTCGTTTCACTTCTAGTGCTGCACCATTGTGCAGCACTTCATGTCTTCTCTTATACAGCGAACCCAAACACCTTTGTGCAGCGCCTTTCGGCCAACCTTCTGGACATGGGCTCTGCCTTCGCTGCTGGCTGATGCTGAGAGACGTCGGGCGTCCAGCTCAGGGCAGAACGAGGTGCGGGCGGCGTGTCGAGCAGCCGGGTCTTCTGCACGCAGGTCCCCGTCATGGGTAGCGGCGACAACCGAAGCAGCCATGCCACCTGAAGCTGGGGAGGGGGTTGCGCACCGCTCGGGACTGTCGACCCGGCTGCAACTCCAGCCACGTACACCCGTGCACCTCACTACACGGCCTGCCTCGACATCCACCCGAGGCCTCAGCCGACGAACGGAAGCCCCACTGGGGCCAAGTAGCGACACCAGGGGCGGAGGTAGGTGAGCTGATCGGCCCCCAGGGCCGGGCAGCGGAGCCACCCGCTCACCCCAGCCATGCTGCTGATGCTTTTCTCCGTCACGGCCTGCACCACCCGAGACTCAGAGCCGTTGGTGCCGTCCACGGCCCCGCGGCCGAGGACGAAAGCCGCGCGCGAAGCCGCCTCAGCCACCCTGGGGTCGCTGGGAGAGTCAGCGACGGCGTGTGTACAGCAGACAGAGAGGCTGGGTGTTGTTGCTGGTCAGAGTGTTTTCAAGTGGCGAAAAGCGTCATTGCGATGGCGGAAACAGCCATTGCTGTTGCCTATAGGCAAGGGTTGAAAGGGGGGTACTCCGGCGGGTTGCGGCCAGGGTGCTTTGCCTCTGGGCAACTGCTGTGTAGCGTCGGGGTGTTGGTGTTGCCTATAGGCAAAGGTGGAGGCATGGGCTACCCAGGCGGTGAGCCGCGCAAGCAGCTCGCCGTGGACGAGGAGACCGGCGAGGTCTTCCAGCTCACGATCATGGGCGAGGAAGAGCCGCTGTTCGACCCCAGGCGGACGACGAAGCGCAAGAAGGTGCGGTTCGACTGGCGCCCCTACCCTGGACGGCACGCAAACGTCGGCAAGGAGCTGATGGCTCTGGTCTGGCAGAAGAACTCGGGGTACGGCCAGAACGACCGTGATGTGCTGGCCTTCTTCATCGCGCATTCGCCTGAGGGCGATGACCCCCTGCGGATGACGTCGAAGGAGATCAGCACCGAGCTGGGGATCCGTCAGCAGACGGTCGGAAAGTCGATCACCAAGCTGAGCAAGGGCGGTCTGCTGCTGAAGGCCGAGGCTGTGGGCAGAATGAACTTCTACCGGGTGAACCCCCGGGCTGCCTACGACGGGCCGGCCGTCGACCAGCTGGAGGCGACCAAGACCGCGCGGCACCCAGTGGTGCCTGCCCCTGGAACGCGGGCAGAGAATGCAGAGACGAAGACGGCGGCCGGCGCGCCGCGTACCCGAAGGAGGGCATCGTGAGCACTCCCGCACACGACCAGGGGCACCCTGAGCTGACGGCCGAGCTGCTGCACGAGGTCCTGCTGCGTACGGCCGGCATGCAGGGCGCCGACTTCCGGGTCCTGTCCTTCTACATGACCGCGGCCCCGCTCGGACAGATCGTGAGGGTGCCCGCGAAGGACGTCGCCGCGGCCCTGAAGCTGACCGGGCCGAGCGTCTCCAAGAGCATCAAGCGCCTGCGCGAAGCAGGCTGGCTCAGGACCGCGTACCGGATCGGCAACGTCTCCTTCTACCGCGTCGGGCCCAAGGTCCTGGCCCTGGCTGCTGACAAGCACGACCAGGCCGAGGAGCAGCCGCTGGCCACGGTCACAACCCTGCCGACCGCCTCCCCCTACACAGACTGACCTCGCGGGCGCGTCCAGGCAGCCGCACCCCCTCGTGGGCGTCGCGGCTGCCGGCTAAAGGCGCGTTGCGTGGTCGGCGCGGTCAGCCGAGGACGGGTCGTTCGGCCGCGATGAGGTCACGTGCCTGCTGTCCGTAGACAGCCATGGTGTGCAGGAGCTGGAAGCAACGCTGGTAGGAGGCGATCTCCTCAGGATCGGTGATGGTCAATGATGCCGAGACGGTCTCCACATCGACGCTCGCGTTGTCGAGCACAGTGAACGAGATCGGTGGCACGCAGACCATGCGCGCCCGCGCCGGGATGATGCCGATCGTCAGGCCCGGCTGGTCGATCTTGTCGGCGAGTGAGTCGAGTTGGCCGCGCATCACGACGGCGCCGCCGAGGTTGGTTCGCAGGGCCTGCTCGCCGAGGATGAGGTGGCTGGTGCGCCCACCCTGGCCGAGGAGCGCGGTCCTGGCGGTGCGCGCGGCGACCGCCTCCTCAATGGTGTCGGAGTGACCGTGCTTCTCGGCTACGAGCGTGAGCATGGCACGGGCGTAGTCCGCAGTCTGAAGGTTGCCCCAGATGACATCGGAACAGTAGTGCTCGCCGCTACGGGAGGCGCGGTAGCGCTCCAGGTAGCTGCTCTGTACGACGCCCAGGCCTTCGGTCATCAACTGGGTCCACGGGATGTGCTCGTGCTGCTGAACGCTCATGGTGGGCTCCCTCAAAGCGACGGCATGCGCTCCTGTGCAGGTCGCCTGGAGCATCCCCTTCACCAGCCTGTCTCGTCGAGGGGGCCGAAGGCCTTGAGCCGGCAGCCTCAGCCCCGCCTGACGGCTCGACTGATCTCGTAGGGCACTTCCTCCACCAGATGGAACAGCGGCTCCAGGATGCCGTTGCAGGTCAGGTCGGTGCGGGGCGGGCAGTGCTGGGTCAGCGCCATGCAAATGCTGCGCTGCACGGTCCGAGGCGGTCTGCTGCGCCCGGCCTTCCCGACCAGGAACGCGGGCAGCAGCCGTTGCGGCAACATCACGTCTCCTGCGTTGCAACGCCTGCAACATCGGGGTGCAACGAGGAGTTGCTACACCTCGATGAAGGCCACGACCACGAGCGTTATCTCGGGTTCGGACGCCTTCACTGCAGCTCAGAGCCCCGTGGCAGCGTGAGGGACGTAAGGCATGTAGGTGGTGCGAGGCGAGCCGATGGAAGTCGGGCCCTGGTTACTCGTAGACCTTGGCTGCTTGGAGCGCGCGGGCGATGAAGGTCCAGTCACCGCCTGCTGGAAGCTCTTTGCCGAAGTTCTGATAGAAGCCTGGGGAGTCGTGCACCCACGCGGCGAGGGCTTCCAGGAAAGTGGCGAGTGTGTTGTTCTCCCACGCATCGCCTTGCTGCAGGAAGTCCTGGTGCAGCTTGCGGACGAAAGCGACCAGTTCCTCGCGGTTGCGGATCTCATCATCTGGAGTAAGGGACATGCCGGCAAGTATCCGGTGGCCTCGTAGGACGGCCGTCTAGGGGGCTGGTTGTGGGCGGTTCTCGTTGCGGATCATGCGGCGGAGGCTGGTGCGGGTGGCGGCGAGGTCGTCCTCGAGCTCGGCGACTCGCTGCTGGAGTTCCGCATTCTGAGTGGTCGCTTGCCGTTCTGCCGTGGACAACCGGAGGTTCTCCTCCGTCAGCTCGTTCACGCGGTCGCCCTGCCGCCAGAGGGGATCGACCTGGTCGTCCTGCCACTCCCTGAGCGGGCGGCCCCCGACAGGAACGGCCGCACAGGCCCGCATCTGGACGGCGGCTTCAGAAGGTGGCGGGGCGCGCAGGCGGGCGGGGTCCGGAGGCAGTCATGCGGGCGCTGCCGGTGCGAGTCTCCCGCAGAATGTCTCGCCAATCGGTGTGGGGCAGCCAGGCCTTCTCCATGAGGTGGGCGGTCCAGTCGAGCAGATCGGTCCGCAGGCGCAGCCGGGCAGCTGGGATGCGGTAGTGGAATTCCTCCTCGCGGACGGGGTCGCAGTCCCGGTTGGGTGTAGCTCCTTTCAAGGGACAGGCTGAGCTGGGTATTTGCCTTACTGGCCGGGCTGAGCGCCGCGTAGATCGATTCGAGATCCTCAGGTCACGCTCGGGCCGGACCAAGATCGACTGCCTGGAAGTCAAGGATCGCGGCGATGCCCTCCTGGGGACCCGGTTCGATCACCCGGTCACGCGCCGAGCCGTAGTTCATGCAGGTAGAGCCGCCCTTTGAAGGAGCTACACCCAACAGGGTTCGCGGGCGTGGCGCGCGGGCTCGGCGGCACTTCCACCGTCCTCACGCCGTGTCCTTGAAGTAATGACCGTCCTCGATGTCTTCGATCAGCCCGGGGTGCACGGGAACCCAGCCGAAGCGCTCCCGGGTCAGCGCGCTGGACGTCGGGTTGTCGAGCGACACCAGCGGGGCGAGAACGCCGAAGTGGCCGCTCGCCTCCTCGGCAGTCAGACTCACCGCCGGAAGCTTCAACTGGCGGCCGATGGCCTCGGCGATGTCCCGGAACCGCACACCCTCCTCCGCGACCGCGTGCACTGGAGTGCTGGGCGGGGCGGATTCCACGGCCAGCCGGAACAGGGCTGCGGCATCACGCCGGTGCACCGACGACCAGCGGTTCGCCCCCTCGCCGACAAAGGCCGAGACACCCTTCGCACGAGCGATACCGATCAGCATCGAGACGAACCCGCGCGCGTCTCCCCGGCCGTGCACGGTCGGCGCCAGCCGTACCGACGACGAGCGCACCCCGCGCCCGCCCAGGGCCAGAACGGACGTCTCAACCGGGAGCCGCAGGCCGGTGACGGCATGGGGAACAGCCGGGGTCTCCTCGGTCAGAATCTGTCCCGGCGTGCGGCCGATGACCCCCGAGGTGACCACGAAGGGCTTGCCCGTCTGCTCCAACTCCGAACCGATCGCCTTCACAGCATTCAGCTCGACCCGCGCACGAGCGGCAGAGTCGGTGGTCTCGGAGATGTGCTGGTTGGCGGCGAAGACCACCCCGTCCGCCTTCGCCGCGCCGGAGCGCAAGCTGTCCAGGTCACCGAGGTCACCACGGTGTACCGCGATGCCTGCCCTGGCCAGAGTCGCGGCGGAGGCATCGGAGCGGGCGAGGCCCACGACCTCGTGGCCCGCTTGCAGCAACCCACTCACGATGGCCGATCCGACGTACCCGGTTGCCCCTGCGACGAAAATACGCACGATGAGAATCCCCCGATGTTTTCCAGTTGGCCCGCCGCACGGCGCCGGGTTCGTACCTTGACGGTAGAAGCGGCAGGAACACGGCGTCCAAGACCTGTTCCGCACCACGCGATACGGATCAGGTATCACGAGTACGATGCACGAGTGCCCAGCGCCCACGTACCCCCGGTCGACTTCGACCTGCGCCTGGTGCGGTACTTCACAGTCGTGGCCGAGCACGGCAACTTCCGCCGCGCAGCGGCCGAACTGCGGCTTGCGCAACCGTCGCTGAGCCGCCAGATCCAGAGCCTTGAGAAGCGGTTGGGCGTCCGCCTGCTCGACCGCACCACCAGGGGCTGCCGCCTCACCGCGGCCGGACAGGAGTTCCTGCCCCAGGCGGAAGCACTCCTGCACTCCGCGGAACTGGCCGCGACGACGACCCGCGCCGCAGCTGCATCCGGCGCCGTCACCATCGGGTACGTGGGCGGACTCATCATCACCCCCGCAGTACGCGAGCTGCGCAGCCGCCACCCTCACGCCCAGGTCACCACGCTGCACCTGGACTGGAGCGATGTCCACATGGCCCTGCTCGACCACCGCGTGGACGCGGTCATCGCCCGAGAGCCGTTCCCGACGGACAGGCTGCGGGTGACGCCCCTGTACCAGGAGCCCCGGGTGCTCCTGATGCCGACAACGCACCGCCTCGCGGGAAGGGAGTCGGTCACCCTCGACGACTTCGCAGACGAACCCCTCATCCGCTACCCGGACCCCGCCTACGACGCCTTCTGGCGCCTCGACCCCCGACCGGACGGACGCCCGGCACCCGACGGCCCGCGGGTCGAGGCGCACGCGGACAAACTCGAATCCATCGCCGGCGGACAGGCCATCGCCCTAGCACCGGCAGCCGACGGGAACAGCACGCCCAGGCACGATCTGACGACCGTTCCCGTCCAAGGAATCGAACCGTGCGACGTGGTGATCGCCACCCGCACCCGCGAGCGCAACCGCCTGGTGTCGGCCTTCCTCGAAACAGCCCAATCGCATCTCACCGGTCGCGACACACTCCGAAGGGTGTAGCTCCTTCAGAGGGCGGCTCTACCTGCATGAACTACGGCTCGACGCGTGACCGGGTGGTCGAACCAGGACCCCAGGAGGGCATCGCCGCGATCCTTGACTTCCAGGCAGTCGATCAGGCAATCGATCTTGATCCGGCCCCGAGCGTGACCTGAGGATTTCGAATCGATCTACGCCGGCGCTCAGCCCGGCCAGTAAGGCAAATGCCCAGCTCAGCCTGTCCCTTGAAAGGAGCTATACCCCTCGGCGATAAGCACACCCTCAAGCACCCGGCCCTCCTCGATCTCGGTGCGGCGAGACTAACGGGGCGGTGACTGCTGCAGTAAGCACGTTGTTGTCGCCTGTGGTTGGGACGCCAGGTCTCCTAATAGGACTCCGTTAGGTCGTTCTGGATCTTGTTGTTGGGCGGGTTCTGGTGGGGAGGGATTGCTGGCAGCTGGTGCAGATCCCGGTCCAGCACCTCAGGGTGTCTTGGAGAGCGTCGAGGATCTGGAAGAGGGTGAGCCTGGTTGCGGTGCTTTTGGGGCCAGGCGCTGTTCGGTGAGGAAGGCGTGGGCGGCGGTCACGAGGGTGACGTGGTGGTGCCAGCCGGGCCAGGAACGGCCTTCGAAGTGATCCAGGCCCAGGCCGTGCTTGAGCTCGCGGTAGTCGTGCTCGATGCGCCAGCGGACTTTGGCCAACCGGACGAGATCGACGAGGGGGGTGTCCAGCGGGAGGTTGGACAGCCAGTATTCGCTGGGCGCTTCGGCTCCGGCGGGCCATTCGGCGAGCAGCCAGCAGTCGGGCAGGACCCCGTCCCACCAGCCCTGCCCGGCCGAGGCCGCTGCTTTGATCGGGCGTTCAACGGCTTTGCCGGCCGGGCGCACGCGCACGGCCGCGAAGCGGGACCGTAGTTCTCCTTTCGAGCCCTGGCGCCATGTGAGAGGAACGAATGCTTCCTGCCCCGCAGTTGCGGCAAGGACTGCCACTGACGGGGCCTTTTGGCGGTAGCGCGGCTGGGGGCAGCAGCCGACATCTCCTTTGCGGTCCGGGGCCTCGGGTTCCGCGTCGAACGGGTAGGCGCTCACGTCCGACCGGATGGCCAGGACATAGGTGAGCCCTCGCTTCGACAGGGCGGCCCGCAGGTGGGCGTTGGTGCCGTAGGCGGCGTCGGCCACCACCGCGGGTGGTGTCATCCCCCAACCGGCCAGTGAGTCGAGCATGTCCAGTGCCAGACGCCATTTCTCGTGGTGCGTGACCTCGTGCGGGATCTGGGTCCTGGTGCGGCGGTGACTGTCCGCGGCCCAGTCCTGGGGCAGGGACAGCCTCCACTGCAGCGGGCACGAGGCCGTGTCACTGGCAGCGTGGACACTGACGGCGACCTGGCAGTTCGCGCGTTTGCCCAGGGCTCCGCAGTACTGCGGAGCCACGCCGACCGACATCCGACCGTCTTTCGGCATCGACACGTCGTCGATCACCCATGCCACAGGGTCGACCAGCGGCAGCAGACGTTCATTGATCCGCCGCTGCACGGGCACCGGATCCCAGGTCGACTGGTTCACGAACTGCTGCAGGTTCTGCTCGTTGCCATCCGGCAGCCGCGAAGCCATCGCCTGGATCGACTTGCGACGGCCGTCCAGCATGAGTCCCCGCAGATAACAGTCACCCTTGGCCCGCTGGTCCTTCCGCGGCACTGAGGCGAACACATCGGCTACGAACAACGCCAACGTCGCCCGAACACGCCTCACTTCATGTAAGTCCACGCATCCAACATGCTCCTGATCAGCGCCAACAGGAAGACCTAACGGAGTGCTATTAGTATGCCGCTGAGAGGTCCCACGCAGTTATCCTTCGATGACCTAGAGGCGGGCGACTGACAACATGGCAACAGATTGGGTAGCCCGAGGTATCGCCATTGGTGGTGCATCCGCCGCGACGCTTAACATGCTTATCTCGTATCGGACGTTCAGGCGGGTTAGGCCTAATGTAAAGGTTACGCTCGAAAAAGTAAGCGCAGCCAAGAGGCAGAACGCGGAGGGAATTGAATATCAATTCATCGTGTTGTTCCTCAATAGGGGAGGAACCCCCGTTTCCGTGACGCGCATCGACCTCGCAGGAAATTCGATGCTCAGATTTTGGGGTTGGAAGCTTGCGAAGGGTGAGAGGTTCCTACAGTCCGACCCAGAACGGCCGTTGGTTCCTGCGCACGATGGCATCACGCACCGCTTCACGATCCCGCAAGACGCCCTGAGGGCAGGTAACAGGGACATCTGGTACTTGCAGTTCAGGGTCCTGCTCTCCAACGGGCGTGCCGCCCACAGCTATATGATCCCCAGGTCGGACTGGTGGGGACGCGACTAGCCTCGATCTTTCTTGAGGGTCCACCGACGGAGTCGGTGGACCCTCAAGAAAGATCGAGGCTAAGGTCTGTCCCGTAAATGATCTCTGAACGGCCTCGGGCATGGCGGGCTGATGGACGGCTTGGTGGTCTATCCGGCGAGGGCGAGGTTGTGCATCCTTGCGATGCCGAGCATGGCGTGGTGGACGCCGTCGCCTTTGAGGCGGCAGTCACGCAGGATCTTCCAGGTCTTCATGCGGGCGAAAGCGTGCTCGACGCGGGCGCGGACTTGCTTGTGGGACTTGTTGTGGGCCTGCTTCCAGTCGGGCAGCTCCTCGCCCTTGCGGCGCCGGTGGGGCATCACGAGCCCGGTGCCTGGATAGCCGCCGTCGGCGATGGTCATGGTCGTGCCGACGGCGGCCTTTGCGCCGGACTCCTCCCACGCCTTGCAGTCGTTGCGGTTGCCGGGCAAGGGCCTGCCGACCGCCACGACGAGGCGGGTGTCGGCGTCAATGACGACCTGGTGGTTGGTGGAGTACCGGTAGTTCTTCGACTGCTCGGCGACGGTGTGATCGCGGGTGGGCACCAGGGTGCCGTCCACGATCAGCACGGTGTCCTTCGCGAAGCGCTTGCGGGGCTGGAGGGCGAGCATCGGCCCGAGGTGATCGATGATCCGGTCCGCTGCCGACTTGGACACCCCGAATAATGGGGCCAGTTGGCGCATGGTCAGGTTCGTGCGCCAATACGCCGCGACCAGCAGTGCCCGGTCCTCCAGCGGCAGGCCCCATGGCCGGCCCCGGCGGACCGTGTCCGCACCCTCGCGTCGCAGCACCGTCACCAGCTTCCCGAACAGGCGAGGGCTCAGCCCGGTGAACGGGGCTATCCAGGACGGCTCCGACGCCGTGATCACACCAGGCACCGCGAGATCGTCTCATCTTGATCATCCCGTGGGTTCCCCAGCCTCTGGCGGGACATATCTCGTTCGTCCGGACGGATCCGGCGTGAGAACCTCACGCCTGTGGCTACGGAAACCGAGGTGGGAGAGCTGTTGCACCAGCGCGGCTGGCGGACGGCATTCACAGTCGCTGAAAGGGTGAACGCGTGGGCCGCCCTGGTCAGCTCCATCGAGCGCGGCTACGGCGACGACATCTACGAGTACACCAACGACCTGTACTGCCGAAACTGGTTGCACGAGGCGTGGCTCCTGCTGGACGAACACATCGTTCAGCTCTGGACCCCGCAGATCAAAGCCCTGGACGACCGGTACAAGGCCGCGACCGTCGATGACGACGGCCAAGCACTTGACCAGTTCCACAAGCTACCTGGCCCTGACCTGTGGTGGTGGCGGCGACACCCCCGCATCCTCAGCAAGGACCTCGGGCGTTCGCTTCGCTCGGCCGGCGCCATCGGCACCGACCCGGACACCGCATGACCCTCAGCCTCCTGGGATTACGGGACAGCCCTTAGGCTGGATATCCTGTGAGTATGGTGACGCCCAATCAGGATAGTTCGCACATAGGTGACTTGACAGATAGGCCGGATGAAGTGGCGGAGCCGGCACCTGCCCGAGCTTCGAAGAATGTAAGGACGTTCCTCGGGGCTCCCGAGGTGCTCGACTTCCCGCCGGTACCCAACGGGATCGACTACTTGGTCAGCGTGGTCACGCATCTGCAACCGGACACCGGCGGCACCCCGCGCGACATCAAGTACGCCGTCCTCCACCTCCAGGCCGCATCCGAGGTCCTCTTGAAGGCCCGGCTGTCGCGTGAGCACTGGAGCCTGGTGTTCAAGGACCCCAGCAAGGCGACCTTCTCTGACTTCGACAATGCCTCGTTCGACAGCTGCACTACCGAGGAAGCGGTAAAGCGTCTGCGCAACATCGCAGGCATCGACATCAGCACAAAGGACGCCCAAGCGCTCGACAAGCTGGCCAAAGACCGCAACCGCCTCCAGCACTACGGCCTGACACACAACGCCAAGGCCGTCGAGGCACGAGCCGCCAACGTCCTGGACTTCCTGGTGCGCTTCATCGACGACGTCTTGGTGCCCAACCTCCCTGAGGCCGAACGGGAGACGGCGCTGACGCACTTGGCCACCGTCACCGCGGGCCTGACTGCCATCCAATCGTTCGTCACTCGACGAATGAACCGGCTGCGCAGCACCGAATTGAAGGACAACGCAGCCCGAACGCTGCGGTGCCCGGACTGCCAGCAATACGCAATGCTCATCGTGGAAGGCGCAACTGGCGTATGCCACTTCTGCGGCTGTACCTGGCCCCCCAAGCACCTCGCACGCGCGCTCACTCACGAGCCGCTGAGCAGCCCACTTGTTGAGTGTCCCCGCTGTCGCGCCTCGACGCTCACCGACGCCGCGGAATTCGCCGACGGCCGATGGACCCTCTTCTGCACCACCTGCGTCAACCGCTTTACCCCGGAAGACCTGGGCAACTGCGCAAGCTGTGGCTGCTACTGGCCCGCAGCGGCAATGCTCCCAGAGACCGGTCAGCTTCTATGCGCCGACTGCCAACGACGCATACGCGAGGAAGAGGACCAGGCAGACTGGGTGGACAAGGCCCGTGACCGCGGCGCACTCTGACGCGTCGTCGGGAAAGAACTTTATGGCCAACTACGGGAAGCGTGCCTTTTCACCGTTCCAGCGCATGAGGAACCGTGGGTCCAGCTGGCGGCGCGGAACGATGTGAATGGCGTCGGAATTGATTGTAGTGGAGCTGGGACCGGTGATACGGAGGTAACCGCGCGCGTGTAGTCGCTCCACCTCCTCGCTCAGTTCCTCGTTCGTCAGATACTCCGTCGGCTGCAACGTCAGATAGAGAACAGGGTTGTTCAGCGGGGGCCCATCCGGCCCAAGGAGCTGTGCGTGCTCTGCCGCCAGCACCAGGAGGGCGGCTGCCTCGTAGGGGAAGGTGCACAGATCCTGCAGCACGGTGTGGTGCCAGGAGACGACGGAGGTGTCCGCCAGGTCGGGATCCCATTCCATGAAGATGCGTTGCGGATCAGGCGACAGGAGCCGCCGTGGCGGCACGGGCCGCAGCGCGCGCTGGGCGTCGGTGAGGCGGTCGCGGTGGAGCTGACAGCGCCCAGCGCGATCAGGTGCGCATTTGTGTCCGGGCGCGGCGTAGCACCTGGGACAGGTTCGCTGGCGAGCCTTGTCGCGGATCTCGGGCGGGACGGCTCGGCTCAAGGGGGCTCCGTTCACTGCTGAGAACTCGTGTTCCTCGGAGTTCACTTATCTGGTGGTCCCGCGCCCGTACAGCGGCCTTCCGTCCGGGCCCTGCTGGTCGTGGCTCATGAGCGGCGGCTGTTCCGGCCTGCACCCGTCGCTGACGCACCGAAGAGCACGTAGTGCGCGAGAGCGTGCGGTCGTCGCTTTCCGACGTGGCCGTCCCTCTTGAGCCTTTGCCATCGCAGGAGTGCGTGAGCGGCCACTTGCGCGTCCGTCTTGGCTTTGGTGCCTGTTGTGACGGCTTCGAACGCCGCGTGCAGTCCGCGGGGCAGGGCCCGGCTGGCATGCGGAGTGAACAGCTTGCGCAGTTCCCATGGCATCTGCTCCCACATCGCGGTGAACCGCTCGGCGGTCGTCTGGGGGCTGGCCGCGCAAAGCGGCACGCCGGTTGCCCCGGCCGCGCGTTCGGGGTGCTCATGGCCTGCGCTGTTTATGTCCCTGAGGCTCATCTCAACGGCATTCCTGTTCCGTCCTTGCGAGCACGAGATCACGGTCCATCACCCGGGTTGTGCCATAGGCGGCGGCGATGAGGTGGCTATTGGCTCGCGTGAGGTAACTGGGGTCTCGGGTCTCGGCGGCCATGACAAGAAGCTGGGCTGCCTGGACGGCTCGATAGGTGGCGTCCGCCAGAGACCCGCGCGCAGGCTCTGTGTCCTGCTCGGCAAACGGACTGGGAAGGTAGGGGACCAGGACGTCATCAGGGGCGGGCCCCACAAAAGCGGCCACCTCGAGCAGTTCGCGGGCCTCGGCCAGGAGGTAGGCCAGTTCCGCGCGGACGTCGCGCTCTCCGGCGAGTGCTTTTCGGGCTTCGCACACGCTGCACCCGCTGTGTGCGCAGTAATGCGTCATGGCAGGCGATGGCGCAGGAGCGGGAGGACGGAAGGGCTCCCCGAGATGGGGCAGGCGGGCTTCCAGGTGAGCGAGCTGATCAAGAATGCGGGGCCCGCGCGTGTGTGGTGTGCCGGCTTGCGCGGTTCTCGGCCTGGGCGCGTTTTGCCGGTCGCAGTCCTCCGCGTGCCGCCTGGAGTCCTTGCGGACGGACCCGGCTGAAGTCCCTGCGCATTCCCACTGGCATTTTCGGCACCGGGCGATGTAGCGGACTCTGCCCGGACAACGGCTGTCCAGTGGCCGCTGGCGGTGCTTGCTGGGGCCTGTCCGCGGACACCGTGACCCGTCCTCGTGCTCGGCCCAGATCTGCCCGTCGAAGACGGTCGTCACTTTCACGCTGCCGTCCGGGGAGGACGTGTGTGCCTGTGGCATGACGCTCACGCTCCTGATCCATGCGCGCCCTATCAGTAACCGGTGCAACGAGCGGTTGCAGGCATCGGTTCTTCTTCGTGCGTCGCCCGTTCCGGTTACCGCAGCATCGCGGGTCGCGTCAGCGTCAACCCTGTCGCAAGGAAAGCTCTGTCCATCGCGGACAGCGAAGCTCATGCACCGGACCGGGAAACGGAACCGGGCCGGGCTCTGCCGCCTGTACAAGGAGCGGCCCGAGGTTTTGTTCGCCCATCAGGACGGGGCGGCAACCAGCGCGCTGGAGACTTCTGGGACCACGGAGGTGGTCAAGGTCCTCACTCGCTGGAGCGATCTGATCGAGGCGATGGTCGAGGTTGTGGCCAGCGCACGCGAGCACCTGGTCGTCACCGGCAGCCGGTCGCGGGAGAAGACCTACCTGGCGGCGATCGAGACCGCGCTGGCCCAGCAGCCGGACCTCGTCCACTACCGGGTGCTCTACGGGCTGCCCCGCCATGCGGAGCTCGTCGACCACCTGGCCCGGCTGCTGGAGCTGCGCGATCCCGCCGCCCGCCGGTCGACAACCTGCTGCCGTGGGTAGCCCCTGACGGGCGGAGTTATGGGCCCGGTCCAGTGACTGCGGGGGGTCGTCGGGCCCGAGGCGCTTCATGGTGGTGTCCATCGACTTCGTTCCCCAGCGAGTAGGGCGTGAGGATGGCCGTGCACGAGGTTGTGACGACGAGGTACAGGAGCGCCTTGCATGCCAGGTGGTCGGTCTTCTTCGACTACCTGGAGGTGCCGTATGCCTACGAGCCGATGGTGTTCGAGACCGATACCGCGAGCGCCACGTGTACGCCCGCGTTCTGGCTGCCCGAGCAGCGGCTGTGGTTCCATGCCGCTGAGAGTGCGCCGGTGTGGTGGGAGCGGTTTGCGTGCTGTGCCGTGGGGGATGTCGACGGCAAGCAGTGGTTCGGGATGTTCGAGGAGGACTGGGAGGACCGCTGTCCTCCTGAGGGCGTGTCCTTCGTCCCCTTCGACGTCTCCGAGCAGTGGCAGGGCGGGGCTCTGCTGCACCTGGGCTCCTTCCCGTACAGCTCTCCCGGGGCAGACGTCAGCCCCTGGATGAGCAACGAGCATGCCGGGATGTACACCCACAACGACGGGCTCTACCGCTGGACTCTCTGTCCTCAGTGCGGTCTGTTCGGCGCCGCGTACGGCGGTTTCGCCGAGAATCTGGCGTGCGGGTGTCTGCAGTCCCACAAGGATGATCAGAGCGGAAGCCCCCGACTGCTCGAAGCTTTCCGTGCCGCAGAGGTCCTGTTCCTTGGGGTGTCGGCCGGGCCGGATTCGGGGCCGCGGGTCGGTGGCACGCACCCGGTCGTGCGGGAGAGTTTGGTTGATCAGGAGGGGATGGCCCAGGCGTACATTCGCTGTCTGGGTACGTGCTTCTCTCTGGAAGATCAGATGCGAGCCGATCTTCCCGTAGGCGCATTCGTAGAGGTCACCGAGGATGCGGATGTGCTGTGTGGCCAGTGCCCCGGCTTCATCTGCCGGGAGTGCGGCACGCGGGCGGCGCCGGCTGCCGGTGAGTCATGCCAGGTGTGCCAACCTCGGGTGCTGATCACCTACGCCCGGGCGCGGCAACTGCTCAATGTGCAGGCCGCGCAGGTGGGGAAGGCCGCGCGTCGGCCGGCTCGCGAGATCAATACGTTGCTCAACCGTGCGGTGCAGCGGCGTCACCGCGGGGAGTTCACCCTTGAGGACCTCGGCCAGGGGCTTGACCTGGCCCGTCAGTGGCTTGTCGACCTCAGCTTGCTGCCCAGCGGGCCTGCCGATTCCGTGCTTCTGCCGGAAGAGGAGATCCACGCGATGGGCGGCTCCGCGCTGCGCGAGGCGCTCAATGCCTGTGTGGGCCGGCTGGTCGCGGCCACGGGGACGTCGTTCCCGGAAGCTTAGACTCTGCTGACCCAGGCCACGGGAGCTGCTCGCCGGGCTGAGGCCGGTGTTGAGGAGCTGCGTGACACGCTCGTCCTTGCCCAGCGCTGGATCAGGAACCCGAGTGCGTTCGCGGCGTTCGTCGCGCCTTACTCCCGTCGCAAGCAGCGTTCGGATTTCGCGCTGGTTCCCGAGCCGGTCCGTCTGACCGCCGCGCCTCACGACACAGTGTGCGGCTTGTGTGCCGACCTGGTCGAAATCGGCGGGACGCTCGGACGGCTTCCTCACCGCGGGGGCGACCGGTACGCGGTGATGGGCTGGCTGTGCGGGCACTGTCTGGGGCCGCGGCGCAGCACCCCCCGCCGGCTGGACGTCATCCTGCGCGTGTTTCATCACCTCGTGCCCGGAGCTCCCGTCTCGCTCAACAACGCCGAAGCGCGTCTCCTGGACGACTGGCTGCCGCAGCAGCCCGCCTCCTCCACTGCGCTGCTCGACAAGGCACGAGGCTTTCTCATCGGCTTCGCCGACGCACAACTGGTCTCGACAGAGCTTCCCTTCACCTGCGCCGAGGCCGTGCTCACCGCCCTGTGCCCAGCGCCGCAGGTCGGTTTGTCCGCACCCGCCGACCGAGAGACCGCTGTGCTGCACGCTGTCGCCCATCACGTGCAGGAGTGGCGGCAGAACCCGCTGCAGCTCGACGCCGACCTTTACGCGCGGCGGGCGCTGTGGCGGCTGGACATCATGAAACACAGTGACCAGCCCACCCTGCTCAGCAACCGGCCCGCCCCTTTACCCCTGTGACCCCGCACCCAAAGCGCCCGCCGCGTGAGTCCCCGCCCGGCGCCGTCAGCTGTTCCGCCCGCCTCTCACCCCGTTGGACGACCGGCCGTATCGGCGTATGCGACCGGGTCATTTCACGTAAGCCGGCAGCAGACCTGCGCAACGGACGGTCAGCTCTCCATGTCCTGTGAGCCTCTTTCTCTGGAGGCGGCCGTCGCCGTCGCCGAGTTCCCCACCGTGCACGAGATCGACCATCTCGCGGGCCGGGCGCTCCGTGCGACGGCCGCGGGGGCGTCGCTGTCGCGGCCGCGAGCACCGGAGTGGACGAGGCGAATATGTGGGCCCCGCATGAAGGGGGGCACCTACAGAGACGGAACGTACAGGCCCGCTGCCCGCCCGATCTGCACCACGTCCATCGTTGGCTGCAAGGGTGCAGGCTTCCAGCCCGTCACCTCCTGGATGAACCCGCCCTTGTCCGCCGCCGTGGCGTTCCAGCCGCGGTCCAGGACAGGTAGCCGCAGCCAGTTGAGCGGCTCTCCGGTCTCCACGTGGGTGGGGGGCCGGTAGTGGGTGAGGAAGTCCTCTTCCTCGTGCGGGCCGAACAAGCGCACCAGCTCTGGGTCTTGCGGCAGTGGCCGCATGTACGGTGCCGCCTCGAAGATGCCCGTGACCTTCGCGGTGGTGACGGTCCACGAGATCGTGACCTCACCGGGCCGGTACAGGTCCGGCCACTTTTGGTGAGCCAGGTGGGCGGCCTTGTCGACCCAGATCCGCCACAGCTCGGTGGCGGTGATCTCGTCGGGGCGGTAGTCGTCCGTGATGGTGGAGTAGTCGGGCTCGGCGTACAGAGCGAGTTCCGCGGTCTGCGTGTGTCCGTGCCGGCCGGTAATGGTCCATTGAGTGCCGGGCGGATAGGGCTGGGTGGTCATTTTGACGGACATGGCGGCAGTCTCTCGTGGTGGCTGACGGTCCGGGGCGGTGTTTGCGTGAAGCGGCACGACTGCGCCCTGCGCGGCACGGCTGGAGCTGGCCACAGCCTGCCCGGCGTGCGATCGAGCACGACGACGACGCAGTCGTGGCCTGGACGAAAGAGACCTGGCCGCAGGCACCGTGCCGAAAGAGTGGTTCGCCCGGCGAAAGCCGGCGTCCTACCGCACCAGCGACGCGGACCCGCTCGAGGTGGCAGGCCAGGCTGTCTCCAGTAGTTGCGTCTCGCATCTGGGCGTCATCCTGCGCACGGGCGTCGCCTTCCATCGGGGCCAGAGCTGGCTCCGATGGAGTGAACGAGGCACGTCGTGGTCAGCGGGGCACGCCAAGCTGCTCTCACCACCCCGCCGAGCCCGGAGTTCGCCCCATGCAGTTCGAGGAGTTGTCGCTCGACGCGGCCGAGGACGCCGCCAACTTCCCCACACTGGCCGAGGCCCGCACGCTGCCCGGCACCGAGCTGAAGAGGTGGGCGAATCAGGGCGTGCCCACGGTGGCCGCGCTGACCGGACTGGACGAAGCCGGTGTGGTCAAGCGGCTGGCCAAGGCACTCGGGCTGAAGGTGCTGTCGGGGGCCGACGAGCATGATCTGCGCGAGGCGGTCGGCATCATGCGGGGCTGGCTGGAGCGCCCCGCCTCGTGCACCCTGCAGCGCCGGCCGCGCATCGAGCGTCCCGCGGGTATGGGCCAGCTCCCGCGGCCGCGCATTGACCGCCACGCCCTGGTGGCGATGGACTGTGCCCTGTGCGCGGATGAGATCAAGGCCGGCTCGCTCACCGGCCGGGCCCGTCCGCACATCGAAGCGTTTCCCTACCCGGAGGTGGGCTGGCTGTGCCAGCACTGCCTCTACGAGCGGCGCTCTGCTCCGCGCCGCCGTGACGTGGTCCTGCTGCTGTGGCACCAGCTGTTCGCCGGTCTGGGCACCGACCTCAACTCCCGCGAGTGCGAGGTACTGCTGGCCTGGATCACCGGCACTGCGGCCTACACCGAGACGCCCGCCTGGCGCCGTGACCCGCTCGATGGTGTCCTTGTGCGCCTGGCCACCAGCGTCCAGGAGGACAAGCCGAGCACCGCCCTGGACACCCCAAGCGTGCACACCATCATCGATCTCCTTCTCCATGCCGGCCCCAGCCCCGAGGAGGCCGAACTCCTGAGCGCTGTCGCGCAGCACCACCGGGAGTGGGAGACGAACCCAACCGGCCTCAAGGCCCGGCAGTTCGGCACCGGCGTCCGCTACCGCGCACAGGTCCTCGCTACCACCGCCCCGACCGTGTTGTCCGCCCGAGGCGGCCCGTTCTTCCTGCATGCCAGGACGACCGTGACCCCCGAAATGCGGGACGCCAGCGAGGACCGGGCGGTAGCAGAGGAGGAGTAGCGCTACGAGAGCCGGATCTCAGATAGCCGTGGGGCCGGCATCGGCCTGCCACATCTGCACAACCCACCGTGCTGCCTGCGCACACCTCGCGGCGGGTGACGCCGGGTCGACAAGAAGATCGCTCTCGCGCATGCACTCCCACTCCACCTCGGCGGCAATCTCCACCAGCTCCCTCGCCCTCTGCTGCGGGAGTTTGTCGACGCAGGTCGTCCGCGTCACCCATTCCAGATCGTCGAGGCGCCCGGGAACGACCCGTCGGACGGCCTCGATGAACGCCGGGGGCAGCTGGCGTCGCTGACGGAGCGTGGGCGTGTACAGCACCGCGCCAGTGGCGCTGTCGGTCACGCTGAACTGGCCAAGGGGCCACAGCAGTTGCGTGCGTCCGTCGTGCAGGGTCAAGGTCAGCTCGATGGCGCCGGTGATGCTCGGCTGGACAGCGCTGACCACTCCCTGGTGCCGGGTCACGCGGCCGGGCCAGTCCTCGTCAGCGTCTTCCATCCAGCCGTCGTCGAGGAGAACTCGCCGGCCGGGCAACGCCAACCAGTCCAGGGCCACGGGGTTGTCTTGTGCGGTGCTTTCCACCGTGTTCCCTACGTTCGGTGACGCGACTGGCACGGGGCGGCTCCATCAAGATGACTCGCCCCCGGGGCCTGAAGGCGTGAGCCGGACGGCTGCGAGCAGGCCCGCACGCCCGCCCTGGGGCGGCGGGGGCGGCCGGCGTCCTCGCGACGACGGCCGAAGCAGGCCGGGCTGCCCGTCATCACAGGCGCTGGCGCTGAGGGTGGTCATGCACGATCGGGACGCTCCGGCCGGCAAGTGCCGCACATCTTGAAGCGCTCGCCCCCCTTGGGACCAGTGCGCTCCGCGATCCAGGAGGCGGCTTCATGCCGGGCGAGCACCGTGCGTCCCTCGCCGGGGATGCTCCCGAAGTGGTCGTGCACGAACCATTTCAGATGCCAGCCGTACTCCTCCGGATTGATCTCACCCGAGGTCGTGAACAGGAACCCGCACGAGGTGCCCAGTGCTTGCATTTCCCGGCAGGTGACCTGGTGGAGCGTGGAGCGGGTGACAGCCCAGGGGTGGGCAGCCGGGTCACGGTAGCGCTCGCGCTGCACAAGCACCTGGTGGATACGACGGTCGAACTCGTCTTTCCCTGTGACGCACTCGTCGCAGTCGCCGTAGCAGCGAGCGACGGCACGCTTGATGGGGTCGGCTTCCTGCGGATCGCAGTCGAGGACAACCGCCTCGGCCACCCGGGCGAGGAGCCCACGGGCGCCTTCGGCGGTGAGCTCACCGGCGACGACTTTGTCCAGGAGCGCGACGATCGCCGGTACTTCGACAGCGGTGCCCCACCCTTCGAGATGACGCCGCTCCTTGGGATAGTCGCCACCCCAGGTGAAGCGCACGTTCTTGATCGGCTCATTGCCGATGTTGAGAGCTACGTGCCGCGTCTGCATAGCTCAGTCCGGCAGGCCCAGCGGGAAGAAGCAGCGGCCCGTTTCCACCACGGTGCCGAAGGCCGCGGCCTCGCAGAGCTTGGCCCGCTGCGCTCGCTCAGCTACCCACTTCTGCTGCGCTCTCATGCTCATCGCACCTAACCCGTGCCGGAGTTTTTCTGCTGTATCCACCGGTAAACGGAGCCACAGGCGGTTTGTCACGCCCGGTCCGGCAAACACCTGCTGTCGCCGAGGAGAGAAGATCCTCGTGCGCCTAGCCAGGGGCGCGAAGCGGTACTCCAGCGACGCCCGACACCCCCTGGTGAGCCGGACACCGAGTCGCGCTGGATCCCCCGGCCTGCCCTAACCGACGGGGGAGGGCGCCAGCTCAAACGAGGCCGTCGAGAACGCGAAACACAGGTTTCCGAACACGGTGTCAGGACGTGGGGCGACGTCGCCATGGTGGTACTTCATCACCGCGCTCGTCAGGAACTCGCGGGTTCGGTGCCAGTCCGCGAGTTCATCCCTGACCACCGGGCCGACCCAGTTGGGAAGGTCCTCGGAGGCAGGCACCGAGGAGACGAACTCCTCCAGGGCGGCGTACCACTTGACGAGCTGCGCCTGCTGGTGCCGCACCAGCTCGTCGACGCCTGCAGCACCGTCCTTGGCGGCGGCCGCACGGAGATCCTCGGCCTGCAGGCAGCCTTCGCGGGCCTCGTGCCGGCGATCGGCGTACCGGGCGTACTGCCACCGGTACTCCGCTGGAATGCGCGCGCCTTGAGAGCTCTTCCAGCCCTCGGCATGGAGGAGGTCAGCGTGCCAGTTCGGGTCGTTCGGCCGGGGAGTCAGTCGGACTTCTGATGATCCGTCGGTCATCGTGTGCACGTCGTTGCCAACCCGGCACCACGACGCGTCGTCCGCGAAGTACTCGCGCAGTGCCTCTTTCAGTTCCTCCAGATCGCCCCCAATGCAGCTCACCAGCTCGGTTGACACGCTGGCGACGGGCAGCCCCGCGAAGGTGACATTCAGGGCGGTGATGTCGAACCGATCGTCTGCCACGTAAACCTCGACCTTCTCCATGGCCGGAGCCTTGACCACGCCGGGCGCAGGACAGTCGTCGACACGCCCTTGGCTCAGCCATTCGGGAAGGAACTCGTACCCGCGGGCGCGCTCACGCGGCGGTGAACTTCAGGTGATCGTGTGCCGGAGGTACGGCAGCCTGCGGCACACCGCGAGCTTGGGGCGTTGGAGGGTGCTCGGCGGGCCTTAATCACGTCATTGTGTGCGTGGTGCCCGGGGCTCATTGCGGGTCGGCCGCACGGATTTACTGGCGGAATTCTCGGCCGGGGTCGCGGGCGTCCTCCGCTCTGAACGGCGCGAACCACTCGTCGGCTGCGAGATTGGCCATGCCCAGGGCCTGGTGGATGTCGCTCTGTGCGTCCTCGACGCCGTCGAGTCGGGCGTCGAAGAGCATCAGCACGTCGTGGTCCTCAAAGAGCAGGTCTGAGCAGGCATCCCAGTCGTAGTCGGCGCCATGGCGGGGCAAGTGGGCGACAAGGTCATGGACGGTGTTCGGGCGATTGGTGGTGATCGACCGGGCGCGGTCGATCACCAGGTGCAGGGCCATCTCCTCGCCCGTGCAGCGTGGTTCGGCGCCGGGCGGTGTGGCGCGCAGGTCGCCGGTCAGGTCGTCGAAGGTGCGGGCCATCTGCTTGCGCCAGGCCTCGTCACGCTGCAGCGTGATCGCCGGGAGTTTGCCAAATACGCCGCCGGCGCCTCGCGGGAGCGGTTCATCGCCGAGCGCGGTCACCTCCTGCCAGGCCAGCGCGGACAGTTCCTGACCCGCCAGCGCCAGCACGGCGGCCGTTCGGGGTGTCAGTACGTCCTCCTCCTCGTCGTCCTCCGGTTCCTCGTCTGCGGTGTCGAGGTGGACATGGGGGTGCTGGAGGCGGGAGGTGAAGCGAGCACGGGCTCTTCCTGCCGCTTGCTCGGGTGCGGCCAGGCAGGTGTCGATGATCTGCAGTTCGGTTGAGAAAGGGGTGGCGGCGAGTTCGCGGGCGGCCTGGGACAGGAGCCTGATGCCCGAGCCGGTGTCCGGCGGCGTGTGCGGAAGGACGACCGTGTAGTAGTTGTCGCTGAGGCGGTCGATGACGTCGGCGACGACGACGGTGATCAGGTTCTGGTCGTCGAAGGGAGCCTGAATGTGCAGACGGTCCAGGATGAGGAAGTTCCCGCCCTGTTCGACGGCCTCCTCCAGCTCGGGCGCGAGGTCGCCGTCCGGTGACAGGAGCTGGGCGGCGGCCACCGCGCACAGCCCACCGTGGTCGGTCATCCGCTCGGCCAGGTTGTCGGCGTCGTAGTACAGACACCGCGCCGCATGCAGACTGCCCACTTCGGTATCGCCGTCCAGGACACGAACGTGCCAGGCCTGCAGGCCCGCTTCGGGGTCCGCCAGGCGGTGGCGGTGGTGGAGCTCGATGCGCAGGTTCGCAAGATCCGGCGTAGAAGGGGCAGTCCCCGCGAGGGCGGTCATCGTCGCTCCTATCGGCCGAACGTGGTGCTGGGTGCAGGGTCCACCGTAGCGACCGGAGGCTGGGCAAGCTGCGGCACGGAGATGACTGCCGACGGCCGCCAGGTGTGGGCACTCCTCGAACCCACGCCCCTCTGCGCCTGACGGCCTGAGGGTCGCGGTCCCGGTGGACGTCGAGCTCCAAGGCGGGCTCAGCACTGGCCGGAACACCTCATAAGGGAGCTGTCGGCACCGGGCACGGGTAGCACTGCGCGCCGCAATCCGCCGCGGTGCTCGTTCGGGCCACGCTGGGCGAATTCTGCCCGCCCGACCTGAACTGCGCGTTAGCGTCGTGCGCAGTCGCCAGGGGGAGGTATGGGGTGGGTAATCCGGGCGCGAACATGACGCTGCTCCAGCGGATCGCGGACGCGCAAGGCAGCCACGACGGCTGGGTGTCCGCGGTCGAAGGCCTGGACGCACGGACCGCGGGTCCGCTGGTCAGGCTGGGGCTGCTGCGCGAGGCGTCCACTGAGGACCGCGCGGAGATCTCCGCGCGAGCTGGCCGGCCGGTGCACTGGGCGGTGCAGGTGACCGCCGATGGCAACGACGTGCTAGCCTACGCCCGCCAGTGCGCTGTCGTGCCGGCCCACGAGCCGCCGGAGATCGGCCTGCAGAAAGTCGCTGTGCGCCGCGGTGAACTGGACATCCTGAAACGGTTCGTGACGGTGGGCGAGCAGCTGGTGGAAGGGCCCTGCACCGGCTTCGCCGCGGCGGTGGAGTCGGCGCGTTTCGACCCGGCGTCGAACCGGTGGATCCTGTACGTGGACGGCGCGCAGATGAAGTCGATGGCGCGCGCCTTCTTCCTGGAACGTCACGGCGGTGCATCCGGCGGGCCGGCCAACCGGTTCGGCCGCATCTACGGGGTGATCTACCCGCCGCGGGTCCTGGGGTTCACACCCCAGGCGCAGCGCGGGAAGGCGCCGTGAGGGCGGGCGCCCCGGCGTCGCGCCCGGTGCCCGGGTCCCCGCCGTCGTGGCCTGGCAGCGTGCCGCGCCCCTGCGGGTCGGAGTTGCAGAGGAACGAGGGTTCTCGGTGGTCGTCAGGGGGCGGGTTCGTAGGCGACGGCGGCGTAACCGCACCCATCCGCCACCTTGTTCAGCGCGGTGATCTCGGCCGGGTCAGCCGTGAGCTTCCAGCGCAGCTTGGTCGTCCCCCAGTCGGTGACGTACTGGCAGTAGGCCTCCGCGGCCGGCGGCAGCCACTGGGCCGGGTCCTGATCAGCCTTGCTGCGGTTCGTGTGGGCCGTCACCGCGATCAGCGAACGCTCAGCATCCAGGTCGTTCGCGTATGCCTCACGCCGGGCCGGCGTCCACTGCCCCGCGCCGGAATCCCAGGCCTCGGCGAGCGGGACCAGGTGGTCGATGTCGAGCTTCGCAGGGTCGGTGACCGTGGCGCCGTCGTAGTAGCTGAACCACGTCCCCGAGGCCACTGTGCACGCCCCCTCAAGGACGGGCTCGGTCCGTGATTCCGCGATCAGCACCTCCGCGCGGGTGTTGCAGTGATCGTGATCGGCGTCCACCCAGTGCCGGAACCTGGTTCGCTCATAGCCCGTCCGGTCTTCCGCCGCGCGCGGGAGGGACGCGATCCCGTCCTGCAGACGGACCTGCACCACCCCGGCCCGGGTCTCGGCATGGGCCGGGGTGGTGGTGGCGAGCAGGGGCAGCACAAGGAACGCGTCGGCCGCAAAGCCGCGCATCGTCGTGGAGTTCATGCGCCCGTTGCTACCGCTCCCGGCGCCCCGACGTCAGCCGAATCCCGGCACGCTCACCCGGCTGCCTGAGATGGCCGTACCGGAGAAACAATGCTCCCCGACCGGGTGGCTGTCGCCTCCGCCCGCAGGGCGGAGGGTGCCTGTCGGGCTCCCGGGGCGTCCACCTGCAGGCGTCAGTTCTCTGAGGGGATGCGTGCGGCGATCTCCCGGGCGAACCACCGGCTCGATCAGTGCCCAGCGGGCATCGGACAGATCACTCGGATAAGCGCGACGGTCAGCCATGCCATTGGTGTACCGCCGTACAGGGGCGTGCGCCCAGGCGT
>NZ_JBVIFR010000035.1:0-48009 GCF_055571235.1 Streptomyces sp. NPDC030991
TTTTGGCACGCTGTTGAGTTCTCAAGGAACGGACGCTTCCTTTGTACTCACCCTCTCGGGCTTTCCTCCGGGCGCTTCCCTTCGTGTTTCCAACCCTACCAGATCCGTTTTCCGTTCCGTTTCCGGTTCGGAATTCATTTCCGGTGGCCGTTGGGGGCCTTTGCCTTTCGGCGTGTTCACTACGTTAGACGATTTCCTCGTCAACTCATAATCGAGTTCCGCGGGTTCGAATTTCGACATGCGAGCACGACGAAAAGGCCCCCGCTGAGGGAGATCGTAGAGTAGTGGTTTGGCCGCTTCCCGTTGCTGGCTGACTGCCATACCCGGGTCAAGCGGCTCGGGCCACATTACGGAACGCTCAAGTCCGCGTCAAGTTCGGCGTCGGCGGGGAGTGTGGGCCCGGTACGGGCTCACCGTCGGGTCGTCGGCGATCCAGAAGCGCCACGGGTGGACCCCGCCCTCGCCGGCGACTCCGGTGCGAGGGCCGCTGAGTACCTGGTCAGCGGGGACCGGCGTGCCGTGCAGGACCTCCACCGGTGAGTCGCCCGAGGCGCAGGCGTCCGTGCCGTCGAGGGCGCGGTCCACTCCCAGGGCCGTGGCCAGTCGGGCCGGGCCTTTGGCCAGTTCCTTGTCCTTACGGGCCGATAGTCGACGTTTGCGGGCGAACTCGGCGCCTTCGGTGATCTCGCCCGCACGCAGGAGGACACCGCTCGCGGTCCCCGGTGGGCCGCAGACCAGGTTCATGCAGTGCCACATGCCGTACGTGAAGTAGACGTACACGTGTCCGGGCGGGCCGAACATCACGCTGTTGCGGGCGGTCTGTCCTCTATAGGCGTGGGAGCCGGGGTCGTTCGCACCGTCGTAGGCCTCGACCTCCGTGAGGCGGAGCTCGATGGGGCCGTCGGCCGTGTGGTGCACGAGGGTGCGTCCCAGCAGGTCGGGGGCGACGTCCAGGACTGGCCGGTCGAAGAACGTGCGGGTCAGGGGCGTACGGTCAGGGGCCGCGATCATGCCGTCCGAGGGTAACGGAACGGGCCGGCTGAGCCCGTGCGGAACCGGACGCCGGTGTACCGCGTTTGTAGACAGCGGGACCGGCGCGTCAGGTCGGCGGGTCCGGTCATCGCGGGATCACGGTTCACCTATGGAGGAGATCGAGTCATGGGCTTCAAGCGACTGCTGGCGAGTCTGGGTGCGGGCGGGGCGTCCGTCGAGACGGTGCTGACCGAGGCCAATGTCGTGCCCGGTGGCGTCGTCCAGGGCGAGGTCCGGATCCAGGGCGGATCCGTCGACCAGGAGATCGAGGGTCTCTCCGTCGGTCTGCAGGCGCGGGTCGAGGTCGAGGGCGGCGACCAGGAGACCAAGCAGGACATCGAGTTCACCAAGGTGCGGCTCGGCGGCGCCTTCGAGCTGAAGGCGAACGCGGTGCACGCCGTGCCCTTCGGCCTCGAGATCCCCTGGGAGACGCCGGTCACGACGATCGACGGGCAGCCGCTGCGCGGGATGAACATCGGGGTGACCACCGAGCTCGAGATCGCCCGGGCCGTGGACTCCGGGGACCTGGACCCCATCAGCGTGCACCCGCTGCCGTCGCAGCAGGCGCTCCTGGACGCCTTCATCGGCCTCGGGTTCCGCTTCAAGAGCGCGGACATGGAGCGCGGGCACATCCGGGGCACGCGACAGAAGCTGCCGTTCTACCAGGAGATCGAGTTCTTCCCGCCGCAGCAGTACCGGGGGCTCAACCAGGTGGAGCTGAGCTTCGTGGCCGACGACCGGGAGATGGACGTCGTACTGGAGATGGACAAGAAGCCGGGCCTGTTCAGCGAGGGCAGCGACACGTTCCGCTCGTTCGTCGTCGGGCACAACGACTTCCAGGGCACCGACTGGTCCGCGTACCTGCACCAGTGGCTGTCGGAGGTCGGCAGTCGGAAGAACTGGTTCTAGGGTTTCAGGACCGGACTGTGTAGAACCCGTGGGTCTGTAGAACTCGTCAGTGCGTGGACTCACAGTCCGTAGAACCTGTCAGTCCGTGGAACCCGTGAGTCCGCAGAACCTTGATCCAGGAGGTGTCGTCGTGACCGAGCAGCCCGAGCGGGCGCCGTTGCCGCATGACTTTCATCCGCAGGTGCCGTCGTTCACCGTCGTGAGCGAGGACTTCAAGCCCGGTGGGGTGCTCGACGACGCTCAGGTCCAGGCGGGCGGCAACACCTCGCCGCAGCTGCGGTGGGAGGGTTTCCCCGCGGAGACCAAGAGCTTCGCCGTGTCGTGCTTCGACCCGGACGCGCCGACGGGCAGCGGGTTCTGGCACTGGTCCCTGTTCGACGTCCCCGTCTCGGTGACCGAGCTGCCCGCGGGTGCGGGCAGCGGCAAGTTCGAGGGGCTTCCCGACGGCGCCGTGCAGGTGCGCAACGACTACGGGACGAAGGAGTTCGGGGGCGCCGCCCCGCCGCCCGGCGATCCCGCGCACCGATACGTCTTCACCGTGTACGCGGTGGATCAGGAGAAGCTCGGGATCGATTCCGACGCCTCGCCCGCCGTCGTCGGCTTCAACCTGCGGTTCCACACCCTCGCGCGGGCGCAGGTCGTCGCCGAGTACGCGGCTCCCGCGGAGAGTTAGCGTTCACGGAACGTTTGCCTGCCTCTGGTCCTGGAAGTGATCAGAGGCAGGCATTTTTTATTGCGTTGTCCATCTCGGCGGGCGCGGCCAGAGTTGACGCACGGACGCCGAGGGGTGATCCGTTGCGTACGGGAGGTGGGCAGGGTGCGGGACACGTTGGTGCTGAACGCGAGCTTCGAGCCGCTCTCGACAGTGACACTGAACCGAGCCGTCGTGCTGGTGTTGCAGGACAAGGCCGTCGTCGAGCAGGCCCACCCCGAGCTGCGGATGCGCGGAGCGGCGCTCGACATACCCGTGCCACGGGTGATCAGGCTCTGCAGATACGTCAGGGTGCCGTTCCGAAGACGGGCGCCGTGGTCCAGGCGGGGCGTGCTCGTACGGGACCAGCACCGGTGCGCGTACTGCGGGCGGCGGGCGACGACCGTGGACCATGTGGTGCCGCGGTCGCAGGGTGGCGCGGACGCGTGGCTGAACACGGTGGCGTCCTGCGCCGAGGACAATCACCGCAAGGCCGACCGGACACCGGAGCAGGCCGGGATGCCGCTGCTCAGGCAGCCGTTCGAGCCGACGCCGGCCGACGCGATGCTGCTGTCGCTCGGCACCGACGGGCGGGCGGCGCTGCCGGGGTGGCTGGGGCAGCAGAAGATGGCGGCGTAGGCCGGGAGACCGGACACGACGGGCCGCCGACCTCGCGAGGTCGGCGGCCCGTTCCGCTGTGCTGTGCCGCTGTGCTGTGCCGCTGTGCTGTGCCGTGCTCAGTCGATGGGGGGCTGCTCCCGGCGCTCCTTCGACGGCGCGGACGGAGCGGGGCCGCCGGCCATCGGGCCGAAGTTGCCCATGGCGCCGCTCAGTCCCTTGAGGGCGTCGCCGATCTCGCTGGGGACGATCCAGAGCTTGTTGGCGTCTCCCTCGGCGATCTTCGGGAGCATCTGGAGGTACTGGTAGGCGAGGAGTTTCTGGTCCGCGTCACCGGCGTGGATGGACTCGAAGACCGTACGGATGGCTTGCGCCTCGCCCTCCGCGCGCAGGGCCGCGGCCTTGGCCTCACCCTCGGCCCGCAGGATCGCGGACTGCTTCTCACCCTCGGCCGTGAGGATCTGCGACTGGCGGATACCTTCGGCGGTGAGGATCGCGGCGCGCTTGTCACGGTCGGCGCGCATCTGCTTCTCCATCGAGTCCTGGATGGAGGTGGGCGGCTCGATCGCCTTCAGCTCGACGCGGTTGACGCGGATGCCCCACTTGCCGGTGGCCTCGTCGAGGACGCCGCGCAGTGCCGCGTTGATCTCCTCGCGGGAGGTCAGGGTCCGCTCCAGGTCCATGCCACCGATGATGTTGCGCAGGGTCGTCACCGTGAGCTGCTCGATGGCCTGGATGTAACTGGCCACCTCGTAGGTGGCGGCCCTGGCGTCCGTCACCTGGTAGTAGATGACGGTGTCGATGTTGACGACCAGGTTGTCCTGGGTGATCACCGGCTGCGGCGGGAACGGCACGACCTGCTCGCGCAGGTCGATGCGGTTGCGGATGGAGTCGATGAAGGGGACGACGATGTTCAGGCCCGCGTTCAGGGTGCGGGTGTAACGGCCGAAGCGCTCCACGATGGCCGCGCTCGCCTGCGGGATGACCTGGATGGTCTTGATCAGGGCGATGAAGACCAACACCACCAGAATGATCAGGACGATGATGATCGCTGACATCGCGTCTCCTGTGCCCTTCGTGCCGTTGTCCTCCTGCGCCGTCGCGCGGGAGGATCTTGGGATCTTGCTGGTCGAGTCTGTCAGAACCACCCATGTAGCGGGGCTGGTTCAGGTCACCCGTGGGCTCAGATGACGATCGCGGTGGCTCCCTCGATGTCGACGACGTCGACCTGGCGGCCCGGTTCGTACGCCGCGTCACCGTCGAGGGTGCGGGCCGACCAGATCTCACCGCTGAGCTTGATCCGCCCGCCGCCCGCGTCGACACGCTCGACCACGACGGCCTGTCTGCCCTTCAGGGCTTCGATTCCGGTGGCCAGTTCCGGCCGTTGACCGCGGTGACGTGCGGCGATGGGGCGTACGACCACGATCAGCGCGCAGGAGACGACGGCGAAGACCAGGACCTGGAGGATGACTCCGCCACCGAGCCCTGCCGTCACGGCGCCGGCGACGGCGCCCACGGCGAGCATGCCCAGCTCGGGCATGGCCGTGATGACGAGCGGGATTCCGAGCGCGGCGGCCCCGATCAGCCACCACACCCATGCGTCAATGTCTGCCACCTGGTCATGGTAGATCCGCGGACGGCTGTGCGGACAGAGGGCGATCGGCCCGCACAGCCGGACGGAAGCGTCAGCTCAGGGGGAGGCCGGTGGCCGTCCAGCGGTCGCCGCGCTGCTCGACGATCAGCGGGAGGCCGAAGCAGCGGGAGAGGTTGCGGGAGGTGAGCTCCAGCTCCAGGGGGCCCGCGGCGAGGACCTGGCCCTGGCGGATCATCAGGACGTGCGTGAAGCCCGGGGCGATCTCCTCGACGTGGTGCGTGACCATGATCATCGAGGGGGCGATCGGGTCGCGGGCGAGGCGACCGAGGCGGCGTACGAGGTCCTCGCGGCCGCCCAGGTCGAGACCGGCGGCGGGCTCGTCCAGGAGGAGCAGCTCGGGGTCGGTCATCAGGGCGCGGGCGATCAGGGTGCGCTTGCGCTCGCCCTCGGAGAGCGTGCCGAACCTGCGGTCCAGGTACTCGCTCATGCCGAGGCGGTCGAGGAAGGCGCGGGCGCGCTGCTCGTCGATGTCCTCGTACTTCTCCTGCCAGCCGGCCGTCATGCCGTACGCGGCGGTGAGCACGGTCTGCAGGACGGTCTGGCGCTTCGGCAGCTTCTCGGCGAGGCCGATGCCGGCGATGCCGATGCGTGGGCGCAGGTCGAAGACGTCCGTGCCGGGCTTGCCGAGGGTCTCGCCGAGGACGGTGGCGGCGCCGCTGCTCGGGAAGAGGTAGCTCGAGGCGATGTTCAGGAGGGTGGTCTTGCCCGCGCCGTTGGGTCCGAGGATGACCCAGCGCTCGCCCTCCTTCACCGACCAGGAGACCTGGTCCACCAGAGCCCGGCCCTCGCGGACCACGGATACGTCCTCCAGCTCCAGCACATCGCTCATGAGCGCGTTGTCTCCCATTGCAGTCTTGGCCGTCTCGCGTGCGTCCGTAGAGGTTCGGCTTGTTCGGCACTGGACGCAGCCCCCGGGGGAAAACCTACGCCACTGGTCCGGTGGTCCATTCCATCGGCCGGGGTTTTGGCGTCGTCCTGGGCTTCTATGGTGGAGCGCATGCTCTCGGAACCACGCTCTGGACGGCTCGCGGCATGGGGGAATGCCCTTTTGGCCGGATTGGTCGCACCCGATGACGCGGTACTCGCGATCGTCGGTGAGGACGCGGTGCACCGCGTCGAGGGGATCCCCGGGGAGGCGGGCCCGGTCGGGCTGACGCTGGCCCTCGGGCGGCTGCGCGCACTCGGGGCCGGCGGGCTGCGGGTCGCGCTGCCCGCGCCGGGGCATCCGCTGGGGCTGAGCGGGCCGCCGGAGTTCAACGCGCGGGCCGTCGACGCCGAGGAGGCGGTCGTCTGTGTCGGGGCCGCGCTCGGGCTGATCCCGGAGGTGTACGAGGCCGGGCCGGACGGCGATGTCCATGTCCAGGTGGTGTGGCACTGCCTGCCCGTGCGGGAGGCGCCGCCCGCTGACGTGCCCTCGCTCGGTGAGGCCGAGCGGGAGCTCGCGGAGGCGTTGCGGGAGGCCACGCAGGTGCTGACGCGGCTGGATGTGGCCGGGTCGGGGCCGATGGCGGAGGCCGCCGTCGACGCGTACCGGGCCCGCGCCGAGCGGGGCCGGGAGGCGTTGGCACCCGGGTATCCGCCGCGGGCCGTACGGGTGCTGGAGCTGGCGCAGCGCGTGGGTGTGCTGATCGATGTGGCGTACGAGAGCGGGCACGGCGGGGCCGTGAGCGCTTCGGAGATGGGGGCCCGGGCGGTGGCGCTCAGGCCGGTGGAGCGGACGGCCCGGCGGGCCCAGGTGGCCGCGTACAACGCGTTCGTGGAGGAGCAGTTGCGGGGGTGAGGCCGAGTGAGGCTCGGCTGCCGTGCGTGGTGGGGCGGCTGCCCCTCGTGGCCGGGGCGGGGTCGCGGGTCGGTCGCCGCGTCGCGTCGCGAGCTGGGCCTGACCGGGCCGGTCGCCGTCCAGCGGGCCTGGCCGGTCGTCGGCTCGCGGGCTTGGCCGGTCGCTACGTCACGAGCTGGGCCTGGTCGGTCGCCGTCCAGCAGGCCGGGCCGGTCGCTATGTCACGAGCTGGGCCGGGCCGGTCGCCGTCTCGTAGTTCGGCCGGGCCGGTCGTCGGCTCCCGGGCCGGGCCGGGCCGGTGACGTCGTGGGCCGGGCCGGTGACGCGTCGGAGCCCCGCGGATCGTTGTCCGCGGGGCTCCGGTGTTGCTGCTGGGCCGCGACCGTCAGTCGTTCGCCGCGGTGTTGCCGAAGGCGGGGTTCAGCACGCCGATGACGTTGATCGAGTCGCCCGTGACGTTGACCGGGATGTGGACCGGCACCTGGACCTGGTTGCCCGAAACGACGCCCGGGGAGCCGACGGCCGCGCCCTCGGCACCGGCGTCGGCGACGGCGGCACCCGCCGAGGCGCCCGCGGCGATACCGGCGACGGCGACGGCCAGAGCGGCCTTCTTGGCGATGTTCATGAGAAGTGTTCCTCCAGATGGTGCGTTTCGGCCCCAATGGCGAGCCGCACGGTGAGCAACGGCTCGGGCGACCGGGAGGAACGGGGCCGTGCCGCGATACGCCCGATCGGATCAAAGAACCGGTGCGAGCGCGACGGCCTCCCGGGGCGCGCCCGGGAGGCCGGGGGTCCTGGGGACCCTGGGCTCAGGTCAGCGGTTGAGGCCGACGTTGCCGAAGGCCGGGTTCAGCACACCGATGACGTTCACGCTGTTGCCGACCGCGTTCACCGGGATGTGGATGGGGGCCTGGACCAGGTTGCCCGAGCCGACGCCCGGCGAGTGAACGGCCTTGCCGTCCGCGTGCGCACCGTCAGTGGCGGAGGCGAGACCGGCGCCGGCGGCGACCAGGCCACCGGCGACGAGGGTGACAGCCGCGGCCTTCTTCAGGTTCTTCACTTGGAAATCCTCCTTGCGATTGCCGCGGCCAGCCGCCGCAGCACGCATTGGAGAACGCGGCGCGGCCCGCCAGGATGCGCCGTTCGGGGGACAAATACACGACAGTATGAATCTCTCACCGGAGGGGAACCGCGCCCCTCGGGCCCCGGTGGTGCGCCGGAGCGGGCCCGTCAGCCCGCGGCGCCGTGCCGTACGGCCCACAGGGCGGCCTGGGTGCGGTCCGCCAGGTCGAGCTTCATCAGGATGTTCGACACATGGGTCTTCACGGTCTTCTCGGAGAGGACGAGGGCGCGGGCGATCTCCCGGTTCGACCGGCCGTCGGCGATCAGGCCGAGGACCTCGCGCTCCCGCTCGGTGAGTGAACCGCCCCTCCCCTGCCCGCCGTTCGCCACCTCCTGGGAGAGGAGGGCGCCCGCCACCTCGGGCTGGAGCAGGATGTGCCCGGCGTGGACGGAGCGGATGGCGCCGGCCAGTGCGTCGGGGTCGACGTCCTTGTAGACGTAACCGGCGGCGCCGGCGCGCAGGGCCGGCACCACGGTGCGCTGCTCGGTGAAGCTGGTCACGATCAACACCCGCGCGGGGTTGGCCAGTTCGCGGAGCTTTCGCAGCGCCTCGACGCCGTCCATGCCCGGCATCTTGACGTCCATCAGGACGACGTCGGGGTGCAACTCCTCGGCGCGCGCGACGCCTTCGGCCCCGTCCGCCGCCTCGCCGACGACCTCGATGTCGTCCTGGACCTCCAGGAACGTACGCAGGCCCCGGCGGACGACCTGGTGGTCGTCGACCAGAAGTACCTTGATCGGATCAGCCACCGGGGACCTCCATGTCGATCGTGGTGCCCTTGCCGGGCTCGGATTCCACCGTGAGCCGGCCGCCGACGCCGCTCGTCCGGTCGCGCATGGAGACCAGGCCGAGGTGGCGCCCCGCCCTGCGGACCGCCTTCGGGTCGAAGCCGGTGCCGTCGTCGGCGACGCGGAGCGCGGCACCGGGGCCCCGCTTGTCGACCGTCACCCGGACCCGCTCCGCACCGGAGTGGCGCAACGCGTTGTGCAGCGCTTCCTGGGCGACGCGCAGCATCGCCTCCTCCTGTGCGGCGGGCAGGGCTCTGATGCCGCCGGTGGCGAAGGTGACGTGGGCCGTGTGGGCGCGGTCGAGGACCTGGATGTGCGTACGGAGCGTGGCGACCAGGCCGTCCTCGTCGAGGGCCGCGGGGCGCAACTCGACGACGGCCGCGCGCAGTTCGTCGGCGGCCTCGGCGGCGAGCCCCACGACGTGGTGCAACTCGTCCTTGGCGCGCGCGGGGTCGCGGTCCACCAGCTTGGCCGCGGCCTGGGCGGTCAGTCGCAGCGAGAACAGCTTCTGGCTGACGGCGTCGTGCAGTTCGTGGGCGAGCCGGGAGCGCTCCTCGGCGATGGTGAGTTCGCGGCTGCGCTCGTAGAGCCGGGCGTTGGTCAGGGCGATCGCGGCGTGCTGGGCGAGGATCTGGAGCAGTTCCTCGTCCTCCTGGGTGAAGCCGCAGCCTCCTTGTGGCTTGGGGCACCTCTTGTTCGCCAGGAAGAGCGCGCCGATCGTCTCGTCGCCGTCCTTGATGGGCAGGCCCAGGAAGTCGGACATGTCGGGGTGGGCGGACGGCCAGCCCTCGAAGCGGGGGTCCTCGCGGACGTCGGCGAGGCGCTCCGTGCGCGCCTCGCGCAGCATCGCGGCGAGGATGCCGTGCTGGCGCGGCAGGGGGCCGATGGCCTTCCACTGCGCCTCGCTGACGCCGTCGACGACGAACTGGGCGAAGCCGCCGTGGTCGTCGGGGACCCCGAGCGCCGCGTACTCGGCGTCGAGCAGTTCGCGCGCCGAGGCGACGATCGTCTTGAGGACGTCGCGCACCTCCAGATGCCTGCTCATGGCCAGCAACGCGGCGCTCACCGCGGCCAGTCCCGTCCGTGGACCGTGACTCATGGCCTCACCGTACCGGCGGGGTGTGACGGTGCGTATCCGCCTCGGGACCGCTGCCGTCTAGGGCTGTGGGCGTAGGGCGAAGGACCTTGGGCGTTGCGGCCCGCGGGCGCGACGTCCCCCTCATCCTTCCGGAGGAGGGGGCTCACGCTGTGCGTTGCAGTGGCAACCAAGTGTGAGAACGGCTCTGCCGCGGTGTGACGCCGCGCATAGGGTGCACGTCACGTACGAAGGGCCCTAGTGGGCAGACCCGGGAGGTAAGTACTGAGGCTGGGTGGGGGCTGGGAGTCGCGCGTCGACTGTCGGCCCCTTTTCCGCGCCGCGGATCCACTACCCGGCTTCGTACGTCACACCTTTGCCACGGAATTTTGCGGCCGCTAAGAATGGCCTCCGTCGCTCAACGCCGACCGGTTCTACCCACGGCGTTCGTGTCCCAAACACAGCCCGTCCGGTCCGGTCGGCGAGCGGCTCCCGTTCTTCGAGAGGTCCCCGTCTCCCATGTCCAAGTACAGCTTCCCCGGCCATAGTCAGCTGACCCGCGTCCACAAGGCCTCGATGGCCGGTGTCGCCGCTCTCGGTGCCGCGGCTCTCGCGGTGACGCTGGTCCCTGGCCAGGACACGCAGGCCCAGGCCCAGAGCGAGACGGTCTCCGCCGCTCCCGTCGCCTTCACGACGAACGCCGGTTCGCAGCAGATCAAGGACGTGCAGGCCAGCGTCACCGACCAGCAGGCCAGCGCGTCGGAGAAGGCCAAGCAGGCCGCCGCGAAGATCAAGGCCCAGCAGGAGGCCGACGCGAAGAAGAAGGCCGACGCCGATGCCAAGGCGAAGGCCGACGCGGCGGCGAAGGCGAAGGCCGACGCCGACGCCCAGGCGAAGAAGGAGCGCGAGGCCCAGGAGGCCGCCTCCCGCGCCGCCGCCCGTACGCCGGTCTACGCCAACAACCTGGACGGCTGGATCAAGCAGTCCCTCGACATCATGAAGGCCAAGGGCATCCCGGGCTCCTACGACGGTCTGTACCGCAACATCATGCGTGAGTCGACGGGCAACCCGAACGCCATGAACGGCTGGGACATCAACGCCCAGAACGGCACCCCGTCGATCGGCCTGCTCCAGGTCATCCAGCCGACGTTCGACGCGTACCACGTGGACGGCACCTCGTCGAACATCTACGACCCCGTCGCCAACATCACGGCCGCCGCCAACTACGCGGCCAACGTGTACGGCTCGATCGACAACGTGGACAGCGCGTACTGAGACGCATTGACGGGACCTCTGGGTCCGGAACTCGCTGAACCCCCATGCCAGTGAAGGGCGGCACCCCCACAAGGGTGCCGCCCTTCACTGGCGTACGGACGTGCCGGCCTGCCGCTCGTCCGCTTTCCGCTACTTGCGCATGACCTCGGGCTCGTGGCGGCGCAGCAGGCGGGCGACCACGACGCCGCAGATCACGCCGAGCGCGATCAGGATGGCGAGGTTGACGCTCCACTGTCCGACCGAGTGCTCCCACAGCGGGTCGAGGTCGTTCGGCTTCTGCGGGTCCCACGGCGGCATCAGGTGGGACAGGTCGAGCGTGGCCCCGGCGGCGCCGATCGCCCAGCGCGACGGCATCAGCCAGGCGAACTGCTCCAGGCCGATCGATCCGTAGATCTGGAAGAGGACGCCGGTGAAGACGACCTGCACGATGGCGAACATGACGAGCAGCGGCATCGTCTTCTCGGAGGTCTTCACCAGCGAGGAGATGACCAGGCCGAACATCATCGACGTGAAGCCGAGCGCGATGATCGAGATGCAGAGCTCGATGGCCGGCGGCATCAGCAGGCCCTCCGCCGGAAGATCGCGCGGGACGAAGCCGATGGCGCAGATGATGACGCCCTGGATGGCCGTGATGACGCCGAGGACGATGACCTTGGACATCAGGTACGCGGAGCGGGAGAGGCCGGTGGCGCGCTCCCGTTCGTAGATGACCCGCTCCTTGATCAGTTCACGGACCGAGTTGGCCGCGGCCGAGAAGCACATGCCGACCGCGATGATCAGCATGATCGTGCCCGCGTCACCGTTGAACTTGGACGGCGGTTTGGGCGGGGCCAGGCCGAAGTCGGCCGGGATGACCACGGAGACGATGCCCAGGACCGCGGGCAGGATCACCATGAGCCCCATGAACCCCTTGTCGGAGGCGATCACCGACACATAGCGGCGGATCAGGGTGATGAGCTGGGCGGCCCATGGCTGCGGTTTGGGTGGCTTGATCGCGGCGGGGGGTGGCATCTGTATCGACTGTGCGGCTACGGCGTCGATGTCCGCCGCGTACATCTGGTAGTGCTGCGAGCCCTTCCAGCGGCCCGCCCAGTCGTAGTCGCGGTAGTTCTCGAACGCCGAGAAGACGTCGGCCCAGGTCTCGTAGCCGAAGAAGTTGAGGGCTTCCTCCGGCGGGCCGAAGTACGCCACCGAACCGCCCGGCGCCATCACGAGCAGCTTGTCGCAGATCGCGAGCTCGGCGACGGAGTGGGTGACGACGAGGACCGTACGGCCGTCGTCGGCGAGACCGCGCAGGAGCTGCATGACGTCGCGGTCCATGCCCGGGTCGAGGCCGGAGGTCGGCTCGTCCAGGAAGATCAGCGACGGCTTGGTCAGCAGTTCCAGGGCGACGGAGACGCGCTTGCGCTGGCCACCGGAGAGGGAGGTGACCTTCTTCTCCTTGTGGATGTCGAGCTTCAGCTCACGCAGCACCTCGTCGATGCGCTGCTGGCGCTCCTGCACGCTGGTGTCCGCGGGGAAGCGGAGTTTGGCGGCGTACTTGAGCGCCTTCTTGACGGTCAGCTCCTTGTGCAGGATGTCGTCCTGCGGGACCAGACCGATGCGCTGGCGCAGCTCGGCGAACTGCTTGTACAGGTTCCGGTTATCGTAGAGGACGTCACCCTGGTTGGCGGGGCGGTAGCCCGTGAGTGCCTTCAGGAGCGTCGACTTGCCGGAGCCCGAGGGGCCGATGACGGCGATCAGCGACTTCTCGGGGACGCCGAACGAGACGTCCTTGAGGATCTGCTTCCCGCCGTCGACGGTGACCGTCAAGTGCCGTGCGGAGAAGGAGACTTCGCCGGTGTCGACGAACTCCTCGAGGCGGTCGCCGACGAGGCGGAACGTGGAGTGGCCGACGCCGACGATGTCGTTCGGGCCGAGCAGGGCCGAGCCGCCCTTGGTGATCGGCTGGCCGTTGACGTACGTGCCGTTGTGCGAGCCGAGGTCGCGGATCTCGAAGCGGCCGTCGGGCGTCGCGTGGAACTCGGCGTGCAGGCGCGAGACCTGGAGGTCCGAGACGACCAGCTCGTTCTCCAGGGCGCGGCCGATGCGCATGACGCGGCCGAGCGAGAACTGGTGGAACGTGGTCGGGCTGCGGTCTCCGTAGACCGGCGGAGCCCCCGCGACGCCACCGGGCCCCTGCTGGTTCGGCATCCGCTGCGGCTGCTGTTGCTGCGGCCACGCCTGCTGCGGTTGCTGCTGCTGCGGCATCAGGGGCTGCTGTGGCGCCTGCTGCTGCCAGCCGGGCGCACCGCCCTGCGGATGCTGCTGCGGGGGCTGCTGCGCGGGCTGTTTCGCCAGCCCCGCGGCCTGCTGCTGGGCCTGGTGCGGTGAGGCCACGGCGGCGGCCTGGGTGCTGCCCTGCACGTTCACGCGCGGGCCGTCGGTCGAGTTGCCCAGGTGCACCGACGAGCCGGGGCCGATCTCCATCTGGTGGATCCGCCGGCCCTGGACGAAGGTGCCGTTGGTCGAGCCGTGGTCCTCGATGACCCAGCTACGGCCGCCCCAGCTGATCGTGGCGTGGCGCCAGGAGACCCTGGCGTCGTCGAGCACGACGTCTCCCCCCGGATCACGTCCGAGGGTGTACGGCCTGGACGGGTCGAGCGTCCAGGTCCTGCCGTTCAGTTCCAATACGAGTTCAGGCACTCCATGCCCCACTGAGTTGTCCCCCGAAGTTGTGCCCCGTCATGGGGAGTCTAGGGATGTCGAACATCGTCAGGAACTATTTCAGGAACGCCCCGTGACCGAAAGTCGGGCCTTGCGTCGGAGGTTGTGAAGACTCTCGGGCCGCTCCGGCGCCCGCGCCGTTGACGTGGCAGATAGAGGCCCGGAGAGTGGTAAGCACCCACAACTCCCTACGGATCATGCGCAAATGGGATATCAGGGGCGAGGCGGTACGGATCGGGGGGTCCTGATGGAGACCGGCCATGGCGCGACCCGGCGGGACGGGATGCCCGTCGGCGATGTGCTGCTTTCGGCCATCGCCGCGGTGAGCTGGGCTTTCATCGGGATGGCGGGGGTCGCGGCGCTCGGACTGCATCTGTTGCGGGCGGATTCTGCAGGGTCGCTCGGGCCGATGACCGCGGCCGTGGTGGCGCTGGGCGTCGGCGGGCGCGTGACGCCTTCCGGCGACGTGTCGGCGTTCGGTCTGGACGGCGCGCAGGCGAACACCGCCATCGATGTCGCGCCACTCGGCGTGGGCCTGGTGGGCGCGCTTCTGATGAGCTGGTTCTTTCTACGCTCCTTGCGTGCGCGGGGACTTGAGATCGGCCCCGGTGAACTGGTCGCGCGCGCGGGAGCCGTGGTGACGCTGTTCGTGGCGCTGCTGGGCGGGCTCGCGTGGGCGGGTCACGACATCATCACGATTGACGGTTCGCAGCTGGGACTGAACGACATACCGGGCGCCGGGGGCCTGCCGGACGGCATAGAGGACAAGCTCCCGGGTGGCATCGGGGGGCTGCTCCCCGACCGGCTCGGCGACCTCGCGGACGCGAAGGCGTCCGTCGGCTTCACGGTGCAGACGGGCGCCACGCTGCTCGGCGGCGCGGCCTTCGCGATCGGGGTGCTGCTGATCGCGCTGCTCGCGTCGCGGCGCACTCCCCTGCCGCGCGCCCTCGCTCCGGTGCACCGGGTGGTGCGGCCGGCCGCGTCGGCGCTCGTGACCGTACTGCTGGTGGCGGTCCTCGCGGGCCTGGCCGCGGCGGTGTACGCGATGATCGGCGACGACCACCCGAAGCGGATCGCGGGCGCCGCGCTGCTCGGCGCGCCCAACGGGGCCTGGCTCGGGGTGCCGCTCGGCCTCTTCGTGCCCTGGGACGGCAGGGCGACGGGTGCCCTCACGAAGGTGCTCCCCGACCCGCTGGACGATCTGCTCACGGGCTCGTCCGACCAGTCTCTGACGCTGGGGCGGCTGGCCGAACTCGACAGCAGGGTATGGCTGTTGGGTATCGCGATGGCCCTGCTGATGCTGTTCGCCGGGGTGCTGACGGCGGTGCGGACACCGTGGGCCCAGGGGCAGGGCGCGGCGGCGTTCGCGGGGCGCTGCGCGCTGCGGCTCGGCGTCGTGACCGCGCTTGCGCTGCCGCTCCTGGTGTGGCTGACGGACGTCTCGGCGGACGCGTCCCTGTCGGTACTCGGCTTCGACGGGTTCGGCGCGGGCATCGAGGTGCACGGGAGTCCGGGGACGGCGCTGCTCCTGGGCGCCGCGTGGGGCGCGGGGGCCGGGGCGCTCGGGGCGCTCCTCGCGCGCGCGAGCGGGACCGCGGGCGGGCGGGTCGCCCCTCTGGCCGCCGGCTCGGGCGGGGCCGCGGCGGCGCGGGAGCCGTCAGCCGCGACGGCCGGCCCGTACCGGACGAGCAGCCCGTACCGGCCGTCGAACGCCGACACGAACCCGTATCTGCGGCCGTACGGCACCGAACCGTACGGCGGGAACGCGTACGGCCGGGACGCGCGCGGCCCCGGGGCCCGTGGTCAGGACCCGGGCGCCGAGCGGCCCCACCACGACACCACGAGCGGTGCCCCCACGGTCGCGGGTCCGCTGCACCCCGAGCCGCCGCCCCCGCCACCGCCACCGCCGCCTGCCCCCGGGCGGGCACGGGACCGGCGCCGTGGGAACCGGGACGGGCGCTGAACCAAGGCGGTTCGGGTCGGTCGGCGCGGCCCCTGTCCGGTACGCGGACCGGGGCCGCGCACCCGCACACAAGCCCGATAACGTAGGGGCATCATGAGCGCTCCGCAGCCCCAGCACCCCGCTGACGCCCCGAACGTCGACGGACACGAGCCCGAGCCGGCCGACGTCCCGACCCTTCTGGTCAAGATCTTCGGCAAGGACAGGCCCGGCATCACCGCCGGGCTTTTCGACACCCTCGCCGCCTACTCCGTCGACGTCGTCGACATCGAGCAGGTCGTCACCCGCGGCCGTATGGTCCTGTGCGCCCTGGTCACCCAGCCCTCGCCCGGTCTGGAGGGCGACCTGCGGGCCACCGTCCACAGCTGGGCGGAGTCCATCCGGATGCAGGCCGAGATCATCTCGGGCACCGGCGACAACCGGCCGCGCGGTGTGGGCCGGTCGCTGGCGACCGTGCTCGGAAACCCGCTCACCGCCGAGTCGACCGCCGCGATCGCCGCGGCCATCACCGGGACCGGCGGCAACATCGACCGCGTCTTCCGCCTGGCCAAGTACCCCGTCACCGCCGTCGAGTTCGCGGTCTCCGGCGCCGAGACGGAGACGCTGCGCACCGCGCTCGCCACCGAGGCCGCGCAGCTGGGTGTGGACATCGCCGTCGTCGCGGCCGGGCTGCACCGGCGCGCGCAGCGGCTCGTCGTGATGGACGTCGACTCGACGCTCATCCAGGACGAGGTGATCGAGCTGTTCGCGGCGCACGCGGACTGTGAGGACGAGGTCGCCGAGGTGACGGCGGCGGCCATGCGCGGTGAGCTGGACTTCGAGCAGTCGCTGCACGCGCGCGTGGCGCTGCTCGCGGGGCTCGACGCGTCGGTGGTGGAGAAGGTCAGGAGCGAGGTGCGGCTCACGCCGGGCGCCCGCACGCTGATCCGTACGCTCAAGCGGCTCGGCTACCAGGTGGGCGTCGTCTCGGGCGGCTTCACGCAGGTGACGGACGATCTGCGCGAGCGGCTCGGGCTCGACTTCGCGCAGGCCAACACCCTGGAGATCGTCGACGGCAAGCTGACCGGCAAGGTCACCGGCGAGATCGTGGACCGCGCGGGCAAGGCGCGGCTGCTGCGGCGGTTCGCCGCGGAGGCGGGGGTTCCGCTGGCGCAGACCGTGGCGATCGGCGACGGCGCCAACGACCTGGACATGCTGAACGCGGCGGGTCTTGGGGTCGCCTTCAACGCCAAGCCGGTGGTCCGCGAGGCGGCGCACACCGCGGTGAACGTGCCCTTCCTCGACACGGTCCTGTATCTGCTGGGCATCACGCGCGAAGAGGTCGAGGCGGCGGACGCCCAGGAGTCCTGAACCACGGGGAAGGGCCCGGTACCGGTGGACGGTGCCGGGCCCTTTCGCGTAGGTGCGTACGCGGCGCCGTCAGGCGTTCGGCGACCAGTAGTCCAGCAGCTCGGCCGCGCCCGGCTCCAGCGACTTCCAGGGGCCGGTGAAGGAGAGCACGGCGAAGGCCGCGGTGGAGAACCCGGTCCGGCTCAGCCGCTCGGCCGCGGCCGGCTCGGCCGATCCTGTCAGTACTTCGGTGAGCCCTTGTACGCCCGGGTTGTGGCCGATCAGTACGGCGTTCCTGACGTCGTCCGGCGTCTCGTTCAGCACGGCGATCAGCTCGCCGGGGGACGCCTCGTAGATCCGCTCCTCGTAGACGGTCCTGGGCCGCTCCGGCAGTTCGGAGACGGCCAGCTTCCACGTCTCACGGGTGCGCACGGCCGTCGAGCAGAGGGCCAGGTCGAGGGCGATGCCGGAGTCGGCGAGCTTGCGGCCCGCGATCGGGGCGTCCTTGCGCCCGCGCTCGGCGAGCGGACGCTCGTGATCGGACATCTCGGGCCAGTCGGCCTTGGCATGCCGGAAAAGAACAATCCTGCGGGGTTCTGCGACGCTCATACATCCCAGCTTCGCATGAAACCGGGCACGGGGCGCAGGGAGTTGACGGGCCCGACCGGCACGGGTGAACGGGGGCGGGAGGGGTCTAGCCGAGGACCAGTTCCTTGATGCGCGCCGCGACGTGGGCGAGGGTCGGGTCACCCGCCGCGGCGTGGGCGTCGGCGGGGTCGAGGAGCAGCAGGAGGAGCGCCACGAAGGCGACGGCCGGCAGCACGAGGGCCCACCAGGGCAGTCGGATGGAGGCGCCGCCCGTGACTGCCGGGTGGGTCCGGGGGTGCGTGGGGGCCGACATGGCTTCCTCCGTGGTCCGTCGTCCTCGTCCGGTACGCCGATGTTCCCGGCGACACTTCGAAGGTACGGATCCGGCGGCTGCCGCCCCATCCGGTGATCCACCCACTTCACCCTGACACTGGCCCCCTAGGGGATGGTGGTGTTAACCCCACCTCCGCCCCGGGGGCGGGGCGTCGAGGGGGTGTCAGGGGGAGGCGATCGTCGCGATGACGGCCACGATCACGGTGATGGCCAGCATCGCGCCGAGCACGAGCAGGAGCTTCTTCTGGCCGTTCTGGGGGTTCGGCTCGAGCACAGGCGACATGCGCCAAGTGTCGCACCTGTCCCCGGTGCTCAGGACGCCGGGGCGGGTGCGGCGGCCTCGTCCTCGATGGTGCGGTTGCGGCCCGCGAGGACGCCCACCACGATCTGCGGCACCATCAGCGCGGCCATGAGCGCGATCGGCACGCCCCAGCCACCGCTGTGCTGGTAGAGGACGCCGACGAGCAGCGGCCCGGGGATCGAGATGAGGTAGCCGGTGGACTGGGCGAACGCGGACAGCTTGGCGACGCCGGCGCCGGTGCGGGCGCGCATCCCGACCATGGTCAGGGCCAGCGGGAAGGCGCAGTTGGAGATGCCGAGCAGGACCGCCCAGGCCCACGCGCCGGAGGAGGGAGCGAAGTACAGGCCCGCGTAACCGGCGAGGCCGCAGAGGCCGAGGATGACCACGATCGGGCCCTGGCTGGGCAACCGGGCGGCGACGCGGGGGATGACGAAGGCGAGCGGGACGCCCATCGCCATGGTGACGGCGAGCAGCACACCGGCGGTCGACGCGGAGACCCCGGCGTCGCGGAAGATCTGCGCCATCCATCCCATCGTGATGTACGCGGCCGTGGCCTGGAGTCCGAAGAAGACGGCGAGCGCCCAAGCGGTGCGGCTACGGGTGACGCGCAGCCCGTCGGCGGGGGCAGTGGCCGACCGGCCGGGTTCCGCGGGGGCGGCCCCGTCCCGTAGGCGGGCGAGCGGGATCCAGGGGAGGACCGCGGCGACGGCGAGCGCGGCCCAGACGGCGAGCCCGGTCTGCCAGTTGTCGCCGAGGGCGCCGGTCATGGGGACGGTCGCGGCGGCGGCCAGGGAGGTACCGAGCGCGAGGGCCATCGAGTACAGGCCGGTCATGGAGCCGACGCGGTCGGGGAACCAGCGCTTGACGATGACCGGCATCAGCACGTTGCTGACGGCGATGCCCATGAGGGCGAGGGCGCTGGCGACGAGGAAGCCGACGGTGCCGCCGGTGTACGGGCGGATGATCAGGCCCGCGGCGATGGCGGCCATGCCGGCGCAGACGACGGCGCTCGCGCCGAAGCGCCGGGCGAGCCGGGGCGCCATCACGCCGAAGACCGCGAAGCACAGCGGGGGTACGGAGGTGAGCAGTCCGGCGAGGCTGCCGCTCATGCCGAGCCCGTCGCGGACCTCTTCGAGGAGGGCGCCGAGGCTGGTGATCGCGGGCCGCAGGTTCAGGGCGGCGAGGACGATGCCGACGGTCACCAGGCGTACGGCCCACGCGCGCGGGGCGGCACTTTTTCCGGTGGATATCGGGGTCTCGGCGCTCGGCGGTGCCATCGTCGGGGTCGGTGTTTCCTCACTAGCCATGGGACCCATCTTAGAATCATGGGATGATTGGCTGTCCAGTTGATTCGCGTCAGGTACGCGCCAGGACCAAGGAATGTCGATGCCACTGACCTCTCCCCGGCGCTCGGCCCTGTCCGAGCAGGTCATCTCCGCCCTGCGCGCCCAGATCTCCTCGGGCGAATGGCCGGTGGGCTCGCGCATCCCCACGGAGCCCGAGCTCGTCGAGCAGCTCGGTGTCGCCCGGAACACGGTGCGGGAGGCCGTGCGCGCCCTCGCGCACAACGGGCTGCTCGACATCCGGCAGGGCTCGGGCACGTACGTCGCGGCGACCAGCGAGCTGGCCGGGGTGATGCAGCGGCGGTTCGCCGACGCCGATCCGCGGCACATCGCCGAGCTGCGCTCCACGCTGGAGTCGAGCGCGGCGAGGCTGGCCGCCGAGCGGCGCACCGAGCGCGATGTGAAGCAGCTCGACGCCCTGCACGTACGCCGTGAGGAGGCGTGGGAGTCGGGCGACACGGAGGCGTTCGTGACGGCGGACGCGACGTTCCACATGGCGGTCGTGGCCGCGTCCCACAACGACGTGATGACGGCGATGTACGCGGACCTGGGCGAGGTCCTGCGGGACTGGCTGCGCGAGGACGTGGGCGAGCGGCTCAGCGCCGAGAACCACATGGACCACACGCGGCTGGTCGACGCGATCCGGGAGGGCGACGCGGAGGCCGCCGCGGCCGAGGCCGCGTCCTATCCGTTCCTGTGCCGCCCGGGGCGGCTCACGCCGCCCTGCGATGCGTGACCCAGGCGGTCCGCACGTTCTTCCAGCACCGTCCGTTCAGGCGCACGGTCTCGGCGGGGCCGATCTCGGTCGGGGCCGTGTCGGTGTCGATGTCCCACCACGGGTCGCACTCGATGTGCAGGGCGATCTCGTCGACACCCGGGTACGGGTTGTGGCAGGTGGCGGTCGCCCGCGTCCCGGCCTCGACGCGGACGCGGCACCCGGCGCCGAAGGGATCGCGTTCCTTGTCGGCCACGCGCGCGTGGCCGCGGTTCCCGGCGGGGTCGGAAGCCGCGTCGTAGGGCAGCGTGGCGAGCAGGGCGAGGGCGGTGAGGGCGGGGGCTACGCGGCGGGACAGACGCACGGAAGGGACCTCCTCGCACCCAGCGTGCGCGGAGGTCCCTCGTGGCTGCCCGGCCGGTGAGCCGAACGGGGGACCCGTCGAGGGTCCCGCCTGCTCCTAGGCGCCGACGGCGTGCAGGCCGCCGTCCACGTGGATGATCTCGCCCGTCGTCTTGGGGAACCAGTCCGACAGCAGGGCGACGATGCCCCTGCCCGCGGGCTCGGGGTCCGCGAGGTTCCACTCCAGCGGGGAGCGGCCGTCCCAGACCGCGGCCAGTTCGGTGAAGCCGGGGATCGACTTCGCGGCCATGGAGCCGATCGGGCCGGCCGAGATCAGGTTGCAGCGGATGTTCTGCTTGCCCAGGTCACGCGCCATGTAACGGCTGGTGGCCTCCAGGGCGGCCTTGGCCGGGCCCATCCAGTCGTACTGCGGCCAGGCGTACTGCGCGTCGAAGGTGAGGCCGACGACGGAGCCGCCCTCGCTCATCAGCGGCAGCACCGCCATCGTCAGCGACTTCAGGGAGAAGGCGGAGACGTGCATGGCGGTGGCCACGGACTCGAACGGCGTGTTGAGGAAGTTGCCGCCGAGCGCGTCCTGCGGCGCGAAGCCGATGGAGTGCACGACGCCGTCGAGGCGGTCGCCCAGCTGCTCGCGGACCTGGCCCTCCAGGCGCGCGAGGTGCTCGTCGTTGGAGACGTCCAGCTCCAGGACCTTGACCTTCTCGGGCCGGGGCAGCTTCTTCGCGATGCGCTCCGTCAGCGTCGGCCGCGGCCACGCCGTCAGGATGATCTCGGCGCCCTGCTCCTGGGCGAGCTTCGCGGTGTGGAAGGCGATGGAGGACTCCATCAGCACACCGGTGATGAGGATCTTCTTGCCCTCGAGGATTCCAGTCGTGTTCGTCATCGTGCTCAGTGACCCATTCCCAGTCCGCCGTCAACGGGAATGACGGCACCAGTGATGTACGAAGCGTCGTCGGAGGCGAGGAACCTGACCGCGGAGGCGATCTCCTCGACCTGCGCGTACCGGCCGAGCGGCACCTGCGCCACGATGTTCGCGCGCTGCTCGTCCGTGAGCGCCTGGGTCATGTCGGTGTCGACAAAACCGGGGGCGACGACGTTGAAGGTGATGTTCCGCGACCCCAGCTCACGGGCGAGGGAGCGCGCGAAGCCGACCAGGCCCGCCTTGGAGGCGGCGTAGTTCGCCTGCCCCGCCGAGCCGAGCAGGCCGACGACGGAGGAGATCAGCACGACGCGGCCCTTCTTGGCGCGCAGCATGCCGCGGTTGGCGCGCTTGACGACCCGGAAGGTGCCGGTGAGGTTGGTGTCGAGGACGGACGTGAAGTCCTCCTCGGACATGCGCATGAGGAGCTGGTCCTTGGTGACGCCCGCGTTGGCGATCAGGACCTCGACGGGACCGTGCTTCTCCTCGATCTCCTTGTAGGCCTGCTCCACCTGCTCCGTGTCGGTGATGTCGCACTTGACGGCCAGGAAGCCCTGCTTCTCCAGCTCAGCCGGGTCACCCGAGCGGTACGTGATCGCGACCTTGTCGCCGGCCTCCGCGAATACGCGGGCGATGGCGAGGCCGATGCCCCGGTTTCCTCCGGTGACGAGAACCGAGCGGCTCAACGGATCACCCTTTCGATAGCGGTGTGGTACTTCGAAAACCTATCGGTACGACCCTTCGTACGGAGAATCGCCCACCGACAGTGACGTACCCGACTGACTGTCGAGTCCCTACAGAAAGCTCTGGCCGCGAGACGTGTCGCACGACATGATCGGGTCGACGACGTGGACGACAGGGAGACATTCGTGCCTCATACGATCGATGAAGCCTTCACGGCGCTCCCCCTGCGGGCTCTCGCCGACGCGGCTCTCGCCCGCGCGCGGGCCCTGGGCGCGCAGCACGCGGACTTCCGCCTGGAGCGCGTACGCAACGGGGCGGTGCGGCTGCGGGACGCCAGGCCCGCCGGGTCCTCGGACACCACGGACCTCGGGTACGCGGTGCGGGTGGTGCACGGCGGCACCTGGGGCTTCGCGTCCGGCGTCGACCTGTCCATGGACGCCGCGGCGAAGGTGGCGTCCCAGGCCGTGGCGATGGCGAAGCTGAGCGCGCAGGTCATCAGGGCCGCGGGGTCGGACGAACTGGTCGAGCTGGCGGACGAGCCGGTGCACGCGGACCGGACCTGGATCTCCTCGTACGAGATCGATCCCTTCTCCGTGCCGGAGGAGGAGCGGGTGGCGCTGCTCGCCGACCGGAGCGCGCGGCTGCTGGCGGCCGACGGGGTCAGCCATGTGGACGCCTCGCTGCTGTGCGTCCACGAGAACAAGTTCTACGCCGACACGGCGGGGACCGTGACGACCCAGCAGCGTGTGCGGCTGCATCCGCAGCTCACCGCGGTCGCCGTGGACGATTCGAGCGGCGAGTTCGACTCGATGCGCACGCTCGCGCCGCCGGCCGGCCGGGGCTGGGAGTACCTGACGGGCACCGGCTGGGACTGGGACCGGGAGCTGGCCGAGATCCCCGGGCTGCTGGCGGAGAAGATGCGGGCGCCGAGTGTGCGGGCGGGCTCCTACGACCTGGTCGTCGACCCGTCCAATCTGTGGCTGACCATTCACGAGTCCATCGGGCACGCCACCGAACTGGACCGCGCGCTCGGCTACGAGGCGGCGTACGCGGGCACGTCCTTCGCCACGTTCGACCAGCTCGGGAAGTTGAAGTACGGCTCCGAGATCATGAACGTCACCGGTGACCGCACCGCCGAGCACGGGCTCGCCACCATCGGGTACGACGACGAGGGCGTGGCCGGGCAGTCCTGGGACCTGGTGCGGGACGGGACGCTGGTCGGCTACCAACTCGACCGCAGGATAGCGAAGTTGACCGGATTCGAGCGGTCCAACGGCTGTGCGTACGCCGACTCCCCCGGGCACGTTCCGGTGCAGCGGATGGCGAACGTCTCGCTGCAACCCGATCCGGGCGGCCTGGCGACGGAGGACCTGATCGCGGGCGTCGACCGCGGGATCTACCTGGTCGGCGACCGGTCGTGGTCCATCGACATGCAGCGGTACAACTTCCAGTTCACGGCGCAACGGGCGTACGAGATCCGGGGCGGGCGGCTCGCCGGGCAGGTGCGGGACTTCGCCTACCAGGCCACGACGACCGACTTCTGGGGCTCGATGGCGGCGGTCGGCGGCCCGCAGACCTATGTCCTCGGCGGCGCCTTCAACTGCGGCAAGGCCCAGCCGGGCCAGGTCGCGGCGGTCTCGCACGGCTGCCCCTCGGCCCTCTTCAAGGGCGTCAACATTCTGAACACGACGCAGGAGGCGGGTCGATGAGCGGCCGCAGCAGCAAGCCGTACGAGATCGTCGAGCGCGCCCTCGAACTGTCCCGGTCCGACGGCTGTGTCGTCATCGCCGACGAGACGTCCACCGCCAATCTGCGCTGGGCGGGCAACGCGCTGACGACGAACGGGGTCACGCGCGGGCGGCGGCTGACCGTCATAGCGACGGTCGACGGCCAGGAGGGCACGGCCACGGGTGTCGTCTCCCGGTCGGCGGTCACCGCCGCCGACCTCGAACCGCTGGTGCGGGCCGCGGAGGAGGCCGCAGCGAAGGCCGGTCCTGCCGAGGACGCGCAGCCGCTCGTCGGGGGCGTGGCGTCCTCCCCCGGGTTCACGGAGGCGCCCGCCGAGACCTCGTCGGCCGTGTTCGCGGAGTTCGCGCCCGCGCTGGGCGAGGCCTTCGCGCGGGCCAGGGCCGGCGGGCGCGAGCTGTACGGCTTCGCCAGCCATGAGCTGACGTCCAGCTACCTCGGTACGTCGACGGGGCTGCGGCTCCGCCATGACCAGCCCGACGGGACGCTGGAGCTGAACGCCAAGTCGCCCGACCGGCGGCGTTCGGCCTGGGCGGGCCGCTCCACGCGGGACTTCAAGGACGTCGACCCGGCGGCGCTCGACGCGGATCTGGCGACGCGGCTCGGCTGGGCCGAGCGCCGCGTCGACCTGCCGGCGGGACGGTACGAGACGCTGCTGCCGCCGACGGCCGTGGCGGACCTGCTGATCTATCTGCTGTGGTCGGCGGGGGCGCGGGACGCGGCCGAGGGCAGGACCGTGTTCTCCAGGCCCGGCGGCGGCACGCGCGTGGGCGAGCGGCTCAGCGAGCTGCCGCTGACGCTGCGCAGCGACCCGCACGAGCCGGGGCTCGAGTCCGCGCCGTTCGTGCTGGCCCACGCCTCCGGGGACGACGCGTCCGTCTTCGACAACGGGTTGCCGCTGGCCGCCACCGAGTGGATCTCGGGGGGCGAGCTCCGGCATCTGACGACGACCCGGCACAGCGCGGGGCTCACCGGGCTGCCGGTGGCGCCCGCCATCGACAACCTCGTCCTCGACGGCGGTTCGGGCACGTCGCTGGAGGAGATGGTCGCCGCCACGGAGCGCGGGCTGCTGCTGACCTGCCTCTGGTACATCCGCGAGGTCGACCCGGCCACGCTGCTGCTGACCGGGCTGACCAGGGACGGCGTGTACCTCGTGGAGAACGGCGAGGTCGTGGGCGAGGTGAACAACTTCCGGTTCAACGAGTCACCGGTCGATGTACTGAGCCGGGTCACCGAGGCGGGGCGCACGGAGAAGACGCTGCCGAGGGAGTGGGGCGACTGGTTCACCAAGGCCGCAATGCCCGCACTGCGCGTACCGGACTTCAACATGAGCTCGGTCAGTCAGGGCGTCTGACCCGCCCGGGTTCGCCCATAGACTGGCGGGGACCCACCAGCACTTTTCGAGGAGACACAGAACCGTGACCGACATCGTCGATGAACTCAAGTGGCGCGGGCTGATCGCCCTGTCCACCGACGAGGACGCGCTGCGCAAGGCATTCGCGGACGGTCCGGTCACCTTCTATTGCGGCTTCGATCCGACCGCGCCCAGCCTGCACCTGGGCAACCTGGTGCAGATCCTCACGATGCGGCGCATCCAGCAGGCGGGCCACCGTCCGCTGGGCCTGGTCGGCGGTGCCACCGGCCTGATCGGTGACCCGAAGCCGAACTCCGAGCGCACGCTGAACTCGCCCGAGGTCGTCGCGGGCTGGGTCGAGCGGCTGCGCGGGCAGATCGCGCCGCTGCTGGACTTCGAGGGCCCGAACGCCGCGGTGATGGTGAACAACCTGGACTGGACGTCCGGGATGTCCGCCATCGAGTTCCTGCGCGACATGGGCAAGTACTTCCGGGTCAACAAGATGATCGCGAAGGAGGCCGTCTCGCGGCGGCTCAACTCCGACGCGGGCATCAGCTACACCGAGTTCAGCTACCAGATCCTGCAGGGGATGGACTTCCTCAAGCTGTACGAGCAGTACGGGTGTGTCCTGCAGACCGGCGGCACCGACCAGTGGGGCAACCTCACCTCCGGCACCGACCTGATCCACCGGGTCCACCCGGAGGCCGTGGTGCACGCCCTCGGCATTCCGCTGCTGACCAAGGCCGACGGCACCAAGTTCGGCAAGACCGAGTCCGGCACCGTCTGGCTGGACCCGGAGATGCTGTCGCCGTACGCCTTCTACCAGTTCTGGCTGAACGCGGACGACCGGGACATCGCCAACTACCTGCGCGTCTTCAGCTTCAGGTCCCGCGAGGAGATCGAGGAGCTGGAGAAGCTCACCGAGGAGCGCCCGCAGGCCCGCGCCGCCCAGCGCGCGCTCGCCGAGGAGCTGACGACGCTGGTGCACGGCGCCGAGCAGACGGCCGCGGTGATCTCCGCGTCGAAGGCGCTGTTCGGGCAGGGTGACGGGGACCTGGCGGACCTCGACGAGGCGACGCTGGCCGCCGCGCTCTCCGAGCTGCCGCGGGCCGAGGTCGCCGAGCTCGGCCCGGTCGTCGACCTGTTCGCCCAGGTCGGTCTCGTCGCGAGCAAGTCGGCCGCGCGCCGGACCGTGAAGGAGGGCGGCGCGTACGTGAACAACGTCAAGGTCGCCGCCGAGGACTTCGTCCCGGGCGCCGACCAGCTGCTGCACGGGCGGTGGCTGGTGCTGCGGCGCGGCAAGAAGAATCTGGCCGCGGTCGAGGTCACGGCCTGACCGCACGGCCACGCGTGAAGCCCGAAAGGGGGCCGGTTCCTTCGTTCGCCACGAAGGATTCGGCCCCCTTTCGGGGTTCGGTACCGCCCTGCGCTCTGGACCTGCGCTATGCCCTGCGCTTCTTGCCGCGCAGGGAGACCCAGACCATTTCGCCGACGCCGACCACCACCACGGCGCCGATCAGCTGAAGCAGGTGCCGGATCCAGTCGATGCCTTTGGTGTCGTTGACGCCGAGGCCCGTGGCCGCCCAGTTGCCCAGGACGCTGCCGAGGATTCCGAAGACCGCCGTCAGCCACAGCGGGATCTGCTGCTTGCCCGGCAGGATCGCCTTCGCGATCAGACCGAGCACGAGTCCCACGATGATTGCCCACAACCAGCTCATGCCGTCGCCTCCTCATGCGGCGTGCGAGTACGCGCCTGCGCACCGTTCGATCAGTTTCTGTCCGTACGCCGTACGGCGCATGTCGGGCAGGTCCATACGCGGTACGACGCAGGCCACACGCCCGGCCCGGGCCTCCCCCGGTCTCGTGGCCGACGCACCCCGGGCGTACGGTGGAGGCCGGTCCGGGCCGGGGAGAGTCCGGCGAATGGTCGGGTGGTGGAGTGTGATGCGGAAACGCAGCAGTAACGGCGGAGCACAGGTCTTCCGGATCACCGGGGCCCGGCAGGGGCTCGCGGACGATGTGCGCGGCCGTCAGCGCAAGTACGTCATCTCGATGTCGGTCCGCACACTCTCGGTGATCCTCACGGCGGTCCTGTGGAACGTCGAGCGGCCGGTCGCCATCGTGACGCTCGTGCTCGGAGCCCTGCTCCCCTACGTCGCCGTGGTCTTCGCCAACGCGGGCCGGGAGAACGCGCCGGGGCTGCCCTCGACCTTCGTGCCCGCCCCGACCCGCCCCATGATCGCGCCGACAGCGGCCGGTGGCGGGGCGGAATCCGTCCCGGAGGAGCGCGGCTGACATCGCCGGCTCCGGCGCCCTGAGCGACCCCGCCCGGACGGTGTCCGAAGCTCAAGAAAAGCTCAGATCAATCATGTAGTTCAGGTGCCGGGCAACGGGTCGCGCGTGACATACTGCGTACGCGCTCCGCATCCCCCGTCGGAGCGACGGACCGACGCCGGGCAGCTCCCCCCGTGGCTGCTCGGCGTCGCCATTTCCGGGGCGTTCCCAGCGGCGTTTTCCGGGCCGTCTAGGGTGAACGCGTGAACCTCGCGAACCTCTCCGGACCGTCCCCCACGACCCCCCAGTGCTCGGCCAAGGGCTGCCGCGCCGACGCGTCGTGGGTCCTCGCGTGGAACAACCCGAAGCTCCACACGCCGGAGCGGCGCAAGACGTGGCTGGCCTGCGAGGAACACCGTGAACACCTCGCCCAGTTCCTCGGCGTCCGCGGTTTCCTGAAGGACGTCATGACGCTGGAGGAGTGGGACGCCCGCACGGAGTGAGGCGCCCCCGGTGACCACTGGGAGTGCGGGGTCAGCCGCCGATCGCCGACATCGGGCGGTCGGGCTGGAGGAACGACGGGTCGTCGAGGCCCGAGCCCGCCTTCTTGCCCCACATGGCGAGCTTCCACAGCCGGGCGATGTCCTCGTCGCCCTTCTCGTCGGGGCCCTGCGCCCTGAGCGCCGCGCGCAGGTCCGTCTCCTCCGTGGCGAAGAGGCAGGTGCGGACCTGGCCGTCGGCGGTGAGGCGGGTGCGGTCGCAGGCCGAGCAGAACGGGCGGGTCACCGAGGCGATGACGCCGACCCGGTGCGGGCCGCCGTCGACGACCCAGCGCTCGGCCGGCGCGGAGCCCCGCTCCTCGGAGCCCTCCTCGGTGAGCTCGAAGCGCGTACGCAGGGAGGCGAGGATGTCGCCCGCGGTGATCATGCCGTCGCGCTTCCAGCCGTGCTGGGCGTCGAGCGGCATCTGCTCGATGAAGCGCAGCTCGTAGCCGTGCTCGACCGCCCAGGCCAGCATCTCGGGGGCCTCGTCCTCGTTCAGCCCCGGCATCAGGACCGAGTTGATCTTCACCGGGGTGAGGCCCGCGTCATGGGCGGCGGCGAGGCCCTCGATGACGTCCTTGTGGCGGTCGCGGCGGGTCAGCGTCTTGAAGACGTCGGCGCGCAGCGTGTCCAGCGAGACGTTGACCCGGTCCAGGCCCGCCTGCTTCAGGGCCGCCGCGGTGCGCTTGAGGCCGATCCCGTTGGTCGTCAGGGACATCCTGGGGCGGGGGGTCAGCGCGGCGACCCGCTCGACGATGCCCACCAGGCCGGGGCGGAGCAGGGGCTCGCCGCCGGTGAAGCGGACCTCGGTGATGCCCAGGTGCGTGACGGCGATGCGGACGAGGCGGACGATCTCGTCGTCCGTGAGCAGGTCCGGCTTGGCCAGCCACTGGAGGCCCTCTTCGGGCATGCAGTACGTGCAGCGCAGATTGCACCGGTCGGTCAACGAGACCCGCAGGTCGGTGGCGACTCGGCCATAGGTGTCGATGAGCACGTGGGCCCCCTCCCTGAGACGTGTCCTGCCTGACGCCTCCGAGCCTACGTGACGGGTCCGACAGAGGCAGGCCTGCGATCCCACGAGCATGCCGCGCCCCCGTCGTAGAGAGCTACCAGCGGTCCACGACGGGGGCGCGAGGCGGGCGGGGTCAGTGGGCTCCGGTGCCGGTGAGGGAACGGACCTCCAGTTCGGCGTACTTGCCCTTGTCGGCCTTCTCCTTGGCCACGTAGGTGCCGACGACGCCCAGCAGGAAGCCGACCGGGATCGAGATGATGCCGGGGTTCTCCAGCGGGAACCAGTGGAAGTCGACGCCCTTGAACATGGACGTCTTCGGGTTCCCGGAGACGACCGGGGAGAACAGGACGAGGAAGACGGCGGTGAAGAGGCCGCCGTAGATCGACCACAGCGCCCCGTTGGTGTTGAACCGCTTCCAGAAGAGGCTGTAGAGGATCGTCGGCAGGTTCGCGGACGCGGCGACGGCGAACGCGAGGGCGACGAGACCCGCCACGTTGAGGTCGCGGGCGAGGGCGCCCAGGCCGATCGAGATGATGCCGATGAAGACGGTGGCCCAGCGGGCGGCCTGCATCTCCTGCTTCTCGCTCGCCTTGCCCCTCTTGATGACGTTCGCGTAGATGTCGTGCGCGAACGAGGACGACGAGGCGAGGGTGAGGCCCGCGACGACCGCGAGGATCGTGGCGAACGCGACGGCGGAGATCGACGCCAGCAGGATCGCGCCCCAGTTGGAGTCGACGCCGCCCAGATGGAGGGCGAGCAGGGGGGCCGCCGTGTTGCCTGCCGGGTTGGAGGCGATGATCTCGGCGGGCTTGATGAGGGCGGCGGCGCCGAAGCCGAGCGCGATCGTCATCAGGTAGAAGGCGCCGATGATGCCGATGGCCCAGTTGACGGACTTGCGGGCGGCCTTGGCGGTCGGCACCGTGTAGAAGCGGATCAGGATGTGCGGCAGGCCGGCGGTGCCGAGTACGAGGGCGATGCCGAGCGAGATGAAGTCGATCTTCGAGGTGGCCGTGGCGCCGTACTTGAGGCCGGGCTCCAGGAACGCCGAGCCCTTGCCGCTGTTGTCGGCGGCGGTGCCCAGCAGGTCCGAGATGTTGAAGTCGAACTTCAGCAGCACCAGGAAGGTCAGCAGGATCGTGCCCGCGATCAGGAGCACGGCCTTGACCATCTGCACCCAGGTGGTGCCCTTCATGCCGCCGATGGTGACGTACACGATCATCAGGACGCCGACGAGGGCGACGATGCCGACCTTGCCCGCGTCCGAGGTGATGCCGAGCAGCAGCGAGACGAGGACGCCCGCGCCGGCCATCTGCGCGAGCAGGTAGAAGATCGAGACGACGATCGTGGACGTGCCCGCGGCCGTGCGCACGGGGCGCTGGCGCATGCGGTAGGCGAGGACGTCGCCCATCGTGTACCGGCCGGAGTTGCGCAGCGGTTCGGCGACCAGGAGGAGCGCCACCAGCCAGGCGACCAGGAAGCCGATGGAGTAGAGGAAGCCGTCGTAGCCGAAGAGGGCGATGGCGCCGGCGATGCCGAGGAACGACGCGGCGGACATGTAGTCACCGGAGACGGCGAGGCCGTTCTGGAAGGCGGTGAACTGGCGGCCGCCCGCGTAGAAGTCGGCGGCGCTCTTGGTCTGCCGGCCCGCCCATACGGTGATGACGAGGGTCGCGGCGACGAACACCGCGAACAGGCTGATGATCAGCGGACGGTGCTCGCCCGCTTCTCCGGCGGCGAGTACGTGCAGTGCGGGGCTCATGCGCCGCCCTCCATACGGGACTTGATGGCTGCGGCCTTCGGGTCGAGCTTCGCGGCGGAGTACCGCGAGTACCACCAGGCGATGAGGAACGTGGTGAGGAACTGGGCGAGGCCGAGGACCAGGGCGACGTTGATGTTGCCGAAGAGCTTGTGGCCCATGAAGTCGCCCGCGTAGTTGGAGAGCAGGACGTAGAGCAGGTACCAGGCGATGAAGGCGACGGTGAGCGGGAAGGCGAACGAGCGGTGCGCTTTGCGTAGTTCGGCGAACTCCGCGCTCTCCTGCGCCGCGACGAACTCCTCGGTGGAGGGCAGGATCCGGCCGGGGTCGGGGCTGCCCTTCTGGGGTGGTGGTGCGTCGGTGGCCACGGAGTCTCCTTGTGATGCGGGTGCTGTCGGGGACGGGGTCTCACAGTGACGTGGATCACCTGAGCCGGGTCGCGATCGTAGGGCTCCCCGACGTGATCCAACAGGGGGCCGGATCGTGCACGTGCCCCTTGCACAACGGCACGGGGGCACGCACGCCGTGGTTCAACTCCCCTGCTTTCTTTCGGAACTCGTTGCTGACCTGCGGTGACTAGAGATACGTTCACACCGCACCACGCGTCATGTACCTGCCCGAGCACCGCCGTGTTCGGGCTTTTCCGTATTCAGCGAATACGACGGATGATGTGGAGATCCCATGGCTCATCTGCCTGCCAGACGTCGCTTGGCCCTCGCTCTGCCGATCGGCATGGCGCTCACGGCCTCCTTCGGCTTCCTGCCGTCCGCGGCCGCCGTGTCCGCCGACTCGCCCTCGGTGACGGCGACTTCGGCGGACGCTGCGGATTCAGCGGACTCGCTCGCGTATGTGGTGAATACGCGCGGCACGGACGGACGCACCCTCGCCTCCGTGCGGAAGGCGATATCGGCGGCCGGCGGTTCCATAGTCGAGACGTACGGGAAGATCGGCGTCTTCGTCGTCCACTCCTCGAACGCCGACTTCGGCAAGCAGATACGCAGGGCGCGGGGCGTGGCCACCGCGGGCGCGACCCGCACCTCCCCGCTCAGCCTCGCCGGCACGACCGACGAGGGCGCCGTGCAGAAGCTGTCGAAGGCCGATGCCAAGGCCGCCGCGGCACAGGCCACTTCGGCGCAGGAGCCGCTGGAGGCCGACCAGTGGGATCTGCGGGCGATGGGCGCGGACAAGGCCGCGCAGATCAACCCGGGCAGCCGGAAGGTCACCGTCGGCGTCATCGACACCGGCGTGGACGACACCCACCCCGATCTCGCCGCGAACTTCTCCGCCTCCCAGTCGGCGAGTTGTGTCGGCGGCAAGGCGGACACCTCGCCGGGCGCCTGGCGGCCCGCGAACCCGGACCACTACCACGGCACGCACGTCGCCGGTGAGATCGCCGCCGCGCGCAACGGGATCGGCGTCGCGGGCGTCGCGCCGGGCGTGAAGGTCGCGGGCATCAAGGTGGCCGACCCGGTCAGCGAGCTGTTCTACCCGGAGAGCGTCGTGTGCGCCTTCGTGTTCGCCGCCGACCACGGCATCGAGGTCACCAACAACAGCTACTACGTGGACCCGTGGATGTACAACTGCGTGGACGACCCCGACCAGCGGGCGATCGTCGACGCGGTGAACCGGGCCCAGCTGTACGCCCAGAAGAAGGGCACCCTGAGCTTCGCGTCCGCGGGCAACTCCAACCACGACCTGGACGCCGACGCGATCCTGGACACCACCAGCCCGGACGACTCGACCCCGGTGAACCGCACGATCGACCCGCACACCTGCTTCGACATCCCGACGCAGCTGCCCGGCGTCGTCACGGTCAGCTCGACCGGCGTGACCAAGTCCAAGGCGTACTACTCCAGTTACGGCAACGGCGTGATCGACATCGCGGCGCCGGGCGGTGACAAGTACCAGATCCCGGCGGACACCCCGTCGAAGAACGGCCGCATCCTCTCCACGCTGCCGGGCGGCGAGTACGGCTGGCTCCAGGGCACGTCGATGGCGTCACCGCACGCGGCCGGTGTCGCGGCGCTGCTGAAGTCGACGCACCCGAAGGCGTCCCCGGCGCAGTTGCAGGCGCTGATGAAGGCCCAGGCGGACGAGGAGGTCTGCCCGGCCTCGTACGACGGTGACGGCGACGGGGTCGTCGACGCGACCTGCGAGGGCGGCAAGCAGCGCAACGGCTTCTACGGCTACGGCATCGCCGATGCCCTCAAGGCCGTCAAGAAGTGAGGGCCGCACACGTGAGAACGCGTCTCATCCGCGCCCTGGCCGCGCCCGCGGGTCTCGCCGTGGCGTCCGCGCTCGCCGTCGTGCCGAACGCGGCGGCCGCCGGGGCGCCCGTCGCCACGGACGGACCCCAGCTCAGCTACGTCGTCAACGTCCGTTCCGGGCACGGGGGTTCGGTCGGGGTGCGGCAGGCGATCGGCAAGGCGGGCGGCAGCGTCGTCATCGCGTACGACAAGATCGGCGTCCTCGTCGTCCACTCCAAGAACCCGGACTTCGCGAAGACCGTCCGGTCCGTGCGGGGTGTCGAGTCGGCCGGTGCGACGCGCACCGCGCCGCTGGCCGCACAGTCAAGCGACGACCTCGCCACCGAGCAGGTGCTGACCGCCCAGGAGGCCAAGAGCGCCGCCGCGCGGGCGACTTCGGCCCAGGATCCGCTGGAGCCGCTCCAGTGGGACCTGCCCGCCATCAAGGCGGACCGGGCGCACGAGAAGTCGCTGGGCAGCTCCCGGGTGACGGTCGGCGTGCTCGACTCCGGCGTGGACGACACCCACCCGGACATCGCGCCGAACTTCGACCGGAAGGCGTCGGCCAGCTGCCTGGGCGGCGTGCCGGTCCAGAAGGACAACGCGTGGCGGCCGGTGGCCGGTGAGTCCGACCACGGCATGCACGTGGCGGGCACCATCGCCGCCGCGAAGAACGGCGTCGGCATCACCGGGGTCGCGCCCGGCGTGAAGGTGGCGAGCCTGAAGGTGGCCGAGCCGGCCACCGGCATGTACTACACGGAGGCCGTCGTCTGCGGCTTCGTGTGGGCGGCCGATCACGGCGTCGACGTCACCAACTCCAGCTACTACACGGACCCGTGGCTGTTCAACTGCAAGACGGACGCCGACCAGAAGGCGCTCGTCACGGCGGTCACCCGGGCCTCGCGGTACGCGGAGCGCAAGGGCGCCGTGAACGTCGCGGCGGCCGGCAACGCGGAGACGGACCTCGCGCAGGACGAGATCGTCGACGACTCCTCGCCCGACGACACGACACCGGTGCCGCGGACGGTCAGGACCAAGGACTGCCTGGACATCCCGTCGCAGCTGCCCGGCGTCGTCACCGTCTCGGCCACGGGCGCCAAGGGCATCAAGGCGTCGTACTCGAACTGGGGCAGGAACGTCGTCGACATCACGGCCCCCGGCGGTGACAGCACCGCGTACCAGACGCCCGCTCCCCCGGCGACCAGCGGACTGATCCTGTCGACGCTGCCGGGCGGCAAGTACGGCTACAAGGCGGGTACGTCGATGGCGTCGCCGCACGTCGCGGGCGTCGTCGCCCTCATCAAGTCGACGCACCCGCACGCGTCGGCGGCGCGGGTGAAGGCGCTCCTTTACCAGGAGGTTGACGCGACGCCGTGCACCACCCCGTACGACATCGACGGCGACGGCACGGTCGACGCGGTGTGTGTGGGTGGCAAGAACAAGAACAGCTTCTACGGAGCGGGGACGGCGGACGCGCTGGACGCCGTCACCAAGTAGCTAGCTGCTCGGCCGTATCGCGGGGAGGGGCCGGCGGCCCCTCCCCGCGATGTCGTGCCGCCCGTCCGGCATAGTGCCTGCATGACCCATGAACCCGGCACCGCAGCCGTCTGGGACGCACTCGGCGGCGACCCCGCCCTGCTGTCCCGCATCTCGTACCTCGCGCGCGCGGGCTCGCTGCCCGCGCGCCTTCCCGTGCTCGGCCTGGCCCGTGCCTGCGTGGGCGCGTGCGCGCTCGCGGGTGCGGAACTGGCCGCCACGCGCGCGGGGCGGCCGGTGGCCGAGGTGCGGGTCGACGACGGCGCGCTCGCGACCGCCTTCACCAGCGAGCGGCACCTGCTCGTCGACGGCCGGGCGCCCGTCAACTTCGCCCCCCTGTCGCGTTTCTGGCGTACCCGGGACGGCTGGCTTCGGACGCACGCCAACTACCCGCACCACCGGGCGCGGCTGCGCGCGGCCCTCGGCGTGGGCGCGGACGCCTCCGTGGAGGAGGTGGCGGACCTGCTCGCGGAGCGTTCGGCGTACGAGGTCGAGGAGACGGTGTACGCGGCCGGGGGCCTGGCCGTCGCGCTGCGCACGCCCGAACAGTGGGCGGCCCATCCGCAGGGCGGCGCGGTGGCGGCCCGCCCGCTGCTGACCCGGGAACGGTTCGACGACGCCGCGCCGCGGGCCGTGCGGGGCGCCGCCCCGCCGCGCGTCCTCGATCTCACCCGGGTCATCGCGGGCCCGGTCGCCACGCGCACGCTCGCCCTGCTCGGGGCGGACGTGCTGCGGATCGACGCGCCGCAGTTGCCCGAGGACCCGGACGCGCACGCCGACACCGGTTTCGGGAAGCGCTCGACGCGGCTGGACCTGGCGCGCGGCGCGGACCGGCGGGTCTTCGAGGAGTTGCTGGCCGGCGCCGACGTGGTGGTCACGGGGTACCGGCCGGGCGCGCTCGACCGGTTCGGGCTGACGCCGGAGGCGCTCGTCGAGCGGCGTCCGGGGCTCGTGGTCGCGTCGCTGTCGGCGTGGGGCGCCTACGGACCCTGGGGCGGGCGGCGCGGCTTCGACAGCCTCGTCCAGGTGGCGACCGGCATCGCGGCGATCGAGGGCTCGGTGGCCGAGCCGGGCGCACTGCCCGCGCAGGCGCTCGACCACGGCACGGGGTACCTGCTCGCGGCGGGGGTCCTGCGCGCGCTCACCGACCAGGCGCGGGAAGGCGGTTCCCGGGTGCTGAGCCTCGCGCTCGCGCGGACGGCGGGGTGGCTGGTGAACGAAGTGCCCCGGGAGCCGGAGACCTTCGGCGATCCGCCCGCGCCCGCCCCGTGGCTGGCGGAGACCGACAGTGCGCTGGGGCGGCTCCGGTACGCGCTGCCGCCCGTGGCGTTCACCGGCGGGCCCACCGACTGGGCCCGGCCGCCGGGGCGCTGGGGCGCGGACGAGCCGGTATGGACCGACCGTGGGTGAGGGGCGCACGCGAGGCCGCCGCCGAGCACGGTCCTCGACCGGCTGACGACGACGGCCTACGACCGCACCCTGCTGGCGAAGGTGCTGCTCGTGGTCGTCGTCGCGATGTCGGCGGCGCGCAGGTCAGTGCGGTGCGCGCCGGATCTCGGGGCTCCTTTCACGGTACGCCGCACCGGGCGCCGCCCGCTCCCCGAGCACCCCCCGCACCAGGAGGTACTGCGCCGCAACGTAGGTGAGCATGATCCAGAAGTCGGGGCGCGGCAGGGCGGGCCAGCCGGCGACGCCCATGGCGATGAGCGAGTCGGACAGCAGGAAGAGCGCGCCGCCGACGCCGGCGACGGGGCCGAGCCGGGAGGCGCCGTACGCCATGGCGGTGAGCAGCACGCTGTAGGCGGCGACGGGCCCGCGCATGTCCCCGGGCAGATCGGGCCGGAGCGCCGCGACCGTCGTGACGAGGGCGATGCCGTACGCCGCGCCGAGCAGGGCTCCCCGCGCGCGTGGCGTCCCGTACCGCTTGAAGAGCACGAGGTAGCAGACGTGCCCGGCGGCGAAGCAGCCCATCCCGGCGAGGAACGCGGCGTCCGCGTCGAACAGCAGCAGGACGTCGCCGCCCCATCCGCACAGCAGGGCGGCGCGGAGCAGGCGGGGGCCGCCGCGCGCGACGACGTACGCCACGAGCAGGGGCATGAGGAGCGGTTTGGCGACGGTGTGCGCGGCGCCCGAGCCGGCGAGGAGTGCGCCGAGATCGAGTGCGCAGACGGCGAGGAAGCCGGTGCGCAGCGCTGCGGGCAGGGTCACGCGGCGCCCTCGGGGACCTTCCGCGGGGCGCCCCGCACCTCGGCGGGCCGGGGCTGCCAGCCGGGGCCACCGAAGACCCGGCCGGCCCGTTCGCGCCAGTCGGCCGCCGCTCTGAGGTCCCGGGCGATCGCCGCGTACTCGTGGGTGGCGACGCGCAGCGGGTTGTACGTGCTGATGTTCTTGGTGAGTCCGAACACCGGCCGGTCGCCCTCCGCGACCCACGACCCGAAGAGCCGGTCCCAGATGATGAGGATGCCGCCGAAGTTCCGGTCCAGGTAGCCGCCTTGGGAGGCGTGGTGGACGCGGTGGTGGGAGGGCGTGTTGAAGACGTACTCGAAGGGGCGCCACATCTTGTCGATGCGTTCGGTGTGGATCCAGAACTGGTAGACGAGGTTGGCCGACGAGCAGAACGCGAGCGCCGCGGGGTGTACGCCGCACGCGATGAGCGGCAGGTAGAACGGCCATACGGTGAGGCTCGTCCAGGGCTGGCGCAGCGCGGTCGACAGATTGAACCTGCGGCTTGAGTGGTGCACGACGTGGCAGGCCCACAGGATGCGGATGACGTGGTGCCCGCGGTGCGACCAGTAGTAGAAGAAGTCCTGGCCGAGGAGCATCAACGGGACCGTCCACCAGAGCACGGGCACGCGCAGCGGGGTCAGTTCGTGGACGGCCGTGTAGATCGCGACGATGGGGATCTTCCAGAGGAAGTCGAGGACGAGACTTCCCAGGCCCATGGTGATGCTGGTCGCCGCGTCCCTGGTCTCGTACCCGGCGGCGTCCTCGTCGGGGTGGATGCGCACGCTCACGATCTCGACCAGGGTGAGCAGCACGAAGGCGGGTATCGACCAGAGCACGACATCGGGCAGGTTCGGCGACGACATGCGTGCACCGTAAGGGCAGGTGGCGGGCCCCGGCTAGGGGTTGTTACCGACAAGTATTACCGCCGGTACGCAGCCGGATCCCGCCGGGGCCCCCGCACGCATCACCAGACCCGGACCGACCCTCCCCTCGCGAAGACCGGACTCGTCGCGTCGGCCGGCGGCTCCTTGAGCGGCTCGTCGATCTCGGCGGCCGTGGGACCCACCCGGGCCGCGATCGGGTCGAGCAGGGCGAGGTCGAAGCCGTAGACGCGGGCGGCGTTGCCGCCGACCATCGCGGCGATCTCCTCGCGGGGCAGGCCCGCGTAGGCGATGCGCAGGCCCTCGCGGGTGTAGGGGTACGTGCCCTCGTCGTGCGGGTAGTCGCTGCCCCACATGATCTTGTCGAGGCCGATGCGGTCGCGGAGCGGCACCTCGTGCGGGCGCATGAAACTGGCGCCTACGTAGCAGTTCTCCCGCCATACGGTGGAGGGGCCCTTGCCCATCGAATCGGCGAGCCCCGCACCGAACTTGGACTCCGCCGTGCTCGCCTTCGACGCCGCCGCGACGAGCCGCCCGTGGTAGTAGTCCAGCATGTCAAGCACGCCGGGGATCCACCCGGAGCCCTGCTCGGTGAGGACGAGCCTCAGGTCGGGGTGCTTGCGGAAGGCGCCGCCGAAGACCAGGTGCCACAGGGCGCGGTGCGAGAACCAGGTCGTCTCCACCATGAAGACGGCGCGCGCGGCCGGTTCCTCGCCGAGCGGCGGGGATGCCGAGCCCGCGTGGTGGTTGACCGGCACACCGAGCTCGGCACAGGCCCGCCAGATGGGGTCGTACGTCGCCGAGTACAGCTCGGGCAGCCCTGAGCCCGGCGGGGTGCCGGGCAGCAACAGGCCACCTTTCAGGCCCGCTTCGGCCGCCCAGTGGATCTCCTTCACCGCCTCCTCGACGTCGTTGAGGAGGATCTGGAAGACGCCCGCCCTGCGGCCCGGCGCGGCGGCGCAGAAGTCCGCGAGCCACCGGTTGTGGGCGCGCAGGCCCGCCCAGCGCCGGGTGAACTCCGCGCGCGTGGGCGCCGGTGCCATCAGGGACGCCGACGGGAAGAACGGCGGGATGGTGTTCGGGAAGACGACCTCGGCGACGATGCCGTCGCGCTCCAGTTCGGCGATGCGCCGGCCGGAGTTCCAGTTGCGGTCGGCGGTGTCGGCGAGCAGGTCGGCGTAGGGGTTCACGTAGGTGGCGGCCCACGCGTCGAAGGCGTCGTGGTGCGCGCGCGCCAGGTACGGCCTGTAGTCGAGGAGGTCGGCGCCCGCGTGGCAGTCCGCCGAGATGACCGTGTACCTGTCCGGGGAGCGGGTCACGGGGTCACTCCCAGGGCCGGGAAGTCGTGGTCGGTCAGCCAGTGCCGGCCCACGTCGCGCGAGCGCGCCCAGGACGCCTCGACGGCGCTCTGGTCGGTGTCCTGGCCGAGATCGGCCGGGGTCGGGCCGATCCGGGCCGCCAGCGGGGCCAGCGCGGCGGTGTCGAAGCCGAAGACCTCGGCGGCGGCCAGGCCCAGCATCCGGCGGCTCTCGTCGACCGGGATGTCGTGGAAGGTCCTGCGCAACCACGCGCGCGTGTCCGGCCAGGTCCCCTCGGGGTGCGGGAAGTCGCTGCCCCACAGGATGTTGTCGACGCCGATCTCGTAGCGCTGGGCCAGTTCGCGGCGCTTGGTGTTGGTGGCGCAGACGAAGATCTGCCGGTCGAGGTACTCGTGCGGCGGGCGCTTCAGCTCGGCGAACGGGGAGAGCTTCTTGCCGCCGTGGGCGCCCAGGTAGAGGCGGTCCATGAACCACAGCAGGTTGGGCAGCCACCAGCAGCCCGACTCGGCGACGCCGAACCGCAGCCCCGGGTGCCGCTCGAAGACACCGGACCACAGCAGGAACCAGAGGGGACGCGCGGGCCACCAGGTCACCTCGCTCACGTAGATGCCGAGATGGTCGCCGTACTCGTGGCGCGGCGCCGCCCCGGAGTGCGTCATGACGGGCATCCCGCACTCGGCGGCCGCCGCCCACACGGGGTCGTAGCGGCTCGCGTGGTAGGGGTCCTTGTCGACCCACATGGACGGGATCATCAGGGCGCCGAGGCCCGACTCCTTGGCGCGGTGCACCTCGGCGACGACCTTGCCGGGGTCCGCGGTGATGGGCAGCAGGGCGACGCCGCAGTGGCGCCCGGGGTTCTGGGAGACGAACTCGGCGAGCCAGCGGTTGTGGGCCTGCGCGCCCGCCATGCCGAGCTCGGGATCCTGGTCGCCGGAGAGGCCGAGCCCGACGCCGAAGGGGGCGGCCGTCCGGCTGTCGACGGCGTCCGCGTCGGGGAAGACCACCTCCGCGGCCACCCCGTCGCCGTCGAGCTCCTTGAGGCGCTGCGCCGCGTCCCAGCCGCCGCGCAGGCCCTCCTCGTTGTCGGCGAACCACTTGGCGGCGAAGGCGTCGTTGCGGATGCCGAGCCGGGTGGCCTCCTCGCGGCGGGCGTCCCGCTCGCCGAGGAAGTCGTCGAAGGCGCGGTGGAAACGGCTGTCGAGGTAGGGCCGGTACTCCTCGGTGGGCAGTCCGGCGTGGCAGTCGGAGGAGATGATCAGGTACGGATCCTGGTTGCTCATCGTGCGTCCCTCCTCAAAGGAGTCAGTCGAGGATGAAGCTCTCCAGATACGCCGGGTTCGTCCGGTCCAGCATCGACCGCGACCTGGCCCGGATCTGCCGGTCGCTGTGCTCGCTGTCGGGAAGCAGCCAGAACCGGTCCGCCGCGATGCCCTCGGCGACGAGGTCCGCCACCTCCTCCACGGGGGTGAAGGCGACCTCGTGACCGGCCTCCTTCATGGCGGCCTCCCACTGGCCGAGGCTGCGGTAGGGCGTCTTGCGGGGCCGCTCCTTGGCGTACCGGTCGGGCCGGTTGCGGTGCGATTCCCACAGGCCCGTACGGAGCATGTGGGGTCCGGGGAAGAGAACCGACGCGCCCACGCGCGCGTGCTCCGCCTTCAGATGCGCGTACAGCGACTCGGTCATCGTCACGACGGCCGCCTTCGTGACGGCGTACACGGACGCGGTCGGCAGCGGGGCGATCCCGCCGTCCCCGGAGGACGTGTTGACGACGTGCCCGGGCTCACCGCTCGCGAGCATGCGCGGCACGAACGCCTGGATGCCGTGGAAGACGCCCCACACGTTGACGGCGAACGCCCACTTCCAGTCGTTGGGTTCGTGCTCCCACATGCGGCCCTCCGCGCCCGATCCGACGCCCGCGTTGTTGCAGAGCACGTGGCAGGCGCCGAACGTGGCGTACGTCTCCTCGGCCAGTGCCACCACCTGCTCGCGCTCCCCGACGTCGACCACGCGCGCGTGCACGCTCGCCCCGTCCGCCCGCAGCTCCTCGGCCGCGCTCTCCAGGGCGCCCTTCTCCACGTCGGCGAGGACGACCTTCAGGCCGTCCGCCGCGAACCGACGTGCCAGGGCGAGCCCGATGCCGCTCGCCGCGCCCGTGACGACGGCGACCTGCCCCGCCTCCAGCCGCATCAGGCGCTCCCCGCGGGCGGGCCGTCGAGGATCTGCTGCGGGTCGTCGTAGCGCTGGTGGATGTAGGGCAGCAGGGCCTGGCCGCTGACGCGTTCGACGACCCGGCCCTTCTGGTCGGTGGTCTTCTCGCCGATGGTGATCTCCACGAGCCTGCGGACGGGAAGGTCGGCGACCGGGTCGAACATGGACTCCCGCAGCACCACGTCGCCGGTGATCCGCTCCAGCTTCCTGACCTTCTCGTTGCGGACGCAGTGCACGAGGACCGGGTCCGCGTCGAACCCCGAACCGTCCACCGCGGGCAGGAACTTGAAGTAGAAGTCCGTCTTCCGCGTCGGCTCCGGCACGGGCAGGCTCCCGCTGACGGCGCCCCGCACCTCCACGAACTCGATGCCGTGCCGGGCCAGCGCCGCCCGCACCACGAGCCCGTCGCGCTCCACCGTGACGTCGCCGAGCTTCTTCGGCTCGCCGAACACCTCACGGCCGCCGATCAGGGCCCGCTCGTGCGTCATCGGCATGACGAGCGGATACCAGCCCGCCACCCCGCCGTGCTCGGCGGCGACCGCGACCGAGCCGGCGCCCAGCGGGTAGCCCGGCAGCTCGACCCTGCTGATGTTGACCCGCACCAGCGGTCGCGCGGCGGGCTTCAGCGGCGGCGGCAGCACCGCCGCGACCGTGTCCGGGTCGGACTCCCACACGGCGACCACACCGGTGGACCAGATGTCGGGAAGCTTGCTGCTCGCGGTGCGCGCCGCGGCGATCTCCGCCTCGGTGCGCGCTCCGTACCGTACGCGTGCCATGTCGTACCGCCCTTCGTCCGTGACGTGTCGGGGGTCGTTCGCGTGGCGTCTGTAACACAGTTACACCGACGGCGATGAAGGGTAAAGACACGTGCACCGGCCGGTCCGGGGAAGCAGGCGGAAGGAGCGACCCATGGCGCGCGCACCGCTCACCCGGGACGAGGTGCTCGCCGTCGCCGCGGCCCTGGTCAAGCAGCACGGCCCGCAGGCGCTGACCATGCGTAAGCTCGCGGCCGAACTGGGCACGGCCGTCACCTCGATCTACTGGCACGTCGGCAACCGGGAGTCGCTGCTCGACGCCCTCGTGGAGCGCACGGTCGCCGATCTCGGCGCGATCCGGCCGCGCGGGGCCACCCCGCGGGAGCGCGTCGTCTCCGTGGCGCGGACGCTGCGCCGGCAGTTGCGGGCCCATCCGCACCTGGTCGCGATGGTCCACGAGCGCGGGCTGACCGAGCGGATGTTCCTGCCCGCGCAACGGGCTCTGGTGCACGAGGTGCACGCGGCGGGGCTGCGCGGGGCCCGCGCCGCCGAGGCCGTGCGCGCGGTGCAGTTCCAGGTCGTCGGGCACGTGCTGGTCGAGCGGAACCGGGAGCGGGCCCCCGCGCAGCGTCCCGGCGAGGAGGAGCTGTGGGGCGCGCGGGAGGAGGCCGCCGAGGACGACCGGGCGCTCGCGCGGGCACTCGCCACGCCGGTGGACACGGAGCGGCTGTTCACCACCTCCGTGCGCGCGCTGGTGAACTCCCTCATGGGTCCGGGCACTTGATCCGGGTGCGGTCGCACGGGGCGGGCGGCGACCGGAGTGTCAGTCCGGGCCCGTATCCTCAGGGACCATGCTCGAAGACCGCCCGACCGTTGCGTCCGCAGCCCCCTGGCCGACCGCGTACCCCGAGGGATACGCGGTCGTCGACGTGGAGACCACCGGTCTCTCCAGGGACGACCGGATAATCTCGGCCGCCGTCTACCGGCTCGACGCGCAGGGCGTGGTCGAGGACCACTGGTACACGCTGGTCAACCCGGAGCGCGATCCGGGGCCGGTGTGGATCCACGGTCTGACGACCGATGTACTGGCGGGCGCGCCGCTCTTCCCGGACATCGCCGAGGAGTTCGCCGCGCGCCTCGACGGCCGCGTCCTGGTCGCGCACAACGCGGTGTTCGACTGGTCGATGATCGCCCGTGAGTACGCGCGCGCCCGGCGCACCGCCCCGGTCCGGCAGCGGCTGTGCACCATCGCGCTCTCCAAGGAGCTGGGGCTGCCGCTGCCCAACCACAAGCTGGAGTCGCTTGCCGCGCACTTCGGCGTGGTCCAGGAGCGCGCGCACCACGCGCTGGACGACGCGCGCGTGCTCGCGGAGGCGTTCCTGCCGAGCCTGCGGGCCGCCGCCGCGGGGAACGTACGGCTGCCGCTCCTGGAGTGCCGCCCGCTCACGGAGTGGTCGGAGCCGGCGGTGCCGCGCCAGCCGGAGGCCTCCTACCGGGGCGGGGGCGCGGCCAGTTGGCGCCCCTCCCGGAAGCGGCCGGCGTGCCCGTACCCGAACCCCGGCCGTTACGAACCGGGCAAACCGCTCAAGCAGGGCATGCGGGTCGCGTTCTCCGGGGACACCTCGGTCGACCGGGAGCTGCTCGAGGACCGGGCGGTCGAGGCGGGGCTGCACATCGCGACGAGCCTGTCCCGGCTGACGAGTCTGCTGGTGACCAACGACCCGGACTCGTACACGTCGAAGGTCGTGAAGGCGAAGCAGTTCGGGACGCCGGTCATGGACGAGGCGGCGTTCGGGCAGTTGTTGCAGACGGTCGAGAGTGCGTAGGGCGCTCGGGGCGGTGGACGCGACAGACGGGTGATTACGGGGCGACTCGCCCCGCGCCCGCTCGCCCGGCGCCGCTCCGGAGCCCACCCTGTGGCGCATGGCACGTTGTGAAGTCTGCGGAAACGACTACGGCATGTCCTTCGAGGTGCATGCCCAGGGAGCGGTCCACGTCTTCGACTGTTTCTCCTGCGCCATCCACCGCATGGCACCGATCTGCGAGCACTGCCGGTGCCGCATCATCGGGCAGGGCGTCGAGGTCGAGGGCCACTGGTTCTGCGGGGCGCACTGCTCCCGCGCGGAGGGGATGGTGGGCATCGTCGACAACGTCTGAGCAGCTCCCCGGCCCGCCCGCCCCAACCGGGCGCACCCCCCTGAAATCACCCCATGCCCGAGCTGTACGGTCATGGGGTGTACCGCTTCCTGTTGACCCGGCAGTGGGTGATCCTCACCCTGGTCGCCCTCGTCCTCATCCCCACGATGATCCGGCTGGGCATCTGGCAGATGCACCGCTACGAGGAGCGCGCCGCCCGCAACCAGCTGGTCACGGACGCGCTGTCGGCGAAGCCTGTGCCCGTGGAGAAGCTGACCTCGCCGGGGCACACGGTCACCAGCGGCGAGCGCTACCACGCCGTGTCGGCCAAGGGCCGCTTCGACACCGACCGCGAGGTCGTCGTGCGGCGCCGCACCAACTCCGACGACGAGGTCGGCTATCACGTCCTGACCCCGTTCGTGCTGGCGGACGGCAAGGTACTGCTCGTCAACCGCGGCTGGATCCCGGCGAACGGACCGAGCCAGTCCGCCTTCCCGAAGATCCCCGTCCCGCCCCGCGGCGAGACCACCGTCACCGGGCGTCTGATGCCCGACGAGACGACCGCGGCGAGCGGCATCAAGAACCTCAAGGGCCTGCCCGACCGGCAGATCATGCTGGTCAACAGCGGACAGCAGGCCAAGCGCCTCGACGCCCAGGTGCTCGGCGGCTACATCGCGCAGACCGCCCCCGAGCCGAAGGGCGACACCCCCGAGCTGATCGGCAGGCCCGGCAAGGAGGACTCCGCGCTGAACTACGCGTACGCGATCCAGTGGTGGCTGTTCGCCGCCGCCGTGCCCGTCGGCTGGGTGGTCCTGGTCCGGCGCGAACTGCGCGACCGCCGCGACAAGCCGGCCTCGGAGCGGACCACCGAGGACACCACGCCCGCCGCGGTCTAGGGCGTGTTTCGAAAGTCCCGTCGTCCGCCCGAAGGGCGGGCCCCGCGGCGTCTGGTGCGTGCGATCGCAAGGCGCCGGGGCGCCCTCATAGCGGAGCTATGCGGGCGTTCCGGCAACGCGGCGAGCGTGCGTGCCAGGCGTCGCGGGGCAGGCAGGACTTTCAAAACACGCCCTAGCTCACTCGGCCGGTCCCGTGCTGGATTGCCGGGGCAGCGCGCCGGGAACTCGCTCCGCGTGCACCCACAAATCGAGGACTACGCCCTCATCGGCGACGAACAGACCGCGGCCCTGGTCGGCCGGGACGGCTCTGTCGACTGGCTCTGCCTGCCCCGCTTCGACTCCCCCGCCTGCTTCGCCGCGCTGCTCGGCGACGAGGAGAACGGCCACTGGCGCCTCGCCCCCAAGGGCGCCGGCGACTGTACGCGCCGCGCGTACCGGCCCGGCTCCCTGATCCTGGACACGGAGTGGGAGACCGACGAGGGGCATGTCCGGGTCACCGACTTCATGCCGCAACGCGACGAGGCGCCCGATCTCGTCCGGATCGTCGAGGGGCTCAGCGGGCGCGTCACCGTACGCGGCACCCTGCGCCTGCGCTTCGACTACGGCAACGTCGTGCCGTGGGTGCGGCGCAGCGACGGGCACCGGGTCGCCGTGGCGGGGCCGGACGCGGCCTGGCTGCGCAGCGAGCCCGAGGTGCACACGTGGGGCGAGTCCTTCGGCACCCACTCGGAGTTCACCGTGGAGGCGGGCCAGACGGTCGCCTTCGTGCTGACCTGGCACCCCTCGCACCACCCGCGCCCCGAACTCATCGACCCGCACGAGTCGCTGCGGCACAGCCTGGCGGACTGGCAGGCGTGGGCGGACCGGTGCCGCTACGACGGCCCGCACCGGGAGGCCGTGCTCCGCTCCCTGCTGACGCTGAAGGCGCTCACGTTCGCGCCGACCGGCGGCATGGTCGCGGCGCCCACCACCTCGCTGCCGGAGGAGATCGGCGGCGTACGGAACTGGGACTACCGCTACTGCTGGCTGCGCGACTCCACGCTCACTCTGAACGCGCTGGTCTCGGCCGGGTACCTGGACGAGGCCGAGGCGTGGCGCGACTGGCTGGTGCGCGCGGCGGCGGGCGACCCGGCGAAGCTCCAGATCATGTACGGCCTGGCGGGCGAGCGCCGGCTGCCCGAGCAGGATCTGACCTGGCTGGACGGCTTCCGTGGCTCCCGGCCCGTACGCAGCGGGAACGACGCCGTGCACCAGTTGCAGCTCGATGTGTACGGCGAGGTCGTCGACTCGCTCGCGCTGGCCCGCAACGCGGGGCTGCACGACAAACCGCACGTCTGGCAGTTGCAGCTGTCGCTCCTGGACTTCCTGCACGAGGCCTGGCGCGAGCCCGACGAGGGGCTGTGGGAGGTGCGCGGTCCGCGCCGCCACTTCGTGCACTCCAAGGTCATGGCCTGGGTCGCCGCCGACCGCACCGTGCGCGCCATGGAGGAGGATCCGTCCCTGCCCGGCGACCTCGAACGGCTGCGCAAGCTGCGCGACACCATCCACCAGGACGTGTGCGAGCGCGGCTACGACGCCGAGCGGGGCACCTTCACCCAGCACTACGGCTCCACGGAGCTCGACGCGGCGACGCTGCTCATCCCGCGCGTGGGTTTCCTGCCGCCGGACGACCCGCGGGTGATCGGCACGGTCGACGCGGTCCGCGAGGAGTTGGCGCGGGACGGTTTCGTGCGCCGCTACAGCACGGAACGCACCGTCGACGGCCTGCCGGGCGACGAGGGTGCCTTCCTCGTCTGCTCGTTCTGGCTGGCGGACGCGCTGCACATGACGGGGCGCACGAAGGAGGCGCGGGAGCTGTTCGAACGGCTCGTGGCGCTCCGCAACGACGTGGGGCTGCTCGCCGAGGAGTACGACCCCCGGGCGGGGCACCAGCTCGGCAACTTCCCGCAGGCGTTCAGCCACATCGGTCTCGTGACCACCGCGCTGACCCTGTTCGGCACCTGCGACGCGGGAGAGGCAGGATAGGGGGCATGGATCTTGGACTGAAGGACCGTGTCTACGTAGTCACCGGGGCGACCCGCGGCCTCGGCAACGCCGCCGCGCGTGAGCTCGTCGCCGACGGCGCGAAGGTCGTCATCACCGGGCGCGACGAGCAGAAGGCCAAGGACGCGGCGGCCGAGCTCGGCCCGAACGCGCTCGGGATCGCCGTCGACAACGCCGATCCGCGGGTCGCGGAGCGGGTGATCGCCGTCGCGCGGGAGCAGTTCGGCGCCTTCGACGGGATCCTCGTCAGCGTCGGCGGGCCCGCGCCCGGCTTCGTCGCGGACAACACCGACGAGCAGTGGCAGTCCGCGTTCGAGTCGGTGTTCCTCGGTGCGGTGCGGCTCGCGCGGGCCGCGGCGGCGGAGCTCGGCGAGGGCGGAGTCATCGGGTTCGTGCTCTCCGGCTCCGTGCACGAGCCGATCCCGGGGCTGACCATCTCCAACGGGCTGCGGCCGGGCCTCGCCGGGTTCGCCAAGTCCCTCGCCGACGAGCTGGGGCCGCGCGGGATCCGCGTCGTCGGGCTGCTGCCGGCCCGCATCGACACGGACCGCGTGCGCGAGCTGGACGCGATGTCGGCCGATCCGCAGGCGACCCGGGTGGCCAACGAGTCGAAGATCCCGTTGCGGCGGTACGGGACGCCGGCCGAGTTCGGCCGGGCCGCCGCGTTCTTCCTGTCCCCGGCCGCCTCCTACCTGACCGGCGTCATGCTGCCGGTCGACGGCGGCAACCGCCACGGGTTCTGAGCGCCGGGCAGCGCGGCTCGGGGGGGGGGGGGGGGGGGGGGGGGGGGGGGGGGGGGAGAGAGGGGGGGGGGGGGGGGGGGGGGGGGACCCCCCCCCGGCCCGCCCCCACCGGCCGTCGGCCCGCGACGAGACCGCCCCCCGGCAGACGCC
>NZ_JBVIFR010000036.1:0-47957 GCF_055571235.1 Streptomyces sp. NPDC030991
CTGCCCGTCACGAGGACGCGGTTACCGGCGCCGGGAATACGGCGTGCCTCGATGAAACACTTCCCGCCCTCCCCCCCCCCCCCCCCTCCCCCCCCTCCTCCCCCCCCCCCCCCCCCCCCCCCCCCCCCCCGCCCGCTCATTTCGCACGTCCGACGGAAGGACCCCCGGTGGCCGCCTCCACCACGCTCGGCTCGTCGGCCGAGCCACCCCCGACACCTGGCTCGCCCGTGAGGCCCGACGGTCTCGGCAAGGCTCGTTCCAAGGTTCCGCTACTGCACCGGCTGGATGTGAAGGGTGCGCCGTACGCGTTCATCGCACCGTTCTTCGTCATCTTCGCGGCGTTCAGCTTCTACCCGCTGATCTACACCGCCTGGATCTCCCTGCATCAGGTCGAACTGTCCACGTTCGACGTCATGCAGTGGCGCGGCCTGGACAACTACACGGCGCTGCTCGGCGACGAGCGGTTCTGGAACGCGGTGCGCAACACCATCACCATCGGTGTGATCTCCACGGTTCCGCAGCTGCTCATGGCGCTGGGCATGGCGCATCTGCTCAACTACCGGATGCGTGCGTCGACCTTCTTCCGGGTCGCCGCCATCACCCCGTACGCCACCTCGGTCGGTGCCGCGGCGCTCGTCTTCACGATGCTGTTCGAGCGTGACTTCGGCATGATCAACTGGGCGCTCGGCCTCGTGGGCATCGACCCGGTCGACTGGGAGAACTCCACCGGTGCCTCCCAGACCGCCATATCCGCGATCGTGATCTGGCGCTGGACCGGCTACAACGCCCTGCTCTACCTGGCCGCCATGCAGGCCGTGCCGCTGGAGCGGTACGAGGCCGCTGCCATCGACGGGGCGAGCCGCTGGCAGCAGTTCCGCACTGTCACCGTTCCTGGCATCAAGGCGACGATCGTCTTCACCATCGTCCTGTCGACGATCGGCGCCACCCAGCTCTTCGGAGAGCCACTGATCTTCGGCCAAGGCCCCAACGGTGTCACCGGTGGCATCGACAACCAGTACCAGACGCTCGGTCTGCTGCTCTACGAAGAGGGCTGGAAGAACTACCAGATGGGCCGGGCGGCCACTGTGGCCTGGGCGATGTTCCTGCTGCTCGTTCTCGTCTTCGTCCTGCAGCGCGTCTTCTCGCGCCTGCGCAACCGCACGCACTGACCGGGGAGTTATGCCATGACCACCGATACCGCTCCGGTCCGCGGCGGCACGCGGGGGCGCACCAAGGTCGAGGGCTTCGCCCCGGCCCGCCCCAGGCGGCTGAGGCAGCGCGCGGGCCGACAGCACCACGCGGGACTCCTCACCTACATCCTGCTCGGATTCACCGCCCTGGTCTCGATCTTCCCGCTCTACTGGACACTGGTCGCGGCCTCCACCGACAGCAACCGGATCTCGCAGTCTCCACCACCCTTCCTGCCGGGGCCGAACCTCTTCAAGAACCTCTCCCGAGCCTGGACCGAGGCCGCCATGGGAAAGGCGATGATGAACTCGCTCATCGTCGCGGGCACCATTGCGCTGTCCACCGTGCTGTTCGCCACCCTGGCCGGGTTCGCATTCGCCAAGCTCCGCTTCAAGGGCCGCAACGCCCTTCTGATGATCGTCATTGGCACGATGATGGTGCCGCCGCAGCTCGGCGTGGTCCCGCTGTTCATGATGATGAGTGACCTCGGCTGGGGCCAGCAGTTGCCGTCGGTCATCTTCCCGACGCTGGTCAGCGCGGTCGGAGTGTTCTTCATGCGGCAGTATTTCGCCGAGGCGCTGCCCGACGAGCTCGTGGAGGCGGGCCGCGTCGACGGCGCGCACTCGCTGCGTATCTTCTGGTCCATCGTGATGCCGATCGCCCGCGCCCCCATGGCCGTCATCTTCATGATCACCTTCGTTCATGCCTGGAACGACTTCTTCTGGCCGTTCATCGCCCTGGACATGACCAACCCGACCGTGCCGGTCGCGCTCACGCAGCTGAGCGCCGGTTACGTTCGCGACCAGTCCCTGATCATGGCGGGCGCGCTGCTCGGCACGCTGCCGTTGCTGGCCATGTTCGTGGTCTTCGGCCGACAGATAGTCGGCGGCATCATGCAGGGCGCCGTCAAGGGCTGACCCCCGCACCGCCCCGCCTCGACTCGCTTCCCCCGAACCGCCCGTTCTCTCCGAGGAGCCCTTCATGTCATCCGCGCTCACGTTCCCCGCCGACTTCCTGTGGGGCACGGCGACCGCCTCGTACCAGATCGAGGGAGCCGCTCGGGAGGACGGCCGCACCCCGTCCATCTGGGACACCTATGCGCGTACCCCCGGCAAGGTCCTCAACGGTGACACCGGCGACATCGCCTGCGACCACTACCACCGTTGGGCCGAGGACGTCGACATCATGGCCGGCCTGGGCGTCAAGGCGTACCGCTTCTCGCTCGCCTGGCCCCGCGTTCAGCCGACCGGCCGAGGCCCGGCTCTGCAGAAGGGCCTCGACTTCTACCGGCGCCTGGCCGACGCCTTGCGTGAGAAGGGCATCAAGCCGGTCGCCACGCTCTACCACTGGGACCTCCCGCAGGAGCTGGAGGACCTGGGCGGCTGGCCCGCCCGCGAGACCGCCGAGCGGTTCGCCGCGTACGCGGCCCTCGCCGCCGAGGGCCTGCGCGACCACATCGACACCTGGACCACGCTGAATGAGCCCTGGTGCAGCGCCTTCCTCGGCTACGCGTCCGGCGTGCACGCACCGGGCCGCACCGAGCCGGTCGCCGCCCTGCGCGCCGCCCACCACCTCAACCTCGGCCACGGCCTCGCCGTCCAGGCGCTCCGGTCGGGGTTGCGATCGTCCGCCGAGGTGTCGGTGACGCTCAATGTGCATCACGTGCGTCCGCTCACGGACGCGCCCGGGGACACAGACGCCGCCCGGCGTATCGACGCGCTGGCCAACCGGGTCTTCACCGGCCCGATGCTGCGCGGCGACTACCCCGAGGACCTGTTGAAGGACACCGCGCCGCTCACCGACTGGTCCTTCGTCCAGGACGGCGATCTGACCGCGATCCACCAGCCGCTGGACTTCCTCGGAGTCAACTACTACTCGCCGACCCTGGTCTCCGAGGGCGACCCGGCACACGGCGACGACGGCCATGGCGCCAGCGCGCACAGCCCTTGGGTGGGCGCGGACCGCGTCGCGTTTCATTCCACACCGGGGGACAGGACCGCGATGGGCTGGACGATCGATGCCTCGGGCCTCGAGGAACTACTGCTCCGCCTCGACCGCGACCACCCCGGTCTGCCGATGGTGATCACCGAGAACGGCGCCGCGTTCCACGACTACGCGGACCCCGAGGGCAACGTCAACGACCCGCAACGTATTGCCTACGTCCGCGACCACCTGGCCGCTGTGCACCGGGCGATCTCCGCCGGCGCGGACGTCCGCGGCTACTTCCTGTGGTCACTGCTGGACAACTTCGAGTGGGGTTACGGCTACAGCAGGCGCTTCGGCATGGTCCATGTCGACTACCCGACCGGCACCCGCACCCCCAAGGCCAGCGCCCACTGGTACGCGAAGGTGGCTGCGACGGGGACGGTGCCGGCGTGAGTACTTGAGCAGGTCCTGCGGTCTCGCGACTGCGGCTGCATCGCGGGCGGCCTTGCTGCCAGGTTCGTTTGGCGGCTTGAACCGGATCAGTCGTGCCTGCGCAACGGCCGGCGGCGTCTTCTTGAAATGCATCACCCACATCGGGATGTACCTGTAAGGACGAAGATGATGTCGGCCTGCGCTCGACAATCAGTGTGCCGGTGTCGGCCTCGGGCACGCCCCGGGAGCTTCGTGACTACTGCAACCGTTGGCGGATGCGTTGCCGTGCCCAGAACGCTGAGACCGTGGGCACGATCGCGGGGCGTTCATCGCGGCCGGAGGCTCAGGAACCGGCCACGTTTGTGGGCGCGGTCCAGCCGGTAGCTCGGATCCATGCGGCCAGGTCCAGGGTGGCCGGCTCGATGGAGCGCACCACCGCGAGGTCCGTAGGGTTTTCCTCCGCCTTCGCGAACTGGCGGAACATCGCCCGGTCGAGGTCATTGGGAAGCACGCTCAACGGGAGGGTCTCGTACCGTGCCGGGAGCCCGGCGCGCGCGCCGAACGCCGCGGCGATCTGGGGGCCCGTCAGCTCGTCGCCGACGAGCTCGACGGCTCCGCCGGGCGCCTTCGCGATGTCGAGCAGGAGCGCGGCGGCGACCCGGCCGATGTCCCTGACCGAGATCATCTTCAGGGCGACGTCCTCCGGCAGCGGCAGCCTCAGCACGATCTCCCCATGCTCCAGGCTCGGTGCCATCACGCTCGCGAAATTCTCCATGAAGGCGGTCGCGCGAACCATCGTGGCCCTCAGGCCGGACTTCCTCAGGTGTTCCTCGATCCAGTGCTTCGAGTCGTGGTGCGGCACGCCCGACTCCCGGTCCGCTCCGAAGACCGAGTTGAACACGACGTGCGGGACGCCCGCCTTGGCCGCCGCGTCGACGAGCGCGGTACCGACGTGGATCTCCGCCTCGACCTCTTCGAGGTTGTTCGCCTCCGGGGTCATGAAGTAGAACCCCTCGACCGTTGCCAGCGCGGCGGCCAGCGACGCCGGGTCGTCGGCCCGGATGGCCGCCAGCTCGACGCCGCGGGCGGCCAGCGCCTGAGCCCGGTCGGACTGCGGGTTGCGGACCAGAGCCCGCACCCGCGCCTTGTGGTCCAGCAGCGCGTCGACCACCGCCCCGCCCTGTTGCCCCGTCGCGCCGAAGACTGCGATCGTGCCGGTCCTCTGTGTGTTCATCACTGCCACCCTTCATTAGTTCATGCCGTGAACGAAACTAGTTCACGGCATGAACTAAGGCAAGGGGTGGGTGTAGCGGGACCTCACGGTGTGATGGGTGGGTTCGAGGTGGGTGAAGAGAGGTCCGAGGTGTCCACGATGGCGGTGGCCACGCGCTCGAAGTCGCGCTGGTCGTCGGCGTCGAGGTTCCTCGCGATCTCGGGCAGGCGCTTGGTGATCTCGGCGTAAACGGCCTCGGCAAGCACCTTCCCCGTGGGCGTCGCACTGAGCATGACGATCCGCCGGTCCTGCGCCGAGCTTGCCCGGCCGACCAGATCACGCCGCGCGGTGCGATCGACCAGCTGGCTCAATGCGTTCTTGGTCATACCCAACGACGCGGCCAGGTCAGCCATCTGCCGCGGCTCGTTCCTGACTGCGCAGAGCAGCGTGGCCTGCGAGGAGGTCAGGTCGAACTCGGCGCAGATCTGCGCGTACTTGCGTTGAATCACGACCGAGAGCCAGAAGAGCTTGTCGCCATAGTCCACGCCGGCCTCCCCTGTCCGATAACGAACGATCAGCCTACTCGTCGCGGGTCGGCAGACCACGAACCGCTCCGGGTCTGCTGGAGGCTCGATTTCCTGAGGGATCGAGTCATGGCACCTCCGTCCTCCTACCCTGCTGAGCTTCGTGAGCGTGCGGTGCGCATGGGTGCGGAGATCCGCCCGAACTGCCCGACTGAGTGGGCCGTGATGAAGGCGGTCGCGGCCAAGCTTGGGATCGGCGCGGCGGAGACGGTGCGGACCTGGGTCCGCAAGACCGAGGTGGACGCCGGCAAGCCGGAGTAACGCCCGCGCGTATCCGCGTGATCTGTCCGATGCGCGCCGTGAGTGGAGCGAGCGGTACCGCCTGCCGGGCGGTTCGAACGCCGCGGCCGCGCCCTGGACTCCGACAGCCCGCCACGGCAGGAACTTGGCGAGATCATGAACGCGATCCTGTACCTGGGCCGTACCGGTTGCCGGCGGGCTTACCTGCGGCGCGACTTTCTGCTCGCGGGCGATGGCCTGGTGCCCGATGGCAGGACACGCGGGCGTTCCGCTCCTGCGCCACCGCGTCATCCTGATCGCCCACCTCCACCGCCGTTACACGGACCGGCCGACCACGGAACCCAGATGATCTACGCCTACGGAAACTTTGCCAGAGCCGCGTTCACATGTACGCCGGCAGCGGCGCGTTCACGGCGTGGCCGACCGAGTCCAGGTTCGACAGATCGACGAACGAAGGGCAATGCCTGCTGAGGATCATCTGAACCTGTCGGTGGGCTGGTTCGCCGATCCCGACTTCAGGCTTGCTGCGAAAGGGGGCGTCAGGTCGGGGAGGGGCTGGCGAGGGCGATGCGGACTGCCGCGAGCAGTTGTTGGTCGCTTGCTCCTGCCCGACGGCCGTTTTGGATGTAGGTGTGGGCGGCCTCTGCCAGTTGTGTCTCGTGGGAGCGTGTGGGGCGTGGAGCGACACGTGTTCCCGCTCCGCCGCGGCTGATGACGAGGTCGGCGGATTCGAGTTCCCGGTAGGCGCGAGCGATGGTGCCTGCTGCCAGGCCCAGGTCTGCTGCCAGCTGTCGTACGGCCGGGAGTCGGTCGTTCTCGGCCAGGTGTCCGCCGAGGATGAGGTCGGTCAGTTGCAGCCGCACTTGTTCGTACGGGGGCACGGGGCTGGAGGTGTCCACCCGTACTGTCGGTTGGTTCACGCGGCGGCGGTCTTCCGTGCGGCGGACAGGCGTGCCAGGCGGGCCAGGAGGTAGATGAGCGCGGCTGCGGATCCGGCGATCAGGAGGTAGGAGGTGACCTGGAAGGGCAGCAACCCGGGGGCGTTGCACGGGGCGGTGGTCACTACGTCGGCGTAGGCGTTGGCCAGCAGGGCGGAAGCGAGCAGCGATGAGGCCACCAGGCATCCCCATGCCAGGGTCACCGCTTCGGTCGAGGCCGCGCGCAGGGCGTTGTCCATCGTGCGCGATGTCGAACTCGCCGGAAGCGCGGGCCTGGCCGCGATCTCACGTGCGGCAAGCAGGCACACACCCCCTCCGCCGACGACCGAGACCAGTACGCCCAGGGCCGGCGACAGGGCCGCTCCTGGAATCTCCATGACGGAGTCGTTCGGGCAGGTGTAGCTGAGGAGGCTGCCGGTAGCGGTCATCCGGTCGGTCACTGTCATCAGGGCGGCAACCACTGCGGCCTGGGCCAGTAGGAGCAGCCCGAGCATCGGGCCGTAGCGCCGGGGAAGGTAGTCCCGCACGCGGCGAGGCGTCAGTTCCGCTGTGCGGATCGCCCCGTCGGGGCGTGTGATGAGGAGTTCACTGACCAGGACAGCGGCTAGAACGCAGGCGCCGAAGACGGGGCCGGCCAGCCAGGGGTCGGGGCCGCCGTACATGAGCACGACTGCGGTGATCAGGCCCACGACCAGGCCGACTCGTCGCCAGTTTGCCGCGCGCCGGTGATGTTGCTCGAGCACGCCCGCGAGTTGAGGCTCTCCGCGGCGCCCGGTGCACAGAACCACCAGCGTCCCTATGGCGAAGGGAGCCGCCAGGGTTGCGTTGAAAGGCAGGGACACTGGACCTCCAGCACTTGTATCAATTCCTTGATACAAGTTGTCGCACGAAGATCGATGTGTCAAGTGGTTGATACAAGTGCTGGAGGTCTCGGGTATCGCTGGCGCAACGCAACGGTCCGTACGGCCACTGCCGTAGCCGTAGCGCCGGTACCGATCAGATGCGGCACCGGGTGTGCAGGGCGATGGGTGCCTCGCTGCACGGGGTGGCCACGGTCATCGACAGTCAGTCCGTCAAGGCAAGAACCGGACCCACGCCAACAGCGGCTCGTGCACGCGGCTCTTGGTCTGGCCCCGGCCGGGGCACTACACCGTCGTTCAGCACCAGGCCCTCGTCGGGCAGAGCGCGCCGGACGGCCGACGTGAAGTCACCCTCTACTCACCCTCTACTCACGCTCCGATGGCAGTGCGGAGGATGAGGGCCGCGAAGTGACCTGCCACGCCCGCGGGACCCTGCCCGGCGGAGACGTACGCCGTGCGGTTGCGCGGTTTGCTCCGGACGGTGAAGGGCGGCTCTGGTGGAGCCGACCTCGAGGTGGCGACCGACGACGAACTCTTTGCAGCACTCGACAATGAACTCGGCAGGTAGGCATGGACAACGAGCAGAAACTTCGCGACTACCTCAAGCGGGCGACGGTCGATCTGCGGGCGAGTCGTCAGCGGGTGCAGGAGCTTGAGGAGCGCGCTCATGAACCGATCGCGATCGTGGGCATGGCGTGCCGGCTCCCGGGTGGCGTTGCTTCCCCGGCTGACCTGTGGGAGTTGCTGGGTGCCGGACGGGACGCGGTCGGTCCGTTTCCGGAGGGCCGTGGCTGGGACCTGGAGGGTCTCTACCATCCAGACCCCGGGCACCTGGGGACTTCGTACTGCCGCGAGGGCGGTTTCCTGTATGAGGCGGACTGGTTCGATGCCGAGTTCTTTGGCATCAGCCCCCGTGAGGCCGCGGCGATGGACCCTCAGCAGCGGCTGCTCCTTGAGTCGGCCTGGGAGGCCTTCGAGCATGCGGGTATCGACCCGACCGCGCTGCGGGGGACTCGTACCGGGGTGTACGCGGGTGTCATGTATGACGACTACGGGTCGCGGGCCCCGAAGGAGCCCGAGGATTTCGAGGGCTACCTGCTGACCGGCAGCGCCGGCAGCATCGCGTCGGGTCGGTTGTCCTACACCTTCGGTTTCGAGGGGCCGGCGGTGACGGTTGATACGGCGTGTTCGTCGTCGTTGGTCGCGCTGCACCTCGCCGCGCAGTCGCTGCGTCATGGGGAGTGTTCGATGGCGCTCGCCGGTGGTGTGACGGTGATGGCGACGCCGGGTACGTTCGTGGAGTTCTCCCGGCAGCGCGGGCTGGCGCCGGACGGGCGCTGTAAGGCGTTCTCCGCTTCGGCGGACGGTACGGGCTGGGCCGAGGGTGTCGGTCTGCTGGTGCTCGAGCGGTTGTCGGACGCGCGGCGCAACGGGCGCCGGGTGCTGGCGGTGCTGCGTGGCTCCGCGGTGAACCAGGATGGTGCGAGCAGTCAGCTGACCGCGCCGAACGGGCCGTCGCAGGAGCGGGTCATCCGGGCTGCGCTGGCCGACGCCCGGCTGTCGGCGTCCGAGGTGGATGTGGTGGAGGCGCACGGTACGGGCACCAAGCTGGGGGATCCGATTGAGACGCGGGCTCTGGTGTCCACGTACGGGCAGGGACGCGAGGAGCCGTTGTGGCTGGGCTCGCTGAAGTCGAACATCGGTCACACGCAGGCTGCGGCGGGTGTCGCGGGTGTCATCAAGATGGTTATGGCGATGCGTAACGGGGTCATGCCCGCGACGCTGCATGTGGACGAGCCGACCCCGGAGGCTGACTGGTCGGCGGGCACGGTGCAGCTGCTGACGCGGGCTCAGCAGTGGCCGGAGCTCGACCGTCCGCGGCGGGCGGGTGTGTCGTCGTTCGGGATCAGCGGGACCAACGCGCACGTCATCCTCGAAGAACCATCGGCACTTCCGGAGCAGCCGGAGTTGGCGGGCACTGCCGGCACGGACACCGCTGCCGAAGCGGCCGCCGAGGCCCCGCGGGCTCCCGGCGCCCCTGCCCGCGAGCTGCCCGCCGTACCCGTCCTGGTCTCCGCCCGCAGCGAGGCCGCCCTGCGCGCCCAGGCCGGCCGCCTGCGCGCCCACTTGATCTCCGAGCCCGGTCTCACCGTGACCGACGTCGCCTTCTCGCAGGCCACCACTCGCGCCCACCTGGAGCGCCGAGCCGCCGTCGTCGCTACCGACCGAAGCGCGCTGCTGGCCGGCCTGGCCGCGCTGTCCGCGGCCGAGCCCGCCGCCCACGTCTTCCAGGGCCGCCCCGGTGGAGACGAGACCGTGTTCGTTTTCCCGGGTCAGGGCGCCCAGTGGGAGCGGATGGCCGTCGAACTCCTCGACTCCGAGCCCGTGTTCGCCGAGGAGATCACCGCGTGCGGCGAGGCCCTCGCCCGCTACGTGGACTGGGACCTCGAGGACGTCCTGCGCGGCGCCCCCTGCGCGCCGACCCTGAAGCGCGTCGACGTCGTCCAGCCCGCACTCTTCTCCGTGATGGTGTCCCTGGCGAAGCTGTGGCGTTCCCACGGCGTCGAGCCCTCCGCCGTCGTCGGCCACTCCCAGGGCGAGATCGCCGCCGCCTACGTGGCGGGCGGCCTCAGCCTCGACGACGCCGCCCGTGTGGTCGCCCTGCGCAGCCGTGTCGTACGCGAACGCCTCACCGGGCACGGCGGGATGATGTCGGTCCTGCTGCCCGTGGATCGCGTCGAGAAGTATCTGGAGCGGTTCGACGGCCGGATCTCGGTAGCCGCCGTCAACAGCCCCGGCACCGTCGTGGTCGCGGGCGAGCCCGCCGCACTCGACGAGCTCCAGTCGGTCTGCGAGCAGGACGGGGCCCGCGCCCGCCGCATCCCCGTGGACTACGCCAGCCACTCCGTGCAGGTCGAGAGCGTCCAAAAGGAGCTGCTGCGGCACCTGGCCCCGATCACCCCGCGCAGCGGCACGATCCCCTTCTACTCCACCACCCGCGGCGAATTCCTCAACACCACAGAGCTCGACGCTGCGTACTGGTACCGCAACCTCCGCGGCCGGGTCGGCTTCGAGCCCGCTGTCCGCGCCCTCGTCGGCAACGGCGCGAAGCTCTTCGTCGAGCTCTCCCCGCACCCCGTCCTTACCATGGCCGTCGACGAGACCATCCAGGACCTCGACGCCACCGACCACGTCCGGTCCGTCGGCTCGCTGCGTCGCGGCGAGGGCGGCCCGGCCCGCTTCGCCACGTCCCTCGCCGAGGCCCACGTCGGCGGGGCCTCCATCGACTGGCACACCCTCTTCGCCGGTACGGGTGCAGAGCGCGTCCAGCTCCCCACCTACGCTTTCCAGCGCCAGCAACACTGGGTGGCCCCGAGTACCGGCACTGGCGACGCCACCGCCATCGGACTCGGCTGCCTCGACCATCCGCTGCTGTCCGCCACCGTCCAGGTCGGCGACCGTGACGAGTGGATCTTCACCGGTCGTCTCGCTCGTACCTCGCAGCCCTGGACCGAGGACCACGCCATCCTCGGTACGGTCCTGCTGCCCGGCGCTGCCCTGGTGGAGGCCGCCCTTACCACGGGCCGCCAGGCGGGCACGCCCGTACTCGACGATCTCGTGCTGGAGGCGCCGCTCGTCCTCGACGAGGACTCCGCCCGGCAGCTCCAGATCACCGTGGGGCGCCTCGGCGAGGACGGCCGCCGTGAACTCGTCGTCTACTCGCGCCCCGAGACCTCCGAGGAGGACGGGGACCGCCCGGTCACCCGTCACGCCCAAGGCTGGCTCACCGCCGACGCCGAACCGGCACCCGCGTTCCCGGCCGCCTGGCCGCCCACCGGAGCCCGGCCCGTCGCCGTGGACACCCTCTACGCCCGCCTCGCCGAGGCCGGTTACGACTACGGTCCGCTCTTCCAAGGCGTCCGCGCCGCCTGGAGGGTGGGCGCCGACATCTGCACCGAGATCTCCCTGCCGGAGGACGCGCGCACCGAGGGCTTCACCCTCCACCCGGCCCTCCTGGACTCCGCCCTGCACGGCGGCCTCCTCGACAAGGAGCCCGGCGCCACCGCCGATCTGCCGTTCTCCTGGTCCGGTGTCCGTGCTGGCCCCGCTGCCGGCGTCACGCGGGCCCGGGTGCGGATCAGCCCCGCCGGGGACTCCGCACTGCGCATCGCCCTCGCCGACGAGGACGGTACCCCGCTGCTGAGCGTGGAGACCATGGCCTTCAGACCCGTGGACCTGGCCCAGCTGGAGTCCGCCCAGCGCGGGGGCCGGAACTCCCTCTACCAGCTCGACTGGCTGCCCGTACCGGCCGCCGCTGGGGCCCCGGCCGCCGACCCCGCCGGTGTCGCCGTCCTCGGCGAGCTCGCCGCCGCCCCCGCGGAGTGGGACCGCCACCCCGACCTGACGGCCCTGGAGAAGGCCCTCGCCGAGGGCGCCCCGGTACCCGGGACGGTCCTCGCCGCCCTGGACGCCGACCCGGCGGCCGACGCGGCGAGCACCGCGGAGTCGGTGCACGCGAGCGCCGCCCGCGCCCTCGTTCTGCTCCAGCAATGGCTGGCGACGGAGGCCTTCGCCGACTCCCGGCTGGTCGTGGTCACCCGGAACGCCGTCACCGCAGGCAGCAGGGCGCCCGAGCTGGCGCAGGCCCCCGTGTGGGGGCTGGTGCGCAGCGCGCAATCCGAGCACTCGGGACGGTTCGGCCTCATAGACCTCGACTCCGACGGCGACCGGGCCGCCGGGAGCGAGGAGAACACCCTCGACTGGGCTGCGCTGACCTCCCTGGACGAGCCGCAGATCGCGGTCCGGGCGGGCGAACTCCTCGTACCCCGGCTGGGCCGTGCCGAGCTCTCCGCCCTCGCCGGGGACACCTGGCGGCTGGGCGTGACGCGCAAAGGCTCGCTGGAGGGCCTGGCGCCGATGTCCTCGGACGCCGACCGGCCGCTCGGTGTCAACGAGGTGCGGGTCGGGGTCCGGGCTGCGGGCCTGAACTTCCGCGACGTACTGATCGCCCTGGGCATGGACCCGGGTGAGGCCCCGCTCGGCAGCGAAGCCGCCGGCGTGGTCCTCGAAGTCGGCTCCGCCGTCACTGACCTGGCCCCCGGGGACCGGATCATGGGCCTGATCCCGGACTCCTTCGGACCCAGCGCGATCACCGATCGTCCCATGATCGTCCCCATGCCCGACGGGTTCACCTTCGCCCAAGCCGCAGCCATACCCATCGTCTACCTGACTGCCTACTACGGCCTCGTCGACCTGGCCAACCTGCGTGCCGGTGAGCGGCTGCTGGTCCACGCGGCCGCCGGTGGCGTCGGCATGGCCGCCGTACAGATTGCCCACCACCTCGGCGCCGAAGTCTTCGCCAACGCCTCCACACCGAAGTGGGACGCCGTCCGCGCCCTCGGCGTGACCGATGACCACCTCGCCAACTCGCGTGACCTCGCCTTCCGCGAACACATCATCACCGCGACGGACGGCAGCGGCGTAGACGTCGTACTCGACGCACTCGCAGGCGAGTTCGTCGACGCCACCCTCGACCTCCTTCCCCGCGACGGCCGCTTCATCGAAACGGGTAAGGCCGACATCCGAGACCCCGAGGTCATCGCCGAGCAGTACCCCGGAGTCCGCTATCGCTCCTACGACCTGTTCGAAGCGGGACCCGACCGCATCCAGGAGATGCTCCGCGAGATCGCCGCCCTCTTCGAACAGGGGACCCTCGCCCACACGCCTGTCCGCACCTGGGACGTACGCCGCGGACAAGACGCCTTCCGCTACCTCCACGAAGGCCGCGACACCGGCAAGATCGTCCTCACCGTCCCCACCCCCTTCGACCCCAACGGCACCATCCTCATCACCGGCGGCACCGGCGGCCTCGGCGCCCTCTTCGCCAAGCACTACGCGAAGACGTACGGAGCCAAGCACCTCCTGCTCCTCAGCCGCCGCGGCATGAACGCCCCCGGGGTCGCTGAACTCGCCGCGGAGCTCGCCGAACTCGGCGCCCAGGCCGACATCGTCGCCTGCGACGTCACCAACCACGCCCAACTCGCCAAATCCATAGGCGCGTTGGAATACCCCCTGACCGCCGTGGTCCACGCCGCGGGCGTGCTCGACGATGGACTGGTGGAGGGACTCACCCCCGAACGGCTCGACCGTGTGATGCGGCCCAAGGTGAACGCGGCCCTGCACCTGCATGAGCTGACGGCCGGTCTGGAACTCTCCTCCTTCGTCCTGTTCTCCTCCGTAGCCGCCCTCATCGGCAGCCCCGGCCAGGGCAACTACGCCGCAGCGAACGCCACCCTCGACGCCCTCGCCGCCCACCGCCGCGCCCTCGGCCTGCCCGCCACCTCCCTCGCCTGGGGCCTGTGGGCCGACGCCACCGGCATGACCGGCGAGCTCGACGCCGCCGAACTGGCCCGCGTGGAGCGCATGGGATTCGGCGGCATCTCCAACGAACTCGGCCCGGAACTCTTCGACCAGGCCCAGAAGTCGGACGCCGCACTCGTGGTGCCCGTACTCTTCGAGCAGGCCGCGTTGCGCGCCCAGGCCCGGGCCGGCCTGCTGCCCGGACTGCTGCGCAGGCTCGTCAAGGTGCCCGCCCGCCGCTCCGACTTCGGCGCCGGCTCGCTCGCCCAGACCCTGGCCGCGGTACCGCAGGAGGAACGGGAGCGCGTCGTACTGGACCTCGTACGCGGCCAGGTCGCGGCCGTGCTCGGACACTCCTCACCCGATGCCATCGAGCCCGAACGTGCCTTCAAGAGCCTCGGGTTCGACTCCCTTGCCGGTGTCGAACTGCGCAACCGCCTCACCCAGGCCACCGGGCTGCGCCTGCCCACCACCCTGGTGTTCGACCACCCGAACCCGACCGCCGTCACCCGCTACCTGGTCCCCCTGGCCACCGAAGGCGCCGCCACCGGACACCAGTCCTCCGAAGAGGACCGGATCCGCGAGGCCGTCGCCGCCATCCCGCTTGGCCGTCTGCGCTCCGCGGGCCTGCTCGACGCCCTCCTCGAACTCGCCGTCGGCGACCCGGAGGAGACCGGGCAGAGCGCCGAGGTCTCCGAGTCCATCGACGAGATGGACGTCGAGGCCCTCATCCGCATGACCCAGGAGGACGCGGCGTGAACGCCACACCCATCAGGGCCCGGGCGGCAGCCGCAGCACGACCGTACAAGGAGCGTTAGCACCCATGGCAGACCAGAAGGACCTCATCGTGGCGCTCCGCAAGTCTTTGAAGGAGACCGAGCGCCTCCGTCTCCAGAACCGGCGGCTCCTCGGCCAGTCCACGGAACCGCTGGCCATCGTGGGCATGAGCTGCCGCTACCCGGGCGGGGTCGCCTCGCCCGAGGAGCTGTGGCAGCTGGTCGCGGAAGGCCGCGACGCCATCACCCCGCTGCCGGACGACCGCGGCTGGGACCTGGCGAACCTGTACGACCCCGACCCCGAGCAACTCGGCAAGGTGTACGCCACCGGCGGCGGTTTCGTCGACGGCGTCGGTGACTTCGACGCGGGCTTCTTCGGGATCAGTCCTCGTGAGGCCCTCGCCATCGACCCGCAGCAGCGCCTCATCCTCGAGGCCGCCTGGGAAGCCCTTGAGGACGCGGGTATGGACCCCACCTCCCTGCGCGGTTCGAACACCGGTGTGTTCTGCGGCGCCCTGGCCTCTGACTACGGCGGCCAGATGCCGTCCGAGCTGGAGGGGTTCCGCCTCACGGGCAGCGCTGCCAGCGTCCTTTCGGGCAGGGTGTCGTACACCCTGGGCCTGGAGGGCCCGGCTGTCTCCGTGGACACAGCCTGCTCCTCCTCGCTCGTCGCCCTGCACCTGGCGGCGCAGTCCCTGCGCTCGGGGGAGTGCTCCCTGGCCCTCGCCGGCGGCGTCACGGTCATGTCCGGCCCGTTCCTGCTCACCGAGTTCAGCCGCCAGCGCGGCCTCGCCGCCGACGGGCGCTGCAAATCGTACGCGGCCGGAGCGGACGGTACGGGCTTCTCGGACGGCCTGGGTCTGCTGGTCCTGGAGCGCCTCTCGGACGCCCGCCGCAACGGCCGCCGCATCCTCGGTGTCATCCGGGGCAGCGCCGTCAATCAGGACGGTGCCTCCAACGGCCTCACCGCTCCCAACGGTCCCTCGCAGGAACGCGTCATCCGCCAGGCTCTCGCCAACGCCGGGCTCGAGGCCAAGGACGTCGACCTCGTCGACGGTCATGGTACGGGCACCCGGCTCGGTGACCCGATCGAGGCGCAGGCGCTGCTGGCCACCTACGGCCAGGGCCGCGAGAACGGTCCGCTGCGGCTGGGCTCCATCAAGTCCAACATCGGCCACACCTCCGCCGCCGCCGGCGTCGCCAGCGTGATCAAGATAGTCATGGCGATGCAGAACGACACCATGCCCGCGACCCTCCACGTGGATGCCCCGTCCCCGCAGGTGGACTGGTCGGCGGGTGAGGTGCGCCTGCTGGCCGAGGCCGAGCCCTGGCCGGCCGCCGAGAATCGTCTGCGCCGCGCGGGCGTCTCCTCCTTCGGCATCAGCGGCACGAACGCACACCTGATCATCGAGGAGCCCCCGGCCCGCCCGCCCGCCGAAACCACGGGGACCACCGGGACCGGGCAGAGCCCGGCCGAGCTGCCGGTGATCGTGACCGGCCGCGACGTGCCGGCGTTGCGTGCTCAGGCGGAACGCCTTCGGGGGCATCTGGCGGCCCGGCCCGAGTCTGGACTGTTGGACACCGCGTACTCCGCCGCGACCACCCGTGCTCACCTGGAGCACCGTGGTGTGGTTGTTGCTGGTGGTAGGGGGGAATTGCTTGCGGGGCTCGCGGCGCTGGCTGCCGGGGAGTCCGGAGCCGGTGTGCTGCGGGGGCGGCCGGTGGGTGGCAAGACCGCCTTCCTGTTCACTGGGCAGGGTGCGCAGCGCGCCGGGATGGGTCTGGAACTCGCTGCCGCCTACCCGGTGTTCGACGCCGCGCTCGACGGGGTGTGCCGGGAGCTTGATCCGCTCCTGGGCCGTTCGCTGCGCGAGCTGCTTGCCGCGGAGGACTCGACGCTGGATGCCACCGAATACACCCAGGCCGCGCTCTTTGCCATCGAGGTTGCTCTGTTCCGGCTCGTGGAATCCTTCGGGATCCGGGCTGACTACCTGATGGGGCATTCGGTCGGTGAGATCGCTGCCGCGCATGTCGCGGGTGTTCTCTCCCTCGCGGATGCGTGTGTGCTGGTTGCCGCGCGTGGCCGGCTGATGGGCGCACTGCCTGCCGGTGGTGGTATGGCCGCTGTGCAAGCCGAAGAGTCTGAAGTTGTCGAGGCTCTGGCCGGGTGTGAGGGCCGTCTGGAGATCGCCGCGGTCAACGGGCCTGGTTCGGTTGTGGTTTCCGGTGATCTCGATGTTCTGGACCGGTGGCTTCCGCGCTGGGAGGATCTCGGCCGTAAGATCACCCGCCTGCGGGTCGGTCATGCTTTTCATTCTCCGCGTATGGAACCGATGCTCACCGAGTTCCGGAAGGTCGCCGAAGCGCTGACTTTCAGTCGGCCGCGCATTGCGGTTGTCTCGAATGTCACTGGTGAGGTCGTTACCGATGCGCTGACCGACCCCGGCTACTGGGTCCAGCACATCCGCAACGCCGTCCGCTACCAGGACGGCGTACGCACCCTCCACCGCGAGGGCGTCACCTGCTACCTGGAACTCGGCCCCGACGGCATCCTCACTGCGCTCACGCGTCAGTGTCTCGATGGCGACGACAGTCTTGTTCTCGCCCCAGCGCTGCGCGCACGCCACTCCGAGACCAGTGCCTTCGCCACCTTCCTCGGGCACGCCCACACCGCTGGCGTCCCCATCGACTGGAACGCCTACTACGTCGGCACCGGCGCCCGCCCCATCGATCTTCCCACCTATGCCTTTCAACACGAGCGCTACTGGCTCTCGCCCGGCTCCGGCAGTGGCATGGGCGACGTCACGGGCGCCGGGCTCGGGCAGGTGGATCACCCGGTGCTCGCTGCCTGTGCTCAGATCGGTGACCGGGACGAGTGGCTCTTCACCGGCCGCATCTCCAGCGAGACGCTGCCCTGGGTGGAAGACCACGTCGTCCTCGGATCCGTCATCGTCCCCGGCACCGCGCTGGTGGAGCTGGCGCTTGCCGCGGGACACCGCGTCGGGACGCCCGTACTCGACGAGCTGGTCATGGAGGCGCCGCTTCTGCTGGACGGGAACACCGTCGTTCAGCTCCAGGTCGTCGTCGGGCAGAGTGCGCCGGACGGCCGACGTGAAGTCACCCTCTACTCACGCTCCGACGACAGTGCGGAGGGCGAGGGCCGCGAAGTGGCCTGCCTCGCTCGTGGAACCCTGTCCGCCGAGACGGAGCAGCCGGTGGTCTGGGCGGAGCGGTGGCCGCCTGCCGGGGCCGAGCCCTTCACGGCCGAGGCACTGTATGACCGCCTCGTCGGTATCGGATTCGACTACGGACCGGTCTTCCAGGGCGTGCAGGCCGCCTGGCGTGCCGAGGACGCGGTGTACGCCGAGGTTGCCCTGCCCGCGGGGTATGCCGAGACCGCGGGCGGATTCGGCATACACCCCGCTCTCTTCGATGCCTCTCTGCACAGCGGTCTGGACTGGCTGCTCCAGGGCGACGCACCCTCGGTAGGACTGCCGTTCTCGTGGGCGGGCATACGGCTCGGCGAGACTGGCCGGGCCTGGGAGCGAGTGCGGGTACGGATCGGCTCGGCCGGTGAGAACGCGCTCCGTGTCGACGTCGCAGGAGAGCAGGGCGAGCCCGTCGTCAGCGTGGCGGAACTCGCCTTCCGTCCAGTGGACCGGGAACAGTTGGAGGCGGCCCAGGGCGGTCGTCAGAACTCTCTGTTCCGGATCGATTGGACGGCCGTACCCGCCTCCCGTGAGGTGGCGAGGACCGAAGTCGCCGTGCTGGGCGGGGAGTACGGGGATCTGGCCGCGCTCGGCACCGCGGTGGCAACGAGGGAGCTGGCGCCGGAGTTGGTGGTCACGGTGGTGGAGTCCACCGGTGCCACGGCCCGAGAGGTCACCCAGTGGACCCTCGCTCTGCTTCAGCAGTGGCTGGCGATGGAGGTTTTCGCCGACTCTCGGCTGGTCGTGGTCACCCGGAACGCCATCACGACGGCCGAGGGCGAAGTCCCCGAGCTGGCACAGGCCCCGGTCTGGGGACTGGTCCGCAGCTCTCAGTCAGAACACCCTGACCGCTTCCTCCTTATCGACACCGAGGACGGCACCGACACCACCACCCTCGACTGGGCCGCTCTCGCCGGCCTCGACGAACCCCAGCTCGCCGTCCGTGCCGGAGGACCCCTGGCCCCCCGCCTCGCCCGCGCTGACACGGCCGCGGTCACCCCACGCCCCACCCTGGATCCGGAGGGCACGGTCCTGATCACCGGTGGCACGGATGGTCTGGGCGCGCTGTTCGCCAAGCACTATGCGAAAGCGTACGGGGCCAAGCATCTGCTGCTGCTGAGCCGCCGCGGCACCGCCGCGCCCGGGGTCGCGGAACTCGTCGCGGAGCTCGCCGAACTCGGCGCCCAGGCCGACGCCGCCGCCTGCGACGTCACCGACCGCGCTCAACTCGCGGCCCTCATCGGCTCGCTGACACGCCCGCTCACCGCCGTCGTCCACGCCGCCGGGATCCTCGACGACGCCACCATCGAAACCCTCACCCCCGAACGGCTCGACCGTGTGATGCGGCCCAAGGTGGACGCGGCCCTGCACCTGCATGAGCTGACGGCCGGTCTGGAACTCTCCTCCTTCGTCCTGTTCTCCTCCGTGGCCGCCCTCATCGGCAGCCCCGGCCAGGGCAACTACGCCGCAGCGAACGCCACCCTCGACGCCCTCGCCGCCCACCGCCGCGCCCTCGGCCTGCCCGCCACCTCCCTCGCCTGGGGCCTGTGGGCCGACGCCACCGGCATGGGCGGAACCCTCAACGAGGCCGAACTCGCCCTCCTCGCCCGCATGGGCTTCACCGCCCTCCCCACCGAACTCGGGCTCGGCCTCTTCGACCGGGCGCAGCAGACGGGTGCCGCCCTGCTGGCACCCGTTCTGTTCGACCAGTCGGCCCTGCGCGACCAGGCCCGCTCCGGACTGCTCCCCACCCTGCTGCGCGGACTCGTACGGATGCCCGCACGCCGCACCCAGGCCGCCAACGGCTCCTTCACCCAGCGTCTCGCCGGCGTCGCGGAGGAGGACCGTTCGCATCTCGTCCTGGAGCTGGTACGGACCCAGGCCGCCGCCGCACTCGGCCACACCTCAGCAGCCACGATCGACCCCGGCCGGGCCTTCAAGGATCTGGGCCTCGACTCGCTCGGCGCCGTCGAACTCCGCACCCGCCTCACCCAGGCCAGCGGCGTACGACTCCCCGCCACCCTCGTCTTCGACCACCCGACCCCCCAGGCAGTGGCCGAGTTCCTCCTCACCGAGACCGACGACACCCTCACCACCGCGGGCACCTTCGACGAGGTCCCGGTGTCCCTGGCGGCGGCCGTGCCGAGTGGTACGGAAAGCCGGTCCGGCCTGGGCACCCTGGGTACCCTGGTGCGCCACGCACACACCTCGGGTTCGATCCAGCACACGGTGCCGCTGCTGATCGAAGCCTCGCGCTTTCAGAGCTCCTTCGCCTCCGCGGCGGAGCTCGGGGACGCTCGTGGATACGTCGTCCAACTCGCATCCCGCCAGGCCGCGGACAGCGCCGACGACACGGACGGGAGACGGCTGAAGATCGTCTGCGTTCCGTCCTTCGTGGTCGGCTCGGGCCCGCACCAATTCATGCGGTTCGCGGCCCATTTCGAGGATCGGCGCGACGTCTACGTCTGCACGCTACCCGGATTCCGCGGCGGAGAGCCCGTACCGGCCAGCTGGGAAGCGGCCACCGAGGTCCTCGAGCAGGCTATCCGGCAGGCGGTGGGCGAGGACCCCTTCGTCCTCGTCGGACATTCCGTCGGAGGGGTGGTCGCCCGCTCCCTCGCGGCTCGGTTCGAGGCCTCCGGGGACTCCCCGGTGCCCGTCGTGATGATCGATACCGCTACCCCGGACGGCGAGGAGGAGACCAACCAGGTTTTCTCGATGGTGATGACGGAAATCCTGAGCCGCGAGGACAAGGCCATCGTCGTCGACGACGCCAACTGGCTCTCCATGGGCACGTACATGAGGCTCCTCGCAGAGCGCCCGGCTACCCGCATCACGTCCCGCAGCCTCCTCATCCGTGCCGGTGAACTCTTGGGTGACAGCGGGCAGCCCTGGCCGGCCTGGGAGATCGCGGACGATGAAGTAGAAGTCACTGCCGACCATTTCACCCTGATCGAGTCGGCCGCCGCGGACACGGCAGACGTTACGGAAAAATGGATCAGGGCATGAGCCCGCACTGCACCACGGGTCAGTCAACGCCGGCCTGCCAAACCGTCCACTCCATCTGCCTGGCGAAGGCTGAATCCGACACGTGGACGCGTCCGCTATGGCTGAAAAAACCGAAGGAGATCGAATGATTCCGCCCGAGAATTGGTGGCGCGCAAGTCAAGGGTACGCCTCGGAGATCCTTACTCTGCTTGCAGATGCGCCTGACCGAGATGCCCTCTATTGGCGTGGCGAAACATTCTCACGTGGTGACTTGGTCCGTTCCGTGACCGAAGTGTTCTTGGCACTGCGTAAGCGCGGGGTGGGCAAGGGTGACGTAGTAGCGGTTCTTGTCGCATCCAACAGCCCTGAGATGCTCATCGTGCGGTACGCGGTGAATCTCCTCGGCGGCGCCGTGTGCTATCTGCGCACTACCAATCCCGGCACCAGAAGCGCGGCCCTTCCTGTGAAACACCAGATCCAGATGGTGCAGGAAACCGAGGCCGTCACCGTCTACGCCGACGCCGAAGGTGCGGAGCGCGCGACAGAGCTCGCGGAGCGTACCGGGATACCGGTAACGCGACTTCACCACATGGGCCGCAAGGAAGCCGCCCTTGCCGACATCAACGATGTTCCGAAACCCGCGGCATGGGACTCGGGCGCGCTAGCCGTCATCAACTTCACGAGTGGCAGCACCGGACGGCCCAAGGGCATCCGATTGTCCGGCCGTGCGTGGGAAGCCACGATGCGCGCATGGATAGACATCGGCCGTCAACACGATTGTGCCTCGATCCTGCTGTCGACCCCGCTGAGTCACTCCGTCGGCGCGCTGGCAGACGCGGTCTTCGCCTTGGGCGGCACGATCCATCTCCAGGAGAGCTTCGACGCCGAGAAGTTCGTGGACGCCGTCTCCGCGGACAAGGAGATCTCGTGGTCGTTCATGGCGACGACCCACGTCTTCCAATTCGTCGACCATCTGCTTGAGCGGGGAATCCGTGACCCTGAAGGAGTGGCAGCAGCAGGTCTGTCCGGGCTAAAAACTATTGCCTATGGCGGTAGCCCCGCCGCACCCGCCAGAATCGCCCAGGCTTTTGATCTCCTCGGCCCAGTTCTGTCGCAGGGATATGGGACGAGTGAGTCCGGGCACATCACGAACCTGCCACACATGGATCACGGCGACCCGAAACTTGCGGGCACCGTCGGGCGGCCCTTCCCCGGGGCGGAAATCATGGTCTGCAACGCGGACTCGGGTGTGCAGCTGGCGGCAGGTGAGATCGGTCAGGTCCGCGTTCGCTCGGCCCAGATGATGGACGGTTACAACAAACTTCCAGAGTTGACCGCACAGGTCCTCCGGGACGGCTGGTATATCACGGGAGATATCGGATACATCGATGAGAGCGGGTATCTGACTCTCTTGGGGCGGGTGGCCGACGTCATCAAGGTGGGTGGCGTCAAAGTTCATCCCATCGTGCTCGAGGCAGAGATTCTTGCGCACCCGGGTGTCCGGCATGCCGCCGTATACGGCGTGCCGGACGAGGATGGCAGTGAGCATGTCCATGCAGCCCTGGAATGCGACCCGGGGGCGGTGGTCGACGTAGAGGAGATCCGCGCGGGAATTACTGATTCGCTGTCTCCGATCCATGCGCCAGAGAAGATGCACGTGTTGGACGCGCTGCCGATGAACAGCAACGGAAAGCCCGACAAGGTGCTCCTGCGATCGAAATACGTCTAGGGTATCCAGCGTGTTTGAACGCGGAGGAAACGCGTGCCGATACAAATGAGCTTTCAATGATCACCGACGTTGTGACCCGACATGCATCGATCATGCGCGTCAAGATCAACGGAACATATGGGAAGTTCAAGATGGAGGCGGCACCGGGCTCCACGCCCTGAGCGATGTGGCAGGTCATCGCCGGGTACTCGTAGGTATCCACGCCGTACTCACAGTTGCTGTACTCCCTCCCGAACGCCAGGCTCGGGGTGAGGTGCAGCGTGACGTAGACGTCCCGCACGGGCCGGGTGCTGAAGTTCGTGAAGCCGGTCCGGGGCTGCACCGTCCCGCCCGGCCTCACCGGGGTGTTGTGCGGCGCTGTGTCGAGCCGATCGACGATGACGCCCTCGTCCGACACGTTGACGGTCAGCTTCGTCGTGCCCAGGGACACCCCTTCCGCCTCGGTGAACACGCGGACCTCGCCGGAGAAGCCGGGCCGAGCGCCGGACAGCACCTTGAAGGTCAAGAGTGCCGCGCGGTATTCCGCACCAGGCTTGAGATCCTGACCGGGGCCCCAACCCGGCGCCGTCACAGGAGGCACGCGTGCTTCAATCCACGAACAACCCGTGGGCATGGGCCGACGACCCGCACGCAGGAATGTGGTGCCTGACCTTCACCCGAGGCATCACACCCGAGACCGTACTCAGCCGGTACGGAACACATGCACCGGCCGCACGACTGCTCACCCGCCAGCAGGCCGCCCAGCTCAACGACGGCCACCTGCCGGACGGATCAGTGCTGCGCGCGGGGACGCTGGGCGACTGGTCGTTCTGCTTCGAGGACTACGCAGTCATGGGCAAGATGCCAGGCATCCTCGCCGCACTGTCCCACGGCACGGAGACCATCAGCGTCCTGCGGGGCCAAGACGGCATGAACGGCTTCGCGCACTGGCAGGACACACACTGCACCGAACACTTCGAACCCGGCTGCTCACACACCCGACCGGATACACCACACCCCTGGTGGGATGCCGTACAGCAACGCCTCGACACCTCGAACGAGGGAAACCTGGGCCTCGTTTCCGTCCTGGAGGCCGTCACTCGCTATACCAGCGCCGCACTCGACGCCGGCACCCTCAACGGCCCGCTGCTCAGTCTGCGGCTCGACGAAGGAAGCCGTACCCCCGATCCACCAACCCGGCACAGCTCTAACGCCCCGCGACCACCGGGACGCATGCTGGGGCGGCCCCCGCTACCGACAACTCCACCACCGTCCGCCAGACGACGCGCCCGCGGTGTCCGTCTCAACCAACGCACCTACGACACCGACAGCGACAGTTCCCAGGACTCCTGAAATCGCAACTACCGCTTCAGCGCTCGGTAGCGCTTCTGAAGAGTGGTGATCCTGTCAGGATCAGCACGGCTGTTCAGCTCTGCCAGCAAGTCGTCGGGGCAGAGTTCGTAGAGGTCGCCCCACCAGCGGCGCCCCTTGTTGTCGAAGATCCGGTATCCGCCCGGCACTCCGCGCGCTACGTACCGCCGTTTGCTCACGCCGCCCCTCCCACTGTTGGTTTCCCTGGTCAGCAAAGCAGCCCGGTTCGCAGAGTACGACTGCATTGACCTACCACTCTCCCCAGCCTCCATGCCGGGCGTCGTCAGTGCGGGCGTGGTTCATGGCGCCCAGGTGGAGCACCCCTGTAAATACAGCAGCGCGGCGCCCGTCAGGCCAGCGCCCACCCCTGAGGGCGCCCGTACCGGGGAGGCATGGTCGGACCACAGCCAGCTCACCTCTCTGACCGTCGGCGGAAAGACGTCCGGCCAGTACGGCTCCACCGACCAGAGCGAACGTATCCGCCTGGGCGACACCTACTTGCACAACGGGCCCATCGGCCTCGCTGGGGCCTCAACTGCGGGCGTGGACACGGGATTTGTCCGCGAGCCCGGGGGCACGCTGAACTCCATGACCCGTAGCTGCAAAGCGTACTACTACCTCACCGACGCCATCGGCTCCGTCATCGGCGTGGCCGACGAGCCCGGTACGAAGGTGAACACGTACTCCTACAGCCCGCGCGGCGTCAGCCGCGCCACCACCAGCGAAGAAGTCGTCCAGCCCTACCAGTTCGCCCGGCCGGCATCGTCCGGATGTAGGAGAAGGCGCTGGTGATGTCGTTCGGTGCCATCGGAATGAGCGGCGCGGTGATGGTGTTCTCAGGCATGACAGCTCCTCACGTACGGGCCGCCCCGCTGTTCTCGGCGGCCTCGGAGCCGGTGCTCAAGTCGCGGCCCTGTGGGCAGAGTCCGGCCGCTGACGGGGTGCCATCTGACCGAGTCGTCGCAGATCAGTCGGCCGTGTCAGTGTTCGGTCGCATACTGACGGCCATGCAGATATCGGCGTACACACTCAAGCGGGCCTAGCACGAGGTGGCCGAGGGCTCTGAGCGGGCGGTTCGTAAGTTGATGTCCGTTCCAGGCTGGGTTACTGCTTCTTGCTGAAGGTGCGGACCAGGCGCTTCAGTTCGGCCGGCTCCAGCGCTTCCACCTCCCACTGCACCGGACGGCGGGGGCGAAGCCGTCCATCGAAATTCGAGACGCTGCCGCCTGCGTCCCGCGACGCCGCTTCTTCGCTCGGTCGACCGCTCCATCTCAGGGCCAGAGCAGAGCCAGTGTCCACCACAGTGCAAGGGCGAACAGGATGAGAAACAGCACTGCTTGAACGGCAACCGTGATCCAGAGCTGGTGCTGCCAGGCGAACCAGATGACCAGTACCGGCAAGGCCAGCGCCGCAGTCGCCACGGTCAAGGCCATAACCCACTCGCCAGGGCTCGTACGGGTGAAGTCCCCGCCGGACAGGCTCGCTGCCACAATCCGGCCGATCGCCAAGCCGCCGAGCAGATAGACCGCGAACCCCGTCGGGACCATCAAGGCCAAGTCTGTCCACTTGAATCTCACACAATGAGCGTGCTCCTGCCGACGGGAGCACGCCTGAGTAGCAATACCTAAATACTGCCGCGAGGCACGTGGCAGTCGCTCCTGTCGTCAGAGAGACGACCTCCTTCGGCATGCCGATGGGCATCGTCCTACTCGCGACGCCGGAAGACTGGCGCCACAGCGTCCTCACCGTGGACCGGGCACCGTTCCGTCAGCGGCCACCAGGGCCGTTACTCGATGCGGGAGATCGTGAACTCGATCCTTTACCAGTCCCGGACCGGCTGTCAGTGGGCTCTCCTGCCGAACGACCTGCCGCCGAAGAGCGCGACGTACTACTACTTTGCCGCCTGGCGGGGCGACGGCACCGACCAGCAGATCCATGAACTCCTGCGCTGTCAGGTGCGGGGAGAGGAACCGGAGGTTGGAGGACCCGACCCTGGTGATCCTTGACACCCAGAGTGTCCGTGCGGCCACCGGGGTTCCCGCACTCACGACCGGCAGGGATCCCGCGATCAGCGTTGCTGCCGTTGCCCGCCGAGCGGATGTCTCCCGCACCTTCCTCTACGACAACGCCGAGGCCAGAGTCGCAGTTGCCGCCGCGATGGACCAGGACGGCGAACGCCGATCCCGCTCGCTTGCCGAACAGGACGACGGACGCGAGGCGGCCTGGCGCGAACGCGCCCTGAACGCCGAGGAAGCCCTCAAGGCCGCTCACGCCGAGATCCTCACTCAGCGCACCAGAACCGGCGAACTCCTAGGCCGAATACGCGATTTGCAGGCCGAATGGACTGAGGAAGCCATGCAACGGATCACCACCGAGAACACCACCCTCAAGCAGCGCGTTCGTCAGCTCACCACCGACAACCGCACCCTCGACGAGCGACTCAAAGCTGCCCGATCCAGCCTCCGGTTCCAAGACCGGCGTGTCGCCGACCTCGAAGCGCAGCTCGCAGCTCTGCCTGGATGACTCGCGACGCCGTGTCCGAACCACACCGGTTCCCTGTCTGAACACGATGCATCGGGCGGGGCGAATGACGCGCTGGGTCTGCTGTTTCTGGGACGAAGAGTAGATCTGGTTCTACTTCGAACTCGACGCCGACGGTCAGGTACTCCGCCAAGTCGGGCTCCAAGAGCCTGGGCTGACTCCCCTTGCGGCAGCATCGCTTGACGAGTGGCGTAGAGCCCAGGATTCAGGCGGCCTGACGGAATGCGAGGCCAAGTACGGGATGACCGCCGAGCTGCCCTTCCAGGAATGGGAGGGACACGACCCCAGGTGGCTGTCGTCCGAGGACTTCGAAGGCGTCTGGACCGCTGCCCGCGAACAGATCGAGCGGCGTTCCCGCTGACCCTGCGAAACCCTGAACCGACTGGCTCCGGTGACCAAGTCGAGAGCCACCCTACGGACACCTCCAGAGGGTGGCCTGTCGCCGTCGCGGACATGTGGCTTTTGAATCGCCGCAGTTCAGAGTCGGTATCCGAGCTCCTGCGGTCGGTGAACCGGAGGAAGCCCACGACCTGCTGCGCCTGCTGCAACTGATCGCCGCCGGGGGACAGGATGAGCTGGTCCGGGAGGTCCACTGGTTCGCCCGCGAGATCGCCGCCCGCATCCCCTCGGAGAGCTGAGCACAAGACCGCGCCGGACCTGCGAATGGCGGGAACGTACCCCGGCAGTCCGCTCGGAGGGCAGGTTGCGGCCTCCCGGCCACACGTGTTGACGCTCCGCTGAGAGACCATCACAGCCCGGCGCGTACGACCCGAAGCTCGACGTCGACTTCATACCGCTGCGCGAGCAGGACCTGACGGTTGCGGGCTCGGCCAGGCCGCCTGACCGACTGCGAGCCTCCTTGTGTGAGCGCTGGCGGTACAGGCGAAGCGGCGCCGAAGCTCCCTGTAGCTTCGGACGCCCTTCGTGGCCGGCCTCGGGGCTGGTGACCGGGGGGACGTGGTAGGCGTGGCAAGTGACCAGCCGGTTCGCCGCGGTGCCGGAGATGTGAGCGCACTGTTCACCGGCTGGGGCGGCGAGCCGGCGACCTGCCGCGTTGGTGGGGTCAGGGGTTGGTGGTGACCTCGAAGCCTGCGCCGTAGACGTCGGCGGGGTCGGCGGCGTCGCGGGCTCGCAGGTCGGCGAGGATGTTGGCCGAGCTGGTGTAGACGTAGGGCGGGAAGCCGAGGATGCGTGCCTTGGTGATGCCGGCCCAGGGCCCTTCCGCGTGGAAGCCGTTGGCCTCGGACGGGTAGGCGGTGCCCGGCACGTGCCAGATGGTCGGGCCGCCGGAGTCTCCGGCCTCGTGGGGGGCGTGGGACTGGTAGATGCCGTTTGAGTTGTTCGTGATACGGCCGTACCAGACACCCATCTGGCCAGAGACCACAAGTTCGTTGTTGTCGAAGAGGCCGGCGCCCAGCAGACGCTCGTCGGCGCGTGCGGGGCTCAGGGCGTTCGGGCTGGGCGGTCCGCCGGGGACCTCCAGCTGCCCGGTCTGTTTCAGGGCCGGCCCCTGCGATGAGGGCGTGACCTCCGGGACCAGTTCAATGATCATGTAGTCCTTGGTCGGGTGTCCCGTCATCGAGCCTTCGGGGCTCTTGAAGTACCGTACGTACCCGATCGGGCCGAATGCGAAGTCCCCTCGGTCGTAGACGGGGTAGCTGTTCTCGTGGATCTCGCGATCGGCGATCGGACCGCCCCCGCAGTGGCCCGCCGAGATGGCGATCTTGCGCCCGTAGTCGTCCGTGCCCACCGTGCCGATCGTGCAGAAGGCGTCGGGATTGGACGGATCGGCTATCTGCATGGCGTTGTGGACGCGCTTGACCGCCTTGGCCCCGTCCTGCGCCTGGGCGATTCCGGCGCCGGTGCCTAGCGTCGCGATGGCGGCGAGGGCAGCCACGGACGCGGAGAGGACACGCAGGCGTCTGAGTCGGAACATGCACGATTCCTGTCTGTCTGGAGGCGAGAAGCCCTCGGTCGCGGGTCCCGGCCGGTCGGTCCGGGCAGCAGGGGAATGCTCGTACGGCGGACGTGGGTTCGGTGCCGCTTTGGGCGGCACTGGCGCATTCCCGCCCATACGGTGGCCTGGAACTTTGGCCGCCGCCACGGGTACTGGAGGCAGTCGTAATTGACCGGAAGAGGGCCGGGTGGCACGTTCGGATGCCTGCCGCAGTAGAGGCCGGATCCACTGCGGCGGAGCCTCTACGGTGATCACCGCGACCTGCGGCGGGGCATTCCGCCCGTCGGAGTGAGGTGTACGTAGGCACTGCGGCAGTGCTGGACGGGCGGGCTGGGCGTGAAGATCAAACCAGTGAGCGAACTCGGGAGCGGGGGCGCGCTCCGGTCGCCGCGCGCCTGGATGGTGCCCCTGTCCGCCCCGCCGTCGTCGTACACCGTGGCGGTCGAGCGGTATCTCACTGGTGCGGGCATCGCGAAGTCGTCCGCGCGGATCTACCGGGTCTCGCTGACGACGTGGGGGTGGGTACGGGCAGCGGGAGAAGGTGCTGACCACGTTGGCCGACGATATGGATCTGGAGATCCCCGAGGTCCTCACCGGCAGCTTCCACCCGTCGCGGCCTGGAGCGTCGGCGCTGCATCGACGGGCCCTTTACGCGGTGATCATGCAGGCATACGTGCACGGCGTCTCCGGTCGCCAGGCTGCGGGCCGTTGGCGTAGAGGCTGGGGGAATCCCGGTAAGTCCTCCACATAGGAGCCGGTGTGGGCGGGTGCGTCGGCAAGCATTCCGGCGATCTCGGGGTTGAGCTCGTTGCGGCGTCGGTGCAGCTCCTTGATCTTCTCGTGCAGTTCGGGATCGTCGTCATCGCGGACGTCGAAGATGTCCAGGCGCTCCTCCACCTCGAACTGAGCTGGACCTTTCCTCTCGCTCGCTCTCACCCGGTACCCGGCCAGGGTTGACACTGTTGGCTATGAGCATTAGCTTTTAGCTAGTCACGTTAGCTCATAGCTATTGCACTTAACGAGCAGGGAGATGTCATGGCTGAGCTTGTCTCCGTCCCGGGCGGCACCATCGCCTACGAGGCCGCTGGGGAAGGCCCGCTGGTCGTCCTGGCCCACGGCATGGGGGACAGTCGCGCGGCGTACAGGTTCGTCCTGCCGCGTCTGGTGGCGGCGGGGTATCGCGTGGCCGCGGTCGATCTGCGGGGCTGTGGTGAATCGAGCGCGCAATGGCCTTCCTACTCGCGCACCGACATCGCGGGCGATCTGCTCGCGGTGATCCGCCACATCGACAGCGGTCCGGCCGTCCTGGTGGGCCACTCGATCTCCGGCGGCGCCGCCACCATCGCGGCCGCCCAGGATCCCGATCTGGTCAGAAGCATCATCGAGCTGGGCCCCTTCACTCGCGCGCAGTCGATCAAGCTCGGCGACTTCCGCTCGAAGAGCTACCGCAAGGGCGCCTTCCGGCTGCTCGGCGCCAGCCTGTTCGGAAGGGTGGGGCTGTGGTCCCGCTATCTCGACCACGCCTACCCGGGCCGCAAGCCGGCCGACTGGACCGACCGGCTGGCCCGCATCGAGGAGATGCTGGGCGAACCTGGCCGGATGCGGGCGCTGCAGAAGATGGGGCAGTCGGCGCCGACTGACGCTGGCGCGCAGTTGGGCAACGTACGGTGCCCCGCCCTGATCGTGCAGGGCTCGCTGGACCCCGACTGGGTCGATCCGCGCGCCGAGGGCGAGGCGATCGTGGCTGCGATGCCGGCCGGTGTCGGAGAGCTCGCGGTGGTCGAGGGAGCTGGCCATTACCCGCACGACCAGTACCCTGAGGAGACGGTGTCTTTGATGCTGGCCTTCCTGGAAGCACACGCCCGTGCCTAGGGCGGGCCTCGATACGAGCGCCGTCGTCGCGGCGGGAGCAGCCCTCGCCGACGAGGTCGGTCTGTCGGGTCTGACCATGGGGCTGGTGGCCGACAGGCTCGGCGTACGGCCGCCGTCCCTGTACAAGCACGTCGGCTCCCTGCACGAGCTGCGGCACGGCATCTCCATCCTGGCCAAGCGTGAGTTCGCCCATCAGCTGGCCCGGGAGTCCGTCGGCCGTTCCGGCCCTGACGCGGTCCGGGCGTTCGCCGACAGCTACCGCCACTGGGCCCTGGAGCATCCCGGCCGCTACGCCGCCACCGTCCCCGCTCCGGTGGCCGGTGACGAGGAGGACCGCCGCGTCAGCGAAGAGGTGTTGCAGGTTCTGCTCGACGTCCTCGCCGGTTTCGGCCTGCCCGACGCGCGCGTGGTCGACTCCGCACGCGCCATGCGATCAGCACTCCACGGGTTCGTCACCCTTGAGGCCGCCGTCGGCTTCCAGATGCCCCGCGACGTCACGCGGAGTTTCCACTTCCTCGTCGACACCCTGATCGCCGGCTTCCAGGCCGACCCTCCTGACCGCGCCTCCGAAGGATGACATGGCCGCCACCGATCCCTCCCCATCCCCTCCACAGGCATCAAGCACCGTGAGGACCAGGACGCAACGGCCGGGGCACGACTATGTCCGCGGCGGCGTGCGCGTGGCCGCTGAGGTAATTGCCTGGGTGTGCACCCCCTGGGCCCTGTGGCCGCACTCCGTCCCGCTGGCGATCGGCGCCGTCCTGCTGCTGATCGGGCTGCCTGCCGTCTTCAGCACCCCGGGCGACCGGCCCGGCGCAGACGCGCCCGTCGCGGTGCCGGGCATCGTCACCATCTTGCTGGTCGTGCTCCATCTGGTGGCGGCGACAGCGTCTGCGTGGGCGCTGTGGGGGACGTGGATCGCCGCAACGGTGACCGTCCTGTGCCTGGTCGTGCCGTTTACCGAGCTACCGCGCTGGCGAGCTCTACTGAGCGCGCCCCGCGATCAGACTGAGCGCCCAGCGCGCAGGTGACCCCGCAGACCTGGGCTCTGTTCTGCGCTACGGGCGTGACCTGTGCCCTGCTTTGCACTGTGGGGACGAACTGTGGGGACGATTTGGGCCCCGGCCGGGCCATCGTCCCCCCAGCAAGTCTGGCACCGCTGGTAGGGCGCCACGCTTTCCGCGGGGCCGGGCCGCAGGGGTAGGGGGACCTGAGTAGAGCCCGTGTGGAGGCCGCTGATCTCCTTCCTCTGACGATGTCCTCGTCTGGTTCCCCGTCCGCGTTGACCTTGGGGTCAGGTCCTCAGGCAGGAACTCGGGATCCGGTTCCCAGTTCGCGTAGAAGTCTTCCCAGGGGGTCGTCGAGGACGACCTCGTTACTGAGGTCACCCACTTCCCAGAACTCGTCGTTCTCCACCTCGAGGCCGCATGCGGAGCAGGTGCGTGACAGTGGCGAGCACGACCTCGCGCTTCTTCGCCGCCAGGTGACCGTAGCGCTGCTGGAAGACCCCGCGCGCCTTGGCAAGCTTGCTCTCCAGCTGGATGCGGGCAGCCCGGACGCGCTCCTCGATCTTCCGGTTGTGCAGGGAAAGGGAGCTGCCCCAGTAAACGTCGGGAGCGATGTTCAGCTCTGTGAGCAGCGGGTCGATCAGGCGGAGGCATGTGGTGAAGACCGTCCGCACCTCGGCGACGTCATGGACACCGCTATGAGCGACGTCGTTGCGCGCGTTCGCGACCGGCTCGAGCGCCTGCTTGTCGATCGGTATCTTCTTGCGAAGGATCTGGTGCACCCGGGCATGGGCATCCACCAGCCCGATGGTCTTCGCCTGGCTCGCGGGGACGGAGGCATGCGCGGCGCCCACCTGCTCACCGACCGCGCCATCGGCGAGAAGCAGACCGGACTCCAGCACTCCCGCGCTCATGGACCGGCACGACAGCCCGCCGGCGTGCATACAACAGGACGACCGTGAGCGTATGCGGTGCAACGCCGGCACCCAGGAAAGGAGAGTGGTACATGCGAACCGACGTCAAGCTGGATCGTCTCAATGAGCGCCTGCTTGCAGAACTGCTGCAGGCAGCCGTCACGGACGCCGATCCGTTGGAGGTCATGCCACCCGTCGAAGGACTGAGCGGCTGGATACCTGAGCGCCGGACCGCGTTCGTACGGTTTCACCAGTCGCGTTCCCTCTCGGCCGACCCCGTGGAGGCGACCTTCGTCATCACCGTCGCAGGGCGGGTCGCAGGGGCTGCGCGCCTGTGCCCCCTGGGTGAGCCGGGTACCGCGGAGGCCGGCGTGTGGATCGGCCGGTCTCACCGCGGTACAGGTGTGGGCACCGCCGTTCTCGACCTCCTCCTGGACAGAGCCAGCACGGAGGGCTTCACCACGGTGTTTGTGAGCACTACGCCCGACAACGCAGCAGTGAGGTCTCTTCTATCCGCAAGGGGCGTCGACCTCGTACCCGACGGCAACGTACTCACGGCGCACATAGACCTCGGTGCCAGCTGGCAGAGCCCGTAGAGGGTTCTCGGCGGACAGGGGCTCCCGCCCGCGCCGAGCGCCATCGCCCTGGCCGCCGGTCAGTTGATGCCTCAACTCAGCCCGATCGGCCGGCTCGGTGCGCGGGAAAGCCGGTCCTGTCTACCCGCCCCTCTCGTCGCTGCCCGTCCACCGCGCCAACCGTCCACGGCGAGCGCCGGAGGTCCCCAGGACCCGCCGCCTCCTCCGCCGGCATTCCCGCCACTGCCGCTGCCGCTGCTGAATCCTCCCCGCCACCACCGCTGTTGCTGCTGGAGGAGGGCGGAGGGACGTTGGACGCTACTGAGGTGGTGATCATGCTCAGGGCGACGCCGGGGAGGAATCCGGAGGAGGTCGAGCGGGGCCGGACCACGGCCGTCGAACCGCCACCGCCCCGTCCCAGGTGTGCGCCGCATTCAGTGCCACCGCCCACGCGGTGTACAACTCCAGCCGTTCCGCATCCATCGGTCCGTCGTCGGTCAGTGCGGGCGGGTCGGCGAAATAGCGCTGGAACGCCTCCGTCTGCAGCCGCCGCTCGGCGCCCTGCGGGCTGCGGCTGAGCAGTTCCCAGGAGGGCAGCCACAGCGCGAGGCCGACTCCCACGGCGATCAGGCCCAGCAGGAGGACGATCCGGCCGGACGGCCGCCGGTCGCCGCCGAAGTAGGCGCCGAGGTAGGCGCCGACGGCCGTCGTGACGAATCCGAGCAGGGCGGCGGCGATGCCGACGGGGCGTGCGAGGCGGGCACGGTTCGCGGCGTGGTCGTCCCACAGGTCGCTGAAGGCCTGCCAGTCCGCCGGCTCGCGGTGAAGGATCTGCCAGCCCGACCTGAAGTAGGTGTCGCGCAGGCCCAACGTGACCGAGTCGCGCTCCGAGAAGATCGTGCCGAGGACGGAGCGGGCGACGCGACCGTCCTGCGGGTCTACCAGCTCGTCCGGCGCGTCGGCCGGCTCGCGCCGCCTTAGGACAGGATTCTCCGTCGTCCCCGCGATGATGATGCGTCCGTCGATCGCGGCACCGAGGAACCAGGCCACCAGATGGTGGCTCTCCACGCGTTCGGCGAGCAGGATTCCGCCCTTCGCCGGGGCCAGGCCTTCCGGAGGCACCGAAGACACAGGGGGGCCTGGCGGCAGAGTGGCGGGCGAAGATGCGTCGCGTCCGGCCGGGCGTATCCCCGGGCGTATCCCCGGGCGTTCCTGCGGCGGCCCGGTCGCGCCCCAGGGCGACTATCTCTGCGCCCACCCACATCGTGTCGACGCGTTCCACGTTCCTGGCCCACCGGAAGAGCGCGACGATGCCGCTCAGCACCAAGACCGCGAAAAGGATCGCGATCGAGGCACCGCTCACGGTTCGCCACGAACCGGGCACCACGTGACGACGCCGAAGCCCTGCCTGGGGGACGCGTAGGCGAACTCTGTGGTCCGCACTCGGAGGGACGAGACAGGGCATACCAGGCTGCCAACCAGCGCGCCGTGACTGCAAGCCGGAATGTTGCATCAGGTCAGGATCGAACGGGTATGCGGGTACTGGAGGTCGGGTCCGGCGGTTGTCGGCCGAACTGCTCAATCGCGCTTTGAAGCGGCGTCGGTCACAAGCTGCCACATCTCATAGTTTCCGCATTCTGCCGTGATCTCAGCCGTCGCCTGAGCCGCCGCGAAGAAGTCGTCGGCCAGCGGCGAGGTGCGCGACGCTGCCATCGCGACGAACACCTGGTCGGGCGCCAGATCCGGGACGGGCACGTACCTGATGTCCGGCCGTGAGTAGAACACGGTCTCCGAGCGCCCCACGAACGAGATGCCACGGCCGGCCGCGACGTGCTCGAGCTTCTCCTCCACCCCGCGCACCCGGAGCCCGGAGTCGGGGAGCGGACGCCTCGTGGGCTGCGTGCTCGGGTCGGCATGCCAGATCAGCGGTTCACCGGCCAGGTCCGCCTCGGTGACCTCCTCCTTGCCCGCCAGCGGGTGGCCCGCGGGCAGCGCCACCATGAGCGGCTCGGTATAGAGAGGGGTCAGGCGCAGGCCGGTCTCGTCGACCGGCAGCCGCACAAAACCGACGTCGACGCGGCCGTCGAGCAGCATAGGGACCTGGTCGTCCCATTCCATGCGCTGCACGTCCACGACCACGTCCGGATGGCGGCCACCGAACTCCCACGCCGCGGGGATGACCGGGATCCCAGCCCGGAAACCGACCACCAGTCGCCGGCCGCCACGGGCAGCCGCGGTCACCCGGCGCCCCATCGGCAGCACCATCGCGCGGCTCACCGTCGAGGCCGGCCACCAGGTCGTGCTCAGCAACTCGCGCGGCCCGGGGACGCTCGCGGACACGGTCGCGAGACTGGGGCCGCGGGCCTCCGCGGCGACGAGCGAGGAAGCCGCGGCGGCCGGTGACATCGTCGTGGTCACGGTGCCGGTCACGGCCTTCCCCGACGTTCCCGCCGCGCCACTGGCGGGAAAGACGGTCATCGACACGTGCAACTACGGCCCCGAGCGTGACGGGCACATCCCCGAGCTCGACGATGGGTCGCTCACCTCGAGCGAGCTGCTGCTGCGGTACGTCCCGGACGCCGGGCTCGTGAAGGTCTTCAACACCATCTACTTCAAGCACCTGCTGTCACTCGCCCGCCCGGCGGGGGCGGCCGACCGGTCGTACCTGCCGATCGCCGCGGACTCCGCGTCGGCGAAGGCGGCGGTCACCGACTTCATCGACTCCATCGGGTACGGCGTGGTGGACGCGGGAGCGCTGGCCGACAGCTGGCGGCAGGCGACGGGCACACCGGTGTGGGGCGCCCCTTATGGGCCCTATTCGGACGAGAAGGGCCGGCCCGCCGGCGACGACGTCATCCGCACGGCGCTGGCCACCGCGACGCGTTAACCGCGAGTCGACGCGGGCCGCAGTGTGACCCTGGCCGTGTCGTGACAGGCGCTGTCGCACGATGAGCACGTGAGCACGTGAACACGCGCACACGCGCACACGCGCACACGCGCACACGCGCACGACCAAGAGGGGCACATGACCGACCACCCGCCGCTGCTCGCTGTGACCGATGCGGAACTCGAAGACCTGCGCGCCCGGCTGCGCGCCACCCGGTGGCCCACCCGGTGGCCCGTCGATGGCTGGGAAGCGGGCGCCGACACCACTGAGATGCGACGCCTGGCGCAGTACTGGGCCACAGGCTATGACTGGCGCACCCACGAGGCACGGATCAACGCGCTGCCGCACCACACGGCCGCCATCGGCGGCACGCCCGTCCATTACCTCCGGTTCGACGGTGAGCGACCGGGCGCCCTGCCGATCGTGCTGACCCACGGCTGGCCCAGCACCTTCCTGGAGCTCACCGACCTCGCCCGGCGGCTCGCGGAGCCGTCGAAGCACGGCCGCGACGCGTCCGACGCGTTCACGGTCGTCGTCCCCTCGCTGCCCGGCTACGCCTTCTCGCCGCAACGCCCGGACCTCCCGCCGACGCTCCAGACCCACCAGATCTGGCACCGCCTCATGCGGGACGAGCTCGGCTTCGACCGGTACGCCGCCCACGGCGGGGATCTCGGCGCGGGGATCACCTCGCGCCTGGGTGAGGCCTACCCGAAGTCGCTGGTCGGCATCCACCTGCTCGCCGTCGCCGCACCCCAGTGGTACGAGGCCGCCGGCCTCACCCCGGACGAACAGGCCTACCTCGCCCAGGTCGCCACCTGGAGCGCGGAGGAGGGCGGCTACCAGCACCAGCAGAACACCCGGCCGCTCACCCTGGCCCACGCCCTGTCCGACTCTCCGACCGGCCTGCTGGCCTGGATCGTGGAGAAGTACCGCGCCTGGAGCGACTCGGGCGGCGACCTGTCGTCCCGGTTCACCGACGACTTCGTCCTCACCCAGGCGTCCCTGTACTGGTTCACCGGCACGATCTCGACGTCGTTCCGGCCCTACTACGAGTACGCCCGCGGCCTGACCCGGCGCGTCGAGAAGGTCGACGTGCCCACCGCCGTCGCCGTCTTCCCCGCCGACCTCACCCAGCCCCCGCGCTCCTGGGCCGAACGCACCTACAACATCACCCGGTACACGTCGATGCCGCGCGGCGGACACTTCGCCGCCCACGAAGAGCCCGAACTGCTCGCCGACGACATCACCGAGTTCTTCCGCCAACTGCGCTGAGACCGACCCGGCAGCAGTCCAGGAGCGGTCCGGCCGCGCTGCTCACGGCCGCACCGGCCGCGACCGCTGTGCACGGGCGCCGCCATACGCCGCCCTCAGGCCACCAGACCGCTGCGGTACGCGTGGACCACCGCCTGCACACGGTCCCGCAGGCCGAGCTTGGCCAGGAGGCGCGACACATACGTCTTGACGGTCTCCGGGCTGATCACCAGCGTTGCGGCGATCTCACCGTTCGACAGGCCCTGGGCGATCAGGCGCAGCACCTCGAGCTCGCGCGGCGTCAGCCCGGTGTCGGCAGCCGCGATTTCGACGGGGCGGATCCGCGCCGCGTACCGGCCGACGAGCCGCCGGGTCACCTCGGGCGCCAGCAGCGCATCCCCGGTCGCGACCGTGCGGATGCCGTTCAGGAGCTGCGCCGCCGGGGCGTCCTTGAGCAGGAACCCGCTGGCCCCCGCGCGCAGCGCCTCGTAGACGTACTCGTCGAGGTTGAACGTCGTCACCACGAGCAACTTGACGGGGCGCGCCACCCCGGCGCCGGCGAGCAGGCGGGTCGCCTCGATGCCGTCGAGCACCGGCATCCGGACGTCCATCACCACGATGTCCGGGTTCAGTCGCCCCGCGAGGTCGACGGCGGCCCGCCCGTCCTCGCACTCGCCGACCACCTCGAGGTCGGGCTGGGCGTCGATGATCGTCGCGAAGCCGGTGCGGATCAGCGCCTGGTCGTCGCAGACCAGGACCCGGATCGGCGCACTCATGACCGGCTCCCTGTGGGGATGCGCGCCAGGACGACGAATCCGCCGTCGGCCCCGCGGTCCGCGGCGAAGTCGCCACCCAGGGCGCCCACCCGTTCCCGCAGCCCGATGAGCCCCCGGCCGCTCCCGCCGGGCGAGCGCGGGCGGGCGCCGGCGCGGGCCTGCTCAGGTCCGGTCCCGGCAGTGCTGATCTCCACGGTGATCTCCCGCTCGTCGTAGCGCACGCCGACCGCCGTCGGGCTGCCGTGTGCGTGCTTGAGGGCGTTCGTCAGGGCCTCCTGCACCACCCGGTGGGCGACCAGCTCGGCGCTCCCGGCGGATTCCGACGGCGTGCCCTCCTCGGTGAGCTCTATCGGCTGCCCGGCCTGACGGGTCTGTTCGACGAGCGTGTGCAGGTCCCGGAGGAAGGGTGCTCGGGCCGAGCCGTCGTGGTCCGGGTCGAGCAGGTCCAGAAGGTTCCGGAGGTCGCCGATCGCCCGCCGGCCTGTGCCGGAGACCGCGTTCAGCGTCTCGTCGAGCCGGTCGGGGGAGTCTGTCAGGTACCTGGCAGCCTCCGTCTGCACGACCATCGCCGTCACGTGGTGCGTCACGACGTCGTGCAGTTCGCGGGCGATCCGCGTGCGTTCCGCGGAGCGGGTCTCCTCTACGACCCGCAGGCGCCGTTCGGTCTCGACGGCCCGGGTGGAGCGCAGCCAGGAGCCGACGGCGCACACGAGGACCAGCACCAGGTAGAACTCCAGGTATCCGTCCGCCCGCTCGGCTCCGCCGACCAGGTCTATCGCGAGCGCCAGCACCGCGTAGGCACCCGAGAGGAGGATCGAGACCGTGCGGCGACGGCGTTCCAGGTGGGCACCCGCGCTCAGCAGCGCGACAGCGAGGCCGGCGCCCGCGAGCGTGTGGTAGCCCCGGAGCTGGTCGAGGGCGAAGCCGAGGAACACCAGACGAGGCAGGCCGCCGGCCACCGCCGGCGAACGGCGAGCGGGAAGCACTGGAGGACGATCGCGACGACGACGAGCGCGTCGAAGGGACGGGTCGGCAGCGCGCCGACCTCCGTCCCCAGCCCGTGGTACGCCGGTACGAACGATGCGACCGCCGGCAGCAATGCGAGCGGCAGGTCCCGGACCGTGACGTCGAGCTGTCGCCATCGGTCCGGGACCCGCTGGAGTTCGCTCACCGGGAGAGCGTAGCGGCCACGTGCACCCGGGCCGGGCGGCGGACGGGGACCACGTGACCACGCCGGTAGGCCAGCCACATGAGCATGCCGGTGGCCAGCACGCCGAACACCACCGCGAAGACACTGCCCTCCGGTCCGAAGTCGCCGCCGGTGACCAGCGCGGGACCCGACATCGTCGCGTCCAGCAGGCCCTGCGGGGTGTCGCTGCCGGACACCTCGGTGCTGAAGATGGCGCTCGCGGCGATGTTCCAGCCGAAGTGCAGACCGATCGGCACCCACAGTTTGCGGGTGGCGATGTACGCGGCGGTCAGCATCCCGCCTGCCTCGATGGCGATGGCGATGGCACCCCACAGGGTGGCGTTGGCGTTGAGCAGGTGGATCAGGCCGAAGAGCGTGCCGGTCAGGACGAGAGCGATCCAGGTTCCGGTCCCTCGTTCGATGTGCCGGAACAGGACGCCGCGGAAGACCAGTTCCTCGGTCACGGCGGCGCCCGCCATGATTCCGAGCAGGCTGACGGCGCTCGACGGCGTGCCCAGGCCGTGGACCGTGTAGTCACCGAAGAAGGCGATGTTCGCGATGACTGTCCCGAACAGCGCGATGCCGAGCAGGGTGCCCCGGGTGATTCCGGCACCTGCTCTCTTCAGCGACACCTCGACGGAGGCCCGGTGCTCGGTTCGCCGCACCACCCAGCCGTAGACCAGGACCGCGACGATGGCCGTCAGCAGGCCGGCGACGAGCGCAAGCGCGGGGGTGTCCTTCACCGCGGCCGTGCCCAGATTGCCGAGGATCCAGACTGCCGCGACCGCCAAGAGTTGCCATATCAGACGCATGATGACTCCTTCGTGAGAAGCCGTGGCGGGAGCGCCGCAGGCCACCCCGAACGCTATGGATCCACCCGCCCGAAATCGTCACCGCACGGTGGACATTCGCAGGTAGCTCGCACGGGGGACAGGCGGGGACCCGCTAAACGCTCGGCAGTATGTTGTTCGCCTGCTGGATGAGGTCGTTCCCCCGGCCGGACGCGTAATGGCCAACGCGACGACGGCCACGCGCCGTTGAGGGTCGAAGCCGGTGAAAGCCGTGCAGCCGTGGGTGCCGCCCGCAGGAGTTCGGGACGGGCCGTGTGCCGTGTCGCGCCGTCCGGGTCGAGCAGCGCTTCGGTGAAGGTCAGCAGATCGCGCACGCTGGAGCGGACCGCCCCGGCCACGGGCATGCCGGGGATGCTGAACGGCGGCCGGGGGCGGCCGTGCCAGTACCCGGTGACGACCGTACGGCCGGAAAACGGGTTCGGTGCTGGCGGGCGGGTCAGGCGGCGGGCAACGCGCTGGCCAGCGAATTCAGGGCTCCGTGGAGAGCAGCGTGCAGGACCGCCGCGATCCGCCGGGCCCGCTCCTCGCCCGCGATGTCATACAGCACGGTGTGACCCGGCCCCGCTGGCCCGGGTCCGGTACGCGCCTCGCGCCGGTCCCGGAGGCGGTCGATGGCTTCGCTCACGGCGGCGGCCGCGGGCGCGCTGACGGTGTGACCGGGCGCCGCGGTGCCGGCGTCGGTCTTCACCGTCCAACGCTGCCCGCTGCGGGCGACGCAGACGAAGCTCCTACGGTCCGCCGGGCGGCCCGGCGGAGGTGCTCAGGAGGCGTTGACCGCGTTCCCCGAGGCGGTCTTGCCCTCACTGCGGTCGACCACGGCGATCACCTCGACCGGCGCACTGTGCAGCGCGACCCAACCGTCCTCGGGGGCATCGGACCCCTTGGTGAGGTACTTGGCCTTGATGCGGACGACCACGACGCCTCGCGGTCCCTGCCGACTGAACTGCCGTGCGATGTAATTCGCGGTCGTGAACTCCGGGAAACTCCTGCCCTTGGTGGCCTGCACCGCAGCCTGCTCAACAGTGGGCGCGGGGGTGGCGGAGTCGGAGGCGGCGCCGCCGGCCGAACTCTGCTGCTGCATCGCCCGAATCTTCGCCATATCGTCACCCCGGCACAGCGTGACCACCGTCTCACCGCCCTCCGCAACCGCGGCCTCCACGGCGCTCTCGGACGTGAGTGCCGGCAGCTGCTTCTCCACGGCGCTGAGGTCGTCCTCCGAGCTGTAGTCGGAGTCGCTCTCGGTGAGGGTCGTCGGGTTAGTGGCCAGTTCCATGCGCTGCACGGAGGTCGCGCCCGCCGCTGCAACGCCCCCGGCTGTGGTCTCGTCCCGCATGGCCCGCAGCGCGGGCACCGGGCCCGTCATCACCTGCCGGGCGGTGTCCTCCGCCTGGCGTTCGGCCCAGTCCGAGGGGTCGGACACGCGCAGGCCCGAACCGTTGTCCCTACCCGGCACGACACCCCGGCTCTGCTGAATGACATGGGTCAGCTCATGGGCGAGGGTGTGCTTGTCCCGGCCGTCCCACACCACGTGAGAGCCGGAGGTGTACGCCTTCGCGCCGATCTCCGCCGCCGAGTCCATGGCCGCGGAGTCGGTGTGGACGCGCACCCCGCCGAAGTCGGCACCGCCGTGCCGGGCCTCCATCTCCTCGCGCACCGGCGCGTCCAGCGACCGCCCCGACGAACGCAGCACCTCGTGCACGGCCGACCGGCTCTGCACGACCTGGTCGTGGCCGCAGCCCGCCGCGTGCACGTGCCGCTCCTCCTCCACGGCACGGCACACGGCCGCGTTGCCGACCGAGCGCTGAAGTGCCAGCATCCGCTGAGCCGGGGGGACGGGCACGGCGGCACGGCGGTCCTTGTCCTGTTCAGCGGCCCGCTGGGCAGGTGTTCGGTGTGCATGCACGACGATCCCCTTCACGCTGGACGACTGATCTTCCAGCTCTACCGGACCGCTCAGGGTGGCGGAAGGTCAGTGGGGGCAACCTCGGGGCAGTCGGTGAACTGCCCTCACGGTCACGGTGGATGCCCCCCGCGTGGGCGCCGGAGGCCGTTCCGGGGACCGCCGCACGCGCGTGAGAATCCCGGTCAAGAAACGCTTGAGGTGCGCAATCGGCAGTTCGGCAGGCGCCCGTTATAGGCGAAGAGTCCGCCGATACCACCAGGACCACACTGATCAGGACGGTCATGGACCTGCCCGATCCAGACTGGACGATGCCGAAGCTCCTCACATGGACTACTTCGCCACCCGCCGGGGCGGGGCAGACCGTCGTCGGCGGCGGCCACCTTGGCTTTGGCCACCTTGGCTTTGGTCACCTTGGCTTCGGCGAGCGCCCGGTAGAGCCAGGCGACGGTCCCGACGCAATCGCAGCCCCACCAGCAAGATCACGATCTACAGCTGGAGTATTAAACCGCCCTGCACAGACGCCTACGACGGGGCACGCAAGGTCGCTCAGCAGAACCATGCGAGACGGCAAAAGTCCTGAGCATCAACCAGTCAACCCCTGGTGATCCAGCGCAATCGCCTGGAACGGGACCTCGGGGAGCCGCTGTTCGCACGCGCGGAACGTGGGCGGGCCATGAAACTGCCCCCTTCGGCGAGGCTGTCACGGCAGCAGTCGGCAGCGTCATCATTGACCGGTGACCACATGGATGCGCTGCTACTGGGACGAGGAAGACACCTGGTTCTACTTCGAGGTCGACGCCGAAGGCTGGGTGATCCGGCAGGTCGAACTCGAAGGGCCTGAGCTGACCCCGATCGCAGCTGCCTCCCTCGCCGAATGGCAGCGGGCCTATGACGCAGGCCGCCCCGATGCGTACGACAGCAGGTTCGGGATCACAGCCGAGTTGCCCGTCCCGGAATGGGAAGGCCACGACCCCGAGCAACTTACCTCGGAGCAGTTCGAGAAAGTCTGGGGTCCTGCCCGTCGCCAGATCGCATCCCGGCCCCGCTGACCCCTGGGCCCCGCGGACGCTTCTTGGGTTCATCTCGACATGACCGCGCCCCTTCCCCGCACTGTCCGATCTGTTGACACCGCGCAGCTCCTGGATCTGTCCCAGGAGGCCGCCATGCACGGCTTCAGCCAGCGGCTCCCGGTCGACTGGCTTCAAGAGCACCTCGCCGCAGAGGCGACGCACTACCTGTTCCCTACGCTCGTGCGGCACCTCAGGCACCGTCCCGAGATGCCGCTGCAGTGGAGGTGCCAACAATTGCTGACCGTCAGGACCGGTGCACAGATCTGGGGTCTGCTCGACCTGGTCGGACCACAGTCAGCTCACGTCCCTCACGGTCGGCGGCAAGACGTCCACCGGCCAGTACGGCTCCACCGACCAGAGCGAACGTATCCGCCTGGGCGACACCTACTTCCACAACGGACCCATCGGCCTCGCCGGCGCGTCAACATCGGGCGTAGACACGGGATTTGTACGCGAGCCCGGGGCGCATTGAATTCCATGACCCGCAGCGGTAAGGCGTTCCACTACCTCACCGACGCCATCGGCTCCGTCATCGCCATGACCGACGAGTGCGGCACGAAGGTCAACACGTACTCCTACAGCCCGCGCGGCGTCAGCCGCGCCACCACCAGCGAAGAAGTCATCCAGCCCTACCAGTTCGCCGGCGGCTACCACGACGCCACCGGCCTTCACCACTACGCGGCCCGCTACTACGACCCCAACATCGGCCGCTTCACCCAGCCCGACCCCTCCGGCCAGGAACAGAACCCCTGCCTCTACGCCGCGGGCGACCCCGTCAACCGGATCGATCCCCATGGGTTGTTCGGCTTCAATAGCTTCATCGAGGGAGTGGGACACACCCTTGGCGCTGGGGCCGCGGCCTTCGGTACCGGTGCGGGTATCGCGACATGTGGCCCGACCCTAGGTGCTTGCGTGCTACAAGAGCCGCGTCACTGCTCGTAGTTCCGGCTCTGGCGCTCTCGGCGCTGGGGGGAACCGGTACGGCTTTCGCTGATGACCCGGCTCCCGAGCCGACCGAGGTCACCGAGACGGCGCCCCCGGCGGTGCCGGAGGAAGGCGACCTCGACGAGAACGGGGCCAGCGAGGACGCCCAGACTCCGACCGAAGCGGCACCGAAGCGGCACCGAAGGACCTGCAGGTTCCGCCCGTCGTGGCGTGTGAGGACGGCTATTTCTGGGAGTCCACCAAGAAGTACAAGGAGTACCAGAAGGGCGTAGGTGCCACGCAGGCCAACTGCAACGGCACCTCGCGCACCGCCAGGTCGACGTTCACCTCTGAGGTGTCCGGCACGGTCACCGTCGGTGTCAGCGGCAAGCTGAAGGCCAAGGCGTCCGTCGCGGTCGCCGAGATCGAGACGGAGTACGACTACAACCTCTCGGTCTCACTCACGGCCAAGATCGGCAACTCGGTCGCTGTGGACACACCGTCGAAGCGCACCACCAACGCCAGGTACGGGGTGTACCGGCTCAAGAGCGCTGGATACAGTCACTTTCATTACGCCAACTGCACCAAGGGCGTGAAGACCAACGCAACGCTCTACACGCCGCACCGCGTCGGCTGGTACATCTGGGAGTCCTGATGCCACACCGACGGCTCTTGCCCCTTGGCATCCTGGCCGCGGCAGCCGTGTCGCTGGCGACCGCCTGCTCGGCTGATCACACCGACGGGCAGCCGAAGGCCAAGACAGCTTCTCAAGTCAGCTCGTCCGCCTCGTCCTCTTCCTCTTCCGCCAAGGGAGATCAAACTCCGGTCACCGTTTTACCGGAGCTCGACCCGGGGGAGACCCTCGCCGGCCGACAGGGCGCCACGCACGGTAGCCGCACCTTCGCCTTTAGCAAAGGCGGTAAAAAGGGTGGCACCCTTATCGTCGCGGTGCGCTGCGAAGGCGAGGGGACGATGAAAGTCGCAGTCAAACCCGTGACGGCTGCCTTCCCTCTCGACTGCCTCGCCGGAGAAGTGACCACGACGTACAACCAGCTCGCTCTCGCGGGAGCGCAGAAGGCGGGCACGGTGTCGGTCACCGCGCCTACCAAGGTGACGTGGTCGATGACCATCGGGCGCGGCGAGCGTCCGGAGGGAGTGGACTAGCTCCCGGAGACTGTCATGAAGCGGCCTCTGCCGGGCTCCTGGGAAGAGGCCGGGCAGCGGCCGTCGAGTCCAAGCGCCGTGAGGCGCCGTCGAGCTCCGTTCCGCATACGCTTCACGCTCTGGCTGCGGACACTGCAGCACTCGGCAGAGGGAGTTCGGCCGCCTGCGGCATAAAGGGTTACCACGCCGTCGCCCGCCAGCTCGATACCCTGGCTGACTTCAGCGGCCGCCAGCTCGCAATCCACGCCTTCACCGACGCGGACAATCAGGACGCCCTGATGCTGCTACGGACCTCTCGCAACGAGTCTGGGTTGTCGCGCGACGGATGGTTTTGCCCACGTCGTAGCGCGGTGCCCGGTGTCTGTTTGTGGTCGGCTTGTCAGAGCGATTTGCGCGGCCGAAGCCAACCGCACCGCACCGGCTCCCCCCCGGCCCGGGTCCAGCGGTCGTTTCGGACCCTCCGCCAGTACCTGCCCCGCCCCGCCAGAGCGCCGAAACCCCACTGGCTCGGCCCCGGACGGCCACTCGGCGCCCCGCCCCGGGATGCGTGAACTCACGGGCAGCTCCAAATCGGCGGTGAGAGAAGCTATCCCACCACGTGCCGCTGACAACGGGCAGCCGCTACGGCGCAGCCCCATCGCCTGGTGCGCCTTTCGTCTCTGGCCTTGAGGACCACGCCGTGCTGATGCTCTTCGACGCCCGCCTCGACGGCATGGAAGACCCGCACAGCGATGTGCACCACGCGTTGGACATGGCGAACCTCGCCGCCGATGAGTGGTTCGAGCCGTTGCGAACCGAAGGCGCCCGCGACCGCGCCTTCCGCCACTGACCGGCCTGCCGCCCGCCACGCCCTGGGTCACAGCAATGCCGCACCGCCTGTCCCAGGCCCGCCTCGCCAGCCCGGGGCCGGCTCGCGTTGCGGGGGATCAGCGGGTTGGCTTCACCGCGTATCCCAACACCAGCAGACCAAGACCCACGACCAGCACGGTGGGCGAACGCAGATAACAGCTCGCCAGCACGGCCAGAGCATCCGCCCCCCAGAGCCGGGGAGCGCACACACTTCGCCGAAGCCACTCCGTCGACCTGCGGCTTCGGTAGGACAATGCATGGTGGTTATCACCGGTGCGGCGCGCTACCTGTTATCAGGGCAAGCGAAGCAGGGGCGATGTCACCACGTTCGGTTTCTGGTGGGCAGGATGCCGAGCGGCGGTCCTCGGCGATCACGGGCCGTATTTCGCGCGCCGCACGCGAGCCCTGCCTCCTACGATCAACTGGTACGACTGCTGAGGAGGGCGGGAATGCTTGAGGACGTCGCGGACGGGGCGGCGGCGACGCGGCTTGCCGAGGGCGCGTCGCTTCACCGCACGCTTGATGTCGCCGACCCCGCCGAGTGGCTCGCGCTGGACGCAGGAGTCCGGGAAATGGCCTGGTACCGCCCGGAGTTTTTGCCGGAGTGGGAGCACCTCACCCCACTGCCCGCCGATCTGACTCAGCTCGACGAGTCTCGGCTCGCGCTCGCCCTCTGCCACCGCGACGGGCGGATCCGGCAGGAGGCGTTGAGTCTGTCCGTCCGCTACCCCGGTCTGCTGCCGTTGGTCGTGATCCGCTGTGCCGACTGGGCGGGCCCGGTGCGCGCACACGCCCGGCAGCTGCTGCGCGGGGCCCTGAGCGTGGACTTGGCCCCCGGCCTCGCGTCGCTGATCCTTCGCGTCAGCCGTCGTGACAGAGGTGCCTTCGGCGTCGAAGTGCTCGGCGAGATCCTGCGCCGGGCATCCCACGCGCAGCTCACGGTTTGCTTCGCTGACCCTGACCGCGTCGTCCGGCGGTTCGCATACCGGCTGGCCATCGAGGGCCGGCTGCTCGGCCCCGCTGAGCTGGCCCGCACGGCTGCCACGGACCACGACACCGTGGTCCAGGACCTGTGTGCCACAGCGGCACTCACGGCTCTCGCGGGCGGAGATGCCTACGAGGGTGTGCTGCCTCTGCTGCTGTCCGCACGCAACCCGCGTACCCGTTCGGCCGGCGTCACCGCGCTGAGACGGGCGGGGCAGCCGGAGCAGGCGGAGTCGTTTCTCGGCGACCGTTCCGCGCTCGTACGGGCGTGTGCCCGGTATGTCGTACGACAGCATGGGGGTGACCCAGTGGCCTGGTACCGCAAGCGGTGCACGGCACCGGACGATCCTGAGTTGTCGCCCGGTGCGGTCATCGGGCTGGCCGAGTGCGGGAACCGCGCGGACGCCGGGCTCCTGCGGCCGCTGCTCGCGCATCCGGCGGCCGGAGTGCGGGCGCGGGCGGTGGCAGGGCTGCGGGAACTGGACTGCGCGGATGCGACGCAGTTGCGGCCGCTCCTCGACGACCCTGCCGCTGCAGTCGTCCGCGAGACCGCCACCGCCCTGCTGCCCTCGGCCAAGGAACTGCCCGCCGACTGGCTGTCGGAGCGCACCAGCTCTCAGCGGCCGCGACACGTCCGCGTCGGCGCCTTCCGGTTGCTCGACGCACGCGGCGGCATCGTAGCCCTACGCACAGCGGTCGGTCTGCTCGAGGACCCGGACATCAAACTGCGCACCTGGGCCGCGCAATCAGTACAACGCTGGTATCCGGCACCGGACGAGCCACGCGGCAACGCGGAAGCAGGTGAACTGCTCGACCGGAGCCGACACCTCTTCAGCGACCACGTGCTGCGCCGACGCAAGCGGGAAGCTGGAGTGGATAGATGACACTGCACCGCGGTCCGAACTCGCCGCTTGGTGGTCCTGATGACAGCACTCCTGCCTTGGTGACAACTATCGTGCTCCGGCTCATCAGAAGCCATCTCATTTGGATAGTTGGGTAGGCTGTCGGTCGTGCCGGGGATCGTTGAGCGGCTGGTGCCGGACGAGTTGTGGGATCTGTTCCAACGGGTGGCGCCGGCGGCGCCATCGCGGCCTCAAGGCGGTGGCCGACGTCGGCATGGTGACCGTGAAGTACTGGCCGCGATCGTCTTCGTTGCCATCTCGGGTTGTACCTGGCATCAGCTGCCCGCGGCATCGTTCGGGCCGTCGGGGGCGACAGCACACCGACGCTTCGCCGAGTGGACGAAGGCCAGGGTGTGGGCCAAGCTCCACCGCCTGGTCCTCGACGAGTTCGGCGTCCGCGGCGAGCTGGACTGGTCCCGCCGCGCGATCGACTCCGTCAGCATGCGGGCCCTGAAAAGGTGCCTCTATGGTTTTCGTCAAGCCGTTGCTGGTGTGGGTGGTTGGTAGAAGGTTCCGTCTCGGAGCATGGCGAAGAGGACGTCGATGCG
>NZ_JBVIFR010000037.1:0-47757 GCF_055571235.1 Streptomyces sp. NPDC030991
CCCCCCCCCCCCCCCCCCCCCCCCCCCCCCCCCCCCCCCCCTCCCCCCCCCCCCCCCCCCCCCCCCCCCCCCCCCCCCCCCCCCCCCCCCCCCCCGCAACCGGCGCCGAGAGCGGCGCCCGGCGCCCGCCGTCAGAGCGCCTTGGCGGCGGGCTTGACCATGCCGCGCACCGTGCGCGACTTCACGAACTCGCCGATCGCCGTCATCTCCCACTCGCCGGAGAACTGCTTGATGAGCTTCGCCATCAGCACACCGGTCTGCGGCTCCGCGCCCGTCAGGTCGAAGCGGACCAGCTCCTCGCCGCTCGCCGCGTCGATGAGGCGGCAGTACGCCTTGGCGACCTCGGTGAACTTCTGGCCCGTGAACGAGTTCACCGTGAAGACCAGGCCCGTGACGTCCTGCGGCAGGCGGCCCAGGTCGACGACGATCACCTCGTCGTCCCCGGCACCCTCACCCGTGAGGTTGTCACCGGAGTGCTTGATCGCGCCGTTCACGATCGAGAGCTTGCCGAAGTAGCAGCTGTCGACGTGGTTGCGCTGCGGGCCGTACGCGATGACCGACGCGTCCAGGTCGATGTCCTTGCCCCGGAACGCGGGCTCCCAGCCGAGGCCCATCTTGACCTGGCTCAGCAGCGGCTTGCCGCCCTTGACCAGGGACACCGTCTGGTTCTTCTGGAGGGAGACGCGCCCCTTGTCCAGGTTGATCTTGCCCGAGGCCGGCGCCGGGGCGGCGGGCGCGGCGACCGGGGCCGCGGCGGGCGGCGGCGGGGCGAGGCGCGGGTCGACCGGCGGGGTGGTCGGGGCGGGCATGGCGGCGGCCGGGGAGGCAGCCGGGGCCGCGACCGGCGGGGCGGCGGGCGCGGCCGGTTCCTCGACCGAGACGCCGAAGTCGGTGGCGATGCCGGCCAGCCCGTCGGCGTAGCCCTGGCCGACGGCGCGGGCCTTCCACGCGCCGTTGCGCAGGTAGATCTCCATGACGACCAGCGCCGTCTCCGCGCCGAGCTGCGGGGGTGTGAACGTGGCCAGGGCCGAGCCGTCCGCCGCGTCCCGGATGGTGGCCGTGGGCTCGATGCCCTGGAACGTCTGGCCCGCGGCGTCCGGGCTCGCGGTGACGACGATCTTCTCGATGCCCGCCGGAACGGCAGCGGTGTCCACCGTGATCGAGTCGGGGCTCGTGCCACCCCCCGACGTGTAGGTCACGCCGGGGCCAGCGGGCTGGTTGAAGAAGATGAAGTCGTCGTCCGAGCGCACCTTGCCGTCGGCGGTGAGCAGCAGGCCCGACACGTCGAGCCGCACGGGGGCCGAGACGTCCACCGCCACACGCTGCGCCGTGAGCGGGATGTTCGAACCTGGGGTCATAGCTGTCATGCCAGAGGTAACGAGCGACTCCGCTTTACCGTTCCCTTACCCAAGCTTTTTCTTCCACGCCCGGGCTCTCCCTGCTCGCCGGATTCCTGCGCGTGCCGACGGTCCGGGGGCGGCGGCCACCGCGGCGTTGACCCGTCGATCGGACTACCTCACCCGTAAGGGCGACACCACGCGGGGCCGCTTGCCGCTGCGCCGGTCGGAGCGCGGCGGCAGTGCGAGAGTTCCCGGCGTGAACCTGCGCAAAGACTCCTCCCACGGCCCTCCGCCGGACGATCCCACGACCGCCGAGGGCGTCTCCGACGCGGGCGACCTCGGGTACAGCAAGGCGCTCCAGCCGCGTCACATCAGCATGATCGCGATCGGCGGCGCGATCGGCACGGGGCTCTTCCTCGGCGCGGGCGGGAACCTCGCCAAGGCCGGGCCCGCGCTGGCGATCGCGTACGCGGTGTGCGGTGTCTTCGCGTTCTTCGTCGTGCGGGCCCTCGGCGAACTCGTCGTGCACCGGCCCTCCTCGGGCTCGTTCGTGAGCTACGCCCGTGAGTTCCTGGGCGAGCAGGGCGCGTACGTCGCGGGCTGGATGTACGTACTGAACTGGGCGACCACCGGGATGGCCGACATCACCGCGATCGCGCTGTACGTGCACTACTGGTCGATGTTCACCTCCGTCCCGCAGTGGGTGCTCGCGGCGATCGCGCTGGCGGTCGTGCTCACCGTGAACCTGATCTCGGTGAAGAGCTTCGGCGAGATGGAGTTCTGGTTCGCCATCGTCAAAGTCACCGCGATCGTGCTGTTCCTGCTGATCGGCATCTTCTTCCTCACCTCGCGCGAGGAGATCGCGGGGCAGGCCCCGGGCCTGTCGCTCATCAGCGACCACGGGGGCTGGTTCCCGATGGGCGTGCTGCCCGTCGTCCTCATCACGCAGACGGTGATCTTCGCGTACTCGGCCGTCGAGATGGTCGGCGTGACGGCCGGGGAGACCGCCGATCCGGCGACGGTCGTACCGAAGGCGGTGAACTCGATCATGTGGCGGGTGGGCATCTTCTACGTCGGCTCGATCGTGATGCTGACGCTGCTGCTGCCGTGGACGGCGTACTCGGCGGGCCAGAGCCCGTTCGTGACGGTCCTGTCGAGGATCGGGGTGCCGGCGGCGGGCGGCATCATGAACCTGGTCGTGCTCACGGCCGCGATGTCCTCCCTCAACTCCGGCCTCTACACGACCGGGCGCATCCTGCGCTCGATGGCGATGGCCGGATCAGCCCCCTCCTTCACCGCGCGGATGAGCCGCAGCCACGTCCCCTACGCGGGCATCCTGCTGACGTCGACGGTGGCGCTGCTCGGGGTGGCGCTCAACGCGTGGCTGCCCGACGACGCCTTCGGGATCGTCACCAACGTCGCCTCGCTCGGCGTCATCTCCACCTGGAGCATGATCATGCTCTGCCATCTGGTCTTCGTACGGCGGGCGAAGCAGGGGTACGTCCAGCGGCCCGCGTTCCGGCTGTGGGCGTCGCCGTGGATCGAGCTGACGACGATCGCTTTCCTGCTCGCGGTGCTCGTGATGATGTGGTTCGACACGGACGGCGCGGGCCGTGACACGGTGCTGCTGCTCGTCCCCGTCGCGCTCGCGCTGACGGCCGGCTGGTTCGCGGTGCGGCGGCGGGTGCACCGGATCGCCGCCGAGCGGGAGGCGCCGCCGGTGGACCCGCTGGGCTGAGCGCCCGTCCGCCGGGCTTTCGCCGGGGCCGGTCGGAGCGCCGAGAAGGCCGCGCGGGAGACTGGCACCGCGGTGACCAGCAGGGTGAACCATGCGGTGGAGGAGTTCGATGGACCGGTTCGGGTTCGGGAAGTACCGGGCGGTCGCGCTGCTCGGAGAGAGCGGCACGGGCCGGACGTTTCTGGCGCAGTCGGACTCCGGCCCGCTCGTCGTCGTGAAGACGCTGCGGCCCGGCCTCCCCGACGAGGCCGCGCTCCGGGAGCGGCTGCGGGACGAGGCGCGGGCGGCACGGACCGTCCGGGGCCCGTTCCTGGCGGCGGTGCTCGACGCCGACCCGGACGCGCGGGCGCCGTGGATGGCGGTCGAGTACTGCGCCGGGCCCTCCGTCTCGGAGGCGGTGGCCGGCTTCGGCCCGCTCGGGTCCGACGACCTCGCGGCGCTCGGCGCGGCCCTGGCCCTTGCGCTCACCGGCATCCACAACGCGGGCCTCGTCCACCGCGACCTGAAGCCCGCGAACGTCCTCGTCACCAGGGACGGCCCCCGCGTCCTGGACTTCGCCAAGGCCGCCCCGGCCGGCGGGGAGCCGGCCGGCTCCCCCGGTTTCCTGGCGCCCGAGCAGCTCACGGGCGCCACCGAGCCGGCCGCCCCTTGCGATGTGTTCGCGCTCGGCGCCCTGCTCGTGCTCGCGGCGACCGGCCGCAATCCGCACGGCGCGGGCACGGCGCCGAAGATCGTGGACCGCACGCTGCACGAGGAGCCGGATCTGGTCGGCCTGCCCGACGCGGAGTGGACCGCTTTCCTGGCCCGCTGCCTCGCGAAGGACCCCGAAGCGCGCCCGGCCGTCTCCGAGGTCCTCGGCTGGTGCGGCGTCCGCGCCGCCGACCGGCCGTGGTGGCTGGGGCCGGAGGCCGCCGAGCTGTTCGACGGGCACGAGGAGTCGGTGCGGCTGCGGATCGCGGAGGCGGCGGAGGACGACGGTGACCCCGCGCGAGGGGCGCTGCCGCGGTGGACGCCGCCGGGCCGGTGACGACGAAGCGGGGACGACGAAGCGGTGACGACCGGGCGGTGGCCGTCGCCGCCGCCCGGTCGTCAGTGCCCGTCGTCACCGGCCGGTCGTCAGCTGGGCGTCAGCGTTGGCGCTTCCAGGGGCCGGTGATCGCCAGCATGATGCCGGGCGTCTGGATGTTGGCGTACAGGGTGCGCCCGTCCGGCGAGAAGGTGACGCCGGTGAACTCGCTGTACTCCGGCTCCTCCTCGGTACCGATGTTCAGCTCGTTGCGCGCGATCGGGTACGTGGTGCCGCGCTCGGTCGCGCCGAACAGGTGCTGGACGCCCTCGCCGTCCTCGGCGATGACCAGACCGCCGTACGGGGAGACGGTGATGTTGTCCGGGCCGTCGAAGGCGCCGTCGACCGACGGGTCGGAGTTGACGCCGAGCAGCACCTTCAGCGTGAGCGTGCGGCGCTTGGGGTCGTAGAACCAGACCTGGCCGTCGTGCGCGACGGGGCTCTCGCCCCGGGCGAACGAGGCGACGACGTAGGCGCCGCCGTCCGCCCACCACATGCCCTCCAGCTTGCGGGCGCGGGTGACCTCGCCGTCCTTGAACTGCTTGCGCGTGGAGACCGTCCTGGCGTCACGGTCGGGGACGTCCACCCAGTCCACGCCGTAGACCGTGCCGATCTTCGTGGCGCGGGACAGGTCGTCGACGAACCGGCCGCCGGAGTCGAAGCACTTGAAGGCCTGGAGCACGCCCGCGTCGTCGGCGAGGGTGCGCAGCCTGCCGCGGCCGTGGTGGAAGCCGTGCGGCGGGACCCAGCGGTAGAGCAGGCCGTTGGGGCCCGAGGCGTCCTCGGTGAGCAGCAGGTGGCCTCGCTTGGGGTCGACGACGACGGCCTCGTGGGCATAGCGGCCCAGGGCCTTGATCGGCTTCGGGGACCGGTTGGCGCGGCGGTCGGCGGGGTCGACCTCGAAGACGTAGCCGTGGTCCTTGGTGAAGCCGTTCTTGCCCGCCTTGTCCTCGGTCTCCTCACAGGTCAGCCAGGTGCCCCAGGGGGTGTTGCCGCCCGCGCAGTTGGTGGCGGTGCCGGCGATGCCGACCCACTCGGCGACCTCGCCGCCGCGGCGCACCTCGACGACCGTGCAGCCGCCGGCCGCCATCGGGTCGTAGACGAGGCCCTCGGTCAGCGGCACCGGGTGCGGCCAGTCGGCGCGGGCGCCGGCCAGCTCGTGGTTGTTGACGAGGAGGGTGGTGCCGCGCGGGCCCTCGAAGGTGGAGGTGCCGTCGTGGTTGGAGGGCGTGAACTCGCCGGACTCCAGCTTGGTCCTCCCGCAGTACGTGATGATCTTGTACGAGAACCCGGCGGGCAGCGCGAGGATGCCCTTGGGGTCGGAGCGCAGCGGACCGTAGCCCGCGCCGTGGTGCTCGCCGTGCCGGCCGTGGCCGTGGCCGTGCCCGGCGGTCCCGGCGCCGTCGTCGGTGGCGGCGAGCGCGCCCGGCGCCGTGGCGAGGGCGCCGACTGACCCTGCCAGGGCGACGCCCGCGCCGGTGGCGGCGGAGTGTCTGGCGAAGTCCCTGCGAGAGAGTGACATGGTGGCTGTCTCCTGCTGACGGTGAACGGTGGCGGGGCCGGGTGGGGAGGGGTCGCGGACCCGGTTTCGGCCACACGTTCCCGTCCGCGCCTGAACGGGAGTTGAACGCCGCTCTACGTCCAGGGGCCCGCTGGCGGGATATCGCGCGGGACGCCTTGACCACCTCGCGGTCAGACGCCACCTGTGCTGATCCGTGCGTGAACCGCCCGTTCCACGCGGAGGCCGGGCGCCCGCTGCGGCAGCGGGGCCCGGCCTCTTCGGCTGTGTGTTCTTCGGCTGTGTGTGGGTCAGCCCTGCGCCGAGCGGGCCTTGAAGGCGGCCTTGCGGGCTTCCTTGGCGACCTTCTTGTCCGGGTGGAGGCGGCCCATCGCCTCCAGGACGTCGGCCGTCGCGGGGTGCTCCACCCGCCATGCCGCCGAGAAGAACCCGCTGTGCTGCTCGGCGAGCCCCTCGACCAGGGCCTGGAGCTCGTCCGAGTTGCCCTCGAGGGAGAGCTGCGCGGCGATCGTGTCGACCGTCAGCCAGAAGACGAGGTCCTGCGAGGGCGCGGGGATGTCCACCGCGCCGTGCTCGGCGAGCCAGACCCGGGCGAGGCCGCCGAGCTCGGCGTCGTCGAGGACCTCGCGGAGCGCCGGTTCGGCCTCGGCGCCGACCAGCGAGAGCGCCTGCTGGCAGCGGAGCCGGCGCAGCGGCGCGCTCTCGTCCACGCCGCGCGCCGCGGCGAGCAACTCCCGTGCCGCGCCCAGCGGTTCGCGCCGCGCCAGCCACTGCTCGATCTCGGCCTGCGCGGCCGCCTGCGGGAACGTGGACGTGCCGTCGAGGAGCGCGTCGGCGCCCTTGTCAACGAGGTCACCGACGGCGGGCGCCGCCACCCCGGCCTCCAGCAGCCGCGAGCGGATCCCGAACAGGCCGAGCGGGGTGAGCCGCACCATGCCGTACCGGGCGACGTCGGCCTCGTCGACGGGCTCGGCGGGCTCCTCGTCGGCGTCGGCCATCAGCGCCTCGTCGACCGGCTGGAACTCCACGAGGCCGACCGGTTCGAGCAGCCGGAACTGGTCGTCGAGGCGCATCATCGCGTCCGACACCTGCTCCAGGATGTCGTCGGTGGGCTCCCCCATGTCGTCGGGCACGATCATCGACGCGGCGAGCGCGGGCAGCGGTACGGGGCCGTCGCCCGCGCCGCCCTCGGTGACGGTCAGCAGGTACAGATTGCCGAGCACGCCCTCCAGGAACTCGGTCTCCGCCTCGGGGTCCCAGTCGAGCTGCGAGAAGTCGATCTCGCCGCCCTCCTCCATGGCCCCCATCAGGTCGTCGAGGTCGGGCACCGCGGCGTCGGCGAGCGAGGTGTCGAGCGCGGCGAGCCACAGGCCGAGTACGTCCGAGGGGCTGCCGGCGGCGAGGGTGGCGAGCTCCGCGCCGACGGTGACGGTGCCCTCCTCCTCGTCCACGATCTCCAGCAGACCGGTGTCCACGGCGACGTTCCACGCCTCGCTCGCGTACGCGGCACCGTCCTCGTCGCCGCTCAGGCCCAGCTCGGCCGCGGCGGCGGGCAACTGCTCCTCGACGAGTTCACCGCCGGCGCCCACCCGGGTGCCGGGCCCGGCCCAGCGGGCGAGCCGCACCGCGCGCGACAGGAGGGGGGTGGCGAGGGCGTCCCGCGCCAGCTCCGCTTCGGCGGGCAGCCGGACCGGGGGCAGGGGGGAGCTGTCTGACATCGGCTGGTTCTCCTCAAGGGCATACGTTGCGACCGCTCAGCCTAGACGGATTTGACCGCTTGCCGCCCAGTTCATGTACCCGTCAGGTTTCGGTCGCCCGGGAGACATCCGCGAAACCTTGACAACTCCCGGGCTCAGGACAGAGATTGACGCGCGTAGAAAGCAGTATCAGGCCGCGGTGGCCGTGCAAGGCCACCAATAGCCGTACAGGGCCGTAGAAGGCCCTAGCAGGCTCCAGAGAGCCACCCTCGTCCCGGCGCTCGCCACTCGCACGTCCCCGGAGGGATCCCCTTGCCGAGCAAGCCCGCGCACTCCCCGTTCTCCCGCTCCCGCCTCGCCGCGCTCGCCGTCACCACGGCCTGCTGCGCCACATACGCCGTCGTCGTGACGGGCCCCGCACACGCCGCCACCGTCGCCGTCCACGACATCCAGGGCGCCACCCGGACGTCCCCGCTCGCCGGCACGCAGGTGTCCGGCGTCGTCGGTGTGGTGACCGGCGTCAGAACGTACGGCTCGTCCCGGGGCTTCTGGCTCCAGGACACGGCGCCCGACGACGACCCGGCCACCAGCGAGGGCGTCTTCGTCTTCACGGGCTCCGCCCCGACGGTCCGGGTCGCCGACGCGGTGACGGTCTCGGGCACGGTGTCGGAGTACGTGCCCGGCGGCGCCTCGTCCGGCAACCAGTCGCTCACCGAGATCACCAAGCCGACGGTGAGCGTGGTCTCGTCCGGCAATCCCGTGCCGGTCACGACGGTCGGCGCGAAGTCGGTCCCGGCCGCCTACGCGCCCGCGGGCGACCCGGCGGCGAACGGCTCGGTCAACAACCTGCCGCTCCGGCCCAGGAAGTACGCCCTCGACTACTACGAGTCCCTGGAGGGCCAGAACATACGGATCGGCTCCTCCCGCGTGGTCACCGCCACCGACCCGTACGCGGAGCTGTGGGTCACGGTCAAGCCCGGCGAGAACCCGACCGTCCGGGGCGGCACCCGGTACGGCTCGTACACCTCGCAGAACACCGGCCGCCTCCAGATCCAGTCGCTCGGCGCCGCCGCCGACTTCCCCGCGGCCGATGTCGGTGACGTCCTGGCCGGCCGCACCGAGGGCCCGCTCGACTTCAACCAGTTCGGCGGATACACCCTGGTGGCACGGGAGTTGGGCACGACCAAGCAGACGGGGCCGGGCCGGGAGACGACCCGGGCCCAGACGTCGGGCGAACTGGCCGTGGCGACGTACAACGTCGAGAACCTCGACCCGGCCGACGCCACCTTCGAGGAGCACGCGGCAGCCGTCGTCGACCACCTGAAGTCGCCCGACATCGTGTCCCTGGAGGAGATACAGGACAACAACGGCGCGAAGAACGACGGCACGGTCGCCGCCGACGTGACGGTCACCAAGCTGATCGACGCGGTCGTCGCGGCGGGCGGCCCGCGCTACGACTGGCGCTCGATCGACCCGACCGACGGCGCCGACGGCGGCGAGCCCGGCGGCAACATCCGCCAGGTCTTCCTCTTCAACCCCGAGCGGGTCTCGTTCACGGACCGCGCGGGCGGCGACGCCACGACGCCGGTGGGGGTGGTCCGCAGCCACGGCAAGGCCGCACTCACCGCCTCCCCCGGCCGCGTCGATCCGGCGGACGCGGCCTGGACCAACAGCCGCAAGCCGCTCGCGGGCGAGTTCACCTTCCGCGGCAGGACCGTCTTCGTCATCGCCAACCACTTCGCGTCGAAGGGCGGCGACCAGGGTCTGACCTCGCAGTACCAGCCGCCGGCGCGCAGCTCGGAGACGCAGCGCCACGCGCAGGCGACGGCCGTGAACTCCTTCGTGAAGTCCGTCCTCAAGGTCGAGCGCGACGCCGACGTCATCGCGCTCGGTGACATCAACGACTTCGAGTTCTCCGGGACGGCGCAGCGCCTTGAGGACGGCGGTGCGCTCTGGTCGGCGATCAAGTCACTGCCGCGCGGTGAGCGGTACACCTACGACTACCAGGGCAACAGCCAGGTCCTCGACCAGATCCTGATCAGCCCCTCGATCCGGCGGAAGAACACGTTCCGCTACGACAGCGTGCACATCAACAGCGAGTTCCACGACCAGATCAGCGACCACGACCCGCAGGTGCTGCGCCTGCGCCCGTAGGGACTCTCCGCGTCCCGGGTGCCGACCCAGCGTGGGCCCGGCACCCGGGCCGGCTATGGCGGCTCGGGCCGACGGTTACGGCTGCTCGGGCCGACGGCTACGGCCGCTCGGGGCGGCGTACGAGGAGCGCCCGGGGCTCGGCGTCCGGACCGTCGGCGACGAGCAGCGCGTACTCGTCGGCCACCATCGCCTCGGCCACGGCGACCGCCCGCTCCGCGGGGTCCTGGCCGCCCCGGCGTCTGTGCCGCCACCACGCGTCGCCCGCCGCGTAGATCCCGCTCGCACACATCAGCAGGGGCATGGCCAGGGCGGTCACCACGTCTCGCACCACGAACCTCTTATGAACTGGTCGGCACCGTCTGTGAGTTCATCGGAGTCCGGGCGCGCCACCTGAAGGCCCGCTATCGGCCAAAAACCGCAGAAAAAGACCGGAAGCCACCCCTCTTTTCCCGTAACCTTCAGCCCTGCTCCGCCCCACCTCGTAGCAGATTTAAGTGGAGCTTCACGGTGCGGCGGCCGACACTGCTCCCATGAGCGACACCGCCTCCGGGCACACCTCGGCTTCCCCCTTCGGCCGCGCCCTGTGCGCCATGGTCACGCCCTTCACCGCGGACGGCGCCCTCGATCCGGACGCCGCGCAGAAGCTGGCAGACCGGCTCGTCACCGAGGGGTGCGAGGGCCTCGTCCTGTCCGGCACGACCGGCGAGTCCCCCACGACGACGGACGCCGAGAAGGCGGACCTGGTGCGCGCGGTCCGGGAAGCCGCCGATGGGCGGGCGTCCGTCCTCACCGGCGTCGGCACGCCCGACACCCGGCACACCGTCGACCTCGCCCGGCAGGCCCAACAGGCGGGCGCCGACGGCCTGTTGGTGACAGCTCCGTACTACAGCCGGCCGCCGCAGGACGCCGTCGAAGCGCATCTGCGCGCGCTGGCGGACGCGACGGACCTGCCGGTGATGCTGTACGACATCCCCGCCCGCACCGGCACCCGCATCGAGCCGGACACCATGCTGCGCCTGGCCGGGCACCCCCGCGTCGTCGCCGTGAAGGACTGCGCGTACGACCTGCTCGGCACCCAGAAGGTCATGGCCGCGTCGGACCTCGCCTACTACACGGGCTGCGACGAGTACGTCCTCGCGCTGTACGCCCTCGGCGGCGCGGGCTACGTGTCGACGGTGGCCAACGTCGTACCCGGCGCCTTCCGGGCGATCATCGACGCGTACGACGCCGGGGACACCGCCCTCGCCGCCCGCCACCAGCGATTCACCATCCCGCTGACGGAGTTGATGATGAACGCGGGCCTGCCGGGCACCGTGACGGCGAAGGCGCTCCTCACCGAACTCGGCCTGCCGGGCGGCGGCCCGCCCCGCGCCCCGCTGCGCCCCGCGGGCCCAGCCATGACCGCCGAACTGCGAACGGCCCACGACACGCTGGTCAGCGCGTCGTGAGCCGGGGCCGATCCCCTGGTGCGGCGGGGGTCAGTTGTGGCTGTGCAGAACCTCGTTCAAGCCGCCCCACACCGCGTTGTTCGGCCGGGCCTCCACGGTGCCGGTGACCGAGTTGCGGCGGAAGAGGATGTTCGAGGCGCCGGAGAGTTCGCGGGCCTTGACGATCTGGCCGTCGGGCATGGTCACGCGGGTGCCCGCGGTGACGTAGAGGCCGGCCTCGACCACGCACTCGTCGCCCAGCGCGATGCCGACGCCCGCCTCGGCGCCGACGAGGCAGCGCTCGCCGATGACGATGCGGACGTTGCCGCCGCCGGAGAGGGTGCCCATCGTGGAGGCGCCGCCGCCGATGTCGGAGCCGTCGCCGACGACGACGCCGGCCGAGATGCGGCCCTCGACCATCGACGTGCCGAGCGTGCCCGCGTTGAAGTTCACGAAGCCCTCGTGCATGACGGTGGTGCCCTCGGCGAGGTGCGCGCCAAGGCGGACGCGGTCGGCGTCGGCGATGCGCACGCCCTTGGGGGCAACGTAGTCGGTCATGCGCGGGAACTTGTCGATCGAGGTGACCTGGAGGTGCAGGCCCTCGGCGCGGGCGTTGAGCCGCACCTTCTCGACGTCGTCGACGGCGACCGGGCCGAGCGAGGTCCAGGCCACGTTGGCGAGGAAGCCGAACTGGCCGTCCAGGTTCACGCCGTGCGGCTTGACCAGGCGGTGGCTGAGCAGGTGCAGGCGCAGGTAGACGTCGTGCGCGTCGAGCGGCTTGTCGTCGAGGGACGCGATGACCGTACGGACGGCGACGATCTCCACGCCGCGGCGGGCGTCCGGGCCGACGGCCTTGGCGGCGCCTTCGCCGAGCAGCTCCACGGCCTTCTCGGCGGAGAGCCGCTCGGAGCCGGCCGGGCCGGGCTCCGCGGTCAGCTCGGGGGCGGGGAACCAGGTGTCGAGAACGGTGCCGTCGGCGGTGACGGTGGCGAGGCCGGTGGCGACGGCGCCGGTGGAACGAGAAGCAGTGGTGGTGTCGGTCATGGAGGCAAACCTAATCGGCCCGCCCCCGCCGAGGCGAACCGGCGGCGCCCCCGTCTCAGCTCCCGGGCGGCCCCCGCCGCGACCCGTCGCGACCCGTCGGAGGGCGGCACTTTGGCGCGCCGGTGGAGCTACGGCACGAGCCGCGCCAGCATCTCCCGTGTGTACCCGGCGTCGTACTCCCCGCCGGTCAGCAGCACTTGCAGCGAGATCCCGTCCATGAGGGCGACGAGCGCCCGCGCGGTGACGGGGTCGGTGCGGCGGGCGACGACCTCGGCCAGTTCCTGGCACCACTCGGCGGCGACGGGGCGCAGGGCGGGCCTGCGCAGTGCGGCGAGGTACAGCTCGTACTCCAGCTCCACGCCCACCCGGTCCCCCGCCAGCCATTCGCCGAGCACCGCGGCGAGCTCCCCGGGGAGGTCGCTGCCGGGGTCGACGAGCCCGGCATGTCCGGCGACGACCTTCGCGAACCCCTCGTTGGTCTGCCGCAGCGCGGCGACCATCAGCTCGTCGAGCGTCTTGAAGTGGTACGTCGTGGAGCCCAGCGGCACATCGGCCGCCGCGGCGACGCTGCGGTGGCTCAGCCCGGCGATCCCCTTCTCCCCGACGACCCGGATCGCGGCGTCGATGATCCGCTGCCGCCGCTCGGGATCGTAGCGCCGGGCCATCAGTGCGCCCCGCCCATGTTCAGGAGCACGACGCCGCCGATGACGAGCACGATCCCGGCGGCCTTGGCGGGGTTCAGCCCCTCACCGAGGAAGATCATGCCGATCGCGGCGATGAGGGCGGTGCCGGCCCCGGCCCAGATCGCGTACGCGGTGCCGACCTGCACGGTCTTCAGCGTCTGTGCCAGCAGCGCGAACGCGATGACGTACCCGGTGACGGTGATCAGCGAGGGCCAGAGCCGGCTGAACCCCTCGCTGTACTTCATGGCCGTGGTGGCCCCCACCTCGGCGGCGATGGCGCCGGCCAGCAGCAGATATCCCATGCGTACGAGTGTACATATCGTTGCGTACACCCGTACACAAACCGGTGGACCCGTGGTGCAGCAGGGTGCGGCTCACGGGCCCTGGCTCACGTCCGCCGCTGAGCGCACGCCCGCGGCCGCCTGAGAATCCCGTACGGATCCGGCGGCGCCTCAGTCCACGGTGAACAGGGCCGCCCGTGACTTCTTCCACTCGGCGTGGTCGAGGTCCTTGGCCTCGGTGCCGTCCCCGTACAGGTCGGCCGAGCCGTTGTCGGTGATGAGCTGGGCGCGCTGACCGGGCACGGACAGGTTCGGCACGGAGACGATCGACTCCCAGCCGCCGGGGTCGCCGGTCGGCAGGTCGGCGGTCCTGACGGGCGCGTGGGCCGCGACACCGTCCCACGCGTACAGGGCGTACGGATCGGAGTTGTCGTCGGCGGCCCAGCTTCCGGCCAGGATCAGATACTGGTTCGCGGAGTTCTTCCGGATGTCGCGGACGGCGAGCCCGCCCAGGTCGAGCTCGATGGGCGTGCCGAACACCGGCGCGGATCCGCTCGCGAGCACCTTGTCGAAGTTGCTGACGGGCACGATGAGCCCCTTGCCCCCGCCCTTCGGCGGCACGAGCGGCGCGCGGAAACCGAGGTACGCGGTGGAGGTGGACCCGGGCGCGAACTCCAGCCCTTCCACGTTGAACCCGTCGATCTGCTTGGGCGCCTGCCCGTCCTCGGTCCCGGCGGCGAACCCGTACCGGTCCCCGTGGTCCTCGTCCCACGCCACGAGCCCCTCGCGCAGCTTCTTGTAGGAGTGCGCGTACGCCAGCTGCGTGGCGGCTCCGCTGCCGCTCACCGAGGTCGTGAAGACGGTGTTGCGGGGGGCCTTGTACTCGCCGTCCTTGTTGTTGCCGAGCGATCCGGTCCAGTAGACGAGGTCGCCGACGCGGGTGGCTCCCTCGATGTCGACCTCCTTGTCGACGCCGAGGGCGCCGGAGAAGTCCCAGGTCCGCACCGGCGCTCCGGAGACCGAACCGTCGTACAGGCGCAGCACGTTGGACTCGTCGTCGGCCACGACGACGTAGCCGCCGCCCACGTCGACGGCGGCGGAGGCGTCGCTGGAGCCGGTGAGGTACCGGGCGTCGGCGGCGTCGCGCACGGCCGCGGACGCCGCGAAGTGCAGCTTGGTGGTGGCCGATGCGCCGCCGCTGCCCGTCACCTTCAGCGTCAGGTCGGTGTACCCCTGACCGCGCGCGGCGACGGACACGGTGCGGCCGGCTCCGGTGCCGCTGACGGTGACGTCGGCGGGCTGGGCGACGGACGTTCTGCTGCTGGCGGTCGCGGTGACGGTGAGCGTGGAGGCGTCGGTTCCGCTCTGCGCGACCTTCACGGTGACCGTCGGTTCGGCCGTCCCGCCGACGGCTCCGCCGAGATAGGCGGCCGACAGCGAGATCGTCGGCGTGGCCGACCCGGCGGCGACGGCCGGGACGTGGCCACCGACGACGGCCAGCGTGAGCAGACCACCGGCAACGGCGACGGCCGCGCGGCGTGGGCGCGGGGAATGGTGCGGCACAGCGGGCACGGGGGCTCCTTCGTCGACCTGATGTCGACGGGAAGGTTCCGCTCCGCGGGCCAACGCCGCGTATCGATCACGCGTACGGCAGCCGAACACCGCGGGCCGGTACGGCGATCGGCCCCGGCGGGAATCCCGCCGGGGCCGATCGCCGTACCGGTCGCCGTAGTGAGCGGCGCCGTCTGTCTCAGACGTTGAAGCCGAGCGCCCGAAGCTGCTCCCGGCCGTCGTCGGTGATCTTGTCCGGGCCCCACGGCGGCATCCAGACCCAGTTGATCCGCAGCTCGTTGACGATGCCGTCGGTGGCGGACTTGGCCTGGTCCTCGATGACGTCGGTCAGCGGGCAGGCCGCGGACGTCAGCGTCATGTCGATCGTCGCGATGTTCGCGTCGTCGATGTGGATGCCGTAGATCAGGCCCAGGTTGACGACGTCGATGCCCAGCTCGGGGTCGACGACGTCGTACAGCGCCTCACGGACCTCCTCCTCGGAGGCCGGCTTCATCTCGACAGCGGTGTTCTCGCTCATGCGGTCCTCGCCTCCTCCGCGAAGGCCTGAGCCGTCGCGTCCTTCCACGCCATCCAGCTCAGGAGGGCGCACTTGACTCGGGCCGGGTACTTGGAGACACCGGCGAACGCGACCGCGTCCTCCAGCAGCTCCTCCATCGAGTCGTCCGGCTCGATCTTGCCCTTGGACTGCATCAGCTCCAGGAAGGTCTCCTGGATCTTCCGCGCGTCCGACAGCTCCTTGCCGACCAGCAGGTCGTTCAGCACGGAGGCCGAGGCCTGGCTGATGGAACAGCCCTGGCCCTCGTACGAGACGTCCTCGATCTTCTCGCCGTCGTACTTGACCCGCAGCGTGATCTCGTCGCCGCAGGTGGGGTTGACGTGGTGCACCTCGGCATCGCCGTCCCGCAAGCCCCGCCCGTGCGGGTGCTTGTAGTGGTCCAGGATGACTTCCTGGTACATCGAATCCAGCTTCACGCCAGCGCTCCCTAACCGAAGAAGTTCCGTACGTGCTCCAGGCCGTCGACCAGAGCGTCGATCTCGCCGGGCGTGGAGTACAGATAGAACGACGCTCGCGTGGTCGCAGGAATTCCGTACCGCAGGCAGACCGGCCGTGCGCAGTGGTGCCCGACCCGCACGGCGATGCCCTGCTCGTCGAGGACCTGGCCCACGTCGTGCGGGTGGATGTCACCGAGCGTGAAGGAGATCGCGGCACCGCGCTCCTCGGCCGTCGTGGGGCCGATGATCCGCAGGTCCGGGACTTCCTGGAACCGCTTCACCGCGTACTCGGTGAGCGCCTGCTCGTGACGCAGCACGTTCTCCATGCCGATCGCGCTCAGGTAGTCGATCGCCGCGCCGAGGCCGATGGCCTGCGAGATCGGCGGCGTACCCGCCTCGAACTTGTGCGGCGCCGGAGCGTACGTGGAGGAGTGCATCGACACGGTCTCGATCATCTCGCCGCCACCGAGGAACGGCGGCAGGTCCTCCAGGAGCTCCTGCCGGCCCCAGAGCACGCCGATGCCGGTCGGGCCGCACATCTTGTGGCCGGTGAAGGCCACGAAGTCGGCCTGGAGCGCCTGCACGTCCAGCGGCATGTGCGGCGCGGCCTGCGAGGCGTCGATGAGGACGAGCGCGCCCACCTCCTGGGCGCGGCGCACGATGGCCTCGACCGGGTTGTGGGTACCGAGGATGTTCGACACGAGGACGAACGAGACGATCTTCGTCTTCTCGGTGATGACCTCGTCGATGTTGGACAGGTCGAGCCGGCCGTCGTCGGTCAGGCCGAACCACTTCAGCTTCGCGCCGGTGCGCTGCGAGAGCAGCTGCCACGGAACGATGTTGGAGTGGTGCTCCATCTCGGTGATGACGATCTCGGTCTCGTGATCGACCTTGTACGGCTCGTCGGCCCAGCCCAGCATGTTGGCGACGAGGTTCAGCGACTCCGAGGCGTTCTTCGTGAAGATGACCTCGTCGCGACTGGGCGCGTTGATGAACGCGGCGACCTTGTCACGCGCGCCCTCGTACAGCGCGGTGGCCTCCTCGGCGAGGACGTGCACGCCGCGGTGGACGTTGGCGTTGTGCTGCTCGTAGTACTCGTTGAGCACATCGAGGACCTGGCGCGGCGTCTGCGAGGTCGCCGCGTTGTCCAGATACACGAGCTTCTTGCCGTCGTGGATCGTGCGATCCAGGATCGGGAAGTCCTTGCGGATCGCCTCGGTGTCGAGGAGGCCGGAAAGCCCCTGGTGGGCCACTGTCACGCGGATACGCCACCCTTCGTGTACTTCTCGTAGCCCTCGGCCTCGAGGGTGTCGGCCAGCTCGGGGCCGCCGGACTCGACGATCCTGCCCGCCGAGAAGACGTGCACGAAGTCCGGCGTGATGTAGCGCAGGATGCGCGTGTAGTGCGTGATCAGCAGGGTGCCGACCTCGCCGGTCTCCCGGACGCGGTTGACGCCGTCCGAGACCTGGCGCAGCGCGTCGACGTCGAGGCCGGAGTCGGTCTCGTCGAGGATCGCGATCTTCGGCTTGAGGAGCTCCATCTGGAGGATCTCGTGGCGCTTCTTCTCACCGCCGGAGAAGCCCTCGTTCACGTTGCGCTCGGCGAAGGCCGGGTCCATCTGGAGCGTCTCCATCGCGGCCTTGACCTCCTTCACCCAGGTACGCAGCTTGGGTGCCTCGCCGCGGATCGCGGTGGCCGAGGAGCGCAGGAAGTTGGAGACGGAGACGCCGGGGACCTCGACCGGGTACTGCATGGCGAGGAACATGCCGGCGCGGGCGCGCTCGTCGACGGACATCTCCAGGACGTCCTCGCCGTCGAGGGTGACGGTGCCCTGCGTGATCGTGTACTTGGGGTGACCCGCGATGGAGTAGGCGAGGGTCGACTTGCCGGAGCCGTTCGGGCCCATGATGGCGTGCGTCTCGCCCTGCTTCACGGTGAGATCGACGCCCTTGAGGATCTCCTTCGTGGCGTTGTCGGCCTCGACGGTGACGTGCAGGTCTCGGATTTCAAGCGTTGCCATGGGTGCCTCAGGACTCCTGGGAGAGGGAGACGAGCACGTCGTCCCCTTCGATCTGTACGGGGTATACGGGGACGGGGCGCGTCGCGGGAAGGCCGGACGGCTTGCCGGTACGGAGGTCGAAGGCGCTGCCGTGCAGCCAGCATTCGATCTGGCAGTCCTCCACCTCGCCTTCGGAGAGCGACACGTTCGCATGGCTGCAGATGTCGTTGATCGCGAACACCTCGCCCTCGGTGCGCACGACCGAGACCGGCGTGCCGTCGATCTCCACCCGCTTGGGGGTGGAGTCCTCCAGCTCGCTCAGCCCACAGACGCGTACGAAGGCCGACATCAGACGGTGGCCTCCAGCTCGGTCGCGATCTTCGCGAGCAGGCGCTCCTCGATGTCCGGGACACCGATCTGCTGGACCAGCTCGGCGAAGAAGCCGCGCACGACGAGGCGGCGCGCCTCGTCGGCGGGGATGCCGCGGGCCATCAGGTAGAAGAGCTGCTCGTCGTCGAAGCGGCCGGTGGCGGAGGCGTGACCGGCGCCGACGATCTCGCCGGTCTCGATCTCCAGGTTGGGCACGGAGTCGACGCGGGCGCCGTCGGTCAGAACCAGGTTCCGGTTCATCTCGTACGTGTCCGTGCCCTCGGCGGTGGCCTCGATGAGGACGTCACCGATCCACACGGCGTGCGCGTCGTCGCCCTGGAGCGCGCCCTTGTAGACGACGTTCGACTTGCAGTGCGGCGTGTTGTGGTCGACCAGGAGGCGGTGCTCCTGGTGCTGGCCCGCGTTGGTGAAGTAGAGGCCGAACAGCTCGGCCTCGCCACCGGTGGCCGCGTACCGCACGCGCGGGTGCAGACGGACCACGTCGCCGCCGAAGGTGACGACGACGGACTTGAAGGAGGCGTCGCGGCCGACCAGCGCGTTGTGCTGGGCGACGTGGACGGCCTTGTCGTCCCAGTCCTGGACGGAGACGACGGTGAGCTTGGCGCCGTCGCCGAGCAGGTAGTCGACGTTGGCGGCGAGCACCGCGTCACCGGTGTGGTCGATGACGACGACGGCCTCGGCGAACGCGCCCAGCTCGATGACCTGGTGGCCGTAGGCCACACCGCCCTCGCCGTGCACGCGGATCCGGATGGGCTCGGTGAGCACCGTCTCCTTGGGCACGGAGATGACGGAGGCCTGCTCGAACGCCGAGTACGCCTGGGCGGCGACGCGGTCGACGGGCTTGCCGGCCTTGCCGATCCGGGCGTCGTCCCGGCCGACGGCCTCGACGGTGACGCCGGCCGGCGCCTCCACGTCGATCTTGACGCCGGTGCCGGTGGCGACGGCGGTGCCGTCGTGCAGCCCGCGCAGCCGCTCCAGCGGCGTGAACCGCCACTCCTCCTCACGGCCGTGCGGGACGGGGAAGTCCCGCACGTCGACGGAGGGGGGCGCGCTCATGCGCGTGGCGACGGTCGACTCGGCGGCCACCGCGATGGTTCCGGCGGTCGTGGATCCGGCCGGGAGATTCTGAGCCTCAGCCATGGCTGTCGTAGCGCTCGCTTTCTTACGTAAGTGGCTTGACGGGTGGTTCGGGTGGCTGGATCAGCCGACCGAGCCCTCCATCTGCAGCTCGATCAGCCGGTTGAGCTCGAGCGCGTACTCCATGGGCAGTTCCTTGGCGATCGGCTCGACGAAGCCGCGCACGATCATCGCCATGGCCTCGAACTCGCTGAGGCCGCGGCTCATCAGGTAGAAGAGCTGGTCCTCGGAGACCTTGGAGACGGTCGCCTCGTGGCCCATGGAGACGTCGTCCTCGCGGACGTCGACGTAGGGGTACGTGTCGGAGCGGGAGATCGTATCGACGAGCAGCGCGTCGCACAGCACGTTCGACTTGGAGCCGTGGGCGCCCTCGCCGATCTCGACGAGACCGCGGTAGGAGGTGCGGCCACCGCCGCGCGCCACGGACTTCGACACGATGTTCGACGACGTGTTCGGCGCCATGTGGACCATCTTGGAACCGGCGTCCTGGTGCTGGCCCTCGCCCGCGAAGGCGATGGAGAGCGTCTCGCCCTTGGCGTGCTCGCCCATCAGGTAGACGGCCGGGTACTTCATGGTGACCTTGGAGCCGATGTTGCCGTCGATCCACTCCATGGTCGCGCCCTCGTACGCCACGGCGCGCTTGGTGACCAGGTTGTAGACGTTGTTCGACCAGTTCTGGATGGTCGTGTAACGGCAGCGGGCGCCCTTCTTGACGATGATCTCGACGACCGCGGAGTGCAGCGAGTCCGACTTGTAGATCGGCGCGGTGCAGCCCTCGACGTAGTGGACGTAGGCGCCCTCGTCGACGATGATCAGCGTCCGCTCGAACTGGCCCATGTTCTCCGTGTTGATACGGAAGTAGGCCTGGAGCGGGATCTCGACCTGCACGCCCTTGGGCACGTAGATGAAGGAGCCACCCGACCACACGGCGGTGTTCAGCGCGGCGAACTTGTTGTCGCCGGCCGGGATGACGGTCCCGAAGTACTCCTTGAAGAGCTCCGGGTGCTGCTTCAGGGCGGTGTCGGTGTCGAGGAAGATGACGCCCTGCTCCTCCAGGTCCTCGCGGATCTGGTGGTAGACGACCTCGGACTCGTACTGGGCCGCGACACCGGCGACGAGGCGCTGCTTCTCCGCCTCGGGGATGCCGAGCTTGTCGTACGTGTTCTTGATGTCCTCGGGCAGGTCCTCCCAGGACTCCGCCTGCTTCTCCGTGGAGCGCACGAAGTACTTGATGTTGTCGAAGTCGATCCCGGAGAGGTCCGAGCCCCAGTTCGGCATGGGCTTCTTGCCGAACAGCTTGAGGCCCTTGAGGCGGAGCTTGGTCATCCACTCCGGCTCGGACTTCTTGGACGAGATGTCCTTGACGACGTCCTCGTTGATACCGCGCCTGGCAGAGGCACCAGCCGTGTCCGAGTCCGCCCAGCCGTATTCGTACTTGCCCAGACCCTCGAGCTCGGGGTGGGCAGTCTCCTCGATGGGGAGCGTCATGCGGGGTTCCTCCCGGCGGTGCTTGCAGATGCGTTGGTATCGGTCTTCGGGGTGTTCTTGAGGCTGCTCTGCGGGATGAACGTCGTGCAGACGCCGTCGCCGTGAGCGATGGTGGCCAGCCGCTGCACGTGCGTGCCGAGGAGCTGCGAGAACATCTCCGTCTCGGCCTCGCACAGCTGCGGGAACTGCTCGGCGACGTGGGCGACCGGGCAGTGGTGCTGGCAGAGCTGCTCGCCCTGTTGCGGGAGGGGCGCGCTGCGCGCCGTAGCAGCGTACCCGTCCGCGCTCAGCGCCTTGGCCAGCGCTGCGGTCCGGCCGCCGGGCGGTGCGCCCTCGACGGCCTCGCGGTACTCGGCGGCCTGCGCGGCGAGCCGGGCCCGGGCGAAGGCGACGATCGCCTCGTCCCCGCCGGCCTGCTCCTGGATCCAGCGGATCGCGTCCGCGGCGAGCTTGTCGTAGGACTGGTCGAAGGCGTCGCGGCCGCAGTCGGTCAGGGCGAACACCTTGGCGGGCCTGCCGCGCGTACGCGCTCCGTAGATCCGCTGTTCCCGCGCCTGCACCACGTCGTCGGCCACGAGGGCGTCGAGGTGGCGGCGGACGGCGGCCTGGGTGAGGCCGAGGCGTCCGGCCAGATCGGCGACGGTGGACGGGCCGTGGTCCAGGATGGAGCGCGCGACGCGGTTGCGTGTCGAACGCTCACCGGTCGCGAGCTCTTCCTGAGGGGCCCCCATGGGTGCCTCCTGAGCCTCGCCGACGTTTTTCACAACGCCATTGTTGCGTAATTCCTCAGAGCCTGACAAGCGCAGCGGTGATCGGTGTCGGTGCCGTACATCACTTAGGCAGACCTAAGTAAATACCTGGCGTGACCTGCGGAAACGATCTCCGATCGGTCGGCGCCCCGCCGGTCGGGCCGGTAATTGCCTGGCGCCCGGAGAGCCCCGCCGGGACACTGCCGACCATGCCCGCACCCCTTCCGACCGGCCCACTCGTCACCCGCGCCTCGCTCGCGTGCGACCTGCGCGCGCTCGGTGTCGAGCCCGGCGAGACCCTGCTCGTGCACTCCTCGCTCAGCAGCCTCGGCTGGGTCAACGGCGGCCCGGTCGCCGTCGTCCACGCCCTCCTGGACGCGCTCGGCGAGAACGGCACGCTGGTCGTGCCCACCGAGTCCGGGGACCTCTCCGACCCGGCGCTCTGGTGCGACCCGCCGGTGCCGGTGGAGTGGTGGGAGACGGTCCGGGCGACCATGCCCGTCTACGACCCGCTGACCACGCCCTCCCGCTCCGTCGGCGTGCTCCCCGAGACCGTCCGCACCTGGCCCGGCGCCCTGCGCAGCGCGCACCCCCTGACCTCGTTCGCCGCACTCGGCCCCGGCGCCGCGGAGATCGTCGGGGGGCACGCCGAGAACTGCCGCCTGGGAGAGCGCAGCCCACTGGGCCGTCTGGAGGAACGCGGGGCGCGCGTGCTGATGCTCGGCACGGGGTACGGCACGTGCACCGGCTTCCACCTGGCCGAGTACCGGGTCCCCCACGACCTGGTGGACGCGGGGCGGCCGGGCCTCGCGGGCTGGGAGCACGTCACCGAGGTGGCGATCAGCGCGGACCGCTTCGACGAGCTCGGCGCCGCCTTCGAGCGGGACACCCCGATCGTCGTCGGCCGGACCGGCGCCGCGCAGACGCGCCTGTTCCCGCTGGCCGACGCGGTGGCGTACGCGCGGACCTGGCTCCCCGTCCACCGTCCGTACCGCTAGAGCGGCGCGGAAGAGGGACGGCGGGGCGGGGCGGTGTCGACCCGGCCGCCCCGGGCCCGCGGCCCCTCCCTAGACTTGCCCACCATGCGAAGCGATCCCGTCGTCCGGATCACGAGTCTGGTGAAGCGGTACGGAGGCAAGACCGCGGTCGACGGCCTCGACCTGGAGACCGGCCCCGGCGTCACGGCCGTCCTCGGCCCCAACGGCGCGGGCAAGACCAGCACCATCGAGATCTGCGAGGGCTATCGCCGGCCGGACTCCGGCACCGTCCGCGTCCTCGGCCTCGACCCGGCCAGGGAAGCCGGCCGGCTCCGCCCCCGGATCGGCGTGATGCTCCAGTCCGGCGGCGTCTACCCGGGGGCCCGGGCCGACGAGATGCTGCGCCACATCGCCAAGCTGCACGCCGACCCGCTCGACGTGGACGCCCTCATCGAGCGCCTGGGGCTCGGCAGCTGCGGCCGTACGACGTACCGGCGGCTGTCCGGCGGGCAGCAGCAGCGCCTCGCCCTCGCGATGGCCGTGGTCGGCCGCCCCGAGCTGGTCTTCCTCGACGAGCCGACCGCGGGCCTCGACCCGCAGGCCCGCCGCGCCACCTGGGACCTGGTCAGGGACCTGCGCACCGACGGTGTCTCGACGATCCTGACCACGCACTACATGGACGAGGCCGAGCAGCTCGCCGACGACGTGGCGATCGTCGACGCCGGCCGGGTCATCGCCCAGGGCTCCCCCGAGCAGCTCTGCCGCGGCGGCGCCGAGAACACGCTGCGCTTCACCGGCCGCCCCGGCCTCGACGTGGCCTCCCTCCTCAAGGCCCTGCCCGCCGACTCCGCCGCCGTCGAACTCACCGCCGGCTCCTACCGCGTGGCCGGCAAGGTCGACCCGCAGCTGCTCGCGACGGTCACCTCCTGGTGCGCCCAGCACGGCGTGATGCCGGAGAAGATCTCCGTCGAGCGGCACACTCTCGAAGACGTCTTCCTGGAACTGACCGGCAAGGAGCTGCGCGGATGAGTGCCACTGATCCGGCCTCCCCGGCCGGGGGTCCGGGGGTTGCCCCCGGGAAGACACAGTCTGGAACTGACCGGAAAGGAGCTGCGCGGATGAGCGCCGGTACGTACGTCCCGAAGCCCGGAGCGGCTCCGCTGCCCCGCATGATCGCCGCGCAGGCCGCGCTCGAGACGAAGATGCTGCTCCGCAACGGCGAGCAGCTCCTTCTCACCGTCGTCATCCCCACCCTCCTGCTGGTGCTGTTCTCCTCGGTCGACATCGTGGACACCGGCTCCGGCAAGGCGGTCGACTTCCTGACGCCGGGCGTCCTCGCGCTCGCCGTGATGTCGACGGCCTTCACCGGGCAGGCCATCGCGACGGGCTTCGAGCGCCGCTACGGCGTCCTCAAGCGGCTCGGCGCCTCGCCGCTGCCCCGCTGGGGCCTGATGGCGGCCAAGACCCTCTCGGTGCTGGTCACCGAGGTCCTGCAGATCGTCCTGCTCACGGTCATCGCCTTCGCCCTGGGCTGGTCCCCGCACGGCAACCCCTTCGCCGTGCTGCTCCTGCTGGTCCTCGGCACCGCCGCCTTCTCCGGGCTCGGCCTGCTCATGGCCGGCACGCTCAAGGCGGAGGCCACGCTCGCCGCGGCCAACCTGGTCTTCCTGCTCCTGCTCGTCGGCGGCGGCGTCATCGTGCCGCTCGACAAGTTCCCCGACGCCGCCCGGTCGGTGCTCGACCTGCTGCCCATCTCGGCGCTCTCCGACGGCCTGCGCGACGTCCTCCAGGACGGTGCCTCGATGCCCTGGGGCGACCTGGGCATCCTCGCCGTGTGGGCGGTCGTGGGGCTCGGCGCGGCGGGGCGCTTCTTCCGCTGGGAATGAGCGCCGCGCTTGTAACAGGCGTCACAGATGGCCCACTTACGTCCCCCTCGTGAAGGCGTGCACAAGCGGCCCCCTACGATGGGGCGCGTGCCCAACGTGACCCGCGCCGACGCCGTCCGAGCGCTCCGCAACCCGCTCGCCTTCATCGCCGAGCACTGGACCCCCACGCAGCGGACCGTCCAGCGTGCGGCCCTCTCCGCCGTCGTCATGACGGTGGTCATCGTCATGACCGGCGGCGCGGTGCGCCTGACCGGGTCGGGCCTCGGCTGCCCGACCTGGCCCAAGTGCACCGACGAGTCGCTGGCGGCGACGAGCGAGATGGGCTTCCACGGAGCCATCGAGTTCGGCAACCGCATGCTCACGTACGTGCTGTGCGCGGCGGTCGGCTGGGCCATCATCGCCGCCCGCTCCCAGAAGCCGTGGCGGCGCTCGCTGACCCGGCTCGGCTGGCTCCAGTTCTGGATCGTCATGGGCAACGCGGTGCTCGGTGGCATCGTCGTCCTGGTCGGCCTCAACCCGTACACGGTCGCGGCCCACTTCATCCTGACCACCGCCCTCCTCACGGTCGCCGTGGTGATGTGGCAGCGCACCCGCGAGGGCGACACGGAGCCTCGCCCGCTGGTCGGCACGTCGATCAAGCAGCTCGTCTGGTTCCTGGTCGTCGCCTCGGCTCTCCTCATCGCGGTCGGCACGGTCGTCACCGGCGCGGGCCCGCACGCCGGTGACTCCAGCGACGTCCATCGGATGCCGCTCGACTGGGAGACGGTGGCCAAGGGGCACGCGGTCCTGGCCTGGATCGTGGTGACGCTGACCTTCGCCCTCTGGTTCGTCCTGAAGGCGGTCGACGCCCCCAAGGGTCCGCTGCACCGCACCCGTGACCTGTTCCTGATCCTGCTCGCCCAGGGCGTCATCGGGTACGTCCAGTACTTCACGGACCTGCCCGAGATCCTCGTCGGCGTGCACATGCTCGGCTCGGCGCTGGTCTGGATCGGCGTCCTACGCGTCGTCCTGTCGCTGCGGGAGCGCCCGCTGTCGGCGGCGGACGTCCCGGCGCAGGCGGACTCGACGCTCTCGACCGTCTGACGCACCGGGAAGCGCGAGAAGCACGGCGGGCGGCGCGCGAGGCGCCCAGGGCCTCGGTCGGCCGAGCCGCGTAGGCACGCGGGGTGCACACGGGGTGCCGGTCAGCCGACCGCGTTCTCGATGTCGAGGCCGTAGACCCGGGCCGCCGTCCCCGCCGCGATCATCGACGCCACCCGCTGCGCGTCGCCCAGGGACCACGCGCCTTCGGAGACCCAGGCGCCGAGGACCCGGGCCAGCGCGTCGCGGAACAGGCGGGCGCCGACCACGTGCAGCTCGGGGATGCCGTGGGCGCCGCTGGAGAACAGCAGCTTGCCGAACGGCGCCAGTTCGAGGATCTCCGCGAGGACCGCCGGGGCCCGGGCCCCGGTGCGGGCGAGGGCCGGGCCCAGGTCGGCGTAGACGTGCGGGAAGATCCCGGCCAGATGAGCGGCGTGCCGGTGGTACGGGTAGCCGTGCAGCAGGATCAGGTCGGTGCCCAGACCCGCCGTGGCCCGCGCGAAGTCCGTCAGCAGCACCGGGTCCGTGCGGTCGATCCGCAGGCCCGGTTCGCCGAGCCCGGCGTGCAGTTGCAGCGGCCGCCCCGAGGCCACCGCGATCCAGAGCAGGTGGCGCAGCAGGACCGGGTCCGTCAGCGGGCCGCCCACCGTGCGCCCCGCGAGCCAGCGGCCCGCCGCGCCCCGTACCTCGCCAGGACCCGGCGGCTGCGGTACCAGCGCGAGTCCGTGGCGGACGCCCGCGAGCGAGGTGAAAGCCACCGCGCCGGCGGCCGCGGCGTGCACCGACTCGGCGAGGTTGGCGAGGAAGGACTCCACGGTTCCGGAGGTGTCCGCGACCTGCTCGGCCAGCAGTTCGAGGCGGACGATCTCGTGGGCGTCCGCCGCCGTGGCCCGGGCCATCTCGGCCGGCCCGGTCAGGTCGCCGGGCAGCCCCGTGTCCATCAGGTACGTGGTGATGCCGCTGCCGCGCAGGAGCCGCCGGCCCGCTTCCATGACCCCGAGTTCGCGGCGCCTGGCCAGATAGCGGGCGGGTCCGCAGTGCGGCTCCAGACCGAGCAGGGGCGGGCACCAGCGGCGGACCGCGAAGCCGGTCTGGGTGTCGAAGAAGGTGGTGCCGGAGGCGGGCGGCCCCTCGCCCCGGCCGAGGTGGGCCTCGAAAGTACCGAGGCCCAGCTCCGTACGCAGCACCCCGTGGCAGTACTGATCCACCAGGGAGGGCGTTTCGATCATCCGGGGCTCCCGTTGATGGACCGTGCTCCTACAGTCCTAACGGGTGAACGGGCGCCTGGTGTTGCTCGACCACGCGTCGTACACCTGCGCCCATGCCCACCGAACGACCGCCGCCCGCTGTCCGCCGTCAGCCGTCAGCCGTCAGCCGTCAGCCGCCGAGCTGGATGCCCGCCATGCGCTTCCACTCGTACGGGCCGGTCTCGACCTTCGCGGCGAACTCGCCGTCGAAGTCCTCGTGGACCGTGATGCCGGCCTTCTCCACCGCCTTCTGCGCGACCTCGTACGTGCCGGCCACGAGGTCGCCCCAGCCGCCGTCCTCGCCGACGAGGACGATGCGTGTGCCGCGCTCGCCGAGGTACGCCAGCTGCCCCTCGGCGCCGCCGTGCGCCTTGGCGAAAGCGCCGATGTCCTTGGCCAGCCGGGCCGCCCGGCGCTCGTCCTTCGCCGCCCGACGGGGCGTCTCCACCGCTTGAGTCTCTGCCATGAGCAGGATGCTACCGACGAGTAGCGAAACAAGCGATGGGTGGGGTGCGTGGCCTGGGCCACGCACCCCACCCATCGGCAGGCGCTTGCGAGCGGTCAGCGCAGGAAGGGGTCCACCGCCACCGCCACGAAGAGCAGCGAGACGTAGGTGATGGACCAGTGGAACAGCCGCATCTCCTTGAGCTTTCCGCCCGTGACCTCGGCCTTGGCGCGGTTCTGCAGCCCGTGCGCCTCCCACAGCCAGAAGCCGCCCGCCAGGAGCGCGACCACCGTGTAGAACCAGCCCGTGTAGCCGAGCGGCGTCAGCAGCAGCGAGACGGCGACCATCACCCAGCTGTAGAGGACGATCTGGCGCGCCACCACCTTGTTGGAGGCGATGACCGGAAGCATCGGCACGCCCACGCGCGCGTAGTCCTCCTTCACCTTCATGGACAGCGGCCAGTAGTGCGGCGGCGTCCAGAAGAACATGACCAGGAAGAGGATGACCGGCGCCCACGACATGGAGTCGGTCACCGACGACCAGCCGATGAGGACGGGCAGGCAGCCCGCGATCCCACCCCACACGATGTTCTGCGACGTGCGCCGCTTCAGGATCATCGTGTAGACGATCACGTAGAAGAGGAGCGCGCCCAGCGACAGCCAGGCCGACAGCCAGTTGACCGCGAAGCCGAAGAGAAGCGTGGAGATCACCGCGAGGGTGATGCCGAAGACCAGGCACTCGATCGGGCTCACCATGCCGGTGACCAGCGGCCGCTGCGACGTGCGGTCCATGAGGGCGTCGATGTCGCGGTCGTACCACATGTTCAGCGCGTTGGCGCCGCCCGCGGAGAGGTAGCCGCCGAGGCAGGTGATCAGCACCAGCTTCAGATCGGGCACACCCTGCTCGGCGAGGAACATCACCGGCACCGTGGTGATCAGCAGCAGCTCGATGATCCGCGGCTTGGTCAGCGCCACGAACGCCTTGACGCGAGCACCGAACGGCCTCCGGCCTTGGTTGCTGCTGCTCGTCAGCGCTCCCGCTGGACGGGATTCGACGGCCGTCACGCACACCCCTGACAAAGACTCCAGCGAGCCCCAAGCAGTCCACTTGATGTGAAGTCCCGGTAAAGGCTCGCGCGTACCACGCCACTCTAGACGTTGCCTATACCTCGCCCTTCGCGGGGGTGGGTCGTGTTGAAAGGCTCCTGCGGATGAGCCCGCGAAGCCTCGGACGAGCCCCCGGATGAGCGGCTCCGTAATCAGGTGAGGAAGGGCGTCCATCCCTGTCAGGAGGCGGATTGCACGGAGTCCCGGCAGTCTGGAATGACTCGAAAGAATGCTTGTTCCAGCAGGGGTAGGCTCGACAACAGCCGGTGAGACCGACGTCACCGGTACAAGACATGTGGAGAGGAGCCCTGACCCAGGGTGAGCACCAAGCCGACCACCACTGACCTCGAGTGGACCGATGTGGACCAGCGGGCCGTAGACACCGCGCGCGTCCTGGCCGCCGACGCCGTACAGAAGGTCGGCAACGGCCATCCCGGTACGGCGATGAGCCTGGCCCCGGCCGCGTACACCCTCTTCCAGAAGGTGATGCGGCACGACCCGGCGGACGCCGACTGGGTCGGCCGGGACCGTTTCGTCCTGTCCGCGGGCCACTCGTCCCTGACCCTCTACATCCAGCTGTACCTGGCCGGGTTCGGCCTGGAGCTGGATGACCTGAAGTCGTTCCGGACCTGGGGCTCCAAGACCCCCGGCCACCCGGAGTACGGCCACACCACCGGCGTCGAGACGACCACGGGCCCGCTGGGCCAGGGTGTCGCCAACGCGGTGGGCATGGCGATGGCCGCCCGCTACGAGCGCGGCCTCTTCGACCCGGAGGCGGCCCCCGGCACCTCCCCGTTCGACCACTTCATCTACGCGATCGCCGGTGACGGCTGCCTCCAGGAGGGCATCTCCTCCGAGGCGTCCTCGCTCGCGGGCCACCAGAAGCTCGGCAACCTGGTCCTGCTGTGGGACGACAACCACATCTCGATCGAGGGCGACACCGAGACGGCGGTCTCCGAGGACACCTGCAAGCGGTACGAGGCGTACGGCTGGCACGTCCAGCGGGTCGCCGCGAAGCCGGACGGCGACCTCGACCACGAGGCGATCTACAACGCCATCGAGGAAGCCAAGAAGGTCACGGACAAGCCGTCCTTCATCGCGATGCGCTCGATCATCGCCTGGCCCGCCCCGAACGCGCAGAACACCGAGGCCGCGCACGGCTCGGCGCTGGGCGACGACGAGGTGGCCGCCACCAAGCGTGTGCTGGGCTTCGACCCCGAGAAGACCTTCGAGGTCTCCGACGAGGTCATCGGCCACACCCGCAAGGCCCTCGACCGCGGCGCCCAGGCCAAGGCCGAGTGGGAGAAGTCGTTCCAGGAGTGGCGTTCCGCCAACCCCGAGCGCGCCGCGGAGTTCGACCGCATCAACGCGGGTGAGCTGCCGCAGGGCTGGGAGGAGAAGCTGCCGGCCTTCGAGACGGGCAAGGGTGTCGCCACGCGCGCCGCGTCCGGCAAGGTCCTCCAGGCGCTCGGCCCGGTCATCCCCGAGCTGTGGGGCGGCTCCGCCGACCTCGCCGGTTCGAACAACACGACGATCGACAAGACGTCGTCCTTCCTTCCGGAAGGGAACACGCTGCCGGAGGCTGACCCGTACGGCCGTACGATCCACTTCGGTATCCGCGAGCACTCCATGGCCGCGGAGATGAACGGCATCGCGCTGCACGGCCACACCCGCATCTACGGCGGCACGTTCCTGACGTTCTCCGACTACATGCGCAACGCCGTGCGCCTGTCGGCCCTGATGCACCTGCCGGTGACGTACGTGTGGACGCACGACTCCATCGGCCTCGGCGAGGACGGCCCGACGCACCAGCCGGTCGAGCACATCGCCTCGCTGCGCGCCATCCCGGGCCTGAACGTGGTCCGCCCGGCCGACGCCAACGAGACGGCCATCGCCTGGCGCGAAATCCTCAAGCGCGGCAAGAAGGACTATGGCAAGAGCGCCCCGCACGGCCTGGTCCTGACCCGCCAGGGTGTGCCGACGTACGACGCGAACGAGGACACCGTCAAGGGTGGCTACGTTCGGGTCGAGGCGTCGAAGGCCACGCCGGACCTCATTCTCATCGCCACCGGCTCCGAGGTGCAGCTCGCCGTCGAGGCGCGCGAGACCCTGGAGGCGGAGGGTGTCGCCACTCGTGTGGTGTCGATGCCCTCGGTCGAGTGGTTCGAGGAGCAGGACCAGGGGTACCGGGAAAGCGTCCTGCCGCCGTCGGTCAAGGCCCGGGTCGCGGTCGAGGCCGGCATCGGTCTGACGTGGCACAAGTACGTCGGTGACGCGGGGCGCATTGTTTCGCTGGAGCACTACGGTGCTTCGGCCGACGGCAAGGTCCTCTTCCAGGAGTTCGGTTTCACTGCCGAGAACGTGGTGGCCAAGGCCCGGGAATCCCTCGCCGCGGTCCAGCGCTGACGCCCGACGGGGTTCTTCCGGGGGAGAACCCCGGACCCCCAGACACGTAGGAGATGCAATTTCCATGACAGACGCACTGAAGCGCCTCTCCGAGGAGGGCGTCGCGATCTGGCTGGACGACCTGTCGCGCAAGCGGATCACGTCCGGCAACCTCGCCGAGCTGATCGACCAGCAGCACGTCGTGGGCGTCACGACCAATCCGTCGATCTTCCAGAAGGCGATCTCGGAGGGTGACGGTTACGACCAGCAGCTCTCCGACCTCGCCGCCCGACGGGTCACCGTCGAAGAGGCCATCCGCATGATCACGACGGCGGACGTCCGCGACGCCGCCGACATCCTGCGCCCGGTCTTCGACGCGACCGGCGGCCAGGACGGCCGGGTCTCGATCGAGGTCGACCCGCGGCTCGCGCACAACGAGCACGCCACGGTCGCCGAGGCCAAGCAGCTGGCGTGGCTGGTGGACCGGCCGAACACGCTCATCAAGATTCCGGCGACCCGTGCGGGCCTGCCCGCGATCACCGAGGTCATCGGCCGGGGCATCAGCGTGAACGTGACGCTGATCTTCTCCCTGGAGCGGTACCGCGAGGTCATGGACGCCTACCTGGCCGGTCTGGAGAAGGCGAAGGCCGCGGGCCTGGACCTGTCCAAGATCCACTCGGTCGCGTCCTTCTTCGTCTCCCGTGTGGACACCGAGATCGACAAGCGGATCGACGCCCTCGGCACGGAGGAGGCCAAGGCGGCGCGCGGCAAGGTCGGCCTCGCCAACGCCCGGCTCGCGTACGAGGCGTTCGAGGAGGTCTTCTCCTCCGACCGCTGGGCCCCGCTCGACAAGGCGCAGGCCAACAAGCAGCGTCCGCTGTGGGCCTCGACCGGCGTGAAGGACAAGGCGTACAAGGACACCCTGTACGTCGACGACCTGGTCGCCCCGGGCACGGTGAACACCATGCCGGAGGCCACGCTGGAGGCCGCGGGCGACCACGGCCAGATCACCGGGAACACGATCGCGGGCACGTACGACCAGGCCCGCAAGGAGATCGAGGCAGTCGAGAAGCTCGGCATCTCCTACGACGAGGTCGTGCAGCTCCTCGAGGACGAGGGCATCGACAAGTTCGAGGCGTCCTGGAACGACCTGCTCAAGTCGACCGAGGCGGAGCTCAAGCGCCTCGCCCCTTCGGAGGGCTGAAACCTTGACCGCACACGGAGCCAACCCGCTCCGTGACGCCGCAGACCGACGGCTCCCGCGTATCGCGGGGCCGTCGGGGCTGGTGATCTTCGGCGTCACGGGCGATTTGTCACGTAAAAAGCTGATGCCCGCTGTGTACGACCTTGCCAACCGGGGTCTGTTGCCGCCGGGCTTCTCGCTGATCGGGTTCGCCCGCCGCGACTGGGAGGACGAGGACTTCGCCCAGGTCGTGCACGACGCGGTCAAGCAGCACTCCCGCACCCCCTTTCGCGAGGAGGTCTGGCAGCAGCTCATCCAGGGCATGCGCTTCGTCCAGGGCAACTTCGACGACGACGAGGCCTTCGAGACCCTGAAGTCGACGATCCAGGACCTCGACAAGTCGCAGGGGACGGGCGGGAACTTCGCGTTCTACCTCTCCGTCCCCCCCAAGTTCTTCCCCCTGGTCGTGCAGCAGCTGAAGGAGCACGGCCTGGCGGACGCGCCCGAGGGCTCCTGGCGGCGCGCCGTCATCGAGAAGCCGTTCGGTCACGACCTCGCCTCGGCGAAGGACCTGAACGCGATCGTGCACGAGGTGTTCGACCCGGACCAGGTCTTCCGGATCGACCACTACCTCGGCAAGGAGACCGTCCAGAACATCCTGGCGCTGCGCTTCGCCAACCAGATGTTCGAGCCGATCTGGAACCGGAGTTACGTCGACCACGTGCAGATCACGATGGCCGAGGACATCGGCATCGGCGGCCGCGCCGGCTACTACGACGGCATCGGCGCGGCCCGTGACGTCATCCAGAACCACCTGCTCCAGCTGATGGCGCTCACCGCGATGGAGGAGCCCGCCTCCTTCGACGCGGACGCGCTCGTCGCCGAGAAGGCCAAGGTGCTCGGCGCCATCCGGTTGCCGAAGGACCTGGGCGAGAACACGGTCCGCGGCCAGTACGCGGCCGGGTGGCAGGGCGGCGAGAAGGCCGTCGGCTACCTCCAGGAAGAGGGCATCGACCCCAAGTCGAAGACCGACACCTACGCGGCCGTGAAGCTGGAGGTCGACAACCGCCGCTGGGCGGGCGTCCCCTTCTACCTGCGCACCGGCAAGCGTCTGGGCCGTCGTGTCACCGAGATCGCGGTCGTCTTCCAGCGCGCCCCGCACTCCCCCTTCGACCACACGGCGACGGAGGAGCTGGGCCAGAACGCCATCGTGATCCGCGTCCAGCCGGACGAGGGCATCACGGTCCGCTTCGGCTCGAAGGTGCCGGGCACGTCCATGGAGATCCGGGACGTGTCGATGGACTTCGCCTACGGCGAGTCCTTCACCGAGTCCAGCCCGGAGGCGTACGAGCGGCTCATCCTGGACGTCCTCCTGGGCGACTCCAACCTCTTCCCGCGCACGGAGGAGGTCGAGCTGTCCTGGAACATCCTCGACCCGATCGAGAAGTACTGGGACACGCACGGCAAGCCCGCGCAGTACCCGTCCGGCACGTGGGGGCCCGCAGAGGCGGACGAAATGCTCGCACGAGACGGACGGAGCTGGCGCCGGCCATGAAGATCGACCTCACGGACACCACCTCCAGCAAGATCAACAAGGCGCTGGTGAAGGGCCGCCGCGCCGTCGGCACCCCGGCCGTCGGCATGGTCCTGACCCTCGTCATCGTCACCGACGAGGAGAACGCCTACGACGCGCTGAAGGCGGCCAACGACGCGTCGCGCGAGCACCCCTCGCGCACGCTCGTCGTCATCAAGCGCGCCGCCCGCTCCCCGCGCGACCGCACGAAGTCGCGGCTCGACGCGGAGGTGCGGGTCGGGGTCGAGGCCGGCACCGGCGAGACGGTCGTGCTCCGCCTCTACGGCGAGGTCATCAACCACGCCCAGTCGGTCGTCCTGCCGCTGCTGCTCCCCGACGCCCCGACGGTCGTGTGGTGGCCCGTGGACGCGCCGCTCGACCCCGCGCAGGATCCGCTGGGCGCGCTGGCCCAGCGCCGCGTCACGGACACGTACGCGGCCGAGCAGCCGATCCACGAGCTGGAGGCCCGCGCGGCGTCCTACGCGCCGGGCGACACGGATCTGTCCTGGACCAGGATCACGCCGTGGCGCTCCATGCTGGCCGCCGCCCTGGACCAGGTGGCGTGCGACGTCACGTCGGTCGAGGTCGAGGGCGAGGAGTTCAACCCGAGCTGCGAGCTGCTCGCGATGTGGCTCGCGGACCGGCTCGACGTGCCCGTGCGGCGCACCCTCTCGCCGGGTCCCGGCCTGACCGGTGTCCGTATGGAGTCCACCTGCGGCCCGATCGTCCTCGACCGGGCCGACGGCATCCTGGCCACGCTCTCCATCGAGGGCCAGCCGGACCGGGCGGTCGCGCTGAAGCGCCGTGAGACGTCCGAGCTGATCGCGGAGGAGCTGCGCCGCCTCGACCCGGACGACACGTACGCGTCCTCGCTGCGGTTCGGCGTGGACCGGCTGGCCGAGTCCACCGAGCGGACGCGGACGACCGCGGAGACTCCGACGGAGGCGGCTCCTGCCCCGCAGGAGAAGGCGGCCCCGGAGGAGAAGGCAGCCCCCGAGGAGGAGGCGCCCGCCAAACAGGTGCCTGCCAAGAAGGCGGCCACCAAGAAGGCGCCCGCGAAGAAGGCTCCGGCCAAGAGGGCTCCGGCCAAGAAGGCGGCGGCGAAGTGAGCGCGGCACCCCAGCTCGTCGTCCACCGCGACAAGGAGCTGATGGCGCAGGCCGCCGCGGCCCGGCTGATCACCAAGATCGTCGACGCCCAGGCGGCCCGCGGCTACGCCTCCGTCGTCCTCACCGGCGGCCGCAACGGCAACGGCCTGCTGGCGGCGCTCGCGGCGGCGCCCGCCCGGGACGCCATCGACTGGAGCCGCCTCGACCTGTGGTGGGGCGACGAGCGGTTCCTGCCGGACGGCGACCCGGAGCGCAACTACACGCAGGCGAAGGAGGCACTGCTCGACTCGGTGCCGCTCGACCCCGACCGCGTGCACCCCATGCCCGCGTCGGACGGCCCGTACGAGCCGGACGCCGCGGCCGAGGTGTACGCGGCCGAGCTCGCCACGGCGGCGGGGCCCGAGGACCACGGCCCCGTGCCGACCTTCGACGTCCTGATGCTCGGTGTCGGCCCGGACACGCACGTCGCGTCGCTCTTCCCCGAGCTGCCCGCCGTCCGTGAGACGGAGCGCACGGTGGTCGGTGTGCGGGGCGCCCCCAAGCCCCCGCCCACCCGGATCACGCTCACCCTCCCGGCGATCCGGGCCGCCCGCGAGGTGTGGCTGCTCGCGGCCGGCGAGGACAAGGCGAAGGCGGCCGCGATCGCCCTGTCCGGCGCGGGCGAGATCCAGGCCCCCGCGGCGGGTGCGTACGGTCGCTCGCGCACGCTGTGGCTGCTCGACGCGGCCGCCGCGTCGCAGTTGCCGCCGGAGCTGTACCCGCCGGCCGTCGCGTAAGTTCCGGCCCGGCTCTAGGGCGACACACGCGTAAGGCCCCGCATCCGCCCGGATGCGGGGCCTTACGCGTGCTGCGGGACCCGGTAGTCGGTGCCGTCCTCCTCCCGGACGAGCAGGCCGTCGCTGACGCAGTAGCGGCGCAGGGCGGCGGTGTCGTCGTGGACCGTGAGCAGCGCCGCGTTGATCTCGCCCTCGCTGTAGGTGCGGCCGGTGTCGAAGAGGGTGTCCGTGAGATGGACGAGGAGTTCGTGGCGCACCGCGGGGCGGACCGGGATCGCGGTCAGCCGGCCGCGGGCGAAGAAGCCGGTGAGGTGGCGCGGGACGCCCGTGGCGGATTCGGCGGTCCGGGCGCGGCGGAACACCTCGGGCCCGGCGCGCAGCGACCCGTCGTCGAGCCGCTCGACGAGCCCGGCGGCGACCAGCCTGCCCAGATGCTTGCGCGCGGCCGGGGAGTCGGCCTCGCGCGGTGACAGCTCGTCGAGCACTATGCGCGCGTACAGCTTGAGTCGTTCGGGGTCGGCGAGGGCCGACATGAGCTGATCCACAGGGGTGCCTCCCGGCTGGGTCACGAACGGGCAGTCTCACCCGCCGGGCGCCGCCCCCGCACCCGTTTAACCGGAACGGCCCCGCAACTGCCGGTACGTGGCTACGAGCGCCTTGGTCGACGTATCGAGTCCTGGCACGTCCGCGCCCTCCGTCAGGGCGGGTTCAAGGCGCTTGGCGAGCACCTTGCCGAGCTCGACGCCCCACTGGTCGAAGGAGTCGATGTTCCACACGGCGCCCTGCACGAACACCTTGTGCTCGTAGAGGGCGACCAACTGCCCGAGCACGGACGGCGTGAGGGACTTCGCGAGGATCGTCGTCGTGGGGTGGTTGCCCTTGAACGTCTTGTGCGGCACCAGCTCGTCGGGCACGCCCTCGGCGCGCACCTCGTCCGGCGTCTTGCCGAAGGCCAGCGCCTGCGTCTGCGCGAAGAAGTTGGCCATCAGCAGATCGTGCTGGGGCGCGAGCCCCGGCCGGAGGTCGGCGACGGGCTCGGCGAACCCGATGAAGTCCGCCGGGATCAACTTGGTGCCCTGGTGGATGAGTTGGTAGTAGGCGTGCTGGCCGTTGGTGCCCGGGGTGCCCCACACCACGGGGCCGGTCTGCCAGCCGACCTCGTCGCCGTCGCGCTGCACGTACTTGCCGTTGGACTCCATGTCGAGCTGCTGCAAGTAGGCGGTGAACTTCGACAGGTAGTGACTGTAGGGCAGTACGGCGTGCGACTGGGCGTCGTGGAAGTTGCCGTACCAGATGCCCAACAGGCCCATGAGGAGCGGCACGTTGGTCTCGGCGGGGGCGGTGCGGAAGTGCTCGTCGACGAGGTGGAAGCCGTCGAGCATCTCGCGGAAGGCGTCGGGTCCGATGGCGATCATCAGAGACAGACCGATGGCGGAGTCGTACGAGTACCGGCCGCCGACCCAGTCCCAGAACTCGAACATGTTGGCCGTGTCGATGCCGAACTCCGCCACCTTCCCGGTATTCGTCGACAGCGCCACGAAGTGCTTGGCGACGGCCTCCTGACCGGCTTTCAGCTCGGACAGCAGCCAGGTGCGCGCGGAGGTCGCGTTGGTGATCGTCTCGATGGTGGTGAAGGTCTTCGAGGCGATCACGAACAGCGTCTCGGCGGGGTCGAGGTCGCGGACGGCCTCGTGCAGGTCGGCGCCGTCGACGTTGGAGACGAAGCGGACGGTGAGGTCGCGGTCGGTGAAGGAGCGCAGCACCTCGTAGGCCATCGCGGGGCCGAGGTCGGAGCCGCCGATGCCGACGTTGACGATGTTCCTGATGCGCTTGCCGGTGTGTCCTGTCCACTCGCCGGAGCGGACCTTGTCGGCGAAGACGGCCATCTTGTCGAGGACCGCGTGCACCGCCGGCACGACGTTCTCGCCGTCGACCTCGATCACCGCGTCACGCGGGGCGCGCAGCGCGGTGTGGAGCACGGCCCGGTCCTCGGTCGTGTTGATCTTCTCGCCGCGGAACATGGCGTCGCGGAGGCCGAAGACGTCGGTCGCGGCGGCCAGCTCGCGCAGCAGCCGCAGCGTCTCCTCGGTGACCAGGTGCTTGGAGTAGTCGAGGTGCAGGTCACCGACGTCGAGCACCAGGCCGGAGCCGCGCGCCGGGTCCGCGGCGAACAGCTCGCGCAGTTGCACGTCGCCCAGCCGCTTCCGGTGCTCGGCCAGCGCCTGCCATTCGGCCGTCCGGGTGAGCCGCGTGCGGCCCTCTGTGCCTGCTTCGAACGCGTTCATCTCGGACTCCAGCCGCCTCTCGTACGTGCGTACGTGCCTTGCCCCGCTGCTCCGACCAACCTAATCGATCAGCGGTCGGTATGAGCGGTCTGTCCGGGCGGGGCACGGCCGTGCGGGTCAGTGGCCGCCGCGGTGCAGGCGTCCCGCGTAGTGGTCCTCCAGGCGGCCGTTGCGCTCGAAGCCGCCGGGCAGGTTGGCGGAGACGTAGACGGGCGGCTCGTGGCCCTCGGCGAGCAGCAGGGCCACGGCTTCGGCCACGACCATCTGCACGAGCAGCGCGGAGGTGATCGTGGAGACGCCGCAGAGCCTGGCCCCGTCGGGCAGCGGCAGGATCGCGTCGCCGGTGGGCGCGCAGTTGTCGAGGACGGCGTCGGCGTGGTCGGCGAGGCGGCTGCCGCTCGTGTGCAGGGCGGGGACCGCGCGGGTGTGCTCCAGCGAGGTGAGGGCGATCAGCGGGTGCCCCTTCTCCTTGACCAGGAGCGCCATGTCGACGATGGAGTTGTTGACGCCCGAGTTGGAGATGATCACGAACAGGTCCTGTGGGCGCGGGGTGCTCAGTTCGTAGAGGCGGGCGGCGAGCCCGGGGCGCCGCTCCAGGAGCGGGTCGGCGAGGACCGAGCGGTCCTCGCCGCCGCGCAGGACGAGGTCGTGCAGGGCGACGCGGGTGGTGGGGATGAGGCCGCCCGCGCGCCCGGAGATCTCCAGGGCGGTCGCCTGCGAGTGGCCGGTGCCGAAGGCGTGCACGACGCCGTCGGCGGCGACGCAGTCCGCGATGAGGCGGGCCGCGGCGGTGACGCCGTCCTTGTTCGTGGCGACGGCGCGCTCGACGTGCGCGCGCACCTGGTCCGCCAACTCGGCCGCGCCGAGCAGCTGTTCCGTCATGACCCCGACCACCTTCGGTTCATTGATTCAATTGAAGCCCTACGAAGCGAAAGGTTGAACCAGGCGGGTGACTCCCGTCAAGGCATCCCCGGCGATTCGGAGAGCAGCAATCGCGCCAGGGCCACGGCGCCCCCGGTCCCGTCCGGCACGGAGGTGCAGCGCAGTCCCAGCGGCTCCACGGCCGCGCGCAACCGCTCCCGCAAGGGGCCACCAGGGCCGAGGAGTCCGCCCGTGACGACCAGCGATTCCCCGGGCTCGGGGTCTAACGTCCTTACGGTGTCGCCGAGTTGTGCGGCGGCCTCGTCGAGCAGCGCTCGCGCCCAGGCGTCGCCGCCTTCCGCCGCCGACGCCACCAGGGGGCTCAACTCGGCCAGTACGACCGGTCGTTGCGCGTAGGCCCAGCTCGCTATCGCCTGCTTGAGGCGGTGCCGCCCGCCCCAGTCGAGTGCGGGGTCCGCCCGCCCCGGCACCACGCGGTCGAGCACCAGCGTCACCAGCGGCCCCCACTCCGCGCGGCCGTCCACCGCCCGCAGCGCGCCGCGCAACGCCTGCTGCCCGAGCCAGAAGCCGCTGCCCGTGTCGCCGAGCAGCCACCCGTCCCCGTCCACGACGCGCACCGTGCGCCGCCCGGCCACCCGCGCCGCCGCCGCGCCGGTCCCCGCGACCAGCACCAGCCCGTCGGCCGGGGCGCCCGGACCGGAGGCGCAGGCCACCTCCACATCGCCGTACACGCGCAGCGCCGCACCGGCGATGCCCAGCAGGGCCAGCGCTTCGACCAGGCACTCCTCGGCGACGCCGCGCCCGCGCACCGAGCCGCCGCCCTCCCCCGCGCCGGCGAAGCCGCCGACGATCCCGGCCACCGCGCCGCGCACTCCCACCGGGACGGCAGCCTCCAGCGCCTGCGCCAAGTGCCGGACGAGTGAGGGGCGTTCGACGCCGAGCGCGTTGCCCGGGCCGCCGTGTCCGATGCCGACGACGCGGCCGTCCGCGTCGACGCAGCGCGCCCGCACCCGGGTGCCTCCGGCGTCGATGCCAACGGTGAGCGGAGCGACGTATCGAACGATGGATTCAGTCAGCACACCGCATGATGATTGATAGATTCAGCACGGGACAACACCCCGATACCGCCGGGCACCACCGGACCTGGCCCGGCCGGAACCCTGGCACCACCCCAGACCCACACCACCGGCACCGAGAGACCCCCATGATCACAGCCCGGATCCGCTCCGAACTGCCCACGCTCAGCGGATCGTTGCGCAAGGTCGGCGCATATGTGCTGGCCGACCCCGCCGCGGTCGCGGGGATCTCGGCGGCCGACCTGGGGCGTCGCACCGGCACCTCGCAGGCCACCGTCACCCGGTTCTGCCAGGCCCTCGGCCTGGAGACGTACCAGCGGCTGCTGCTCGAACTCGCCAAGGAGCAGGGCGAGAAGGACCACGAGGACGATCACACGGGGCACGACCGGCCCCTCGGCCCCGACATCGGCCCGGACGACGATCTGGAGCACCTGATCTCCGTCGTCGCCCACGCGGACCTCCAGGCGCTGCGCAGCACCCGCGACCAGCTGGACCGCGGCGCCCTGGAGGCGGCGGCCCAGGCACTCGCCAAGGCGCGCCGCATCGACGTCTACGGAGTGGGCGGCTCGGGCATCCTGGCGCGCGAGACGGAGGCCCGCCTGTTCGGCATCGGCATGCCGGCCCGCGGCTGGACGGAGGTGCACGCCGCGCAGACCTCGGCGGCGCTGCTGACACCGGCGGACGCGGCCGTCGCTCTCTCCCACTCGGGGCGCACCCGCGAGGTGCTGGCCCCGCTGCGGCTCGCCGCCGAGCGGGGTGCCACGACCGTCGCGGTCACCGGCGACCCGCGCTCGCCCGTCGCGCAGGCGGCCGCGGTGCATCTGACCTGGACGGCGGCGGAGACCAGCTTCCGGCGCGGCAGTTTCGGCGCCCGCCACTCGGCGCTGCTGATCCTCGACTGCCTCTACGCGCGCGTGGCGCAGCTGACCTATGAGCGGGCGACCGCCTCGATCGCGCTCACGGCACACATCTCCGAGGAGCACGCGGCGCGTCCACGCCGCCGCTCCTGAAGCCCGGCCAACGGCACCGGCCGGGCGCCCTGAGGGGCACCCGGCCGGTCCGAAATCTAGATCTCACCCCGCAGTTTGGCGAGGGCCTCCGCGAGGATCGCCTCGCCGTCCGCGTCGCTGCGCCGCTCGCGTACGTAGGCGAGGTGCGTCTTGTACGGCTCTGTGCGCGGCGGGTCCGGCGGACTGTCCCGGTCCTGCCCGGCGGGGAAGCCGCAGCGCGGACAGTCCCAGGTCTCCGGCACCTGCGCGTCGGAGGCGAAGCTCGGCTGCGTCTCGTGCCCGTTCGAGCACCAGAAGGAGATGCGCAGGCGCGGCGCGGACTCGCCGCGCTCGGCCTCGCCCATCGGCCCCGCCCCGACCCGACTTCCTCGGATCGCGTTGCCACTTGCCACGGTCGTAACTCCCTGCGTGATGGTGCCGCGAAGCGTGTCGGCGTCTCGCTTCGCCGCGGAGCGCCTCAGTCTACGTAAGGCCCAACGCGCGTCCAGTGATTGGAGTTACCTGCCCTCCCCTAGACGCAAGCCCCATGATAGGCGGCGCTGTTGGGCGCGTACCGGACATGGGGCTTTACGTGAGCTCTGTGCAGTTGTGACGGGTCGAGCCCAGGGCCCGGCCGGCGAAGTCAGTTGTTGATCTTCATCAGGATGCCGAGCACGACGATGCACGCGAACCAGAGCAGACCGAGCACGATCGTGATCCGGTCCAGGTTCCGCTCGGCGACCGACGAGCCGCCGACGGAGGACTGCATGCCGCCACCGAACATGTCGGAAAGGCCGCCGCCCTTTCCCTTGTGCATGAGCACCAGGAGCATCAGCAGCAGGCTGAAGACGATCAGGGCGATCGAGAACCCCATAACCACGGCTGGACCAACTTCCTCGGAACTTTTCGGACGACGGGGCCGAAGCCCATGATGGAGAAGAGCTTCGGCCCCGCAAGGGTACGACGTATCACCGCTAGCGCATACTCACAGGTCGCGCCACTCGGGAATCACTGCTCGTGGAACCGGACGATCTTGACGAACTCCTCGGCGTCCAGGGAGGCGCCGCCGATCAGGGCTCCGTCGATGTCCGGCTTGCCCATGATCTCGGCGACGTTGCCGGACTTCACCGAACCGCCGTACTGGATGCGGACCTTGTCGGCCACGTCCTGCGAGTACAGCTCGGCGAGCTTGGCACGGATCGCCGCGCAGACCTCCTGCGCGTCGTCGGCGCCGCACACCTTGCCGGTACCGATGGCCCAGACGGGCTCGTAGGCGATGACGACGGTCTCGGCCTGCTCGGCGGGCAGGTCCTTGAGGCCGCCCTCGACCTGGGCGAGCGTGTGGGAGACGTGGTCGCCCGCCTCGCGCACGTCCAGCTCCTCGCCGACGCACAGGATGGGGGTCAGGCCGTGCTTGTAGGCGGCCTTCACCTTGCTGTTGACGATCTCGTCGGTCTCGTCGTGGTACTGCCGGCGCTCGGAGTGGCCGATCGCCACGAACGTGCACTTGAGCTTGGCCAGCATCTGGCCCGAGATCTCACCGGTGTACGCACCGGAGTCGTGCGCCGAGAGGTCCTGGGCACCGTACTTGATCTTGAGCTTGTCGCCGTCGACCAGCGTCTGGACGGAGCGCAGGTCGGTGAAGGGCGGCAGGACGGCGACCTCGACGGCCTCGTAGTCCTTGTCCGCGAGGGCGAAGGCGAGCTTCTGGACGTGGGCGATGGCCTCGAGGTGGTTGAGGTTCATCTTCCAGTTGCCCGCCATCAGCGGCGTGCGCGTGCTCATTAAGGGTCAGTCCTCCAGTGCGGCGAGACCGGGCAGCGTCTTGCCCTCGAGGTACTCGAGGGAGGCGCCGCCACCGGTCGAGATGTGGCCGAATGCCTTCTCGTCGAAGCCCAGGGTACGGACGGCCGCGGCGGAGTCGCCGCCGCCCACCACGGTGAAGCCCGGGGAGTCGAGGAGGGCCTGGGCGACCGCTTTGGTGCCCTCGGCGTAGTCGGGGTGCTCGAAGACGCCCATCGGGCCGTTCCAGAAGACGGTCTGCGCGTCGGCGAGCTTCGAGGCGTACAGCTTGCGGGTCTCCGGGCCGATGTCCAGGCCCTCCTGGTCGGCGGGGATGGCGTCCGCGGCGACGGTGGTGGGGTTGGCCGGGGCCTTGGTCTTGAGGTCGGGGAACTCCGTGGAGACCAGGACGTCGACCGGGAGCACGATCTCCACGCCGTTCTGCTCGGCGCGCTTCATGTACTCGGTGACGACCGGGATCTGGTCCTCCTGGAGGAGGGAGATGCCGACCTCGTACCCCTTGGCCTTGAGGAACGTGTACGCCATGCCGCCGCCGATGAGCAGCCGGTCGGCCTTGCCGAGCAGCTGGTCGATGACGGCGAGCTTGTCGGAGACCTTGGCGCCGCCGAGCGCGACCACGTAGGGGCGCTTGACGTCGTCGGTGAGCTTCTTCAGGACGCCGACCTCGGTGGCGATGAGGTAGCCGGCGTAGTGCGGCAGCTTCTTCGCGAGGTCGTACACGGAGGCGTGCTTACGGTGCACGGCGCCGAAGCCGTCGCCCACGTAGATGTCGGCCAGGGCTGCGAGCTGGTCGGCGAACTCGCCGCGCTCGGTGTCGTCCTTGCTCGTCTCGCCCGCGTTGAACCGCAGGTTCTCGATGACGGCGACCTGGCCCGGCTCCAGGCCGTTCACCGCGTCGTGGGCGGCGGGGCCGACCGTGTCCTGGGCGAACGCGACCGGCTTGCCCAGGAGTTCACCGAGGCGCTCGGCGGCGGGCAGCAGGGAGAACGCGGGGTCCGGGGCGCCCTTGGGGCGGCCCAGGTGGGAGGCGACGATCACCTTGGCGCCCGCGCCGGCCAGGGCCTCGACGGTGGGCAGGACGGCGCGGATGCGGCCGTCGTCGGTGATCAGGCCGTCGGCCAGCGGCACGTTGAGGTCGGCGCGGACGAACACCCGCTTGCCGTCGACCCCTTCGGCGAGAAGTTCCTCGATGGTCTTCATGACTGGACTCCTAGTGAGGCTGTGAGGCTGACGCGCGAAAGGCCCGGACCGACGCGCGGCTGCGCGCGGGTCCGGACCTTCGCTCACATCGAGCTGCCTTGTTGCTCTGGAACCTTAGAGCTGACCACCGACGAAGACCGTCAGGTCCACGAGGCGGTTCGAGTAGCCCCACTCGTTGTCGTACCAGCCGAGGATCTTCACCGTCTTGCCTTCCTGAACCATCGTCAGGGAGGAGTCGAAGGTGCAGGAGGACGGGTCGCCGACGATGTCCGAGGAGACGATCGGGTCCTCGGTGTAGGTCAGGAAGCCCTTGAGGTCGCCGTCGTCGGCGGCCTTCTTGAACGCGGCGTTGACCTCGTCCTTGGTGACCTCGCGCTGCAGCTCGACGACGAGGTCGGTGGCGGAGCCGGTCGGGACCGGGACGCGCATCGCGATGCCGTCGAGCTTGCCCTTGAGCTGCGGCAGGACCAGGGCGGTGGCCTTGGCGGCACCCGTCGTGGTCGGGATGATGTTCTCGGCGGCGGCGCGGGCGCGGCGCAGGTCCGAGTGCGGGAAGTCCAGGATGCGCTGGTCGTTCGTGTACGCGTGGACCGTCGTCATCAGGCCCTTGACGATGCCGAAGTTCTCGTCGAGAACCTTGGCCATCGGCGCCACGCAGTTGGTGGTGCAGGAGGCGTTGGAGATGACGTGGTGGTTGGCCGCGTCGTACTTGTCCTGGTTGACGCCCATCACGATCGTGATGTCCTCGTCCTTGGCCGGAGCCGAGATGAGGACCTTCTTGGCGCCACCGGCGATGTGCTTCTCGGCGTCGGCCTTCTTGGTGAAGATGCCGGTCGACTCGATGACGATGTCGACCCCCAGCTGACCCCACGGGATGTCGGCGGGGTTGCGCTCGGAGAGCACCTTGATGGTGTGGCCGTCGACGGTGATGGTGTCCTCGGTGTGCGACACCTCGGCCTTGAGACGGCCCAGGATGGTGTCGTACTTCAGAAGATGCGCGGTGGTCGCGGTGTCACCCAGGTCGTTGACAGCCACGATCTCGATGTCCGCACCCTGCTCCAGCAGCGCGCGGAAGTAGTTACGACCGATGCGGCCAAAGCCGTTGATGCCTACGCGGATCGTCACGAACCGATCTCCTCGTTGGTACGCCGGATTCGACGCCGGCGAGATGTATTGGGATGTCCCCGACCGCTCCCGACCCTACCTCCCATAAGGGCTTGGGGTGACATCGAGCGGCCCTATGCAGGACACAGCGGCCCGTACTCGCCAGTAACGTACGGGCCGCCGCATATTTCCCGGGTATTTCAGAGCCGATCAGTCGCTAATTGAGCGCAGCGCCTTTCTGATGAGCGCATTTCGATCGGCGGGCGTCGTGACGTGTTCCAGTCCGAATCCGAGGAGAACCGTGTCCGGGGTGCTGATCGCCCCGTATGTCGTGAACAGGTCCTTGGCGAGCGCCCAGTCCTCCACGGCGGCGGGGCTGCCCTGCGGAGGCCCGGGGACCTGCCAGACGCCCAGGGACGTCTCGAAGCCCTCGGTCCCGGTGGCCTGGCCGCCGATGACGACGGAGAGGTTGTCCGCCCGTACGCCCTCGCCGCCGCTGCCGGGGTCGGAGACGTAGCTGAGGGAGACCTCGACGGACTTGCCGGCGTAGGCGCTCAGGTCGTAGGTGACCGTCTTCCAGTCCTCCGAGGAGCCCGTGAGGCTGTTCCAGGCCCCGGAGGTGCCGGTGTTCGCGCAGGCCGCCCCGTCGGGCGTCAGGTAGCGCCTGAGGGCCGGGTGGTCCTCGATCAGGAAGCCGGCCTCGCACTCGGCGGGTACGGCGTTCGTGGTCAGGCCCCCCGTGTCCGGCAGGGTCGTCCAGTCCTCGGCGCCGACCGTGTGCGCCTCCAGGATCACGTGGTCGTAGCCGGTCTCGGTGTCCCAGAACAACTGCGTCCGCAGGGACGGTCCGTCGGCCGCGGAGACGCCGCTGAGGTCGATGGTGCGGGTCAGCCGCTTGTAGGCGTCGTCGGTGTGCACGGCGGCGGCCATGCCCGCGCCCTCGTACTGGCCGGCCCCGGCGCTCTCGAACTGCGGCAGGGTGGCCGACGTGGCCTCGAACAGACCGGCGCCGTCGAGCGGGTTGCCCGGCGCGTCGCCGAGGGCCGCCGCGACCCCGGCGAGCTCGCCGGAACCGTCGAAGCGGCTGGCGACCGGTGCCGCGGTGCGGGAGTAGGCGCCCAGGTAGTACTGGCTGAAGTCGTTGGTCGTGGTGGAGCCGATGGCGACGGAGCCGCCCGCCTTCTCGCCCGCCTCGATCAGCTTGCCGCCCTCGTTGAGGTAGTCGCGCAGGGCCAGTTGCGTGGCGAGTCCCGGGCGGTCGGCGTCCGTGTAGTGCACGACCGTCTTGAAGTGTCCGAGGATTCCGAGCGCGTCCGGTACGCCCTGCGTGGCGACGTTCCAGACGGCGGCCTTGCGGCCGTCCGCCTTGAGCGCGTCCACATAGGCCGCTGTTCGCCGACCGGTGGCGTCGTTCTCCGCCACGACGAGAGTGTCCGCCTTGGGGCGCGCGGCGACGGTGTACGTGAAGTGGTCACTGGAAGCGCGCTTTCCGGATTTCGTGCGACCGGTGAACCACACCTCTACCTTGTCGCCGACATCGGCGCCCTCGACCTTCGCCCTATAGGCGTCGAAGTGGAGATTGTCCTCGCCCCCGTAGGTCTCACCGCCCTTCCAGGCGCGCAATTCCTCGTCCTGCGAACGACCGCCATTGATGCGGTAGTTCAGCTCCTTGTCACGTACGGACTTACGGGCGACGACGGAGACTTCCTGGTCCCCACCGCGCGCGTACGAGGTGGAGAAGGTCGCCGGGGTGAAGTCGGGCGCCTCCAGGCCGACCGAGGACGACGGCTGGTCCGGGTGGGACGCGGTCTCCGCGACGGAGAGGGCGAAGGGAACGTTCTTCGCGAACTCGTCCTGGATGAGCTTCTCGTCGTCCGGGAACGTGAAGATCGACGCGCAGTCCTGGGGTCGCCAGGCATCGTTCGGGTCGACGTTCGAGGCCGTCTGGCACGTGCTCATCTCGGGGGTGAACATCGAGACGCCGTTCACGTTGGCCGCGTGCCCGTCGGCCTCGCCGTTGGTGGTGTAGAGCTCGGAGGAGACCTGCGGGTGGTAGCCGGGTATCGCGGAGTTCTCCGGGGTGCCGGCGAGCGCCTTGTAGAGCACGTCGTCCGGGGTCGGTGTGGCGACCTGCCAGCCCACTCCGTAGAGCAGCAGTTCGGCGGCGGAGTGGTAGTTGATGGCGTAGTCGAAGCCGATCCGCTTCTCGAACGCGTCGACCGCCCCGGTCTCGGGCTCGGAGTTCGGTCCCGTACCGCGGTAGGTCTCACTGGCCGGGCGCGGGGAGGAGCCCTCGTCGTCGTAGCCCCACTTGTAGGCGAAGTTGCGGTTGAGGTCGACGCCGTCGCCGGTGGTGTAGGCGCCGTCGCCGTTGTTGTCCCGCATGTTCTTGCGCCACTGGCGGTTGGCGGCGGCCTTGTGCGTCCAGTCGTAGCCGTCGGGGTTGGCCGAGAGGACGAACCACAGCTCCGTGGAGTCGACGATCTTCTTGACGCGCCGGTCCTTGGCGTAGTTGTCCACGTAGTAGTGCATGAGGCGGCGGGTCATCTCCGGGGTGATCCACTCGCGCGCGTGCTGGTTGGACATGTAGAGCACGGAGGGTTTGGCGCCGTCCTTGACCTTCTTGGCGCCCTTGCTGAGTTTCAGCGCGAGGATGTCCTGGCCCTGGACGGTCTTGCCGATGGAGACGACCTTGGTGAGGCCGGGGTGCTCCTGGCCGGTGCGGACGATCTCCTCCTGGAGATTTCCCTTGCCGCTGTACGGGCGGAAGACGCCGTCGCCCGCCGCCGCGACCCGGGCCCGCGCCGAGGCCGGCAGCCGGTGCTCGGTGACCTTCACGCCCTTGCCGCGCAGCGCGTCGGCCTGCCGGTCGGTGAAGTAGACCTCGACTTCCGCGGTGCCCTTCGCGGGCACCTGTTCGCTGAGTTCATGGGCGTCCTGGCCCGCCTGGAGAAGCAGGGGCACCTGCTCCTTCGACACCTCGGCGCGGAACACCTTGACGGCGTCCGCGCCGGGGTCCTGGCTCGCTGAACTTCCGTCCTGCGCCTGGGCGACGGGCGCGAGTACGGCCCCTCCCAGCCCCAGGACAAGTGCTCCGACAGCGAGGATCGATCTCGCTCTTCGTCTCATGAGCCCCCCTTGCAGTTGTCTGCCGCGGTCGTGGCGTGCTGCCACAGAAGCGAACAGCCGCCAGACTCATGACAGTTCAAGGTCAAGTCAAGGGGGCCGGAGGGCACCTTCGGGGGGAGCGGAAAGGCCGGTGGGGGGGGGCCCCCCCCGTTCCGCCCCCCCCCCCCCCCCCCCCCTGGCGCCTGTTGTGTTTTCTCCACCGGTTCGCCCTCCCCCCTTTTTGCGCCCCCCCTCCTCCTCCCCCC
>NZ_JBVIFR010000038.1:0-43190 GCF_055571235.1 Streptomyces sp. NPDC030991
GCCGTCGTGGCGCGTACGGACAGGTCATGGGCCGGAGAGGGGGGGAGGGGAGAGGAACCAACCCCCCCACCCAGCATGCCAAACACAGCCCACGAGGGACGATTTTTGTCTTGGGTCTCCACGTGGGCGCCGCATCCTTTTGACAAAAAGAAAAAGAAGAAGAAAAATCGGAGGGGTGGGGGAGGGCAGGGGGAAAGGGAGGGGGGAGGGGGGGACCCTGGGGGGGGAAGGGAGGCGCGGGGCGACCCCCCCCCCCCCTCCCCCCCCCACCGGCCTGCCTACGTATGTGACGCGTGTGGTGTCCGTCCAGCGGGTCAGCCCGCCATGTTGTGGGCCAGCTCGCTCGCCATCTCGCCCGCCATCTCCTCCACCATCTCCTCGGCCAGCTCCTCCGTGAGGTTCGACTCCGTGCCGGGGATGCCGAGGTCCTGCGCCCGCTTGTCCGCCATGGCGAGCAGCCGCCGGATGCGGCCCGCGACGGCGTCCTTGGTCAGCGGCGGGTCGGCGAGGGCGCCCAGCTCCTCCAGGGAGGCCTGCTTGTGCTCCATGCGCAGGCGCCCCGCGGCCGCGAGGTGCTCGGGCACCTCGTCGGCGAGGATCTCCAGGGCGCGCTGCACCCGGGCGCCTGCGGCGACGGCCGCGCGGGCCGAGCGGCGCAGGTTCGCGTCGTCGAAGTTGGCGAGGCGGTTCGCGGTGGCGCGGACCTCGCGGCGCATCCGCCGCTCCTCCCAGGCCAGCACCGACTCGTGGGCACCCATCCGGGTGAGCAGCGCGCCGATCGCGTCGCCGTCCCGGACGACCACCCGGTCCACACCGCGCACCTCACGGGCCTTCGCCGCGATGGACAGCCGCCGGGCGGCGCCCACCAGGGCGAGGGCGGCCTCCGGGCCCGGGCAGGTCACCTCGAGCGAGCTGGAGCGCCCGGGCTCGGTGAGCGAGCCGTGCGCCAGGAACGCGCCGCGCCAGGCCGCCTCGGCGTCGCAGGTGGCCCCCGAGACCACCTGCGGCGGAAGTCCCCTGATCGGGCGTCCCCGGCCGTCCACCAGTCCCGTCTGGCGGGCCAGCTGGTCGCCGCCCGCCACCACTCGTACGACAAAACGCGAGCCGCGGCGGAGTCCGCCGGGCGCCATCACGATCAGCTCCGAGCTGTGCCCGAAGATCTCGAGAATGTCCCGCTTGAGCCGCCGTGCGGCCATCGCGGTGTCCAGCTCCGCCTCGATCACGATGCGGCCGCTCACCAGGTGAAGGCCGCCCGCGAACCGCAGAATGGCCGAGACCTCGGCCTTTCTGCAGCAGGTCCGGGTGACGGGGAGCCGGGAGATTTCGTCCTTCACCGCTGCCGTCATCGCCATGGGCCGATCCTTCCATGCATCCGAAAAATACGGTCGTACGCGGCGGCCAACAGCTCCGGATCGTGCCTCGGAGTCCCGTCGGGCCTGGCTACCGGCGCCAGCTCGACCGCGGCACCGAAACGCTCCTTGGCGGCGTCGGTCAAAGACTCGCGGTCGGGCACGGCGGCCTCGTCGGCCAGCACCACGTCCAGGGCGAGTTTAGGGGCGTGTCGTCCCAAAACCTCCAAATGACGCTGCGGTGAGAACCCTTCGGTTTCTCCAGGTTGCGGAGCGAGGTTGAGCGAGAGGACCCGGCGGGCCTTCGTCTCGACGAGCGCGTCCAGCAGTTCGGGGACGAGCAGATGGGGGATGACGGACGAGAACCAGGAGCCCGGGCCGAGCACCACCCAGTCCGCGTCGAGCACGGCCGCGACCGCCTCGGGCACGGCCGGCGGGTCGTGCGGCACCAGGTGCACGGACTGCACCTCGCCCGGGGTGAGCGCCACCGTGGCCTGCCCGCGGACCGTGTCCACGTCCTCGGGCCGCTCCGGGTCGTGCCCCTTGACCAGGGCCTGGAGCTCCAGCGGCACCGCGGACATGGGCAGCACGCGCCCGTGGGCGCCGAGCAGCTCGGCGACCAGGTCGAGCGCCTTGACGTGGTCGCCGAGCTGCTCCCACAGGGCGACGATCAGCAGATTGCCGACCGCGTGCCCGTTCATCTCGCCCGGTGACTGGAAACGGTGCTGGATGACCCGGGCCCAGGTCTGGCCCCAGTCGTCGTCGCCACAGAGCGCCGCCAGGGCCTTGCGCAGGTCCCCGGGCGGCAGCACGCCCAGCTCGTCCCGGAGGCGTCCGCTGGAGCCCCCGTCGTCGGCGACGGTGACGACGGCCGTGAGGTCGCCGGTGATGCGCCGCAGCGCCGCCAGGGACGCGGACAGGCCCATGCCGCCGCCGAGCGCGACGACCTTGGGCGTCGCGCCCCTGCGCCGCGTCCCCGGTACGTTCCTGCGGCTCAGCCTGCTGGTGAGCCGCAGCGTCCGTCCGGTCATTCGCGGCCCATGTCGCGGTGGACGAGCACGGTCTCCACGCCCTGCGCGGCGAGTCGGGCCGCGAGCTTCTCCGACGTGGCGACGGAGCGGTGCTTGCCTCCGGTACAGCCGACGGCGATGGTCACGTAGCGCTTGCCCTCGCGGCGGTAGCCGGCCGCGATCAGCTGGAGCAGCTCGGTGTAGCGGTCGAGGAACTCCTTGGCGCCGGGCTGCGCGAAGACGTAGTTCGACACCTCCTCGTTGAGGCCGGTGAAGGGGCGCAGCTCCGGGACCCAGTGCGGGTTCGGCAGGAAGCGCATGTCGACGACGAGGTCGGCGTCGACGGGCAGGCCGTACTTGAAGCCGAACGACATGACGGTGGCCCGCAGCTCGGGCTCCTCCTCACCGGCGAACTGGGCGTCCATCTTGGCGCGCAGCTCGTGCACGTTGAGGCTGGAGGTGTCGATGACGAGGTCGGCGTCGCCGCGCAGCTCGCGCAGGAGCTCGCGCTCGGCCGCGATGCCGTCGACGATGCGGCCGTCGCCCTGGAGGGGGTGCGGTCGCCGCACCGATTCGAAACGGCGCACCAGGGCCTCGTCGGAGGACTCCAGGAAGACGATGCGCCGGGTGACGTGCTTGGCCTCCAGGTCCGCCAGGGACTCCCGGAGGTTGTCGAAGAAGCGCCGTCCCCGTACGTCGACGACGACCGCGATCCGGGCCACATTGCCCTGCGAGCGGGCGCCGAGCTCCACCATGGTGGGGATCAGGGCGGGCGGCAGGTTGTCGACGACGAACCAGCCGAGGTCCTCCAGGCACTTCGCCGCGGTGGAGCGGCCCGCCCCGGACATCCCGGAGATGATCACCAGCTCGGGGATGACGGCGTCCGGGACGCTCGGGGTGTCGGCGCTCGAGCCGGTGCCGGTGCTCGCCTGTGCTTCCTGGTCCGGCTGTGCGGGGCTGTCCGCCGCGGTGCCGGTGTCGCTGCTCTCGTGGTCGTGCTCGCTCATGGCTCCTGCCCCCGTCGTTCTTCCGAGGCTCCCGTGCTGACGGGCTCCTCTGCGGAGCGCGCGTCCGTCGCGTGCTCCGTGGTGGTGTCCTCTTCGTCTTCCATGATCTCTCCGGTGGCCATGTTCACCGCGGGCGCCGCCGGTGCCGCCTGCGCGAAGGCCGCCACAATCGTCTCGGCCGTCTTGCGGCCTATGCCGGGAACCTCGCAGATCTGGTCGATTGTGGCGGACCGGAGCCGCTTCACCGAACCGAAGTGCTTGATGAGCGCCTGTTTACGCGCGTCGCCGAGGCCCGGCACCTCGTCCAGCGGGCCGGCCCTGAAGCGCTTGGCCCGCTTGGTGCGCTGGTAGGTGATCGCGAAGCGGTGCGCCTCGTCGCGCACGCGCTGGAGGAGGTAGAGCCCCTCGCTGGTGCGGGGCAGGATCACCGGGTCGTCCTCGTCCGGCACCCAGACCTCTTCGAGGCGCTTGGCCAGGCCGCAGACCGCGATGTCCTCGATGCCCAGCTCGTCCAGGGCCCGCTTGGCCGCCGCGACCTGCGGCTGACCGCCGTCGACCACGACGAGCTGCGGCGGGTAGGCGAACCTCTTGGGCCGTCCGTCGTCCTCCGTGAGCGTGGAATCGTCCGGCCCGTCGTACTCCGTCAGCTCCGCGCCGGACCCCGTGTCGGACCACTCGCCCGACTTCTCCTGCGCGGCGAGGTAGCGCTTGAAGCGCCGCGTGATGACCTCGTGCATGGAGCGGACGTCGTCCTGTCCCTCGAAGCCCTTGATCTGGAAGCGGCGGTATTCGCTCTTTCGGGCGAGGCCGTCCTCCAGGACGACCATGGACGCCACGACGTCGTCGCCCTGGAGGTGCGAGATGTCGTAGCACTCGATCCTGAGCGGGGCGCTGTCCAGGTCGAGGGCCTCGGCGATCTCCTCCAGGGCGCGGGAGCGCGTCGTGAGGTCGGAGGCGCGCTTGGTCTTGTGCAGGGCGAGCGCGTGCAGCGCGTTCCTGTGCACCGTCTCCATGAGGGCCTTCTTGTCGCCGCGCTGCGGGATGCGCAGCGACACGCCCGATCCGCGGCGCTCGGTGAGCCAGGCCTGGACGGGCTCCACGGGGTCGGGCAGCGCCGGGACGAGCACCTCCTTGGGGACGGAGTCCCCCGTCTCCTCGCCGTAGAGCTGCTGCAGCGCGTGCTCGACGAGGTCGCCGCTGGTGACCGCCTCGACCTTGTCGGTGACCCAGCCGCGCTGGCCGCGGACGCGTCCGCCGCGTACGTGGAAGATCTGGACCGCGGCCTCCAGCTCGTCCTCCGCGAGGGCGATGAGATCGGCGTCGGTGGCGTCGGCGAGGACGACGGCACTCTTCTCCATGGCCTTCCGCAGGGCCTCGATGTCGTCCCGGAGGCGGGCCGCCCGCTCGTACTCCATGTCCTCGGCGGCCGCGGCCATGTCCTTCTCCAGGCGGCGGATGTACGTGCCGGTGCGGCCCGCCATGAAGTCGCTGAACTCCTCCGCCAGCTCACGGTGTTCCTCGGGGGTGACGCGGCCCACACAGGGGGCCGAGCACTTGCCGATGTACCCGAGGAGGCAGGGGCGGCCGGTACGGGTCGCGTTCTTGAACACGCCCGCGGAGCAGGTGCGGACCGGGAAGACGCGCAGGAGCAGGTCGACGGTGTCACGGATCGCCCAGGCGTGCCCGTACGGCCCGAAGTAGCGCACGCCCTTCTTCTTCTGACCACGCATCACCTGGACGCGCGGGAACTGCTCGTTCATCGTCACCGCGAGGTACGGGTAGCTCTTGTCGTCGCGGTACTTCACGTTGAACCGCGGGTCGTACTCCTTGATCCAGGAGTACTCCAGCTGCAGCGCCTCGACCTCCGTGGCCACCACCGTCCACTCCACGGAGGCGGCCGTGGTGACCATGGTGCGCGTGCGGGGGTGCAGGTTCGCCAGGTCCTGGAAGTAGCTCGCCAGGCGCTGGCGCAGGCTCTTCGCCTTTCCGACGTAGATCACCCGGCGGTGCTCGTCGCGGAACCTGTACACCCCTGGCGAGTCGGGGATCTGTCCCGGCTTGGGGCGGTAGCTGGAGGGGTCGGCCATGTCAGACACCCTACTGGCGGGGTGTGACAGTCCGGGGCGCCCGGCAGGCGTCGAGGGTTGTCGAGTTCAGGTCAACACGCTTCAATGCCGGGTGAAGGAGGCCCGGATGCGGCTCGTCGAACGGCACATGGAAGCGGCACAGCTCCCCACCCTGGACTCGGCCCTGCGCACCGGCCCGTTCCACCTCGCCCTGCGGGCCGCGATCGCCGCGCGACGGCTGCCGCTGCACCGGGTCCAGCACCATCTGTCGCGGCAGGGCATCAAGGTCGGCGTGACCAGTCTGAGTTACTGGCAACAAGGTGCGCGGCGACCGCAGCGCCCCGAGTCCATGCGGGCCGTACGCGCGCTGGAGGAGATCCTCGAACTGCCCGAGGAATCCCTGATCCGGCTGCTCGGCCCGACCGGGGCGCCGGTCGCGCCGAGGCGGCCCGCGGTCCGCTCGTACCGCTCGCTCGTCGAGGCGTCCGGCGTCCTCGAACGGCTGCTCGGGGAGTTGCAGTCACCGCTCGACGACGGCCTGCACACCGTGGGCCAGCACGAGCGGGTGCGGATCGGGCCCCGCAGGGAACTGCTCGGCCGGGACTCCCAGCACATCGTGCGCGCCCACCGCGAGGGGGTGGACCGGTACGTGGCCGTCCACCAGGGCGACCCCGGGTGCTCGCCGGGCGACGTGGCCGTGCACGCCATGGAGAACTGCCGTACGGGGCGTGTGCGCTGGGACCCCGGGACGGGGGTCCTGGTGGCGGAACTGCTCTTCGACGCGCGGCTGCGGGCCGGTGACACCCATCTGTTCCGCTACGGCTTCGAGGACGGCACCGCCGGCGCCTCCACCGAGTACGTCCGCGGTTTCGGCTTCGCGAGCGGGCAGTACGCGCTCCAGGTCCGCTTCATGGACGACGCACTGCCCGTACGCTGCCACCGCTTCGCCCAGCAGTCGACCGCGGCGCCGCGCGGTGGCCGCCAGGAGCTGACGCTGAGCGGCAGCCACCGTTCGGTGCATCTGGTGGAGCCGCAGGTGCGGGCGGGGCTGCTCGGGATCGGTTGGGACTGGGAGTGAGCGCGGAGTGAGCCACGGAGTGAGCGCTCATTCGCAGTGTGCACTCTTTCGCAGTGAGCGCTCATTCGCAGTGAGCGCTCACTCGCAGAGAGCGGTCCCTGGCGGTTACTTCTGGGGGCCAGCGACGATCTTGCCGCCCTCGACCTGCACCGAGAGCTCCTCCAGCGCCGTGGTCGCCGGGGCGTGCAGCACCTTGCCGGTGGTGGCGTCGAACTTGCTGCCGTGACAGTTGCAGGTCAGCTCCGTGCCCTCCAGCATCCCGATCGGGCAGCCCGCGTGCGTGCAGATCGTGCTGAACGCCTTGTACCGGCCGTCGGTGCGGCTGACGACGACGTGCTCGTCCTTGTAGAGCTTCGCGCCGCCCTCGGGCACCTCGTCGGCCTTGCCCAGGTCGACCGGCGCGGTGGGCGCCGCGGCCGCGCCGCCCCCGGACCCGCCGGAACAGGCGGTCAGGCCGATACCGGCCGTCCCCGCGACGGCGGCGCCGCGCAGGGCGGTGCGGCGGGAGATGCGAGAGGCGGCCGTGCCGGACATCTGGACTCCTGGAGAGGCGCTGTTCGGGGGAACAGGAACGGGGCAGGGGTGACAGATCCGACGATACCGGCGGGGAGACGGACACCTGCCGAGGCCCCTGTTCTCGCCCCCGCCTCGCGTCCGGGGCGTACGTGCCCGTGTCCCGGGGCGATGTGCCCGTCTCCGGGGCTCGACGTGCCCGTATCGGGGACGCGTGCTGCCCGGAGCGCCGGGAAGCTCTAGCCTGCCGTCGGCGCCCGGCGCGGAACCCCGCGCTGTCCGCACCACCCGTCCCGTCCGTCCCGTCCCGCCCGCACGACCCGTCCCGTCCGTCCCCGACTGCCTCCGCCGTCCCCGCTCGCCCCCGCTAGCCCCGCTCGTTCCCGCTTGCCCTGCTCACCCCCGCTTCCGTCCCCGTCCGAGAGGAACCACTGTGATCGTCGTCGCCGGAGAGGCCCTGATCGACCTCGTCCCGCTGGGCGCGGGTCCCGACGGCGGCCCGGCCGCCGGCGCCGTCGCGCTGCCCGCGCTCGCGCCCCGGCTCGGGGGCGGGCCGTACAACACGGCCGTGGCGCTCGGCCGGCTCGGCTCCGCCGTGGCCTTCTGCTCGCGGGTGTCCCGGGACGCGTTCGGTGACGCCCTGCTCGGCGGGTTGCGGGCAGCGGGCGTGGACGTGTCCCCGGTGCAGCGGGGCGACGAGCCGACGACGCTGGCCGTCGCCTCCATCGGCGCGGACGGCTCGGCCGGCTACTCCTTCTACGTGGAGGGGACCGCCGACCGGCTCTTTGCGGTGCCGGACGCGCTGCCCGCCGGCACGCGCGCGGTGTCGTTCGGTACCTGCTCCCTGGTCCTGGAACCGGGAGCGACCGCCTACGAGGAACTAATGCGCTCGGCCGCCGCGCAGGGCCTGGTCACTGCGCTCGACCCGAACATCCGGGCGGGGCTGATCCCCGACGCGGACGCCTACCGTGCCCGCTTCAGGAGCTGGCTGCCGTCCACCACGCTCCTCAAGCTCTCGGAGGAGGACGCGCGGTGGCTCGGGGGTACGCCCGCGGAGTGGCTGTCCGCCGGGCCGGCCGCCGTCGTGATCACCCGTGGCGGCGACGGACTCACCGTCTTCACCCGGGACGGCGGTGAGCTGACGGTGCCGGGCGAGCGGGTCGACGTGGTGGACACGATCGGCGCCGGTGACACCGTCAACGCGGCGCTGCTCCACGGCCTTTCCCTTGAGGGGGCGGGGGCCCTCTCCCCCGCGACGGTCGGCGGCCTGTCCGGCGACGACTGGGCACGGCTGCTGCGCTTCGCGGCCCGCGCGGCCGCGATCACCTGTTCACGTGCGGGCGCCGAGCCTCCGTACGCCTCCGAGGTCGGCGCGCTGTAACCGCCCTTGCCACGACCCCGCCCGTGTCCCACCGGACGGCTCCGCCCGTGCCCACTGGATGGCCCCGCCCCGCCCCGTGCCGTGTCGGACGGCCCCGGCCTTCCCTGCCGGGCGCCCGGTCCGAGGCGACGGGGGGGATCCGGCGCAGCGACTTCGGGCTCGATTTCGGCGGGGCCTGCTGGGTGATGTTGTCAAGCTTCAACTGGACATGCAGTTCGTGGAGGTTCGTGAACCGCAGGATCAGGCCGGCTGCTCGTTGAACGTACGGCGCCCCGCGGGGAGTTCCCACAGGGCGCCGTTTTCTCACGGAGCGTGACCGGCCGGTCCGTTCCGGTGCCGGTCCGTCAGGCCTTGCGGGCCCGGGTCGCCGTCTTCTTGGCGGGCGTCGCCTTCTTCGCGGTCGAAGAGGTCTTCTTCGTGGCCGAAGTGGCTTTCTTCGTGGCCGGCTTGGTGGCGGCCGTCTTGGCCGTGGCCGTCTTCTTGGCCGGGGCCTTGGTGGCTGCCACGGTCTTCTTCGCCGTGCTCCTGCGGGACTTGGCCGCGGGGGCCGACGCGTCGCTGACCCGGTCGGCACCGAGGACGTCGCGCAGGAACTTGCCGGTGTGGCTGGCCGGTTCGGACGCGACCTGCTCCGGGGTGCCCTCGGCGACGACGATGCCGCCTCCGTTGCCACCCTCGGGGCCCATGTCGATGACCCAGTCCGCGGTCTTGATGACGTCGAGGTTGTGCTCGATGACGATGACCGAGTTGCCCTTGTCGACGAGGCCGGACAGCACCGTGATGAGCTTGCTGATGTCCTCGAAGTGCAGACCGGTCGTCGGCTCGTCGAGCACGTAGACCGTGCGTCCCGTGGAGCGCTTCTGCAGCTCGCTGGCGAGCTTCACGCGCTGGGCCTCACCGCCCGACAGGGTCGGCGCGGACTGACCGAGTCGGACGTAGCCGAGGCCCACGTCGTTCAGTGTCCTGAGGTGACGGGCGATCGCGGGGACGGCCTCGAAGAAGGCGAGGCCCTCCTCGATCGGCATGTCCAGGACCTCGGCGATGGACTTGCCCTTGTAGTGGACGTCCAGGGTCTCCCGGTTGTACCGCGCGCCGTGACAGACCTCGCACGGGACGTACACGTCCGGCAGGAAGTTCATCTCGATCTTGATCGTGCCGTCGCCCGAGCAGTTCTCGCAGCGGCCGCCCTTGACGTTGAAGGAGAAGCGGCCCGGCAGGTAGCCGCGGACCTTCGCCTCGGTGGTCTCGGCGAAGAGCCGGCGGACGTGGTCGAAGACTCCGGTGTACGTCGCCGGGTTCGACCGCGGAGTACGGCCGATGGGCGACTGGTCGACGTGCACGACCTTGTCGACGAGGTCGTCACCCTCCACGCGCGTGTGCCGACCGGGGACGGAACGTGCGCCGTTCAGCTCCCGCGCCAGGTGCGTGTAGAGGATGTCGTTGACCAGCGTGGACTTACCGGATCCGGAGACACCGGTGACGGCCGTGAGGACACCGAGCGGGAAGGACACGTCGATGTCCCGCAGGTTGTTCTCCTTGGCGCCCTGCACGGTGAGGTGGCGCGCCGGGTCCACGGGCCGCCTGAGGTCCGGGACGGGGATGGCCTTCTTGCCCGACAGGTACTGGCCGGTCATCGACTCGGTGTTGCTCAGCAGCTCCTTCAACGGGCCGCTGTGCACGACCTTGCCGCCGTGCTCACCCGCGCCGGGGCCGATGTCGACGACCCAGTCGGCGACCTTGATGGTGTCCTCGTCGTGCTCGACCACGATGAGCGTGTTGCCCATGTCACGCAGCCGGACGAGCGTCTCGATCAGGCGGTGGTTGTCGCGCTGGTGGAGGCCGATGGACGGCTCGTCGAGCACGTACAGCACACCGACGAGGCCGGAGCCGATCTGGGTGGCGAGCCGGATGCGCTGGGCCTCGCCGCCGGAGAGGGTGCCGGCCGCCCGGTTCAGCGAGAGGTAGTCGAGGCCCACGTCGACGAGGAAGCGGAGCCGCTCGTTGACCTCCTTCAGGACGCGCTCGGCGATCTTCTTGTCGCGCGCGTTCAGCCGGAGCTTGCCCAGGAAGTCGGCGCAGTCGCTGATGGACATGGCCGAGACCTCGGCGATGGACTTCTCCATGACCGTGACGGCAAGGACGATCGGCTTGAGGCGGGTGCCCTCACAGGTGGGGCAGGGCACCTCGCGCATGTAGCCCTCGAAGCGCTCGCGGCTCGAGTCCGACTCGGCCTCGCTGTGGCGGCGCTTCACGAACGGCACGGCGCCTTCGAAGGGCGTCGTGTACCTGCGCTCCCGCCCGTACCGGTTGCGGTAGCGGACCTCGATCTGTGTCTTGTGGCCGTGGATCAGCGCCTTCTTGGCGCGCTGCGGCAGCCCGGCGAACGGGATGTCCGTACGGAAGCCGAGGGCGTCGGCGAGTGCCCCGACGAGGCGGGCGAAGTAGTCCTTGGTGTGGCCGTGCGACCACGGGTGGATGGCGCCCTCGTCGAGCGACTTCTCCTCGTCGGGGACGATCAGCTCGGGGTCGACCTCCATGCGCGTGCCGATGCCCGAGCAGTCGGGGCAGGCGCCGAAGGGCGAGTTGAAGGAGAAGGAGCGGGGCTCCAGCTCCTCGAAGGACAGGTCGTCGTGCGCGCAGTACAGGTGCTCCGAGTACATGCGCTCGCGCTCCGGGTCGTCCTCGGGGAGGTCGACGAAGTCGAGCACGACCATGCCGCCGGCGAGGCCGAGCGCGGTCTCCACGGAGTCGGTCAGGCGCCGCTTGGCGGAGTCCTTCACGGTGAGGCGGTCGATGACCACCTCGATCGTGTGCTTCTCCTGCTTCTTCAGGGTCGGCGGCTCGGACAGCTGGATCGTCACGCCGTCCACACGCGCGCGGGAGTAGCCCTTGGTCTGCAGGTCGCTGAAGAGGTCGACGAATTCGCCCTTGCGCTCACGCACGAGCGGCGAGAGGACCTGGAAGCGGCTGCCCTCGGGCAGCTCCAGGACCTTGTCGACGATGGCCTGCGGCGACTGGCGCGCGATGGGGCGGCCGCACTCGGGACAGTGCGGCTTGCCGATGCGCGCGAAGAGCAGTCGCAGGTAGTCGTAGACCTCGGTGATGGTGCCGACCGTGGAGCGCGGGTTGCGCGAGGTCGACTTCTGGTCGATCGAGACGGCCGGGGAGAGGCCCTCGATGAAGTCGACGTCCGGCTTGTCCATCTGGCCGAGGAACTGACGGGCGTACGAGGAGAGCGACTCGACATAGCGCCGCTGTCCCTCGGCGAAGATCGTGTCGAACGCGAGGGAGGACTTGCCGGAGCCGGACAGACCGGTGAAGACGATGAGGGAGTCACGCGGGAGGTCGAGCGAGACATTCCGGAGATTGTGCTCGCGCGCGCCACGGACGATGAGACGGTCGGCCACGCCGGTCCGTACCTTTCTTGGGAGAGGTGACAGGGAGCCCTGAAAAGCCTGTCGTTTCGAAGACTAGGGGGAGCCACTGACAACGCGGTCGGCTTCCCGTATCGGGTAACAATCCCGGTCCTTCAAGAATGCCCGATGCCGCCCTCGACCATATAGCACGTACATTCGATTCAGGCATGATGTCGGCCACCTTCACCCGAACGTGTGGCACGACTACCGTCAGCACCATGAACCATCACGCGCGTGACCTGGTCTCTGTACGCGAAGCGACCGAACGGCTGCTTGCCGCGGTCGGCACCCTGGACAACGCCGCTGTGACCGAGCCGTCACGGCTGCCCGGCTGGAGCCGCGGCCATGTGCTCGCCCACCTCGCCCGGAACGCGGACGCCCTCGTGAACGTCCTCGCCGGCCGGCCCATGTACGAGAGCGCCGAGGCCCGCGACGCCGACATCGAGCGGGACGCCCCGCGGGAGCTGCGCGCCCAGATCGACGACGTACGGGCGAGTGCGGAGCGCTTCCAGGACATTGGGGCCGATACCGCCGAGGGCACGGACTGGTCGCGCACGGTGGAGCTGCGCAACGGCGTCAAGGACATCGCTTCCCGAGTGCCGTTCCGGCGCTGGGTCGAGGTCGAGCTGCACCATGTGGATCTCGGTATCGGCTATGAGCTGGAGGACCTGTCGGAGGAGTTCACGCGGCGGGAGATCGATTTCCTCGCGCGGCGTTTCCTCGGCCACCCGGACGTGGAGCCGCTGCTGATCCAGCAGGACGACGGCCGGACGATCCCCACCGGCGCGGTGCTGTCGTCCTCCTCCCCCGAAGAGATCGCGGACGGCGCCGTCGCGCCGATCGGGACCGTCGTCACGGGCCGCCCGGCGGACCTGCTGGGGTGGCTGTCGGGCCGCAGCGACGGCGGCGCCCTCTCCGTCGACGGCGGCTCCCTGCCCGCACTGCCGCCGCTATAGGCTGAGCGCATGACGTACAGCGGAACGGTGAAGGTCGGCGGCCCGGCGGACGTGCACGAGCTGCAGGACCTGATGATCTCCAAGGTCGCGGTCGGGCCGATGGACAACAACGCCTATCTGCTGCGGTGCCGCGCGACCGACCAGCAGTTGCTGATCGACGCGGCGAACGAACCGAGGACGCTGCTCCGCCTCATCGGTGACGACGGCATCTCGGCGGTCGTCACCACGCACCAGCACGGGGACCACTGGCAGGCCCTCGCGGAGGTCGTCGAGGCCACGGGCGCGCGCACGTACGCGGGGCGCGAGGACGCCGAGGGCATTCCGGTGCCGACGCGGGTCGCCGTCGACGACGGGGACACCATCGAGTTCGGCCACATCACGCTGACGGCCCGCCATCTGGTCGGCCACACCCCCGGCTCCATCGCCCTGATCTACGACGACCCGCACGGCCACCCCCACGTCTTCACCGGCGACTGCCTCTTCCCGGGCGGCGTCGGCAACACGCGCAAGGACCCGGTCGCCTTCGCGAGCCTCATCGACGACGTGGAGACGAAGATCTTCGCGCCGCTCCCGGACGAGACCTGGGTCTACCCCGGGCACGGGAACGACACGTCGCTCGGCGCCGAGCGGCCGCACCTCGCGCAGTGGCGCGCGCGGGGCTGGTGACCTGGAGGTTCGGGGGCCGACGCGGTCTCGAGGGGCGGCTGTTCACAAGAACGCAACGCCCGTTCCCACTATGCGGACAGTTGCCGGTCCGACCTCGACAGAGCGGGCTGTGCGCTGTCAGTCTCCCGCCATGCCTCTCGCCCACCGCGCCGCGCGTCTTGCCGTCTGCTCCGCCGTCGTTCTCGTCGCCGCCTCGGCCTGTGCCCCCGAGCCCGAGAAGAAGGCCGCGGACAAGCCCGCCACGGCTGCTTCCTGCGCCCCGGGCAAGCTGTCCACGGTGGCCTCGGGAAAGCTGACCGTGGGGACCGACAAGCCCGCCTACGCGCCCTGGTTCCAGGACGACGACCCGGCCGGCGGCAAGGGCTTCGAGTCGGCCGTCGCGTACGCCGTGGCGAAGCGGCTCGGTTACGGCACGGACCAGGTGGCGTGGCAGACCGTGCCGTTCAACAGTTCCTTCGCCCCGGGTGCGAAGAAGTTCGACTTCGACATCAACCAGGTGTCGATCAGCGACGCCCGCAGGAAGGCCGTGGCGTTCTCGTCCGGCTACTACGACGTGCGCCAGGCCGTCGTCGCGCTGAAGTCGTCCAAGGCCGCGAAGGCGAGGAGCCTCGCCGACCTGAAGGGCGTGAAGCTGGGCGCCCAGGTGGGTACCACCAGCCTGGACTACATCAACGACCTGGTGAAGCCGGCGCAGCGGCCGGCCGTCTACCAGAAGAACGACTTCGCCAAGTCCGCCCTGAACAACGGGCAGGTGGAGGCGATCGTCGTCGACCTGCCGACGGCCTTCTACTTCACCGGCGCCGAGGTCACGGACGCCGAGGTGGTGGGGCAGTTCGAGAACACGTCCGGCTCCCCCGAGCAGTTCGGTCTCGTCCTCGACAAGGAGAGCGGTCTGACGTCGTGCGTGACGGGCGCCGTGGACGCCCTTCGCAAGGACGGCACTCTGGCCTCCTTGGAGAAGAAGTGGCTGTCGGACGCCGTCGACGCCCCGGTGCTCAAGTGACCGTGGTGAAGCAGTCGACCGCCCCCAAGGACGCGTACGTCCCCTCCGAGCGGCGCGTGGCGCGCGAGCGCTACAAGCGGACCCGTGCGCGCCGGGCGACCGGGCTGGCGGCGCTGAGCACGCTGGTGACGGGCCTCGTCCTGTTCGTCGTCCTCGTCAACTCCCCCGGCTGGGAGCGGACGAAGGAGACGTTCTTCAGTGCGCACTACGCGCGCGTGGCGTTGCCGCAGGTCCTTGAGGGGCTCTGGCTCAATGTGCGTCTGCTGTTCGTGTGCGGGGCGTGCGTGCTCGTCCTCGGGATGCTGCTCGCGCTCGCGCGGACCCTGCGCGGGCCGGTGTTCTTCCCGCTGCGCGCCCTGGCCACGGCCTACACGGACTTCTTCCGTGGACTGCCGCTCATCATCTGCCTGTTGATGGTCATCTTCGGGGTGCCCGCGCTCCGTCTCCAGGGGGTGACCACCGATCCGATCGTCCTGGGCGGTGTCGCTCTGGTCCTCACGTACGCGGCATACGTCGCCGAGGTGTTCCGCGCGGGCATCGAGTCGGTCCACCCTTCGCAGCGGGCCGCCGCGCGCTCCCTCGGCCTCAACAGCCGTCAGACGCTGCGCTACGTAGTGCTGCCCCAGGCGGTGCGCCGAGTCGTGCCGCCTCTGTTGAACGACCTGGTGTCGCTCCAGAAGGACACCGGGCTCGTGTCGATCGGCGGCGCGGTGGACGCCGTGTACGCGGCGCAGATCATCGCCGGCAAGGACTTCAACTACACGCCGTACGTGGTCGCGGGTCTGGTCTTCGTCGCTCTCACCATTCCGATGACCCGCTTCACCGACTGGGTGACGGCCCGGATGGACCGGCGCCGGGCACAAGGAGGTCTCGTATGACCGGGCCCGTGCTGCGGATGGAGTCCGTCCGCAAGACGTTCGGCGACTCCGTGGTCCTGCGCGACGTCGACCTGGAGGTCGCGCCGCACACGGTGACCGCACTGATCGGCGCGTCCGGTTCGGGCAAGTCGACGCTGCTGCGCTGCGCCAACCTCCTGGAGGAGATCGACGACGGGGCGATCTGGCTGGACGGAGCGGAGATCACCGACCCGCGCGCGGACGCGGACGCCGTGCGGCGGCGGATCGGCGTCGTCTTCCAGGCGTACAACCTGTTCCCGCACCTGACCGTCCTGGAGAACGTCATGCTCGCGCCGCGCCGGGTGCACGGCGTCTCCCGGGAGGAGGCCGAGGAGCGGGCCAGGGGACTGCTGAAGCGTCTCGGGCTCGACGCGAAGGCCCGGGAGTACCCGGACCGGCTCAGCGGTGGCCAGCAGCAGCGTGCGGCCATCGTGCGGGCCCTCGCCGTCCGCCCCCGGCTGCTGCTCCTGGACGAGATCACCGCGGCCCTCGACCCGGAGCTGGTGGGCGAGGTCCTCGACGTGGTCCGCGACGTGAAGGGCGAGGGCATGACCATGGTGCTGGCCACCCATGAGATGGGCTTCGCCCGTGAGGTCGCCGACCAGGTGTGCTTCCTGGACGGCGGCGTGGTGCTCGAACGCGGCACCCCGGAGGCGGTGTTCGGGGATCCGCGGCAGGAACGTACGCGACAGTTCCTGCGCCGGATCGTGGACGCCGGCCGCCTGTAGGCCGCGCGTCACGCCTCCGCGGCGCCCGGGGCCGCCAGGGCCGCGACCCGCTCCACCCCGAACGCGTAGCCCTGCACGCCGCATCCGGCGATCACGCCGTCGGCGCGCAGGGACACGTAGGAGTGGTGCCGGAACTCCTCGCGCTGGTGGATGTTGGAGATGTGGACCTCCACCACGGGCAGCCCGTCACAGGTGTTGAGGGCGTCGAGGATCGCCACGGAGGTGTGCGAGTAGGCGGCCGGGTTGATCACGATGCCGACGTGGTTCTCGCGCGCCTCGTGGATCCAGTCGACGAGTTCGCCCTCGTGGTTGGAGTGCCGGAAGTCGACCGTGGCACCGTGCGCGGCGGCGGCCTTGACGCACAGGGCCTCGACGTCGGCGAGCGTGTCGCGGCCGTAGATCTCCGGCTGGCGCTTGCCGAGCAGGTTCAGGTTCGGGCCGTTCAGGACCAGGATCGGCGCGGTGGCGAGGGTGTGCGGCACAAGGACCTCCGTACGACGGGCGGATGCTCCCTGAGGGTCTATCACGGGGGCTTGTGGCGGCCGGGATCCGTCTCGGTCCCTGGAGGTCGCCCCGGCCGCCCCCGGTCCTTCACGGCGTGACGGCGAGCTCCACGTAGGCGGCGAGGATCACCAGATGCACGCCGCCTTGCAGAGGTGTGGCCCGGCCGGGGACGACGGTGAGGGTGCTGACGATCAGGGTCAGGGCGAGCAGCACCATGTGGGTCGCGCCGAGGCCGAGGACGAGCGGCCCCGTGAGCCAGAACGAGGCGATGGCGACCGCGGGCACCGTCAGGCCGATGCTGGCCATCGCGGAGCCGAGGGCGAGGTTGAGGCTGGTCTGTACGCGGTCGCGGCGGGCCGCGCGCAACGCGGCGATGGTCTCCGGGAGCAGCACGAGCAGTGCGATGATCACGCCGACGACGGCCTGCGGCATGCCCGCCGCCTCGACGCCGTGCTCGATCGTCTTCGAGACGCCCTTGGCGAGGCCGACGACGGCGATGAGGGCGAGCGCGAGCAGTCCGAGGCTGATCAGGGCCGTGCGCGTGGTCGGCACCCGCGCGTGGTCGTCGGCGTCGATGACGTCGCCGTGCTTGGTGATCGGCAGGAAGTAGTCGCGGTGGCGCACGGTCTGCGTGGCGACGAAGAGGCCGTACAGGACGATCGCGGCGGCGGCCGAGAAGATCAGCTGCGAGGTGGAGAACTCCGCTCCGGGCTTGCTGGTCGTGAAGGTCGGCAGGACCAGGCAGAGGGTCGCGAGCGTGGCGACCGTGGCGAGGGCGCTGCCCGTGCCCTCGGACTGGAAGATCGCCACGCGGTGGCGGAGCGCGGCCGAGAGCAGGCTGATGCCGACGATGCCGTTGCAGGTGATCATCACGGCGGCGAACACCGTGTCCCGGGCGAGGGTGGAACTCTTGGCGCCGCCGTCGGCCATCAGGGTGACGATGAGCGCGACCTCGATGATCGTGACGGCGACGGCGAGGACCAGGGAGCCGAAGGGTTCGCCGACGCGGTGGGCGATGACCTCCGCGTGGTGCACGGCCGCGAGGACGGATCCCGCGAGGACGACGGAGACGACCGCGACCAGGACGCCGGGCAGGTCGCGCCCCCAGGTGCAGGCGAGGAGCACGATCGCCAGCACCGGGACGATGACGGTCCACTGTGCGGCCAGGGCCCGGAGTCTGGTGATCATGCCTTCGATGGTGCCCGCGGTGGGGGGGGGGGGGGGGGGGGGGGGGGGCCCGCCCCCCCCCCCCCCCCCCCCCCCCCCCCCCCCCCCCCCCCCTCCTCTCCCCCCCCCCCCCCCCCCCCCCCCCCCCCCCCCCCCCCCGCCGGGCATGCCGGACGTGACTCAGGAGGGACGGTTGGTGTCGGGGATCTCGAGGTGGATGCCGCGTCCTTCGGAGAGGAAGAGCAGGACGAACTTGCGGATGGCCTCCTCCACGGTCCAGGCCACCTCGGGGACGAGCGGCAGGGGAATGAGTCCTTCGCGGAAGGCCACCAGCAGCGGCCAGGCTGCGGCGATCAGCGGCTGCCAGAAGGGCTCCTTGTCCAGCCCGATCAGGTCGCCGGTCCGGCTGCCGAGCGTGTACCTGCCGAAGGCGTTGATCAGGGGCCGGGTGAGACCGGCGTCGAGTTCGGCGACGATGTCGAGGAGGACGTCGGTCAGTTCCTTGCCCTCGGGCGTGGCGGCGAGCCGGGGATCGAGGACCTGTGCGGCCTGTGCGTTGGCCTCGTTCCAGGAGGCGGGTATGTACTCGTCCTGGACGCCGAGCAGGTGCGCGGTGACCTGCCACACGTGCAGGAAGCCGTCGGACTCGCCGGAGCTGACCGGAACCCTCCAGCCGATCAGCTTGCGCATGACAAACGTGGAGAGACTGTGCCAGGTGACCATGATGTCGGCCTGGCTGATGGGGGTCGTCTGGCCGCCGTTGGTCCGGGACCAGCCCGGAGACTGGGGCAGCAGGTGCCGTACGGCAGCATGCACCACCCGGGTCTTCACGGCGGTCACGATCATTCCGCCCTGCGGCTGGTAGGCGTCCAGGTCCCCGACGTCGTACCCGAGCTGGGCGGTCTTGGCGATGCGGTCCTTCATGTCCGCGCCGCCCTTGGAGTAGTAGACGGCGCGTGCCTCCCGGGGAATGGCGGTGCTCATCAGGCCGCTGCCCAGCCCGTACAGAGCGCCCGCGTAGATGCCCTTCTTCTTGGTGAACCGGGCCGCGGCGTCGAGCTTGCGCCGGTCCGTCCAGGACGGGAGTTGGCGGGCCTTCTCCATGAAGTCGCGCAGGTCCGCGGGGAGTCCGGCCGGCAGCGGCTGGTCGTTACGGGTCCATTTGCGCAGCGCCTCGTTGGCCTTGGCCGTGTCCCCGCGTTCGATCACGGCGGCCAGCACCGGGTCGGCTTCCTCGTCCCAGACCCATTCCGGGTCGAGTCCCGCTCCCTTGCCCGCCACCGAACCGCTCGGTGCCCACGTCCACAAGGACCGTGCGCTCGCCGGTGACGCCGCCCCCAGTGCTCCGAGCGCTCCGAGCGCTCCGCCTGTGATCAACATTCTGCGCCTGCTGAGTTCGTCCATTGCTCTGAACTCCTCCTTTGGTCCTGCGGATGCTCGCTATGGGGTGAGAGGGGTGAGAGAGCTGTGGTGCTTCTCCCGCGGAGGACCGGCCCCGGAGGTCCGTACGGGCCGCGGCAGGCCGTCATGCGTCCGGGTGTCCAGCGGCCACTTCCTGCGCACCGTTCGAACGCCCCTGTGCCGGGCCGTGTGCGCCCGCCGCCCGCCGGTTCGGGGTTGTCACAGGCGCGCGGGGGCTGTCTCTCCTCAGCCGGGGCGGTTGGTCTCGGGGATCTCGATGTGCGTTCCCTGGCCCTTGGTGAGGTAGAACAGGATGTACTTGCGGGCTGCCTCGTCGATCGTCCAGGCCAGCGGCGGCACCATCGGCAGGGGGATCAGCTTCTCGCGGAAGGCGACCAGCTTCGGCCAGGCGGTCTCTATCGCCTTCTCCCAGAAGGGCTCGCGAGGGATGCCGTCCCAGTCGGCGACCTGGTCACCGACCAGGTACCGGGCGAGCGCGTCGACCAGGGGACGGTCGATGCCGCCGGGACTGGTCTGCTCGGCGAGCTGGCGCAGCAGGATGTCGGTGAGTTCGACACCTTCGCGGGTGGAGGCGAGAACCGGGTCGAGCACCTGCTCGGACTGCGAGTTGGCCGCGTCCCAGGTGGCGGGTATGTACTCGTCCCGGATGCCGAGCAGATGTGCGGTCACCTGCCACACGTGCAGATAGGCCACCGATTCGGCCGATGTGATGGGCACCTTCCACTCAAGCATCTTCCGCATGGCGTAGGTGGGCAGGCTGTGCCAGGTGACCAGCATGTCCTGCTGGCTGATGGGGATCCTCTGGTCGGCGCTGGTCTGCTCCCAGCCCGGGGAGTGCGGCAGCAGGTGGCGTACGGCGGCGTGGACCAGGCGGGTCTTGACGGCCTGCACGATGACGTCGCCGTCGGGCCGGAAAGCGTTCAGGTCCCCGACGGCGAAGCCGAGCATGCTCGTCTTGGCGACACGGTCCTCCATGTCGGCGCCGCCCTTGGAGTAGTAGACGGCGCGCGCCTCACGGGGAATGGCGGTGCTCAGCATGCCGCCTCCCACTCCGTTGAGCAGGTTCAGGTAGAGGCCCCTGGACTTGTTGAAGCCGGCCGCTGTCTCCAGTTTGTTCCGGTCCGCCCAGGACGGGAGTTGGCGGGCCTTCTCCATGAAGTCGCGCAGGTCCGCGGGGAGTCCGGGCGGCAGCGGCTGGTCGTTACGGGTCCACGTGCGCAGCGCCTCGTTGACCTTGGCCGTGTCCCCGCGTCCGATCACGGCGGCGACCAGCGGGTCGGCCTCCTCGTCCCAGACCCATTCCGGGTCGAGCCCCGCTCCCTTGCCCGCCACCGAACCGCTCGGCGCCCACGTCCACAGGGACCGTGCGTGGGCCGGCGACGCCACGCTCAGCGCTCCGAACGCCCCCAGTGCCCCGCTCGCGAACAACATCCTGCGCCTGCTGAGTCCGTCCATCGCTTCGAACTCCTCCTTGAGTTCCGTGACGCCACTGTCCGGGTTGGTACGATGAAACGCTTCCTGATTCTGTGTTTCATCAGGGGAGCACATGTGCGATGCGAATACCAGAGGCTGTACCGAATCAGGGAGGCACCTATGGAACCCGTCCTGCCGACTGTCAGGCGGCCGTCCGAGGCTCCGTCCGTGTTGGAGATCGCGTTCACCGAGGCCGTCGACGGTGCCGACCAGGACGACGAGGTGTCGGCTCGTCTGCTCGACGCCGCCTACGCGCAGTTCTGCCGCATGGGCATCAAACGCTCGACCATGACGGACGTGGCGCGACTGGCCGGTGTCTCCCGGATCACGGTCTACCGTCGATTCGCCACCAAGGACCAATTGGTCGAGCAGGTCGTACGGCGCGAGTTCCGGCGCTACTTCGACCGTTTCATCGAGGACATCCGGGGCGCCGAGACCGTCGCCGACCGAGTGGTCCTGGGGTTCGCGAGCTCATTGCGGGCCATTCGCCACAACGCTCTCATCGGCGGGCTCATCGCCGCCGAACCGGACGCCCTCGTGCCGTCGATGATCAGTGACGAGGGCCGCACGCTGAGTGTGGTGCAGCAATTCGTCGCGTCGCGGCTGCGCCAGGAACAGTCGGCCGGCAACATCTCCGCCGACGTGGAGGTGAGCATGCTGGCCGAGATGATGGTCCGGGTGTCCGCGTCGTTCCTGATCATCCCCAGCCATGTGCTCGACCTCGACGACGAGGAGCAGGTGCGTGCGGTGGCGCGGCAGTTCCTCGTCCCGATGCTCGGTCCACCGCACTCGCCTCACTCGTAGCGTTCGCCCTTCTCCGCCGTCGTCACCAGGGATGCCGGCGGCACGAACCGCTCTCCGTACAGCTCGGCCAGCTCCCTGGCCCGGAGGACGAAGCCGTGGGGACCGCCGGGGTAGCCGTTGATGTACTGCAGGACCCCGCCGGTCCACGGGGGAAGGCCGATGCCCAGAAGGGAGCCGATGGTGGCGTCGGGCATGGAGACAAGTAAGGGGTCTATTGGCTTTGCCTCAATAGCGTGTGCAGGCATCAACAAGGCAACGGAGTATGCCGAGTTGACGGGAGTAAGACACCCCAGGCTGGCAATCACGGTTCCTTGATGTGACACCTGTTGACTCAAGGCCAAGAGCGGTTCACTGTGAGGACCGCTCAGGAATCCGCCCATGTGATGGAGGGAGCCCGCCGTGGCCACAGCAGAGCAGCCGTACGAGCCCGTCGAGGGGTTGACGATCCCGGCACTGCTGCGTCGCAACGCCCAGCGGTTCGGCGAGCGTCCGGCGCTGACCACCGGCATCGGGCCGGATGCCGGAACGCTGTCGTGGTCGCAGTTGCGTGCGGAGGTCGCTGCCCTCACCCGCGGTCTCACGGCCCTGGGACTCCAGCGGGACGACCGCATGCTCGTCGCGATGTCCAAGCGAGCCGAGCACTGGGTCACCGACCTGGCCGCGATCCATGTCGGCGCCCTGCCGTGCAGCACGTACGACACGCTGAGCACCGAACAGATCGGGGCCATGGCCCGGCACAGCGCGGCCACCGTCCTCGTCCTGGAGGGCAAGGAGCAGCTGGAGCGTTGGCAGCCGATCCTGGAGGATCAGCCGAATCTGCGCGCCGTCGTCGTCCTCGACTGGGACGCCGCGCCGCCGGACGACCCGCGTTTCGTCAGCTACGCCGCCGTGCGCGGCGCGGTACCACCCGACGACACCGCCTTCGAGGCGCTCACGGACGCCGTCACCCCCGACCAACCGCTGGCCCTGGTGTACACCTCGGGCACGACCGGTGACCCCAAGGGCGTGGTGCTCTCGCACCGCAACGTGATCCACGAGTCCCGGATGCATGACCACCTCGTGCCCGTCCCGGAGCATCCGAGGTCGGTCGCGTACCTGCCGATGGCACACATCGCCGAGCGGGTGCTCGGGATCTACCTGCCGATCTGCGACGCGGGCCACGTCACGATCTGCCCGGAGCCCGACCAACTCCTGCCCGCACTGCTCACGGTGCGCCCACAGAACTTCTTCGGAGTGCCCCGGGTGTGGGAGAAGCTCGCAACCGGGCTGAGGGCGAGGCTGGCGACACTCGACGAACAGCAGATGGCGGCGGTGGCACAGGCCCAGAAGATCGCTCTTGAGGTGTATCGCCTTCGCTCCGAGGGCGAGGACATACCGGCCGAGCTCGCCGGGCCGCTGGAGCAGCTCGACGAGCAGGTGATGAGGCCCCTGCGAAAGGCCGTCGGACTCGAGGACTGCCGCAGAGCCTTCAGCGGCGCGGCCCCGATTTCCACCGCTGTCCTGGAGTTCCTGGCAAGTGTGGGACTGCCGGTGTACGAGGTGTGGGGACTGAGCGAGACCACCGGCGCGGCGACGGTCAGCACACCCGAGGTGTTCGCGCTCGGCTCGGTCGGTCGGCCCGGACCGGGCATCGAGGTGCGGGAAGCCGCTGACGGTGAACTCCTCGTCCGCGGCCCTGTCGTGTTCCTCGGTTACCTGCAGGCCGACGGCCGCATCGAGAGCGCGACCGACGCCGAGGGCTGGCTGCCCACCGGCGACGTCGGAACGATCGACTCACGCGGGCTGGTCACCATCACCGACCGCAAGAAAGAAATCATCATCACCGACGCCGGCAAGAACATCGCCCCGACCAGGATCGAAAGCCTGCTGCGGGCGCACCCACTGGTCGATCAGGCCGTCGCGATCGGTGACCGGCGGCGCTATGTCACCGCCCTCCTGGTGCTCGACGAGCACACGGCTCCGATCTGGGCCGAGGCCAACGGTATCGACGAGTGCGACCTGGACGCGCTGACCCGCGACCCAGTGGTGCTGTCGGCCCTGGACGAGGCGGTCGCCGAGGCCAACGCGGTGCTCTCCCGCGCGGAGCAGGTGAAGAAGCACCTCGTCCTGGCCGGCCCCTGGACCGCCGAGAGCGGTGAGCTGACGCCCAAACTGAGCTTGCGGCGCCGCGCGATCGACGAACTGCACGCCGCCGCGATCGAGTCGATGTACCCGTAGGACAGACACGGCCGCGACCACGAAGGAGAAATGATCACATGGGCGTTCAGCGCGAGGCTCAGCGACGCCGAATGGAGCCGGACGCCCGGCGCGCCGAGATCCTCGCCGTCGCACGAAGACTGTTCGGTGCCCACAGCTACACCACGGTGTCCATCGCGGACATCGCCTCCGAGGCCGGTGTGGCGCGTGCCCTTGTCAGCCACTACTTCGGCAGCAAACGGCAGCTCTACCTGGAGGTCGTCCGGCAGATGATGGTCATCCCGGCCTCCGTCTCCGAGCGGCTCCCTTTGACCACGGCCGAGGAACGTGTGTCGATCTGCGTCGACCGCTGGCTCGAAGTGGTGGAACGCAACCGGGAGATGTGGCTGTCCGCGATCGGCCTGGAAGCGCTGGGCAACGATCCCGAGATCGACCAGATCATGCTCGAAGCCGACGAGATCGCCACCGACCGTGTTCTCGAGGCGGCGATGATGGCGGACGTCACCGAGGGCCGGCAGAAGCTCCGGGCGATGGTCCGCGCCCACAGCAGCATGTTGAAGGCCGCCTCCCGCGAATGGCTGGTGCGCGGCACCCTCAGCCGCAGCGACCTGCACGTGATGCTGACCCGCACCGTGCTCCACCTGGTCGAGACGGTCTTCCCCGCCCTTCGGGACGAGTGAGAACACCTCTGCGGCAGAACACCCCTACGGCGAAATGCCCCTGCGGCGGAACCATCGACGTCCCATCAAGCCGGTGCGGGCGGACGACCCCGCCCGTCCGGTCCTGGCGAACGTGCTCGGCACCGTGGCGCTAGGGGAGGCCACGGCGGTGGCACGGACCGTCAGCGGCCCCGCGGACCTCATGGGCCGCGCCCTGGTCGTCCGCGCGGACGGCTCCCACCACGGTGATTCCGGCGTCCTCCCCGAACTGGACCGTGCCGTGGCACCGTCGAGGCCTGCCCGGACAGCAGCGTCCGGGCCGTCAACCGTCCATCCCCGGCCGGTCCCGCTCGCTCACACTGCAGCCGCAGCACGGCCTGGACCGGCACCGCCGAACCAAGTTCCGGACCATTGCAAGTGGCCGGTCAGTGCACCAGCAGGTCGATCACTCCCGTCAGGTCCTCCTCGCCGCTGCCCTCGGCCAGGCGGCGCCGCATCAGCTCGAAGTAGGGGCTGAGCAGTTCCGGGCTGACCCCCTGCTGCTCGGCGGTGCTCAGGAAGGTCGGTGTGCCGGCCACCTGCATGGCGAGGTTGGAGACGACCCCCTTCGTGTAGTCGCCGCTCCGCAACTGGTCGGCGGTCTGGTGAACTGCCGGGGCCATCGCGACGAGCCAGTCTGCGAGCAGCGGGGCGAGCGCCGTGGGGTCGATGTCCTCCTTGCGGATCAGGGCGAAGGCGTGCGCGGCCCCGGCGAACATTCCGTACATGGCGCTGAGCAGGGCCACGTCGTGCAGGGCCGCGAATCCCGCGTCCTCGCCGACGTAGGTGGTGCCGGCCGGGATGCCCAGGGTCTGCTGGTGCCGCTCGAACAGCTCTGGGGAGCCGCTGTAGAAGACGTAGCCGCCGGCTTCCGGGATTCCGATCATTGGCGGAACGGCCATGATGCCGCCGTCCAGGTAGCGGGCGCCGCGTTCGCGGGCCCATTCGGCGCGGGCGCGGGCCTGGGCGGGGGTGCTGGTGGTCAGGTTGATCAGGTCCTTGTCGGTCAGGTCGGTGCCGGTGAGCACCTCGTCGACCGAGGTGTCGTTCAGCAGGCAGACGACGACCAGGGTGTTCGCCGCGACCGCCTCGGCGGCGGTGTCCGCGACTCTCGCACCCTCGGCGGCGAGTGCCGCGGCGCGGGCCGGGGTGCGGTTCCAGACGGTGAGCGGGTGGCCGGCGGCAAGCCAGGTGCGGGCCAGCGCGGTGCCCATCGCGCCGAGGCCGAGCAGCGTGACGGGAGTCTTCTCAACAGTGGTGTGTGCCATGGCGATTAGGCTGGTCACAAGTCCGGGGGTGATCAAGTACGCACTTGGTAGTGGGTGGTTACCCCGAGGTGAGCGAGCACGTCGCAAGGGTGGGGCATGACAACGCTGAACCGGCCGGGCACACCAGAGGGACACGTCTGCGGGATCGACACCGCGATGGAGGTGATCGGCGGCAAGTGGAAAGTGCTGATCCTCTGGGCGCTCCACGAGCACCCCTGCCGTCGCTTCGGCGAGCTGCGTCGACTGCTTCCGGGGATCACCGAGAAGGTGCTTGCCTCTCACCTGCGTGAGCTGGAAGCGGACGGTGTCGTGCACCGCGTCTCCTACGACGAGGTGCCGCCCCGCGTCGAGTACTCGCTGACCGAGGACGGTAAGCGCCTCAACGACGCACTCCAGCCGCTGGCCGCCTGGGGTCGCGAGCGGCCGACCATTCAAGGGCTGGAGGAGAAGCCGGGCTAGGGTCAGTTGTGAACGCGCTGGTCCCAGCCGCTCGTTGATGGCCGCGACCAGCACGGTGGCTTCGTAGCGGACGGCGAGTTCGTCGTATCGAGTGGCTACCCCCGGTGGCGCTGCCGTGATCAGCGTTCGGGTTCCGGCTGGAGCGTGGAATCCGTATGTCGCAGGAGGCCGCCAAGGACGAGCTCAAGGCCCGCCTCGAACGCCGCTTCGTGATCGAGGACCGGGACATCGGCCGGCAGGTCCCCCGTCGGGCCCGTGTCCGCCTGCTCCTCCAGCACGCAGCCGACCGTGTACCGGCCGGCGGCCAGCATCGCCATCTGCGCGTCCTTCTCAGGCACTCCGGAGGCGACGAGGAAGTGCATCTTGCGCCGGATCCGGTCCAGGTCACCGGTCGGGGCGCTGCCTGCGTGGAGGCGGGCGCCGTCGCGGCGGCGCAGCAGGGTGCGCCGGAAGCTGCGCGAGTTCTCCAGGAACCACTCGCGCCAGTCGTCCTCGGGCGTCGGGAGCGGTGCGGTGGCATGAGGGGCCATGGCGGCCGCCGCCATGGCCGCCAGGAGGTCCCTCTTGGTCCGGAAGTGGTAGTAGAGCGACGGCTGCTCGACGCCGAGCCGCTTCGCCAGCCGCCTGGTGCTGACGTTTTCCAGGCCCACTTCGTCGAGCAGGTCCAGCGCCTCGGTGACGACGGTCTCGCGGTTCATCTTGGTCACGTTGACATTCTATCGGTGATAGAAGACTCTGAAAAGGAATCAATCACCGATAGATTTTGGGGTGGATGCCCGTGGATGCCATGCCGAACAAGAGCACGAAGCGTGCTCTGCGGGTTCTTGTCGCCGGTGGCGGTGTCGCCGGACAGGCGCTGGCCTTCTGGCTCACCCGCGGCGGTCACGAGGTGAAGGTCGCCGAACGCTTCTCGACGCTGCGCGCCTCGGGAGCCCAGGTCGACCTGCGCGGGCAGGGCATCGAGGCGGTCGAGCGCATGGGCCTGCTGGAGACCGTGCGCGGTCGACTGGTGGACGAGGCGGGCGTCGCGTTCGTCGATTCCCGCGGAAAGCCGAAGGCGACGATCATGGCGAACACGTCCGGCGAAGGAAGGCAGACCCTCACCTCGGAGTACGAGATCATGCGCGGCGACCTGGTGCGCATCCTCCACGACGCGACCAAGGACGACACCGAGTACATCTTCGGCAAGAGCGTCGACGGTTTCGACCAGGACGAGCGCCACGTCACCGCCCGCTTCTCCGACGGCACTTCAGCGGAGTACGACCTGCTGATCGGCGCGGACGGACAGGGCTCACACGTCCGGCGGACGCTCCTGCCCGAGGGCTTCGACCCGTACTGGCGCGTCGGCATCCACATGGCCTACTGGTTCGTCCCGCGCATCGCCTCCGACAGCAACATCCGCGACACCTACATGGTTCCGGGCGGCCGACAGATCATGCGGCGCAGCCACAACGCGACCGAGACGCAGGTGTACTTCGTGATGCGCGAGGAGTCGGCGGAAGCCTCCGCGATCCACCGCGCACCCGTAGAGCAGCAGCAGAAGTTCTGGGCCGACCGCTTCTCTGACGCGGGCTGGCAGACCGAGCGCTTCGTGGAGGGCATGAAGAGGAGCCCGTTCTTCTACTCCCAGGAGATCGCCCAGGTCCGCACCGATACCTGGTCCAAGGGCCGCGTGGTCCTGGTCGGCGACGCCGCGCACTGCGCGTCTCCCTACAGCGGCATGGGCGTCGCCGGCGGTCTGGTCGGCGCCTACGTCCTGGCCGGGGAGATCAACCGGCACCCCGACGATCTCCCCACCGCCCTGGCGAACTACGACCGCGTCCTGCGGCCCTTCGTCAACGAGATCCAGGCCGAGCTCAACCCCCGCCTGCTCCGCGTCGGCATGCCCATGCACCAGCACGCGATCAGCGCCTTCCAGACGGCCACCGCCCTGGCCTGCTTCTTCCGCATCCCCGACCTGGTCGCACGGTTCTCCAAGGAGGACCGCGGCGGCGACTGGCAGCTCCCGGCACACCCCGTCCCGGTCGCCGTCTAGCGGCTGCGTCTGGATCACCGGGCGCACCAGAGCGTGTCACTGCGAGCCTGCGTTACGCGGAGCGACCCCCGATGGCATCCCACTCCGGCCGGCTGCTCATGATCCGTACCCTCGCGCACTGTTCATCGCGCGCGGAGGACGCCATCTCCGCAGGACCCCGTGCTCACGAGGAGGCGGTCCCTACCGACGTGAACGTCGACTCCACTGTTACCTGCGCAGACGCGGGATCAAGGCCACCATCCCGGTCCCGGCGGACCGGGTCCGTGACTGTCTCAAGCGTGGACCGCGTGGCGGGCGGCCGCCGGCGTTCGACAAGGACGACTACAAGCAGCGGCACACCGTCGAGTGCCGGATCAACCGGCGCAAGCGCCACCGGGCCGTCGCCACACGGTACGGCGAACTCGCCGTCCGCTACGAAGCAACCGTGCTGATCGCAGCCGTCAACGAATGGCGCTGACCTCTATAAATGCTTCGGCGGAACCAACTGTCGAGCAGACGGGCCTTGGCGAACGAGTCGGCCGCCGAAGAAGCCGAGGCGGTGCACGAGATCCTTGCGCTGACCGCTCAAGTCGAGGGCAAAACCCACCGGTATCTCGTCTTCAACGGCGACTGACGTTAGGGCGTGTATCGAAAGCCCGCTTCGAGTGAACTGTCAGTTGGCAGCAAGAACGCTGAAGAGACTCACAGCGGGGCGGCCAAGCATGCGTGTCAGCGTGCGCTGCTGGCGCTCGGTCAAGGAGGCAACAAAGATCACTGCGGCAGCGTTGGCCTGGTCACAGGCCTGAGCTACTTCACGGACTTTCCCGTGGCTCAGCAGAGTCCGCGAGGAGTAGGGCAGACCCATCTTCTGGACCCCGCCGGCCGAGACGCCTCGCCGTTGCACAATCTGCACGACGACCCGAGCGCCGCGCGCTGCCAGTTCTCTGGCTGCCGACGCCATGAGCGTTTCGAAGTCCTTCTGCTTCGCAGAGAAGTAACCCACCAGGACTACATCAGCGCCCACGGCCGTGAGTCGGAACGTCCGGCGCCGAGCCGGCTCCGAGGGCACGCGGCGAGCCAGGCGCCGGTCGCGCCTTCGAGACTGATGCATGCGCCACAGGCTAGATGCCTTGTTGCCTGCAGTGATACCGGGTTTCTCTCTGACCGGGCTTGGCGAGCAAGCTCAGAGCTGTCGTAGTCGGCCCGCACGCGGTGGGGGCGGACGCGTGGCCGGCCCGCTCCGATGCGGGGCACGCGGACCCTCTCCAGCACCGGTTCGAACTGGGGCGAGTCGCCACGCTGTCCTGCCGGATCATCCCCCACTGGAGAGGCGCGCGCAGAACGGCGTTCGGCGACTGGATGGCCGACCGGCGACGCAGCAGGGCCCCCGACAAGCACAAGAGGCAGCGGTAGACCTATCCCACGTCCGGCAGCTGCTCATCCCCGGGCGGAAGGGGCGGCACGTCCCGCTGCCGGTCCGCCCGCCGCCCGTTCTCCAGCCGCACCGTCGTCAGCCACGGCCACAGATCCGGCAACTCCTGCGCCGGACAGGCCAGCACATGCGCGACCCGGCAGCGCTGCACCCCGTCCACCGGGCACACCTCGTACAAGGCCACCTTGCCGTCCGACGTCTCGATCCACCGATGCTGCGCCGGCACCAGATGCGCCGGCGGACGCATCTCCGGCTCCAACATCACCCAATCGTGATCGACTGTCGGCACCCGCTCCTGCGGCAACCCGCAATACACGCACGTGAACAACTGCTCGCGACCAAGACGCCGCGCCCCCTCGACAGACCCCATACCGCGAGCGTGCAGGCCGACCGGACCTGACGGCACCGCACGAATCAGACGGGACCCCCGAGGCGCGACAGCGGCCACACGGCAGAGGAGGCGGATCGGTACGCCTACAGCCCCACCCGGCGCGGCAGGAGCGGCCGGACAGGCGCTGTGGACAGCGGAACGCCCCGCTGGTTTCAGGGGAGCGCCAGCCCTGTCAGGTGCTCCCACACCGGCCCATACACCCCGCCCGGAATCCACTCCGGCAGCTCGCCGAAGGGCACCCACGCCGCCTCCACGACCTCCAGCGGCGATGCCGCCCGCGCCTCACCCGAGAGCCACAGGCATGCCACGTACACCACCCGCCTGCCTGTCGCCGGATGTACACGCTCGCCGATCACCGTCAGCGGTTCGACGACGACCCCGGCCTCCTCGCGGGCTTCCCGCGCGGCAGCCTCCGACGGCGTCTCGCCCCCGTCGACTTTGCCCGCCGGGAACTGCCAGACAAGGGCGCCCTCCGGCACCCGGCGGCGAATCAGGAGGACACGGCCCTCGACGGCCACCACCGCACCCGCGATCAGCCGCTCCGACACCACAATCTCCATCTCGAGAAACGCCGTTCACCGCGCGCAACGGGCTACCGAGGACCATCATGCCGGGCATGAACCCCCCCGCAAGCCGGTCGACGGGTGTCGAGCCTTCGCCGCGGCTGGACTCCTCGACGCGGCCCGCACCAATTCCGGACCGACCCCCACCGGAGAGTCGCTTGCCGTCGACCCGGACCGGATCCGGGGCCGGCCGGGTCGAAGGGCACGGATCGGCGGTCCGGGGGCCGCTTCTCCGATGCAGCGTCCCTCTGCGGCAGCGCACGGACACCACGACGGCGAAACCGTACGGAGCGATCCGGCGCGCGACCCGTCCCGCTCCCCCTCGGTTTGGTACCTTTCAGGGGACACGAAAATCGATCGGGTGTTCGTTTACTAGGGCCTCCGAGACGTCCGCTGTCGGCAGTAGACGCTCACGTCCTCCGACGTGCCGCGTGCCACACCATCGGACCGGGTGACAGCTCATGGCAGGAACCGACCACGAAAAGGCGCTGGACACCGCGCTCGCACAGATCGAGCGGAAATTCGGCCGGGGCGCCGTCATGCGCCTCGGTGAGCGGCCCCACGAGCCCATCGAGGTGATCCCTACCGGATCCACCGCGCTGGACGTGGCGCTCGGCGTGGGCGGTCTGCCCCGCGGCCGCGTGGTGGAGGTGTACGGTCCTGAGTCCTCCGGCAAGACGACGCTGACGCTGCACGCGGTGGCGAACGCGCAGAAGGCCGGCGGCTCGGTGGCGTTCATCGACGCCGAGCACGCCCTCGACCCCGAGTACGCCAAGAAGCTCGGCGTCGACATCGACAACCTCATCCTGTCCCAGCCGGACAACGGCGAGCAGGCTCTGGAGATCGCCGATGTCCTGATCCGCTCCGGCGCGATCGACCTGATCGTGATCGACTCCGTCGCGGCCCTGGTGCCGCGCGCGGAGATCGAGGGCGAGATGGGCGACTCCCACATGGGTCTCCAGGCCCGCCTGATGAGCCAGGCCCTCCGCAAGATCACCAGCGCGCTGAGCCAGACGAAGACCACCGTGATCTTCATCAACCAGCTCCGCGAGAAGATCGGCGTGATGTTCGGCTCGCCGGAGACCACGACCGGTGGCCGGGCCCTGAAGTTCTACGCGTCGGTGCGGCTCGACATCCGCCGCATCGAGACCCTGAAGGACGGCACCGACGCGGTCGGCAACCGCACCCGCGTCAAGGTCGTCAAGAACAAGGTCGCGCCGCCCTTCAAGCAGGCCGAGTTCGACATCCTCTACGGCCAGGGCATCTCCCGCGAAGGTGGCCTGATCGACATGGGCGTCGACCACGGCTTCGTCCGCAAGGCCGGTGCCTGGTACACGTACGAGGGCGACCAGCTCGGCCAGGGCAAGGAGAACGCGCGCAACTCCCTCAAGGACAACCCCGACCTGGCCGACGAGATCGAGAAGAAGATCCTCGACAAGCTCGGGATCGGAGTACCGGCGAAGGCCGCGGTCACCGAGGACCCGGGAGCCGTCCCGGTCCCTGATGCCGCACGGAGCTCGGCGGGAAACACCTCCTGACCGGCGGGCGCGGCCGGGGCGGAGCCAGGCTTCCGGCTTCGTGTGGCGCATCCCGCACACAACACGGCGCCCAACCCCCCGGCCGGGCCGGGCCGTCCCGTCCCGGAGGCTCAGCAGGCGTTCGCGGTGAAGGCGATCGGGGCCAGATCGCTCTTGCCGCCCGCGGCCGCGCGCGCCAGGAGCGCCCGGGCGTCGTCGCCGAAGGGGGTGCTGTACTCCACGTCCGGCGCACAGCCGCCCTGTTCGAGGCCGCCGATCACCCCGACCAGCCGGTCGTTCTGCACCCAGGGACCGCCGCTGGTCCCGTTGCCGAAGCCGGTGCAGTGGATGGCCGGGTAGTCGTCGACCTGTTCGAGCGGGGCGGTACAGGTGAGCGGGCGGCCGCGGCTGCCCATCGGATAGCCGCCGACCGTGACCGGCTCCTGCGCGCGCGGCGTGCCGAGCGGTACGCCCGGCACCACGTCCTCGATCTTCTTGCCGCCGCGCGGCGCGACCCGGAGGAAGGCGACGTCGTGGCGCGGGTCGAAGGACTTCTTCCAGGCGGGATCGACGTAGATGCCGGTCACCGGCCAGACGCCGCCGGGGAGTTCACTGTCATGCAGCAGGGGCGCGAACTCGATGGTCGCCCCATTGCCGAAGACGCAGTGGGCCGCTGTCACCAGGAGGTCGCGCGCCGGCGAGTCGACCACGCCCGCCGAGCAGAAGTGCGGTCCGCCGAGCCGGGGAACCGCACCCAGGACACTCGGGTAGAAGAGGGCCCCGGTCGCCGGCACCGTCTCCACCGAGTGCGCCGAGGGCACTTCGGGACCGTCGGCATGTGCCGCGGGCTGGAGTACCGCGAGGCCGAGACAGAGTCCGGCGAGAACTGCGGGGATCCGACGCATCGTCGGATGCTAATGAGGATCGTGCGATTACGTAAGAGCGGCGTCGCGGGAATCGGCCGGAGCCCCGGGGCCGGTTGCGGGCGTCCTACGAGCCGTGTGACCCCCGAGCCGGGCGCCGCCGCCCCGCGCCCCGCGGAGCAGGAGCGGGAGCAGGAGCAGGAGCGGGAGCGGGAGCGGGACCCGTCGCCCCGATCGAATACTCGTACGCGCGCACCCGTCGCCCGGCGACGTACAGCAGCGCCACGCCGGCAACCGCGAGGACGACATGGCCGACCAGGTTGACGGTGCCGTCGGAGCCGACGTCGGGGGTCTGCCCGAAGCCGATCCACGTGTACGTGAGCGTGGCCCCGGCGGCGAGTGCGAACACCTGCGGCGGGCCCCAGCCGGGCCCGCGCGACCAGGAGATCCCGACGGCCAGAGCGACGACGGCGACGGCGAGCGACGCCGCCACACCCCACCAGCTCGCCTGAAGCACCAGCCAGAACCCGCTGGTCACGACGAACGCCGCCGCGCCCGCGAGCAGCGGGCGGGGCGCACCGCGGGCGGCCCGGCCGGGCGCCGGACGCCGGATCCGGAACGCGGCGGCCACGAGCAGGACCACCACCACGGCCGTGCCGGCCAGACGCGGCCAGGGGGCCATGAAGTGGGAGTCGTCGTAGCTGCCCCAGCCGACGATCACGGCCCCGAGGGCGAAGAGCACCGCGGTGACGGTGAGACCGGTGCGGCCCAGCCACGGCTCTCGCGCCCGGCCCGGTACCAGCGCCTCCATGAGTGCGATCGGCACGGTCACGCTCCACACCGCGTGCACGGCCAGTACCGAGAGCAGTCCGTACGCACCGACGCCGAGGAACGGCAGATGCGTCACCGAGACCATGTCGTAGTTGCCGGAGTAGTCCGCGTTGAACAGCATCTGGTCCAGGAGCCCCTCCTCCACCAGCGCGTACGCCGCGCCCAGCAGGAGGATCGAACACCACCCCCGCCCGGCGCGCCGGACGGTCTCGCGGATCAGCAGGGCGCCGCCCCCGTACAGCAACGCCACGATCGGTAGCTGCCCCAGCATGTCGCTCGACGTCGCGCCGAGCAGCAACTCTCCGACGACCGGAGAGAGGAGGAACAGCCCCACGGCGGGCGATGCGTGTCTCATACCGTCCGACGCTACGGACGAGGTCACCGGCGGGCATCCGCCGACCGGCCAGGAGCGGCGCACCCAAAGGCTGGAGTGGTACGCCCAAAGGTTGGAGTGGCGCACCCAAAGACTGGAGTCGCGCGCCCAGGGGCGGGAGCGGCGCGCCCAAAGGCGGGAGCGGCGCACCCAAAAGCTTCCGTGGCGTGACCGAAGTCGAGGCCGGGGCGCACGAAGGGCGTTCTCACCTCTGTACGAGGAGGGGTGCCTGGGGATAACGTCGCCCCGACCAGCGGGAATGAATCGTTTCACCCAGCGCTTCGGCCCCTGGCCACCCCTTGCCGACACCGCCGAAGAGTGAGCCGCCATGACATCGAGCCACCCGTACGCGAACGTCCCCGAGACCGGTCCCGCCCGGCGCACCGTCCTCGCCGCCGGATCGGCGGCCGTGGCGCTGTCCGCGGCCGGACTCGCCGGCGCGGACCCCGCGTCCGCGACGACGACGGCCGGGCCCGCCGCCCCTTCGCACCCCGCCGCCGCACCGCCGCGTGCCGGAACCGGCTGGCAGCGGTACGTCCAGGCGCCGGCCTCCCGCACCGTGCGCCCGGTCCGCACCCTCGCCTCCACCGGTGACGTCTCCCGGCCCGAGGCGCTGCTGAAGCCGGGCGGTCCCGTGACGGTCCTGCGCAGGCCGGAGCCCGATCCCGCTCCCCGCTGGCCCGAGGGAACGACGGCCGAGGCGTCCTCCACCCACCCCGGCAACAACGGGAGCGACGGGCGGCCCCGCACGTACGACGCCTCCCACGCCGTGGACGGGGACCCGGACACGTTCTGGAACGACGACACGCAGGGCGCCTTTCCCGACACCCTCACCGTGACGCTGCCCGCCGCGCGGGAGCTGACCGGCATCACCGTCGTCTCCCACCGCGACGGCGTACCGACCGACTTCACGGTCGACGTGTGGCACGACGGTGCGTGGCAGCGGGCCGCCGCGCGCTCCGACAACGATGTCATCCAGTGTGCGGTGCCGTTCGCCGTCCCGCTCCTGGCCTCCAGGGTCCGCATCACGGTGACGGGGGTGGAGGACACCCCGAGCGGCGCGTTCACCCGTATCAACGAAGTGTGGCCGGAGGCGGTCGAAGCCGTCGAACCGCCCAGTGTCACCGTCGACTTCGGCAAGGTCGTCGTCGGCCATCCGCGCATCCGGTTCGCCGGCGCCTCGGACAACTCCCCCGGTGTGCGCGTCGCGTTCTCCGAGACCAGGCAGTTCCTCACCGACCGCAGCGACTTCACCCGCAACGACCAGGCGGGCGGGGCGAGTCGGGGCACGGACCAGTTCGCGGTGCCCGCGCGCGGCGCCGACTGGCTGGACCACAAGGGTTTCCAGGCCGGGGAGAAGGTCTTCGCGGACGGGCTGCACGGCTTCCGCTATCTCAAGATCACGCTGGACGCGCTGGCGTCGGACGCGCCGGCCGCCCGGCCCTGGGGCACGGTCGAAGTGGACTGCGTGAGCCTGGAGTTCACCGCCTACCTCGGCACACCGAGCACCTACCGCGGCTGGTTCCTCTGCTCCGACGACGACCTCAACCGCTACTGGTACGGCGCCTCGTACACCAATGAGCTCGTCACCGACACCTTCCGCCGCGACGACGTCGACCCACGCGACGCCTGGAGCGCCTCACTGGAGGGGCGGCTGGTCCTGCACGACGGCCCGAAGCGCGACCGCGACCCCTACGTCGGCGACCTCGCGGTGTCGGCGCGCACCCTCTACCTCACGCACGACGACGCGGCGGCCGCCTCCCGCAACGTCCTCGCCGACCTGGCCGAGCACCAGCGCGCCGACGGCTGGATACCACCGGCCTCGATCAACCGGTACACGCTTCCGCTGTTCGACTATCCGCTGTGGTGGGTGACGTGCAGCTGGGACTACGTGCTCTACACAGGCGACCGCGCCTACGCCACGCGCTACTACCCGAACCTGGTGAAGGTGCTCGACACCTGGTACCCGAGCGTCACGGACGACGCGGGGCTGCTGAGCAAGGGCCTGAACGGCACGGGCGGGTACGGGGACTACGCCTTCCTGAACCGCACCGGGCGCATCACGTACTACAACGTCAACTACGTCCAGGCGCTCCGGGACGCCGCCCGCCTCGCGCGCTGGCTGGGGCACGCGGACGACGCGGAGCGCTGGGAGAAGCGGGCCGGACAGGTCGCCGACGCGGTCGACACGCATCTGTGGGACGCGAAGGCGGGCGCCTACCTGGACTCCTCGACGGGTCCGGTACGCCACGCCCAGGACGGCAACGCGATCGCCGTGACCGCACAGGTCGCCGGCGCCGAACGGGCCGCATCGGCCCTCGCCCACCTCGACGCCACCACGCGACAGCCGTACGGCAATGCCTTCATGGACAACGACACGATCTTCGACGGTGCCTCGCAGCGGGTGTACGCCTTCACGTCGTACCCGGAGATCGTCGCCCGCTTCGAGACGGGGCGAGCCGACTCCGCACTGGACCAGATCCGGCGCACCTACGGCTGGATGGACCGCCACGATCCCGGCATCACGCACTGGGAGGGCATCGGCCCGGGCGGCTCGCTGTACGAGGACGCGTACACGAGCATGGCGCACGGCTGGTCGACCGGCGTGCTGCCCGCGCTCACCCATCAGCTCCTCGGCGCCCTCCCCCTCTCCCCCGGTTACGCCACCTGGCAGGTGCGGCCGAACCCCGGTGACGTGGAGTGGGCCCAGGGACAACTGCCCACGCCGCACGGCCCGTTGGGTGTGGAGTGGCGCGCCTCGGGCTCCGGTTTCTCGCTGACGGTGCGGGTGCCCGGCGGGACGCGGGGGTCGGTGGCCCTGCCCGGTGCGCCCGGGCGGCTGGTCGTGCGGCAGGGCCGGCGCGTGCTGTGGGACGGGCGGCGTGCGACCTCCCGCACCGTGCGGATCGAGGCCGGACGGGCCACCGTGACCTCCCTCGGCGAGGGGACCCACACCTTCACGGCCGTACCGATCGGCTGATTGCGGCGGCCGGGGCCGGGCTCCTTGTCCCGTACCGCCCGAAGCGGCTCGGGTCCTTCCGGGGCTCGGCCGCCGGTCCGCCGCACGGCCTGGCGCGCGGCGGTGCCGCGAGGGCCGTCCTCGGCCGGTGGCCGCGTGCGCCGGTCAACCGCGGCGCAGCACCGCTCGGGTCTCCCGGTCGATCTGCTCCGCCTCTCCGGTGGGTACGACGAGGACCGGGACCCGGGCGCCCGGTTCGCTGACGATCTCGGGGCGTTCGGCGACCACCGGCCGGAGGCCGCCCGTGAGGCCCAGTGCGGGCAGCCGGGCGCATACCTCCTCGCGTACCTCGGGCTGGTCCTCGCCGATCTCCCCGGTGAAGACCAGGGCGTCGACGCGGTCCAGGGACGCGGCCATCGCGGCGATGCCGCTCCGGCAGCGGTGGGTGAAGACGTCCAGGGCGAGTGCGGCCCGCTCGTCCCCCGCCGCCCGGCTGCGGACGAGCTCACGGGTGTCGTCCGAGGTGCCGGAGAGGGCGAGCAGTCCGGACCGGTGGTTCAGCGCGTCCTCGATGTCGTGGGCCGTCAGGGCGTGCCGGGTCTGCAGCCACGTCAGGGCGCCCGGGTCGACGGTGCCGCTGCGGTGGCTCATCACCAGCCCCTCCAGCGGTGTGAACCCCATCGTCGTGTCGACGCTGCGCCCGTCCCGCACGGCGCAGGCGGAGCAGCCGCCGCCGAGGTGCGCGATCACCAGGTGGAGCTCTCCGGGGCCGCGGCCGAGGAGTCCGGCGGCCCGGTCCAGCGCCCACGCGTAGGAGAGTCCGTGGAAGCCGTAGCGGCGCAGCCCGTACTCCTCGCGCCACGCGGCGGGCACCGCGTACTCCCGTGCGGCGGCGGGCAGTTCGCTGTGGAAGACGGTGTCGAAGCAGGCGACGTGCGGGATGTCGGGCAGCAGCTCCCTGGCCGCGTCCAGAACGGTGAGGGCCGGCGGGACGTGCAACGGCGCGAGGCCGGCCGCCTCGTCCAGCAGGGCCCGGACCTTGTCGTCGACCCGGGCGTGGCCGCGCAGTTCGGGTCCGCCGTGGACGATGCGGTGCCCGACGGCCACCGGAGCGGGCGCCTCGTCCAGCAGCCGCCGCAGCGGAGTCGAGGAGTCCTCTCCGGGCGGAGCGTCGCTGCGGTGCTCGGCGAGGGTCTCCCCGTCGTCACCGAACACGGTCAGACGCAGACTCGACGACCCGGCGTCGGCCACCAGGACCGGGCCGTTGCTCTGTGCGCGCACATTGATCCTTCCTGCGGGTCCGGTAAGCACACCGCGCCGGGCGTCACGTCGTGGGCGGGGCGCGGGTGCCGCCGCACCGGAGTACCCGGTGCGGCCGCGCGGGAAACGAACGGCCCGGCGCGGGATCCGCGGGCGGCGCTAGTGGTCGGGCACCGCGCTGTCGGCGGGGGCGTCGCCGCGGCCGTAGTGGTGCGTGCCGACCATGTACAGGAGGCCCACGGCGACCACGACGCCGCCGCTGAGGAGCACGATCCAGTTGTCGAACCAGGCGGCTTCGGGGGTGCGGGGCCAGGCGATGTTGACGATGGCGAAGATCCCGTAGGCCAGCGCCCCCGCGTTGACCAGCAGGCCCCACCGGCCGAGGCGGTACTCGCCGCTCGGCCGCCAGCCCTTGAGGCGGGCTCGCAGGGCGGCCAGGACGACCATCTGGAAGGCCGTGTAGATGCCGAGGATCGCGAAGGAGACGATCTTGGTGAGGGCGTCCGCCGAGATCAGGGAGCCGAAGGCGATCAGGGTCGGGACGACGGCGGCGACCAGCAGCGCGTACTGGGGCACCGCGCGCGACGGCGAGAACTTCCGCAGCAGCCGGTGACCGATGATCATTTCGTCGCGGGCGTAGGAGTAGATGAGCCGGCCCGCGGCGGCCTGCAGACTGATCGTGCAGGACAGGAAGGAGATGAGGACGACGGCCATGACGATGCGCGCGCCGGCCTCGCCCAGTGCGTCGAAGAGGATCCTGACGACCGGGTCGGGGTCCTTGCCGGAGATCACGGCCCGATAGTCGGTGACGGCGAGGAGCAGCGTGAGACAGGTGAAGGTGGCCGCCGCCCCGCCGACGTAGATGGTGCGGCGCATCGCCTTGGGGATCACCTTGCCGGGGTGCTTCACCTCCTCGGCGACGTCCCCGCAGGCCTCGAACCCGTAGTACTGGTAGAAGCCGATGATGGCGGCGCCGAGGAAGACGGGCAGGTAGGAGCCGTCGCCGGCGGTGCCGAAGTCGTCGAAGAGGACGCCGAGGCCGTGGAAGCGGTGGGTGAGGAGCAGGATGACGCCGACGACGAGGGCGCCGATCAGCTCCGCGCCGAAGCCGATCAGCGCGGCCCACGAAAGGGCCTTCGTACCGGCGTAGTTGATGAGCACGGCGATGACGATGAGGGCGACCGTGCACAACACGGTGGTGTGCACGGTGGGGCGAAAGCCCAGCAGCATGGCGATGTAGGGTCCGGCGCCGTACGCGACGCTGGTGATGGTCACGAGCAGCGCCCACATGTAGATCCAGCCGGTCATCCACGCCCAGCGCTTGCCCCACAGCCGCCGCGCCCACGGGTAGACGCCGCCCGCGACCGGGTACTGCGCGACGACCTCGCCGAAGACCAGGGCGACGAGGAACTGCCCGCAGCCCGCCATGACGAACGCCCAGATCATCGGGGGGCCGCCCGAGGCGAGGGCGGTACCGAAGAGGGTGTAGGTGCTGACAACCGGCGAGAGGTAGGTGAAGCCGAGGGCGAAGTTGGCCCAGGGGCCCATGTCCTTGCGGAACTCGGAGTCGGCCTCCGCGGTGCCGTCCGGGGTCGCGGGAACGGTCATCGGAGCTGCCCGTCCGTCGTGGGGGGCCGCGGGGCCGGCCGGGCGGTGATGAGATCCGCCGCGCGTTCGGCGGCGAGCAGGACGGTGACCATGGGGTTGATGGACGGCATGGTCGGGAAGATCGAGGCGTCCACGATGCGCAGACCGTCGTGTCCGCGCAGGCGCAGCTCGGGATCGACGACCGCCATGGGGTCGTCCTCCGCTCCCATCCGGCAGGTGCCCGCCGGATGGTAGACGGTGTGGGCGGCGCGGCGTCCGTACTCGGACAGGTCGGCGTCGGAGGTCACGTCCGGGCCGGGCGCGACCTCGCGCAGCAGCCACTCGTCGAGCGGGGCGGTCGCGGCCACTTCCCGCGCGATCCGCAGGCCGTCGACGATCGTGCGCTCGTCATGGCCCTCCGGGTCGGTGAAGTAGCGGAAGTCCAGGGCCGGTTTGACGGACGGGTCGGCGCTCCGCAGCCACATGCGCCCGACGGAACGGGCGCGCGGCACGTTCGGGGTCATACAGACGCCGTGCTCGGGGACGGGGTAGCCGAGGCGCTCGGTGTTGACGGTGAACGGCACCTGGTAGAAGTGGAACATCAGGTCGGGGCGCGGGCCGCCCGCGCTGTCGCGGCGGACGAAGAGGCCCGCGTCGGAGTCCATCGCCGAGTTGGGCGGCAGCGGGCCGCGGGTCTCCCACACGATCACCGACTCGGGGTGGTCGAGGAGGTTCTCGCCGATGCCGGGCAGGTCCGCGCGGACCTCGATGCCCAGGTCGCGCAGTTGGCCGGCGGGGCCGATGCCGGAGAGCATGAGCAGCCGCGGGGTGTCGATGGCGCCGGCGCAGAGCAGCACCTCCGCGTCGGCCTCCAGCGTCGACAGGGAGCCGTCGGGGTTGCGGACCTGGACGCGGGTGAAGCGGCCCTCGCTGTCGGGCAACAGCTTGTAGGCCCACGTCTCCAGACGCAGCGTCAGGTTGGGCCGGTCGAGCACGGGATGCAGGTACGCGACCGAGGCGGAGGAGCGGTTGTTCGTGGCGGGGTCGTAGGCGAGGGAGAAGAAGCCGGCGCCGTCGGTGAAGGGGCGGGCGTTGAAGTCCTCGACGACGGGGACGCCGAGCCGGGTGGCCGCGGCCGTGACGAAGTCCTGGGCGATGGCGTTGCGGTCGGCGGCGCCCACCGGCACGATCGTGTTCTGCAGCCGCGCCCGGTACGGCAGGATCGTCTCCGGTCCCCAGCCGGCGCAGCCCCGCTCCACCCACTCGTCGAGGTCCTGCGGGAACGGCAGGAAGCTGATGAGCGTGTTGTGCGAGGAGCAGCCGCCGAGGACGCGGGCCCGGGAGTGCAGGATGTGCGAGTTGCCGCGCGGCTGCTCCTCGGTGGTGTAGCCGTAGTCGAACTCGGAGCCGAGCAGGTTGATCCAGTTGCGGAGCTTCAGGATGCGGTCGTCGCCGACATCGCTGGGGCCGCCCTCCACCACGCAGACCCGGCAGGCGGGGTCCTCGCTCAGCCGTGCCGCCAGTACGGATCCGGCGGTCCCGCCGCCGATGATCACGTAGTCGTACGTCGTCGTCTCGTCGTCCATGCCTCGCCCGTTCTCTCGCCGTGCCCCGTTCGGAACCTGTGTCAGCCCTTGAACCAGCCGGAGGGGGCCGGCCGCAGGTTCTGGTAGATGTGCTTGGCCTCCTGGTACTCGCGCAGGCCGGTGGGGCCGAGCTCGCGGCCGAACCCGGAGCGGCCGAAGCCGCCCCATTCGGCCTGGGGCACGTAGGGGTGGAAGTCGTTGATCCAGACGGTGCCGTGGCGCAGTCCGGCCGCGACGCGCTGGGCGCGGCTCGCGTCGCTGGTCCAGACGCCGCCGGCCAGGCCGTAGCGGGTGTCGTTGGCCAGATCCACGGCCTGCTCCTCGTCCCCGTCGCGGAAACGTTCGACGGTGACCACCGGCCCGAACACCTCTTCCCGCACGATGCGCATGGAGCGGTCGCAGTCGGCGTAGACCGTGGGCAGCAGGAAGAAGCCGCGGGAGAGCTCGGGCTCGTCCGGCCGGCGCCCGCCGCACACCAGGCGGGCACCCTCCTCCCGGGCGACCTCCAGGTACCCCTCGACCTTCGCCCGGTGCTCGGCCGAGCTGAGCGGGCCGCTCTCCGTCGCCGGGTCGAGGCCGTTGCCGAGCCGGATGGTCCGGGCGCGGGCGGCCAGCCGTTCCACGAACCGGTCGTGCAGGGAGTCCTCGACGAGCAGCCGGGAGCCGGCCGAGCACACCTGGCCCGAGTGGAGGAACGAGGCTTCGAGGGCGTGGTCGACGGCGGCGTCGAAGTCGCAGTCGGCGAAGACGACGTTGGGGTTCTTTCCGCCGAGCTCCAGCGCCAGGTTCTTCACACCCGGCGCGCACGCCTCCATGATCCGCCGCCCGGTGGCCAGGCCGCCGGTGAAGGAGACCAGGTCGACATCGGGGTGGGCCGACATGGCCGCGCCGACGGTGGCGCCGGGGCCGAGCACGAGGTTGGCGACCCCGGCGGGCGCGCCCGCCTCCGCGATCAGCCGGATCATGTGGATCGTGGAGAGCGGGGTCGTCTCACTGGGTTTGAGTACGAACGTGTTGCCCGCGGCCAGCGCGGGCGCGACCTTCCATGAGGCTTGCAGCAGGGGGTAGTTCCAGGGTGCGATGAGCGCGCAGACCCCGACGGGGTGGTAGGTGACCCGGCTCAGCACGTCGGGGCCGACGTCCACGACCCGGCCGCCGTCCTTGTCGGCGATCTCGGCGAAGTAGCGGAAGGCGTTCGAGACGTCCTCGATGTCGATACGCGCCTCGGCGAGCGTCTTGCCGGTGTCGAGGCTCTCGATGCGGGCCATCTCCTCCTGGTCCCGCAGCAGCAAGCGGGCCACCGTGTGCAGGACGTCGGCGCGCTCGCGGGTCGGTGCCCCCGGCCACGCGCCGCGGTCGAAGGCCCGGCGCGCGGCGGCCACGGCAAGGTCCACGTCGGCCGCGTCCGCGTCGTCGACCTGCTGGATGACGGAGGCGTCGAACGGGTTGACCACGTCCCGCCGCGCACCCTGGACGGCACCGGTCCACTCCCCGTCGACGAACAGTTCCGGCATCGTGGGCTCCCTCGCTCGCGTACCTGCCGGCGCCGAGGTGACCCACCGGCGGCCGCACACCGGTCTCCAACATCGTCCGATCGGCGCGCCGCGGGCATGCGGCGCACCGGCCGGACAGACGTTGGGCGGAGATGTGACCTGGTTGGGCTAGGTGTATTGCCCTGTGAGGTTGGGGACGCGGCTGGCGGGTGGTTTGCCTGCGAGTGCGGTGTGTCCGCGGTGGTGATTGTAGGTGTGGAG
>NZ_JBVIFR010000039.1:0-33724 GCF_055571235.1 Streptomyces sp. NPDC030991
CATTTCGAACCCGGAAGCTAAGCCTTACAGCGCCGATGGTACTGCAGGGGGGACCCTGTGGGAGAGTAGGACGCCGCCGAACTAAATTTGATAAAGCCGCTGGCCTTGAGCATTACGCTCAAGGCCAGCGGCTTTTTTGTTGCCCGTCACCGCCTGTTCACGTTCCACGAGCACCATCCAGGACATGGGCACAGTTGCAATGCTGCAGGCCGCAGGCGTCGGAGCCGGTGACGAAGTGATCGTGCCGGCCTACGGGAACCCCGAGGTCGCCGAAGCCGTCGTACGAGCCGGAGCGGCACCCGTCTTCGCGGACATCGACGCGGACACCTACTGCCTCGACCCCGCGCACATCGTCGACAACCTCAGCGCGCGGACCGTGGCCGTCATCGCTGTTCACCGCTTCGGACACCGGGCCGACATCGCACAGCTACGAGAGCTCGGCAGCCGGCATGGACTTCTCGTACTCGAACAGGGCGAGTCCGAGAAGCCGTACGACGAAGTGGCACAACGGCGGGCGCACGCCGCTTACCTGACCTCACGGCTGAGCGGAGTGCGAACACCTGCCGGGCACGAGGGACACACATATCAGCAGTACGTCGTGCGCGTACCCGGGAACGGACGGCCCGATCGCGACGCATTCGCCCGCGTGCTGCGGGGCAAGGGCGTCGAGTGCAGTGTGCCGGTGAAGACACCCGTCCACCGCCTGTCGGCATTCCGGCGCGACATCATCCTGCCCGAGACCGAGCGGGCCGCCGACGAAACACTGGCTCTACCCGTCGACGGGGCCATGACGCGGAGGCAACTCCAACGAATGGTGTCCGCGTGCAATGCACTGGGCGGGCTACTGCAACCCGCCTTCTAAAGGGGCGGTTCGAGAGGGCCTGAACTTCAGGTATGCTTTATCTCGTTGCCGAGCGGGAAACCGCACAAGTGACAGGCCCCTATAGCTCAGTCGGTAGAGCGTCTCCATGGTAAGGAGAAGGTCAGCGGTTCGATTCCGCTTGGGGGCTCATTAATTGAGGCTCTCGCCCTGAACGGGCGGGGGCCTTTTTTCTTTGCCCCCGGACCTTCGTCAGTGCTGCCTCAGTCGTGCTGGATACCGGGCACGCGCATCGCGAGGATCGCCATGTCGTCCGACGGGGCGTCCGCCGCGAAACGCTCCACCGCCCGCATGATGCGCGCCGCGACCGCGCCGGCCGTCAGGCCCGTACAGCCGGACAGGACCTCGGCCAGGCCGTCGTCACCGAGCATGCGCGTGCCTTCGCGGCGCTCCGTGATGCCGTCGGTGACGCAGAGCAGGACATCGCCCGGGTCGAGCGTCATCGTCTGCTCGTACAGCTCCAGGTCGTCCATGACACCGAGCAGCGGCTGCGGTTCCGCGAACGGTTCCACCGAGCCGTTCTGGCGCAGACGCAAGGGGAGCGGGTGGCCCGCGCAGACCATCTTGAGGACCGCCGAGCCGTCCTCCTGCGGCCACAACTCCCCGTAGAGCAGCGTCAGGAAGCGGCTGCGGGCGCCCTCGTCGAGGATCGCCGCGTTCAGACGCTCCAGGACCGCCGGGCCACCGAAGCCCTCACGGGCCAGCAGGCGCAGCGCGTGGCGGGCCAGGCCCGTGACGGCCGCCGCCTCCGGACCCGTGCCGCAGACATCGCCGATCGCGAAGCCGTACGCGCCGTCGCGGATCGGGAAGAGGTCGTAGAAGTCGCCGCCCACCTCATTGCCCTCACCGGCCGCGCGGTAGATGACCTCCACCTCGACACCGGGAACGTGCGGGAGCTCCGGCGGGAGGAGACTGCGCTGGAGGGACTGGCTGATGGCCATGCGCTCCGAGTACAGGCGCGCGTTGTCCAGGGCCAGTGCCGCCCGGCGGCTCAAGTCCTCGGCCAGCTCCAGGATCTCCTGCCGGAAGTGCTCGTCCGTGGGCTTGCCGAGCGTGAGCATGCCGATGACGCGGTTGCGCGCGACGAGGGGGAGCACCACGGTCTCGCCGCCGACCGCGGAGGCCGTCGCGAGGGTGGTGCCGATGCCCGAGCTGACGCTGGCGGGCTCGCCGAGACCCAGGCTGCGCATGGACGTACGGAGGGCCGCCTGGTGGGCCGCCTCCGCGGGGGCCGCCCAGATACGGGCGCCGGGGGTCGGCACGGGCTCCGGCGGGGTGATCTTGGAGAGGAGGGCCTTGAGACCGTCGATGCGGTCCTCGTCCTCGTGCAGGACGTAGGAGAGGTACGGCTCCGAGGCCTGGTCGGCGATCATGTAGACCGCGCACCAGGTGGCGAGCGTAGGGACCGTCATCTGGGCCATCAGCGCCAGGGTCTGGTCCCGGTCGAGGGTGCCGGCCAGCAGGTCGGAGGCTTCGACGAGGAAGCTGAGGGAGCCGCGGCGGAGCTTTTCGAGTTCGCCGAGGCGGGCCGACTCGACGGCCATGGCGATACGGTCGGCCGCGAACTGGAGGCGCAGCGCCTCCTCGTTCGAGTAGCGGTCGGGGGCCTCGGCCGCGACGCCGAGGGAGCCGGTGAGGCGGCCCTCGACCTTCAGCGGCACCGTGACCACCGAGCGCATGCCCGTACCGCTCAACAGGGGCACGGCGCCCGGGACTTGAGTGAGGTCCTCATGGACGGCCGGCATCCGGGCCGAGCCGTAACGGCCGGGGCCGACCTCGACCGGGACCCGGGCGAAGCGCTGGCGGGCCGAGGGGAGACCGGTGGAGGCGCGGACCTCCAGCTCCGTCTCGTCATCAGTGGCCAGGAGCAGGAAGGCCGCGTCGGCGTCGAGCATGTCGCGGGCGCGCTCCACGGTGCGCTGCAACAGGCCGTCGAGATCGTCGGGGGCGGGCGAGCCGATGAAGATCTCGAAGGCGTCCGCGCCCTGGCTCTCGGCGCCGGCGCTGTCCGGTGAGGGCAGGCGCAGCGGCGTCTGGAGCACGGCGCGCTCGTGGTCGCGTACGAGGAGACAGACCGTGGACGGATCGCCGTCGGTGTCGCGGACCCGCAGGTGCGAGGCGTAGACCGGGCACACGCGGCCGCTGGCGCTGCGGATGCCGTAACTGCCCTCCCAGCGCGAGAGTTGGAGCGCGTCCACGATGCCGGTGCTGGTGCCGGGCGTGTGCGGCCAGGCGGCGAGGTCGGTGAGGGGCTTGCCGATGACGTGATCGGCGGCGTAACCGAAGAGGTGCGCCGCGTCCTCGTTCCACGCCGTGATCGCGCCGGTCTTGTCGATCTGTACGACGGCGACGCGGACGCGCTCGTCGGCGAGGGGCAGGAGGTCGGTGGGGAGGACGGGGCCCGCGGCGCGGGTGCCCACCGAGCGCTCGGGCAGGTCGATCCGGAACCAGACCTGCTTGTGCGTGGCCGAATAGTCGACGCCCCAGCGGCCCGCGAGCGCCGCGCAGAGCTGAAGGCCGCGGCCTCCCTCGCGGTCGGGGCTGCCCATGTTGATCGCGGCGGACTGGAGCGGGATCTCGCGCTCCGGATAGCGGTCGGAGACCTCGATGCGGACGTGGTCGTCACCGCGCAGGCACAGGACCTCCGCGGACGTGCCCGCGTGGACCACGGCGTTCGTCACGAGTTCGCTGGTGAGGACCACGGCGTCGTCGATGATGTCGGCGAAGCCCCAGCCCTGCAGCGTGTCTCGCACGAAGGAGCGCGCGGTCGCGACGGATCGCCCGACGGGTTCGAAGGTCGCAGCCGCGCGCGCGGTGATCACAGAACTCCCTGTACGAGTTGTACTCGCTGTACGAGTGTCGAGGCCCACGTCTCCCGTACCCATGTCGCGGCCGCCCCTCCGATGCCCGCTCGATTTCCGCCACCGCCCAAGCCGGGCGGACCGGGGTGGGTGGACAGCCGTATGCAAGGTTACTTACCTTCGCCGTCCATGCGGATGCCGGTCGCCAGTGTTTCCGTCCTGAGGGTGTGCGGAGGGTGTGCGAAGCTGCCGAACTGTTATGGCCTGGTTCAGCCAGGGTGAAACACTGGGCAAGCTTCCGAAGAGAACGCATTGGGAAGCCGATGCGGCGGTAGAAGCGAACCCGAGCAACCCAAGCAGTACAGGTCGACCCTTGCGGGAGGGACACAGTGGAGTCTGGCGCAGCGACGCGGGGCAGGAAAGCGCGCGCGGAAGGCGGACAGTCCCTGAATAAACAGCACAAGTCGCGTAATGGCACCACAACGGTGGACACCGCGGCGCTGAACAGGCTGTTGGCAGGTCTCGTGGCGATGCGGGACGGCAACTTCCGCAAGCGGCTCACCGTCAGCGGTGACGGTGTGATGTCCGAGATCGCGGCCGTCTTCAACGAGGTGGCCGACCGGAATCTGCATCTGACGGGTGAGCTGTCACGGGTGCGGCGGATGGTCGGGCGGGAGGGCAAGCTCACCGAGCGCCTGGAGACGGGCGCCTGCGAGGGCTCCTGGGCCGCCGCCATCAACGCGTCGAACGCGCTGGTCGACGATCTCGTACGGCCCGTCTCCGAGGTCGGCCGGGTGCTCACGGCGGTCGCGGAGGGTGATCTGTCGCCGCGCATGGAGCTGCGCTCGCAGGTGCAGGACGGGACGGGGCATCCGCTGCGGGGCGAGTTCCTCAAGGTCGGGCGGACCGTCAACAATCTGGTCGATCAGCTCTCCACCTTCACGGACGAGGTCACGCGGGTGGCCAGTGAGGTGGGCACCGAGGGCAAGCTGGGTGGCCAGGCGCGCGTACGTGGAATGTCCGGTTCGTGGAAAGATCTCACGGATTCGGTCAACACGATGGCGTACCGGCTCACCGCGCAGGTGCGTGACATTGCTCTCGTCACCACCGCGGTGGCCAAGGGTGACTTGTCCCGGAAGGTCACGGTTCACGTCGCGGGCGAGATGCTCGAGCTGAAGAACACCGTGAACACGATGGTGGACCAGCTGTCGTCGTTCTCCTCCGAGGTCACGCGCGTGGCCCGGGAAGTGGGCACGGAAGGCGAGCTGGGCGGGCAGGCGCAGGTGCCCGGTGTGGCCGGTGTGTGGAAGGACCTCACCGATTCGGTGAACCTCATGGCGGGCAATCTGACCGCCCAGGTGCGCGGAATCGCTCAGGTCACTACAGCTGTAGCCAACGGCGACCTCTCGCAGAAGGTGACCGTGTCGGCCCGCGGCGAGGTCGCCCAGCTCGCCGAGACGATCAACCAGATGACCGAGACGCTGCGTACGTTCGCGGACGAGGTCACGCGCGTGGCCAACGAGGTCGGCGCCGAGGGCCAGCTCGGTGGTCAGGCCAATGTGCCGGGCGCGGCCGGTACCTGGAAGGACCTGACGGACTCCGTCAACACGGTCTTCCGGAACCTCACCACGCAGGTGCGTGACATCGCCACTGTCACGACGGCGGTGGCCAACGGTGACCTCTCCCAGAAGGTCACCGTCGACGTGGCCGGCGAGATGCTGGAACTGAAGAACACCGTCAACACGATGGTCGACCAGCTGTCGGCCTTCGGCTCCGAGGTCACCCGCGTGGCGCGGGAGATCGGCGTCGAGGGCGAACTGGGTGGCCAGGCCCTGGTGGTGGGCGCCGCCGGTACGTGGAAGGACCTGACGGACTCCGTCAACACGGCTTTCCGCAACCTGACCGGCCAGGTGCGCAACATCGCCCAGGTGACGACGGCGGTGGCGAACGGCGATCTGTCGCAGAAGGTCACCGTCGACGTCTCCGGCGAGATGCTCCAGCTGAAGAACACCGTGAACACGATGGTGGACCAGCTCTCCAGCTTCGCCGACCAGGTGACCCGGATGGCGCGCGACGTGGGCACGGAAGGCCGCCTCGGCGGCCAGGCCCGCGTCGACGGGGTGAGCGGCACGTGGAAGGAGCTCACCGACTCCGTCAACTTCATGGCGGGGAATCTGACGTCACAGGTGCGGCAGATCGCTCAGGTCACTACAGCTGTAGCACGCGGTGACCTGTCGCAGAAGATCGACGTGGACGCGCGCGGGGAGATCCTGGAGCTGAAGAACACCATCAACACGATGGTGGACCAGCTCTCCGCGTTCGCGGACCAGGTGACCCGGGTGGCTCGCGAGGTGGGCACCGAAGGGCGCCTCGGCGGGCAGGCGCAGGTGCCCGGCGTCGCCGGTGTGTGGCGCGACCTGACGGACTCCGTGAACGGCATGGCGGGCAACCTCACGGCGCAGGTGCGCAACATCGCGCAGGTCGCCACGGCGGTGGCCCGCGGTGACCTGTCGCAGAAGATCGACGTGGACGCGCGCGGGGAGATCCTGGAGCTGAAGAACACCCTCAACACGATGGTGGACCAGCTCTCGGCCTTCGCCGAGCAGGTGACCCGGGTGGCCCGCGAGGTGGGTACGGACGGCATTCTCGGCGGCCAGGCCGAGGTGCAGGGCGTGTCGGGTACGTGGAAGGACCTGACGCAGTCCGTCAACGGCATGGCGAACAACCTGACCCTTCAGGTGCGCAACATCGCCGAGGTCACTACAGCTGTAGCGCGCGGCGACCTCTCCAAGAAGATCACCGTCGACGCCAAGGGCGAGATCCTCGAACTCGTCACCACGGTGAACACGATGGTCGACCAGTTGTCGTCCTTCGCCGAGCAGGTGACTCGCGTCGCCCGCGAGGTGGGCACCGAGGGCCAGCTCGGCGGCCAGGCGCGGGTGTCGGGTGTCACCGGCATCTGGAAGGACCTGAGCGACAACGTCAACCTGATGGCCAACAACCTGACCATGCAGGTGCGCAACATCTCCCAGGTCGCCAACGCCGTGGCCAACGGGGATCTGACCCGGACGGTCACCATCGAGGCGCGCGGCGAGGTCGCGCAGCTCGCCGACACGTTCAACACGATGGTGAAGACGCTGAGTTCGTTCGCCGACCAGGTCACCAAGGTGGCCCGTGAAGTGGGTACGGACGGCATCCTCGGCGGCCAGGCCCGCGTACCCGGTGTGGCCGGTACGTGGAAGGACCTCACCGAGTCCGTGAACGGCATGGCGTCGAACCTCACCGGCCAGGTGCGCAACATCGCGATGGTCACGACCGCCATCGCCAAGGGCGACCTGACCAAGAAGATCGACATCGACGCGCGCGGCGAGATCCTCGAACTGAAGACGACGATCAACACGATGGTCGACCAGCTGTCGTCGTTCGCCGAGCAGGTCACCCGGGTGGCCCGCGAAGTGGGCACCGAGGGCCAGCTGGGCGGCCAGGCGCGCGTGCGCGACGTGGACGGCACCTGGCGCGACCTGACGGAGTCCGTGAACGAGATGGCCGGGAACCTGACCCGTCAGGTGCGCGCCATCGCGGCCGTCGCCACCGCGGTGACCCGCGGTGATCTCAACCTGAAGATCGACGTCGACGCCGCGGGCGAGATCCAGGTCCTCCAGGACAACATCAACAAGATGATCTCGAACCTGCGCGACACCACGATCGCCAACGAGGAGCAGGACTGGCTCAAGGGCAACCTGGCCCGTATCTCGGGCCTGATGCAGGGCCGCCGCGACCTCGACGACGTGGCCTCGCTCATCATGAGCGAGCTGACGCCGGTGGTCTCGGCGCAGCACGGCGCGTTCTTCCTGGCGGCGCCCCTGGAGGACGGCGCCGACGCGACGGTCGCGCCCGAGGACGCGTACGAACTGCGCATGTGCGGCAGTTACGGCTACTCCATGGGCTCCATGCCGACGTCCTTCCGGCCCGGTGAGACGCTCATCGGGACCGCCGCCCAGGAGCGGCGCACGATCCTCGTGGACAACGCGCCCAGCGGCTACCTGAAGATCTCCTCCGGGCTCGGTGAGGCGCCGCCGGCACAGGTCATCGTGATTCCCGTGCTCTTCGAGGGGACCGTGCTCGGCGTGATCGAGCTGGCGTCCTTCACGCCGTTCACGCAGATCCAGAAGGACTTCCTGGGGCAGATCGCGGAGATGATCGCGACGAGCGTCAACACGATCTCCGTCAACACCAAGACAGAGGTGCTGCTGAAGCAGTCGCAGGAGCTGACCGAGCAACTCCGCGAGCGCTCGGCCGAGTTGGAGAACCGGCAGAAGGCGCTCCAGGCGTCCAACGCCGAGCTGGAGGAGAAGGCGGAACTCCTCGCCCAGCAGAACCGTGACATCGAAGTGAAGAACACCGAGATCGAAGAGGCACGGCAGGTCCTGGAGGAGCGCGCCGAGCAGCTCGCGGTGTCGATGCGCTACAAGAGCGAGTTCCTCGCCAATATGTCGCACGAACTGCGTACGCCTCTCAACTCCCTGCTGATTCTTGCCAAGTTGCTGGCCGACAACGCCGACGCGAACCTCACACCGAAGCAGGTCGAGTTCGCGGAGACGATCCACGGGGCCGGTTCCGACCTGCTCCAGTTGATCAACGACATCCTGGACCTGTCGAAGGTCGAGGCGGGCAAGATGGACGTCTCTCCGACGCGCATCGCGCTGGTGCAGCTCGTCGACTACGTGGAGGCGACGTTCCGGCCGCTGACCGCGGAGAAGCAACTCGACTTCTCCGTACGGGTGTCGCCGGAGCTGCCCACCACCTTGCACACCGACGAACAGCGCCTCCTTCAGGTGCTGCGCAACCTGCTCTCCAACGCGGTGAAGTTCACCGACTCCGGTGCCGTGGAGCTCGTCATCAGGCCGGCCGGTGCCGATGTGCCGAACGCCATCCGCGAACAGCTCCTGGAAGCGGGCTCGTTGCGGGAGGCGGACGGCGACCTGATCGCCTTCTCGGTGACCGACACGGGCATCGGAATCGCGGCCAGCAAGATGCGGGTGATCTTCGAAGCGTTCAAGCAGGCCGACGGAACCACCAGCCGCAAGTACGGCGGTACGGGCCTCGGGCTCTCCATCAGCCGTGAGATCGCCCGGCTGCTGGGCGGTGAGATCCACGCGGCGAGCGAGTCGGGGCGCGGCTCCACGTTCACGCTGTACCTGCCGCTGCACCCGAGCGAGCTGCCGCCCCAGGGGTACACGCAGCTCGCCCCGGCCGTCGAGCCCGGCCGACCGCTCGCCCTGGACGCCGTGCCGGAGTCGGGTGAGCCGACAGAGCCGGCCGGGTCCGCCGAGTCCGCCGAGGTGGAGACCCCGGCGGAGGTGAAGTCGTACCAGGAGACGCAGAGCGGCCCCGCGGCGCTCTTCAGGCGGCGCCGCAGGTCCGCACCGCCGTCCGAGACGCGCTCGGCGCTCTCCGGGCAGCCGGCGCCCGCGCAGCAGCACTGGGACGACGGTGAGGCGCAGAGCGCTCCCAAGCCGCGGCGCTCGTTCCACTTCGGTGGCGAGAAGGTGCTCATCGTCGACGACGACATCCGCAACGTCTTCGCGCTCACCAGCGTCCTGGAGCAGCACGGGCTCTCGGTCCTGTACGCGGAGAACGGGCGGGAGGGCATCGAGGTCCTGGAGCAGCACGACGACGTGACAGTGGTGCTGATGGACATCATGATGCCGGAGATGGACGGTTACGCGACGACGACGGCGATCCGCAGGATGCCGCAGTTCGCCGGGTTGCCGATCATCGCGCTCACCGCGAAGGCCATGAAGGGCGACCGGGAGAAGGCCATCGAGTCCGGCGCTTCCGACTACGTCACCAAGCCGGTCGACCCCGACCACCTGTTGTCCGTGATGGAGCAGTGGATGCGTGGTGAGTGACCGGAATCCGAAACATTCACGCGGGGTTGCTGACTGAGTGTGGCCACCCCCGTGTAAGAGTGCGGTAACCGGGGAACCTTCTGGTCTTCCACTGCGTTTCTGCTACGTGCACAGTGACATCTCGGTGACAGGGTGTGGCGGCAGGCGGGGTGCGGCTACGATGACCGGCACAAGGACGGACGGCGCAAGGGAGTCGTCCCCTGGGGCGGCGACAGGAGCCTCCCCGAATCCTGCGGACAGGGGCGGCCCCATGCCGGGGCGAGGAGGGCGGGCCATGGTGCAGAAGGCCAAGATCCTCCTGGTCGATGACCGGCCGGAGAATCTGCTGGCGCTGGAGGCCATCCTCTCCGCGCTCGATCAGACGCTGGTGCGGGCATCGTCCGGGGAGGAAGCGCTCAAGGCGCTGCTCACGGACGATTTCGCGGTCATTCTGTTGGACGTTCAGATGCCCGGAATGGACGGATTCGAAACCGCGGCGCACATCAAGCGCCGTGAGCGGACACGGGACATCCCGATCATCTTCCTCACGGCGATCAACCACGGACCGCACCACACGTTCCGTGGCTACGCGGCGGGCGCGGTGGACTACATCTCCAAGCCGTTCGACCCGTGGGTGCTGCGCGCGAAGGTCTCGGTCTTCGTGGAGCTGTACATGAAGAACTGCCAGCTCCGCGAGCAGGCCGCGCTGCTCCGTCTCCAGCTGGAGGGCGGCGGCAGGGCCGTCGGCGAAGCGAAGGAGCCCGCGGGGCTGCTCGCCGAGCTGTCGGCGCGTCTCGCCGCGGTCGAGGAGCAGGCCGAGGCGCTGTCCAAGCAGCTCGACGACGAATCGGCGGACGCGGCGGCCGTCGCCACCGCGGCGCACCTGGAGCGCAAACTCACCGGTCTGCGCCGGGCTCTTGACGCGCTTGAGCCCGGTACGGGCAGCGGCGCGCCGTCACTGCCCTCCCAGAGCTGAGCCGACGACGGGGTTTTGAGGTCGCGTCAGTTCAAGCCCCGTCAGTCCGCGACACGAAAGAGTGAAGCACTGGGCACAGGTGTACGCGGGCGCCTCCCCCGGTAACCTCACACCTATGGCCCCACGTCCCGCAGCCAAGAAGCCGCCCGCGAAAAAGGCGGCCGCGCCGACCAAGGCTCCGGCGAAGAAGGCCCCTGCGAAAAAAGCCCCCGCCAAGAAAGCCATGGCGAAGGCGCCCGCGAAGAAGGCAGCGGCGAGGAAGCCGGCGCCCAGGCCGGCGCCCAGCCCCACCGGGGGCCTGTACCGGGTCGTGCGCGCCCTGTGGCTCGGCGTCGCGCACAGCGTAGGCGCGATGTTCCGCGGCATAGGGCGGGGCGCCAAGGGGCTCGACCCGGCGCACCGCAAGGACGGGCTGGCGCTGCTGCTGCTCGGCATCGCGCTGGTCTGCGCGGCGGGCACGTGGTCCAATCTGCGCGGCCCGGTCGGTGACCTGGTCGAAATGCTGGTGACCGGCGCGTTCGGCCGCCTCGACCTGCTGGTGCCGATACTGCTGGGCGTCATCGCCGTACGCCTGATCCGCCACCCGGAGAAGCCCGAGGCCAACGGGCGCATCGTCATCGGTCTGTCCGCGCTCGTCGTCGGCGTGCTCGGCCAGGTCCACATCGCGTGCGGCTCACCCACGCGCGACGCGGGCATGCAGGGCATAAGGGACGCGGGTGGGCTCATCGGCTGGGCCGCCGCGACCCCGCTGAGCTTCACGATGACCGAGGTGCTCGCGGTCCCGCTGCTCGTCCTGCTCACCGTCTTCGGACTCCTCGTGGTCACCGCGACGCCGGTCAACGCCATCCCGCAGCGGCTCCGGCTGCTGGGCGTGCGGCTCGGCATCGTGCACGACGAGCTCGCTGTCGAGGAGCTCGCGGGCGAGGAGTACGGGGAGGAGTGGCGCGAGGCCGCGCCCCCGCCCGCGAGGCGGCGCTCCGCCGCCCCGGCCTCGTACGACCCCGACCGCATAGAGGAGGACGCCCTCTCCCAGCGGCGCAGGCCCCGGCGCGGATCCGTGCAGCCCGCCATGGAGCGCCCCATGGACGCCGTCGACGTGGCCGCTGCCGCGGCCGCCGCGCTGGACGGTGCCGTGCTGCACGGCATGCCGCCGTCGCCGCTGGTCGCCGACCTCACGCAGGGCGTCGGCACCGAGCGCGGGGAGCGCTCGGGGGAGACCCCCGCGCCGGCGCGCACGGCGCCCGTACCGACGGCCCGGGGCAGGAAGCCCGAGCCGGCCGCGGCGGCCGAGCCCGAGCCGACGCCGTCGAAGCTCGCCGTGCCCGATCTGACCAAGTCCTCGCCCGACGACAGGCGGGACCGGGAGCTGCCGCCGCGCGCGGAGCAGCTCCAGCTCGCGGGCGACATCACGTACGCGCTGCCCTCGCTCGACCTGCTGACGCGCGGCGGGCCCGGAAAGTCGCGCAGCGCCGCCAACGACGCCGTCGTCGAGTCGCTCACGACCGTCTTCACCGAGTTCAAGGTCGACGCGGCCGTCACCGGCTTCACGCGCGGGCCGACGGTCACGCGCTACGAGGTCGAGCTCGGCCCGGCCGTGAAGGTCGAGAAGATCACGGCGCTCGCGAAGAACATCGCGTACGCCGTCGCCTCCCCGGACGTCCGGATCATCAGCCCCATCCCGGGCAAGTCCGCGGTCGGCATCGAGATCCCGAACACCGACCGCGAGATGGTCAACGTCGGCGACGTGCTGCGCCTCGCGGACGCGGCCGAGGACGATCACCCGATGCTGGTGGCGCTCGGCAAGGACGTCGAGGGCGGCTATGTGATGTCGAACCTCGCGAAGATGCCGCACATCCTGGTCGCCGGCGCCACCGGCTCCGGCAAGTCGTCCTGTATCAACTGCCTGATCACCTCGGTCATGATGCGGGCCACCCCCGAGGACGTACGGATGGTCCTGGTCGACCCCAAGCGGGTGGAGCTGACGGCGTACGAGGGGATTCCGCACCTCATCACGCCGATCATCACCAACCCGAAGAAGGCCGCCGAGGCGCTCCAGTGGGTCGTGCGGGAGATGGATCTGCGCTACGACGACCTCGCGGCGTTCGGCTACCGGCACATCGACGACTTCAATCAGGCGATCCGCGACGGCAAGCTCAAGACGCCTGAAGGCAGCGAGCGGGAGCTGAAGACCTACCCGTACCTCTTGGTGATCGTCGACGAGCTGGCCGACCTCATGATGGTCGCGCCGCGTGACGTCGAGGACGCCATCGTGCGGATCACCCAGCTCGCGCGCGCGGCCGGTATCCACCTGGTGCTGGCCACCCAGCGCCCCTCGGTCGACGTGGTCACGGGCCTGATCAAGGCGAACGTGCCCTCGCGTCTCGCCTTCGCCACCTCCTCGCTCGCCGACAGCCGCGTCATCCTGGACCAGCCGGGCGCCGAGAAGCTGATCGGCAAGGGCGACGGCCTGTACCTGCCCATGGGCGCGAACAAGCCGACCCGTATGCAGGGCGCCTTCGTCACCGAGGACGAGATCCACGCGGTCGTGCAGCACTGCAAGGACCAGATGGCGCCCGTCTTCCGGGAGGACGTCACCGTAGGGACCAAGCAGAAGAAGGAGATCGACGAGGACATCGGCGACGATCTGGAGCTGCTCTGCGCCGCTGCCGAGTTGGTCGTCTCGACCCAGTTCGGGTCCACGTCCATGCTCCAGCGCAAGCTCCGGGTGGGCTTCGCCAAGGCCGGCCGCCTGATGGACCTCATGGAGTCGCGCAACATCGTGGGGCCGAGCGAGGGCTCCAAGGCACGTGACGTTCTTGTGAAGCCGGACGAACTGGACGGGGTGCTCGCGGTGATCCGCGGGGAGACTGGATCCTGAGGGTTCTCGCCCAGAGGATCCACGGGTTCGATGTCACTCGTACGGGGATCCGGGGCAACCGTTTCCTCAACGAGTACGTCAAGTTGAGGGAAGGGACAGCCTCTTGTCCCACCATCAGGATGTCGGGCCATTCTGATGGCGTACAAAGTCCGACCGCCCGGTTGCCCCACCCTTTCGCACCCCCCCTAGACTGAACCTCCAGCAGGTGGTTACACGCTCGAAAGGCGCCCCCGTGTCCATCGGCAACTCCCCTGAAGACGACCGTCCTTCGCAAGACCGTCCTTCGGAAGACAGCACCGCGCCCACGGACGACGGGCCCTCGATCGGCCGCGCCCTTCAGCAGGCACGTATCGCCGCGGGACTGACCGTCGACCAGGTCAGCCAGTCGACGCGGGTGCGCGTCCCGATCGTGCACGCCATCGAGGAGGACGACTTCTCCCGCTGCGGCGGCGACGTGTACGCGCGCGGCCACATCCGGGCGCTCGCGCGCGCCGTGGGCATCGATCCCGAGCCGCTGCTGGCGCGGTACGGCGACGGGCACGGCGGGCGTCCCGCGCCGACGCCGGCCGCGCCCCTGTTCGAGGCCGAGCGCATCCGCTCCGAGCCGCGCCGGCCGAACTGGACCGCCGCCATGGTCGCCGCGATCGTGGCGGTCATCGCCTTCGTCGGCTACACCGTGGTCAACGGGAGCGACGACAGCGGCGACAACCAGCAGGCCGCCGAGGGCGCCACCCCCGCGACCGGCAAGCCCGCACCGAAGCCGAGCGCCACGGCCAGGAAGCCCGTAGACCCCAAGCCGTCCGACAGTGCGATCGCGGCCGCCCCGCAGGACAAGGTCACCGTGAAGATCAGCGCGGCGGAGGGCCGCAGCTGGATCTCCGCGAAGGATCACAACGGGCGGATTCTCTTCGACGGTCTGCTCGAACAGGGTCAGACCAAGACTTTCCAGGACAACCAGAAGATCGATCTCGTGCTCGGGGATGCGGGCGCCATACAGCTGTTCGTGAACGGCAAGCAGATCGAGGACGCGTTCCAGCCGGGGCAGGTCGAGCGGCTCACGTACACGAAGGGCGACCCCGAAGTCGGCTGACGGACGGCCCGGACGATCTTTCGGCAACCCTCGGGGCGAGGGCTGTCAGCGGAACGAAGTAGTCTTGAGTCCATGCCCGAACGCCGTACCGTCGCACTTGTCACCCTTGGCTGCGCCCGTAACGAGGTGGACTCGGAGGAGCTCGCAGGCCGCTTGGAGGCGGACGGCTGGGAGCTCGTCGAGGACGCCGAGGCCGCGGATGTCGCCGTCGTCAACACCTGCGGCTTCGTCGAAGCCGCCAAGAAGGACTCCGTCGACGCCCTGCTCGAGGCCAATGATCTCAAGGGTCATGGCAGAACCCGGGCCGTCGTCGCCGTCGGCTGCATGGCCGAGCGGTACGGCAAGGAGCTCGCCGAGGCGCTGCCCGAGGCCGACGGCGTACTCGGGTTCGACGACTACGAGGACATTTCCGGCCGCCTGCAGACCATCCTCTCCGGCGGCAGCGTGGAGGCGCACGCCCCGCGCGACCGGCGCCAGCTGCTGCCGATCAGCCCTGCCGAGCGCCAGGAGGCCGGGGCCGGCATCGCACTGCCCGGCCACGCCCCGGCGGACCTGCCCGACGGGCTCGCGCCCGCCTCCGGGCCCCGCGCGCCGCTGCGCCGCCGGCTCGACGGCGCGCCCGTCGCCTCCGTGAAGCTGGCCTCCGGCTGCGACCGGCGCTGCTCGTTCTGCGCGATCCCCTCGTTCCGCGGCTCCTTCATCTCGCGCCGCCCCAGTGACGTACTGAACGAGACGCGCTGGCTGGCCGAGCAGGGCGTCAAGGAGGTCATGCTGGTCTCCGAGAACAACACGTCGTACGGCAAGGACCTGGGCGACATCCGCCTGCTCGAGTCGCTGCTGCCCGAGCTGGCGGCCGTGGACGGGATCGAGCGCGTCCGCGTCAGCTACCTGCAGCCCGCCGAGATGCGGCCCGGCCTGATCGACGTCCTGACGGGGACCGACAAGGTCGTCCCGTACTTCGACCTCTCCTTCCAGCACTCGGCGCCCGGTGTGCTGCGCGCGATGCGGCGCTTCGGCGACACCGACCGGTTCCTGGAGCTGCTCGACACCATTCGGAGCAAGGCGCCGCAGGCCGGTGTCCGGTCGAACTTCATCGTGGGCTTCCCCGGCGAGTCCGAGTCCGACTTCGCCGAGCTGGAGCGCTTCCTGAACGGCGCGCGGCTCGACGCCATCGGCGTCTTCGGCTACTCCGACGAAGAGGGCACGGAAGCGGCGACGTACGAGAACAAGCTGGACGAGGACGTCGTCGCCGAGCGTCTCGCGCGCGTGTCGCGCCTCGCCGAGCAGCTGGTGTCGCAGCGGGCCGAGGAGCGGCTGGGCGAGACCGTCGAGGTGCTCGTCGAGTCCGTGGACGACGAGGACGGTGTCGTCGGTCGCGGGGCGCACCAGGCGCCGGAAACGGACGGACAGGTGCGGCTCACGGGCGGCGCCGAGTTCGGTATCGGCCGTATGGTCGTGGCGAAGGTGGTCGGGACCGAGGGTGTGGACCTCGTCGCGGAGCCGATCGAGGGGCTTGAGGAGGCTGGCAGATGACCGGAGTCCCGGCCTCCGCCACGGGCGGGACCGGCACGCCGGCGCCCGGCGGCAAGCTGGGCGCTGCGGCCGTCGACCAGGCGAGCCTGTGGAACATCGCCAACATCCTGACCATGGTGCGGCTGCTGCTCGTGCCCGGGTTCGTGATGCTCATGCTGGCCGACGGCGGGTACGACCCGGCGTGGCGGGCCTGGGCCTGGGCGGCGTTCGCCGTCGCCATGATCACCGACATCTTCGACGGGCACCTGGCGCGTACGTACAACCTGGTCACCGACTTCGGGAAGATCGCCGACCCGATCGCCGACAAGGCGATCATGGGCGCGGCGCTGGTCTGCCTTTCGTCCCTCGAAGACCTGCCGTGGTGGGTGACCGGTGTCATCCTCGGCCGTGAGCTCGGGATCACGCTGATGCGCTTCCTGGTGATCCGGTACGGGGTCATCCCGGCCAGCCGCGGCGGCAAGATGAAGACGCTCGCGCAGGGCATGGCGGTGGGCATGTACGTGCTGGCCCTGACCGGGCCGCTCGCCACGCTCCGGTTCTGGGTGATGGCGGTGGCCGTCGCGCTGACCGTGGTGACCGGTCTCGACTACGTACGCCAGGCGGTGGTGCTGCGGCGCGCGGGCCTGGTGGAGGCACAGGCCGCCGCGGCCGTGTCCCGGGCGGCCACGGAGCAGGCGGCGTCCTCGGGGCAGGCCACGACGCCCTCGGAACAGACGCCGACGTCCTCGGAGGCGGCCGAGAAGTGACGGACGAGGCTGCCAAGGCGCTGCGACTGCTGGCCGAGCGCGGGGAGACCCTCGCCGTGGCCGAGTCACTGACCGGCGGCCTGGTGGGCGCGGAGCTGGTCGCGGTGCCCGGGGCCTCGAAGGTCCTGCGCGGCTCCGTCACGGCGTACGCGACCGAGCTGAAGCACAAAGTGCTCGGAGTGGACGACGCCCTGCTCGCCGCGCACGGGCCCGTCCATCCCGAGGTCGCGTTGCAGATGGCGGCGGGTGTGCGCGAGGTCCTCGGCGCGGACTGGGGGATCGCCACGACCGGTGTCGCCGGACCGGAGCCGCAGGACGGGCAGCCGGTGGGCACCGTCTACGTGGCCGCTGTCGGGCCCGGGAACAGTACGTCGAAGGGCACACGGAATTTCGCTGGTAGCCGCAAAGTGCTCGAGCTGCGGTTGAACGGCGGCCGGACGGAAATCCGTAGGGAGAGTGTACGGAGCGTGCTCGGCCTCCTCGTGGATGAGCTGGTCGGAGGGCATTTCGGCGAACGTACTGGGAATGAGCGGACACAGGATACGGAACAGAACGGGGGGTTTTGATGTTTGCAGCCCTGAGTGAACACGACATCGCTCCCCGCACGGCCGCGGCACGAGGCGGTACGGTGGGGCGTGAAGGATGCGGCTACGCGGTCCGAGGAGGGAGCCACCGATGATTCTGCTCCGTCGCCTGTTGGGTGACGTGCTGCGTCGGCAGCGCCAGCGCCAGGGCCGTACTCTGCGCGAAGTCTCCTCGTCCGCCCGAGTCTCGCTCGGTTATCTCTCCGAGGTGGAGCGGGGGCAGAAGGAGGCATCCTCCGAGCTGCTTTCCGCTATTTGCGACGCGCTTGACGTACGGATGTCCGAGCTGATGCGCGAGGTGAGCGACGAGCTCGCTCTCGCGGAGCTGGCCGAGTCGGCAGCAGCGGTCCCGTCAGAACCGGTGCGCACGCCGGTTCGCCCGATGCTCAATTCTGTCTCCGTGGCCGGCGTCCCGCCGGAACGGGTGACGATCAAGGCGCCTGCGGAAGCGGTCGACGTCGTAGCGGCGTAGCGCCTGACGCAGTGTGCAGTGTGATGAGGCCCCGGCCGGGGATGTGGTCGGGGCTTTCAGCTGTGCGCACCACGTAACCAATTGTTGCTTCGTGTGTCCGTAATAGTGCATCTGTGCCATCGTGGGACGTGATTTCCATACCGAGGTAGGCGAGGTAGGGATGTACGTCGTGAAGAGTCCGCTGTCCGATGCTGACCTGAAGACCGTGGCCGAGGCGCTGCAAGGCGCGCTCGTCGACCTGGTGGACCTCTCCCTCGTGGCGAAGCAGGTCCACTGGAACGTAGTGGGCCCCCGGTTCCGCTCGGTGCACCTTCAGCTCGACGAGGTCGTGGACACCGCGCGGCAGCACTCCGACACGGTGGCGGAGCGGGCCTCGACGCTGGGTGTCCCGCCCGACGGGCGGGCGAAGACGGTGGCCGCGAGCAGCGGCATCGGCGCGGTGTCCGAGGGCTGGGTGAAGGACACGGACGCGGTCGGCACGCTCGTGGAGGCGCTCGGCGCGGTGATCACGCGGATGCGTGCGCGGATCGAGGCGACCGGTGACGCGGACCCGGTGAGCCAGGACATCTTCATCGGCATCACGGCCGATCTGGAGAAGCACCACTGGATGTTCCAGGCCGAGAACCGCGGCTGACCGCGGTGTTCGCCCGTTCTGGCGGGCTGTGTGGAGTGTGGGGGCGTGCCACGGGGTCCGTGGCACGCCCCTTTGTGCGCTTGCCGAGGCCGTCTGCGGGCGTTCGGCGTCGAGGTGCGATATCCGGTGACGGGCGGAGGTGAGCGGTCGTGGCAGGGCGGCTGCTGCGCTGGATACCGGGTGTGGTGCTCGGCGCGCTGTGGTGGTGGGGCGTGCTGAGGCTGGCCTTCGCGCCGGACGCGGGGGCGGTCGAGGGGGCGGTGGCCGCCGGGGGCTGGGGCTTGAGTCTGTTGCCGGTGCACGCCTTGCCGAAGGCGCGGGCGGCGGGGGTCGCCGGTTCGCCGAGGCGACGCGCGGTGCGGGGAGTGCGGGGAGTGCGGGAGGCGCGGGGAGTGCGGGCGGGGCGGAACATCGGGGGCGGGGTGCGGGGGAAGATCACCAGGGCATGGCGACGCCGCCGTTCGGGCGGAGGATCTGGCCGGTCGTGAACGCCGCGGCGTCCGAGGCCAGATGCAGCACCGCGTGCGCGATGTCCTCCGGTTCGCCGACCCGGCCGAGCGGGGCCATGCGCACCATCAGGGATTCCGTGTGGGCCTGGGCGCTCTCGTCGTGGCGGGTCGTCATCGGGGTGCGGATCCAGCCCGGCGCGACCGCGTTGACGCGGATGCCGTGCCGGCCGACCTCCGTGGCGAGTGTCTTGGTGAGCTGGACGACGGCGGCCTTGGCCACGCCGTAGCAGAGAAGGCCGGGGCCGCCGGTGTCGATCGCGCCCGAGGCCATGGTGACGATGGAGCCGCGGGTACCGGACGCGATCATCGTGCGGGCCGCTTCCTGGCACGCGTACAGCACGCCCTTGAAGTTGATGGCGAGCACGCGGTCGAGGTCCTCGTCGCGCGTCTCCAGGACAGGGCTGTTGTGCATGATCCCGGCGATGGCGGCCATGATGTCCAGCGCGCCGGTGGGGCTGGTCGCGGTGGCGGCGGTGACGGCCTCGGCGACCTGGGTGCGGTCGGACACGTCCAGGGCGTGGGTGTGGGCAGCGCCGCCGCTCTCCTTGATGCGGGCCGCCGTCTCGTGCAGGCCCTGCGCGTCGCGGTCCGCGCAGTGCACGGTCGCCCCCGCCTCGGCGAGGAGCGCGGCCGAGGCGCGTCCGATACCGCTCGCGGCGCCGGTGACGAATGCGGTGCGTCCGGTGAGGTCGTACGCCTTGACGGGCATGAGGGGACCGTACGAGTTTTCCTGACGGGTCGTCAATTGCCGTGCGGGGTTTACCTGCTGGGGTGCGGGCCCGGCTGACAGGTGGGGCACCAGTAGGTGGGGCGTTCGCGGGAGCCGTCGCCCTGCTCGGCCACGCGGATCGGGGTGCGGCAGCGCAGACAGGGCCGTGAGGCCCGGCCGTAGACGTACAGGCGCTCGCCGGGCCGGGTGCGGCCGGTGGTGATGCGGTGGGGGCGGTCGCGGTTGACTTCGAGCAGTTTCTTGGAGAGCAGCGGGAGGTGCTCGGCGGTTTCGGGGGCCATGTCACCGACCGGCAGCCAGGGCGTGATCCCCAGGAGGAAGCAGAGCTCGGACTTGAAGACGTTGCCGATCCCGGCCAGATTGCGCTGGTCGAGGACGGCTTCGCCGACGGCGCGGGCGGGGTCCTTCAGCAGGTTGCTCAGGGCTTTGTCGGGGTCCCAGTCCGGGCCGAGCAGGTCGGGGCCGAGGTGGCCGACGGCCTTGGATTCCTCGCTGGTGCGCAGCAGTTCGAGCACGGGGAGGCGGTAGCCCACGGCCGCGTGCGACTGGTTGGCGAGAATGGCCCGGATCTGGTGCGTGGGGCCGCCGCGCCAGCGCTCGCCCGGGGCGTAGATCTTCCAGGAGCCGTCCATCCGCAGGTGCGAGTGGAGGGTGAGGCCGCCCTCGATCCGGGTCATCAGGTGCTTGCCGCGCGAGATGACGTCCACGACCGTGCGGCCGGTGAGGTCAGCCGTGGCGAACCGGGGGACACGCAGGTCCGAGCGGATCAGTACCTGGCCCGCGAGCGCGGTGTGCAGCCGCTTGGCGGCCTGCAGGACGGTGTCTCCTTCGGGCATGACTCCAGGGTAGGCGGCGCGCTGCCTCGGAGGCGGCCGGGACGCCGGGGCGGCGCCGGCGCGGCCTCAGGCGCGCAGCCGCAGGCCACGGGGTGTCGCGTGGAAACCGGCTCCTTCCAGGAGAGCGGCGTGCGGGGCGGTGAGCGCGGCCTCGCCGTTGATCCGCTCGACGGTGATCGTGCCGAGGGCGCCGGAGCGGGCCGCCTCGGCCAGGGCACGGGCGGCGGCGGGCAGGCGGGGGTCGTCCGCGAGGTCGGCCGCGGACGGCGGGGCGGCGTCGGATTCGGTGCTGGGCCAGGCGAGGAGGCTCTTGCCGCCGCGCTCCATGTAGAGAGTCAGCTCGCCGTCGACCAGGACCACCAGGGAGCCCGCCTTGCGGCCCGGTTTGTGGCCCGCGCGCGCGGGCGGCTCGGGCCAGGGGAGGGCCGCACCGTACGCGTTGGCCGGGTCTGCGGCGGCGAGGACCAGGGCGCGGGAAGCGGACGCCTTGGAGGCGGGGGCGTCGGCCGGGGCGTACGGATCGGGCTGGGGCGCGCCGCGCTCCTGCGCGTTCGCCGCGGCGCGCAGCCGGTCCACCGCGCCGTCCATCGCGAACTGGGCGGCGCCGAGCCCCTCCACCACATAGCCGCGCCGGGCCTGCCCGCTCTCCTCGAAGACCGACAGGATCCGGTACGTCGCCGAGAAGCCGCCCTCGACCCCTTCGGCGGCGACCGCGCCGCGGGTCACCACGCCGTGCCGGTCCAGGAGGGTGCGGGCCAGGGCGTGGGCGCGCACTGTCGGGTCGGGCTCCAGGGCGGGGAGGAGCGACCAGCGGCCGGCGACCGTGGGCGGGCCGGTGCGCGAGGTGGCCCGGGCGGCGGCCGTCAGGCTCCCGTACCGGCCGCGCGGGACGGCTCTCCGCGCGCGGTGGGCGGTGGAACCTGCGGTGCGGCCCGAGCCGAGGAGGGAGCGCATCGGGGCGAGCGTGTCGTTCGTGAGCCGCCCCGACCAGGCCAGCTCCCAGAGTGCGTCGGCCAGTTGCGGGTCGCCGACGACGGCGGGGGCGCCGCCGGCGGCGTCGGGGCCCTGGGCGGAGGTGAGAGCGCGGACCTGGTCGGCGATCTGCCGGAAGAACAGTCCGTAGCCCCCGGAGAGGCTGTCCAGGACCGCCTGGTGGAGCGGCGTGAGCTCCAGTGGGTGCGGAGGGGGCAGGAGGAGCGGGGCTGCGTCGGCGAGGTAGAGGGAGACCCAGCCGTCCTTGCCGGGGAGCGACCCGGCGCCGGCCCACAACACCTCGCCGGAGGCCGTGAGCTCGTCGAGCAGCGCCGGAGCGTAACCGGAGACGCGGGAGGGCAGGACGAGCTTCTCCAGCGCCGAGGCGGGGACGGAGGCGCCCTGGAGCTGCTCGACGGCGCGGACCAGACCGTCTATGCCGCGCAGCCCGTGACCGCTCAAGTGCTGCCATTGCGGCAGGAACTGGGCCAGGGCGGCGGGCGGCACCGGTTCGAGTTCGTGCCGCAGCGCGGCGAGGGAGCGGCGGCGCAGGCGGCGCAGCACGGTGGCGTCGCACCATTCCTGGCCGATGCCCGCGGGATGGAACTCGCCTTGTACGACCCGGCCGTTCGCGGCGAGGCGCTGGAGCGCGCCCTCCGTGACCGCGGTGCCCAGGCCGAAGCGGGCCGCCGCCTGGGTGGAGGTGAACGGGCCGTGCGTGCGGGCGTACCGGGCCAGGAGGTCACCGAGCGGGTCCTTGACCGGCTCCGTGAAGGCCTCGGGGACTCCGACGGGCAGCGCCGTGCCGAGGGCGTCGCGCAGGCGGCCCGCGTCCTCGATCGCCGCCCAGTGGTCGACGCCGGCGACGCGGACCCGGATGGCCCGCCGGGCGGACAGGAGCTCCTCGGCCCAGCCCGGCTCGGCGCCCCGCTCCGACAGCTCGGCGTCCGTGAGCGGGCCCAGCAGGCGCAGCAGGTCCGCGACCCCCTCGGCGTCCTTGACGCGGCGGTCCTCGGTACGCCACTGCAGTTCCTGCTCGAGCTCCGCCAGGACGTCCGCGTCGAGCAGCTCGCGCAGCTCGGCCTGGCCCAGCAGCTCGGCCAGCAGCCGGGAGTCCAGGGAGAGCGCCGCCGCACGGCGCTCGGCGAGCGGGGAGTCGCCCTCGTAGAGGAACTGCGCGACGTAACCGAACAGGAGCGAGCGGGCGAACGGCGACGCCTCCGGTGTGGTGACCTCGACGAGGCGGACCTTGCGGGACTCGATGTCGCCCATCAGCTCGGTGAGGCCCGGCACGTCGAAGACGTCCTGGAGGCACTCGCGCACCGCCTCCAGGACGATCGGGAAGGAGCCGAACTCACTGGCCACCTGGAGCAGCTGGGAGGCGCGCTGACGCTGCTGCCACAGGGGTGTGCGCTTGCCGGGGTTGCGCTTCGGGAGCAGGAGGGCGCGGGCGGCGCACTCGCGGAAACGGGACGCGAACAGGGCCGAACCGCCGACCTCGTCGGTGACGATCTGGTCGACGTCCCCCTTGTCGAAGACGACGTCGGCGGCGCTGATGGGGGCCTGCTCGGAGTCGTACTCCCGACCTGGCCCGGCCGGCTCCTGGTCGAGGAGGTCCAGGCCCATCAGGTCGGCGTCGGGCAGGCGCAGCACGATGCCGTCGTCGGCGTGCATGACCTGGGCGTCCATGCCGTACTTCTCGCTGAGCCGGGCGCCGAGGGCGAGCGCCCACGGGGCGTGCACCTGGGCACCGAACGGGGAGTGGACGACGACGCGCCAGTCGCCCAGCTCGTCCCGGAACCGCTCGACCACGATCGTGCGGTCGTCCGGGATGTGGCCGCACGCCTCGCGCTGCTCGGCCAGGTAGGACAGCACGTTCTCCGTGGCCCAGGTGTCGAGGCCCGCGTCGGCGAGGCGCACGCGCGCGTCGTCGGGCTTCTGCGAACCGACCTCCCGGAGGAAGGCGCCGACCGCGCGCCCCAGTTCCAGCGGGCGGCCGAGCTGGTCGCCCTTCCAGAACGGGAGCCGGCCGGGGACGCCGGGGGCGGGGGAGACGAGGACGCGGTCGCGCGTGATGTCCTCGATCCGCCAGGAGCTGGTGCCCAGCGTGAAGACGTCCCCGACGCGGGACTCGTAGACCATCTCCTCGTCGAGCTCGCCGACGCGGCCGCCGCCCTTCTTGGGGTCGGTGCCCGCGAGGAAGACACCGAACAGGCCGCGGTCGGGGATCGTGCCCCCGGAGGTGACGGCCAGGCGCTGGGCCCCGGGACGGCCCGTGACGGTGCCCGCGACGCGGTCCCAGACGACCCGAGGGCGCAGCTCCGCGAAGGCGTCGGACGGATAGCGGCCCGCGAGCATGTCGAGGACACCGGTGAACGCGGACTCGGGGAGCGAGGCGAAGGGGGCCGCCCTGCGGGCGAGCGCGAGGAGGTCGTCGACCTGCCAGGTGTCCATGGCCGTCATCGCGACCAACTGCTGGGCGAGCACGTCCAGCGGGTTGCCCGGGACGCGCAACGACTCGATGGCGCCCGAGCGCATCCGCTCGGTCACGACCGCGGACTGCACCAGGTCACCGCGGTACTTCGGGAACACGACCCCGGTGGAGACCGCGCCGACCTGGTGGCCCGCGCGCCCCACGCGCTGCAGCCCGGAGGCCACGGAGGGCGGGGACTCCACCTGGACGACGAGGTCGACGGCGCCCATGTCGATGCCGAGCTCGAGGCTGGATGTCGCCACGACAGCGGGCAGGCGGCCCGCCTTCAGATCCTCCTCGACGAGCGCGCGCTGCTCCTTGGAGACCGAGCCGTGGTGCGCGCGGGCGAGGATCTGAGGGGCGCCCGTCGCCGCGCCGGAGCCACCCATCAGCTCGGCGGGGGAGTGGTCCTCGGGGAGGGCCTCACCGGTGGCGCGCTCGTACGCGATCTCGTTCAACCTGTTGCACAAGCGCTCCGCCAGACGCCGGGAGTTGGCGAAGACGATCGTCGAACGGTGGGCCTCGATGAGGTCCGCGATGCGCTCCTCCACGGAGGGCCAGATCGACGGGCGCTCGGCCCCCTGGTCGGAGTCGGCCACCGGGGAACCGCCGAGCTCGCCCAGGTCCTCGACGGGGACGACCACCGACAGGTCGAACTTCTTGCCGGACGGCGGCTGAACGATCTCCACCTTGCGCCGCGGCGACAGATAACGCGCCACCTCGTCGACCGGCCGGACCGTCGCGGACAGGCCGATACGGCGGGCCGGGCGGGGCAGCAACTCGTCCAGGCGCTCCAGGGAGAGCGCCAAGTGGGCGCCGCGCTTGGTGCCGGCCACCGCGTGCACCTCGTCCAGGATCACCGTCTCGATGCCGGTCAGCGCCTCACGCGTGGCCGACGTCAGCATGAGGAAGAGCGATTCCGGTGTCGTGATCAGGATGTCCGGCGGGCGCGTGGCCAGCGCGCGCCGCTCCGCGGGCGGGGTGTCCCCGGAGCGGATGCCCACCTTCACCTCGGGCTCGGGCAGGCCCAGCCGCACGGACTCCTGGCGGATACCCGTCAGCGGGCTGCGCAGATTGCGCTCGACGTCGACGGCGAGGGCCTTCATCGGTGACACGTAGAGAACGCGGCAGCGCTTCTTGGGGTCGGCGGGCGGAGGTGTGGAGGCGAGCTGGTCGAGGGCGGCGAGGAACGCGGCGAGTGTCTTGCCCGAACCGGTCGGCGCGACGACCAGCACGTCCGATCCCTCGCCGATCGCCTGCCACGCCCCGGCCTGCGCGGACGTGGGCGCGGAAAAGGCCCCCGTGAACCAACCGCGGGTCGCGGGGGAGAACCCGTCTAGGGCGCTGCGAGGGCTGGAGCCGCCGTGCGCTCCCTGCCTGGACCTGACCATGCCCCCATCCTGCACCCCGCCACTGACAAAGGCCGTGACCTGCGAAAATGACTGGTTCATCGGGGTGATGTGGCGCAGAATGGAGGGATGGCGGGGAACGGCGAATGGGCACGTCACTGGCGGTACGAGCGGCTGCCGGGGCTCGACCTGCTGCGGGCCCGCTACCTCCGGCACACCTTCCCCCGCCACAGCCACGACGGCTATGTGTTCGGGGCGGTGAGCTCGGGGGTCGAAGAGGTCGGCATGCCCGACAGCACCGTGCACGCCGCTCCCGGCACCGTCGTCATGATCAACCCGGAGGTGGCACACACCGCGCGAGCGGGCGGGCCCGACGGCTGGTCGTACTCCACGCTCTATCCGTCGGCGCAGGTCGTCGGCGAGATCGCCGCGGAGACCAGCACGGTCCGCGGCACCGCCGGCTTCGGCGAGACCATCGTCTTCGACCCGCACGCCGCACACCTGATCAGAGAAGTGCACCGAGCGGCCGAGCAGGGCAACGCGCTGGCCGCCGACAGCCTGCTGCGGGTCGTCGTCGCCCGGCTGCTGCGGCGCCACGGCACGGCGCTCGCCCTGAGGCCGGGCCGGTCGGCGGGGGCCACGGCCGCCGCACGCGCGCGTGCGGTGCTCGAAGCGGACATGACCGACCCACCGTCCCTGGAAACCCTCGCGGCGGATCTCGGCACCAGCCCGTTCGCGCTCCTGCGGGCCTTCCGTGACGCCTACGGGATGCCGCCGCACGCCTGGCTCACCAACGCCCGGGTGCGCGTCGCACGGCGCCTCCTGGAAGGGGGCACGGCGCCCGCCGCAGCCGCCGTGGCCGTCGGCTTCACCGACCAGCCGCACCTCAACCGGCACTTCACCCGGATCGTCGGCGTCCCTCCCGGGGCCTACCAGCGGGAGCGCAAGAACGTACAAGACCTCTGAGGGCGGCTCCTCCTACAGTCCGGGTTGTGGCAGAACAGACAACACCCGCAGACATACGAACGCCGGACGGCCCCGCCCTCCGGCACACCGGTGAGAGCGGCAAACCCGACCGAGCGGTCGTCCGCGACGCGCTCGGTGTCGGCGTCGCCGTCGGCCTCTCCGGCTTCGCCTTCGGAGTGACCTCGGCGGGCAGCGGCCTCAGCGTGCTGCAGACCTGCGCGCTCAGCCTTCTGGTCTTCACCGGGGCCTCGCAGTTCGCGCTCGTCGGCGCGCTCGCGGCCGGCGGCAACCCCTTCACCGCCGCAGCGGGCGCGTTCTTCCTCGGAGTGCGCAACGCGTTCTACGGACTGCGCCTCTCCCAGCTGCTGGCCCTCCCGCGCGCGGTGCGCCCGTTCGCCGCGCACTGGGTCATCGACGAGACGACGGCCGTCGCCCTGGCCCAGCCGACGCGGCGCAGCGTGCGGATGGGCTTCACCGTGACCGGGCTGACCCTGTACGTCCTGTGGAACCTGACCACCCTCGTCGGCGCCCTCGGAGCAGAGGCCATCGGCGACACCGACGCCTGGGGGATCGACGCGGCCGGGCCCGCTGTCTTCCTCGCGCTGCTGGCGCCGATGCTGAGGACCACCACGGAGCGTGCCGTCGCGGCCGTCGCCGTCGTACTGGGACTCGGACTGCTCCCCGTGCTGCCCGCCGGGGTTCCCGTTCTGGTGGCCGCGCTCGCCGCCCCGGCCGTGCTCTACATAGAGGGGCGTCGCCGCACCGCCGCGTCCGACACCCCACAAGGAGGAGACCGGTGAACGTCTGGATAGCCATCGGTGTCACCGCAGTGGGCTGCTACGCCGTCAAGCTGATCGGTCTGCTCGTCCCCGCGGGCGCCCTGGAGCGGCCCGCGGTGAAACGGCTCGCGGCGCTGCTGCCGGTCGCGCTGCTCGCCGCTCTCACGGCGCAGCAGACGTTCGCGGAGGGACGCGTCCTGATCCTGGACGCCAAGGCCGCGGGGGTGGCCGCTGCCGCCGTCGCGCTGGTGCTGCGCGCACCGTTCCTCGTGGTCGTCGCCGCTGCCGTGGTCGTCACGGCGGGGGTGCGGGCCCTCACAGGGTGACCTGAACGGCGGCACAAGACAGCTGGGTAATGTGGCGCGTCACCACCAGCGGCCGCGTATGGACGCACGCGTCCAGAACCGAGGGGGAACCGTGCCTCTGTCGCCCGAAGCCCGCTCCCTCGCCGCGCGCTGCGAGCCGCACGTCAACGAGCTGGCCCGCCGCATGGCCCGGGACTCCTTCGAGGACCTGCCCGGCTACGCGGATCTGCCCGACGACGTGAAGGACCTGGAGATCGCCGCGACCGCCAGGTACGGCGTACGGCTGTTCCTGCGCCGCGTCAGCGACCCGGGACCCGATCGGCCCGGCAGCCACCGGCTGTTCCGCGAGCGGGCCGCCCAGCGCGCCGAGGAGGGCATGCCGCTGCACCTCCTGCTGCGCACCCACGCGCTCGGCGTCTACGTCCTGTGGCAGGCGCTGCGGGACGCCGCCCGCCCCGGCGAGGAGGCCGCCCTGGTCGAGCTGGTCGACGTCCTGCTGCAGAGCCACCCCGCTGTCATGGGCGCGGTCGCCGAGACGTACCTGGACGAACGCTCCGCCCTGGAGGCCGAACAGCACGCGCAGCAGCGCTCGCTGCTGCGCGGACTGCTCGACGGCATGGTCCCGCCCGGCCATGTGCTGCTCGACCAGCTCCGCCTCGAAGGGCCCGCCCTCGTTCTCGCGCTGAGTCCCGACTCGCCGCCCCCCGAAAGCCCGGTCGCGGTCCGGCGCCGGCTGCGGCGTCTGCAGACCGTCCTGGACCGCGTCTTCGGCCAGGAGGTACCCGCCCTCCTGGACGGCGCCGGGGGCCGGGTCATCGTCCCCCGGGACTGCGCCCCGCCGGCCGACCTGCCACAGCTCCTGAGCAAGGCCAGCGGGCTGCACGTGCGCGCCGCCGCGGTGCGGGCGGACGGGCCTGAGCACATCCCCGAGGCGGCCCGCACCGCGACCGAGATCCTGCGCATCGCGCGCGCGTGCGGGCTGCCGCCCGGCCTGCACCGTCTCGACGACGTCCTGCTCGAGTACCACCTCTCGCGGCGCAACGAGAGCAGCCACCGCATCGCCGCCCTCCTCGACCCGGTCGCGGAGCGGCCCGAGCTGCTGGAGACGCTGCGCACGCACCTCTCCCACCAACAGGACCGCCGAGCCACCGCCGCCGCGCTCGCGCTGCACCCGAACACCGTCGACAACCGGCTCGCGAAGATCGCCGAGCAGACCGGCATCGATCTGTCGTCGCCGCGCGGCACCGCCCTCGCGCTCGCGGCGCTGCTTCTGCGCGACTCCGAGGAGTGACTGCGCGGCCGCAGAAGGGCCGCTCTGCACGGCACGTTCATAGGCGCGCAGTGTGATCTACAAGGGACGTCCGTAGGCGCGCAGTGTGAGCAGCGCGTCGATCGTCACCATGGGGCGCGCTTCCAGAGAGGTGCCAGGGGCCCACTGGCGCCAGTTGACGGGCCAGCCACCGTCCTCCTGCTGTTCGCTCTCCAGGTGGACCAGAGCGCGGGTCATCTCCTCGTCGGTGAACCAGGAGCGGGCCAGCGAGCCGGGCGTCTTCGCGTAGTCGTACGGGAAGTGGTGCTCGTCCGGCGCGTAGCCGGGAGCCACCGGCCAGTCGTCCCGGCGCTCCGGATCGAGCACCGCCAGCCGCTGTTCGCGGACGAGTCGACCCAGCCGGTCAGCGGCGACCCGCGCGCGCGGGCGGTCCGGCACGCCGTCCAGGAAGGCGACCGCCGCCTCGATCTCGTACGGATGTGACGTGGTCAGGGCGTCGACGGCGGACCAGCAGAACTCGGTGGCCCGGAACAACCAGGCGTGCCACACCTCATTGCTGTGCAGCAGTCCCACCACCGGGCCGGTGGCCAGCAGCGCACCCGGCGGATCGTCCATGACGGGGATGAACGGGGCATGCGGATAGCGGCGCTGGCTGGGGTGCACCGCCGGAAGGGCGCCTTCCGGAGTGGAGGCGGCGGTCAGATAGCGGCCTACGCGGTCCACACGCCGCCCTGTGCACCGCCCGATCGAATCCAGGACGCGCAGCGCGTGGCCGGTGTGCAGGGGCTGGCTGGCCGGACCGCGCAGGTCGGGTTCGAGCGCGTGCCCGTAGCCGTCGTCCTCGTTGCGGTAGGCGGCCAGGGCGGTCTCGACGGCGTCGGCCGCGACGGGCGAGGCCGTCGAGAAGTGATAGGCGAAGCGGCGCTGTTCCAGGACGCGCGCGGTCTGCCAGATGAACCACTCGGCACGGGAGAGCGGGGAGTGTGCCGACATCGACGAGGGGAGTGGGGAAGCTCCGGTTTCGGCCATGCACCGACCGTAGGGCGGAAAGCGTTGCCGGAAAGCCTCCCCGGCCGGGCCCCACTCTCAGGGGCGGGATACTGGAGGCATGCGGTTGACGGTCTTTTGGCAGCTGATGGCGGATCACTTCGGATCCGGGAACGCCGACACGTTCGCGCGCGACCACGTGATGGCCGGGTTGGGCGGACGCACGGTGCAGGAGGCGCTCGACGCCGGCTGGGAGGCGAAGGACGTCTGGCGCGTGGTGTGCACCGCGATGGACGTGCCCGCCGAGAAGCGCTGACCGCGATGACGGACCGGCGGAGGTCACCGATCGTCCGCGGAGTGGGCGAGACTGGCTCCGTGGCAGCGACAGACGAGAACCCTCCGGTGACGGCCGACGCGGCACCGCCCGGCACGACGCCCCCCGAGCGGCCGCCCGGCCCTGCGCCCGCCCCGCAGGCGCGCATGCCGCGCTGGCTGCCGCGTGCCATGGTGCTCGCCCTCTCCCTCGTCGCCTGCTTCCAGCTGGGCAGTTGGGCCTTCCACCAGATCACCGGGCTGCTGATCAACGTACTGATCGCGTTCTTCCTCGCGCTCGCGGTGGAGCCGGCCGTGAGCTGGATGTCGGCACGTGGCCTGCGCCGCGGCCTGGCCACCGGCCTCGTCTTCCTCGCGGTGATGATCGCGTGCGCGGGCTTCGTCGTCCTGATGGGATCGATGCTCGCGGGCCAGATCGTGGACATGGTCGAGGATTTCCCGAAATACCTCGACCAGGTCATCAGCTGGGTCAACCAGACATTCCACACCGAGCTCAACCGGGTCGAGGTCCAGGACAGCCTGCTGCACTCGGACTGGCTCCAGAAGTACGTCCAGAACAGTGCGACCGGCGTCCTGGACGTGTCCGCGCAGGTGCTCGGCGGGCTCTTCCAGCTCCTGACGATCACGCTGTTCTCGTTCTACTTCGCCGCCGACGGGCCGCGGCTGAGGCGCGCGCTGTGCTCGGTGCTGCCGCCCGCCAAGCAGGCGGAGGTGCTGCGCGCCTGGGAGATCGCCGTCGACAAGACGGGCGGCTACCTCTACTCGCGCGGCCTGATGGCGCTGATCTCCGGGGTCGCGCACTACGTCCTGCTGCAGGTGCTCGGGGTGCCGTACGCGCCGGTGCTCGCCGTGTGGGTGGGTCTCGTCTCGCAGTTCATCCCGACCATCGGCACCTACCTGGCGGGCGCGCTGCCGATGCTGATCGCCTTCACCGTGAACCCGTGGTACGCGCTGTGGGTGCTCGTCTTCGTCGTCGTGTACCAGCAGTTCGAGAACTACATGCTGCAGCCGAAGCTGACCGCGAAGACGGTGGACATCCACCCCGCGGTGGCCTTCGGGTCGGTCATCGTGGGCACGGCACTGCTCGGTGCCGTGGGCGCGCTGATCGCGATTCCGGCCGTCGCGACGTTGCAGGCGTTCCTGGGGGCGTACGTGAAGCGGTACGACGTCACCGACGATCCCCGCGTGCACGGGCACCGCAGGCGCGGCGGCGCGTCGGTGCTCGCCCGGGCACGAGGTGCCCTGCGGGGGCCGAACGAGCCGAACGCCGAGGACCGGTAGCCGGGTTTCCGCCGGTCGGGACGTGGCAGGAGATGCTGGGCCGTCGGACCGCGCCGGTCGGATCGGGCCGCGGGACGGCCTCGCCCGAGGGGCTGAGGGGACGGGCGGCGGTGACTGCTCCGGCTCCGCGTGGTGCGCTTGACACCGAAATCGAACATCCATTCTTATGGAGCGTCCAGGGGCTTTCTCCCCAGGAATCCCAAGGGATCCGGAGAGAGTGACCGGGCGGCGAGCCTCGAGTTATCCACAGGCGGACGGGCGTCGAGGCCGATTGTCAGTGGCAGGCGTTAGCGTCTTTGACGTGAAGCGATCGACACAAGCAAACCGGGTGGAACCCATGGCAGGAACCGACCGCGAGAAGGCGCTCGAAGCCGCACTCGCACAGATTGAACGGCAATTCGGCAAGGGCGCTGTGATGCGCATGGGCGAGCGGCCGAATGAGCCCATCGAGGTCATCCCCACCGGGTCGACCGCCCTCGACGTCGCGCTCGGCGTCGGCGGCATCCCCCGCGGCCGCGTGGTGGAGGTGTACGGGCCGGAGTCCTCCGGCAAGACGACGCTGACGCTGCACGCGGTGGCGAACGCGCAGAAGGCCGGCGGCTCGGTGGCGTTCATCGACGCCGAGCACGCCCTCGACCCCGAGTACGCCAAGAAGCTCGGCGTCGACATCGACAACCTGATCCTGTCCCAGCCGGACAACGGTGAGCAGGCTCTGGAGATCGTCGACATGCTGGTCCGCTCCGGCGCCCTCGACCTCATCGTCATCGACTCCGTCGCCGCACTCGTGCCGCGCGCGGAGATCGAGGGCGAGATGGGTGACTCGCACGTGGGTCTGCAGGCCCGTCTCATGAGCCAGGCCCTGCGAAAGATCACCAGCGCGCTCAACCAGTCGAAGACCACGGCGATCTTCATCAACCAGCTCCGCGAGAAGATCGGCGTGATGTTCGGCTCGCCGGAGACCACGACCGGTGGCCGGGCGCTCAAGTTCTACGCCTCGGTGCGTATGGACATCCGCCGCATCGAGACCCTGAAGGACGGCACCGACGCGGTCGGCAACCGCACCCGCGTCAAGGTCGTCAAGAACAAGGTCGCGCCGCCCTTCAAGCAGGCCGAGTTCGACATCCTCTACGGCCAGGGCATCTCCCGCGAGGGCGGCCTGATCGACATGGGCGTCGACCACGGCTTCGTCCGCAAGGCCGGTGCCTGGTACACGTACGAGGGCGACCAGCTCGGCCAGGGCAAGGAGAACGCGCGCAACTTCCTGAAGGACAACCCCGATCTGGCCAACGAGATCGAGAGGAAGATCAAGGAGAAGCTGGGCGTCGGTGTCCGTCCGGAGGAGCCCGTCGTCGAGCCGGCCGTGGACGCGGTGGCCGGGGCGCCCGTCGAGGACGCCGCCAAGACGGTGCCCGCACCCAAGGCCGCCAAGACCAAGGCCGCGGCGGCCAAGAGCTAGTCCGTGACACGACGAACCGACTGGGCCGAGTACGACGCCGGCCCCCCTGCCCCTGGGGGCCGGGGGCACGGGGGTGACGAGGCGTACGACGCCGCCGCGTACGGGGACGCCGGGCACGAGCACGAGGGCGGCCACGAGGGCGACTCGGGGGACGGCGCGGCGGGCGGACCGCGCCGCGGGGGACGTTCGCGGGGCGGGGCCGGGCCGCGCGGACGCCGACGCAAGGGCGGGTTCGGGGACGCGCCCGGCGCCGCACAGGACGACGGCCCTCCTGACTCGTCGAGGGCCGAGCGAGGGGAGCCGTCAGGGGACCCGGCGGAGCGGGCGCGGAACATCTGCCTGCGCCTGCTCACCGGGACCCCGCGCACGCGCAAGCAGTTGGCCGACGCTCTGCGCAAGCGGGAGATCCCGGACGAGGTGGCCGAGGAGGTGCTGTCCCGGTTCGAGGAGGTCGGGCTGATCAACGACAGCGCCTTCGCGGACGCCTGGGTGGAGTCCCGGCACCACGGGCGGGGCCTGGCCCGTCGGGCGCTCGCCCGCGAGCTGCGCACCAAGGGTGTGGACTCCGCGGTGATCGACGAGGCGGTCGGACAGCTGGACGCCGAGCGGGAGGAGGAGACCGCGCGCGAACTCATCGCCCGCAAACTCCGCTCCACCCGCGGCCTCGACCGCGACAAGAGGCTGCGCCGCCTCGCGGGCATGCTCGCCCGCAAGGGCTACCCCGAGGGCTTGGCGCTCCGCCTGGTGCGCCAAGCGCTGGAAGAAGAGGGGGAGGAGACCGAGGACTTGGATTTCGGGGAGTAAGGCCGGCCGCCCCGCCGGGGCGGGGACCTGGGCACGGCTGACGGGGCGAGGGTCAGGGCCGGGCGGGCGTGCGCGCAGGTTGTGTGTGCGGCCGGGCCCTAGCTGTAATGCCGCGGGAGGTTGTGGACGGGTGATGCAGGTCTCGGCTTAGGGATCTTGAACGGGTGAGGGCCTTCCGGGTTCGGTGTG
>NZ_JBVIFR010000040.1:0-33541 GCF_055571235.1 Streptomyces sp. NPDC030991
GGGGGGACCCTGTGGGAGAGTAGGACGCCGCCGAACTAATTGTAGAGAAAACCCCCGTCCGGGGATACCGGACGGGGGTTTTCTGCGTTTACGGGGTACCGAAGGAAATAGGGCGCCAAAGCACGCGCCTCAGTACGCGCGGAGGAGTGGCCAGCCGTAACGGGCCTGCGGGCCAAAGCAGGCCCTAGCTGTAAGGGCGTTCGGAGCGGGCCGTGCGCAGGGCCTGGGCCCACCAGTCCAGCTGGTCGAGCAGGATCTTCGCGGCCTCGGCCGCGCCCTGGGGCTCGTGGGCCACGCCGCCCTCGGCGAAGTGATCGGGCGTGACGCGGTGGAAGCTGACGCCGTCGCGAACCGTCACGGCGTGCAACTCCGCGAAGACCAGACGCAGTTGCTCCACCGCGCGGAGGCCGCCGCCGACACCCCCGTACGAGACGAAGCCGACCGGCTTGGCCTGCCACTCCGTGCGGTGCAGGTCGATGAAGTGCTTCAGGTGGGCCGGGAAGCTGTGGTTGTACTCGGGGGTGACGATCACGTAGGCGTCGGCCGCTTCCACCCGGGCGGCCAGCTCGGCCTCCTCCGGGGTGGGGGAGTGGCCCCAGCCCGGGTGGTTGTCGGGCAGGACGAGGTCGGTCAGGTCGATGACGTCGAAGTGCGTGTCGGGGGCGTGGGTCCTGGCGCGGTCGGTGAACCAGGCACCCACGGTAGGGGCGAGGCGGCCTTCCCGGGTGGAGCCGATGACGATGGCTACGCGGAGCGGGCCGTCGGTGCGCACGCCGGTGGTGGTGGCGACTGTGGTGCGGTCGGTGCTGGGCATGGTGGGGTCTCCCCTGTCGTGGGTGAGTTGGTTCGGGGTTTTCGGGGTGTGATGGATCGGGTGGAGGTCAGTGGGGGCTCGGCGCGTGCGGCTGGGCCCGCTTCTCCCGTGGGGCAGGCCGGACGCCTTTCGCTTGAGCGCGGCCGCCTCGGGGCCTGAGCAGGGTGTGGGCAAGGGCGGCCAGGGCCGTCAGCAGGCCCGTCACCGTCCACAGCGTCACGTGCCAGGCCGCCGTGAACTCCCGCGCGTGGCCGCCCGCGCCCGCTGTCACCCGGGCCGCGAGCGGTGCGGAACCGACCCGGGACTCGACCGAGGCGAGCAGCAGGGCGCCGAAGACGGTCAGCATGACGGCGCCGGTGCCGCCGCGGACCGTGTTGAGGAAGCCGGACGCCATGCCCACCTCGGACGGGGCGACCATCGACATGGCCTGCGCGTCGACGATGCCGATGGACAGGCCCTGGCCGGTGCCGATGGTGAGCAGCGGGCCCGCGAGCGCGGCGGCCGGCATCCCGGGGTGCAGGGTGGTGAGCCAGGCGTTGCCCGCGGCGATCAGCAGCAGGGACAGGACCAGGAGGTGGCGGGCGGGGATGCCGCGGTTGACGAGGCGGGCGCCGAGCGCGGGCAGGGCGAGGACCGGCACCGTCATCAGCAGGAGCGTCAGTCCCGCCGCCTTGGCCGTGGCGCCGTCGACGCCCTGGAGGTAGGTGGGCAGGAAAGCGAGGACGCCGGTGGTGCCCGCGCCCAGGCCGAAGGAGCCGACGGCCCAGCCGGCGAACGCCGGGTTGCGGGCGAGCCCCAGATCGAGGATTGGGCGGCCGGTGCCCGTGCGGGTGAGGCGCTGTTCGACGCGTACGAAGGTGAGGAGCAGGGCGGCTGCCATGAGGGCCGGGAGCAGCGTTCCGGGCGAGGTCCAGCCGGACTTGGAGCCCTGGGTGACGGCGAAGAGGGCCAGGGCGAGACCCGTGATGAACGTGGCCGCGCCGGCCTTGTCCACGCGGGGCCGGGTCTCGGCGCGGGACTCGCTCATCAGGCGGGTGCCGATGAGGATGACGAGGCCGGCGGCGACGTAGGAGAGGAAGGTGGCGCGCCAGCCGAGCGCGTCGACGAGCCAGCCGGAGAACGTCGGGCCGAACGCGAGACCGAGGCCGGCCGTGGTGCCGAGCGAGGCGAAGACACGGGTGCGGGCGGCGCCGGTGAAGGTCGCCGCGAGCAGGGAGCCGCCGGAGGCCATGACGCCGGCGGCGCCGATGCCGGAGAGCACGCGGGCCGCGTCAAGGAGCAGGATGTGCTGGACGAGGGCGGAGGCCAGGGTGGCGGCCGTGTAGAGCGCGGCGCCGGCCGTGAGGATCCGGCGGCGGCCGTAGAGGTCGCCGAGCGAGCCTGCGACCAGCATGAACGAGGACGCGGCGAGGAAGTAGCCGACGACGACCCACTGGAGTGACGCGCCGCTCGCGCCGAGGTCGGCGCCGATGCGGGGGAGGGCCACCGTGGTGCCGGACATGGCCATCGGCAGTGTGAGCATGCCGAGCAGGACGACGATCAGGGTGACGGTGGGGCGGTGACCACCGGGGACAGGGACCGCCGAAGCCTGGGGTTCGGTTGCCATGGCAGCAAAGTACAACGGTGGTTGTAAGCAGTGCAACGGTCGTTGTACCTAGGTCTCTGTGCCTAGGCTGGGCGGACGGTGACGGAGGAGCGGCATGGCGGATCAGGACGACGGGCGGGGCCCGCGCAGGGGCACGGTCGAGAAGAGGCAGGCGCTGCTGCGCGGTGCCCGTACGGTCTTCGGGCGCGAGGGGTACACGCGCGCGGGCATCGACGAGATCGCGGCCGAGGCCGGGGTCTCGACCCGCACGCTCTACAACCACTTCGGCGGCAAGGAGAACCTGTTCCGCGAGGTACTGCTGGACAGCGCGGCGAAGGTCACGGCGGCCCATGTCGAGCTGATCGAGCGGCACTTGAGCAAGGTCACGGACATCGAGCGGGACATCCTCGCCCTCGCGCGTGAGTGGATGGGGCGGCGCGGTGAGCACGCCCCGCACATGCTGCTCGTCCGGCAGATCATCTCGGAGGGCCCGCATCTGCCGGCCGACGTCGTCGAGGAGTGGCAGCGCATCGGGCCGCGCGCCGTGACGGAGGCGGTGCGCGAGCGGTTCGTCGGGCTGGGCGCGCAGGGGCTGTTGGCGGTGGAGGAGGCCGGTTCCCTGGAGGCGGCGCGGTACTTCGCGCTGCTGACAGCGGGCTCTGTCACCGTGGACACGTTCTTCGGGGTCGTGCCGATGTCCCGGGCCGAGGTCGATGCCCGGGTGGAGAGTGGCGTCCGCGCCTTCCTGCGGCTGTACGCCGTCGACTGACCCGGGGTGGACGACGGTCGAGCACGGGGCGGTGGACGCCGGTTCAGCCCTGGGCGGCCGGGAGTTCGGCGTCCGGCCAGCGGCTGCGGCCCTGCTCGCGGGAGCGGAGCAGGGCCAGGGTCGGCAGGCCCCGGTCCGCTCCGGAGGCCAGCAGCTCCGGGAGCTGGGGAAGCGGAGCCACCGCCGCGACGTCGTCCAGGACGAGCGTCATTGGTGGGTCGAGCCGACCGGCGGGTGACCGTTCGGCCATCCGGCGGCCGTGCTCGACCACGCTTGAGACGAGGGCCGTCAGCAGGGGCATCGCGCCCGGATTCGCCTTGGGGTCCTCGATGGGTTCACCCACCACATAAAGCGTGCCCCCTTCGTCCACGAAGGAATCCAGGGTGAGCGCATCAGTTCGGTTGGGCGCGCAGGCTTCCCGGATGTGGATGGAGGAGAGCGCGGAGAGCGCCCGCGCCGTCAGCTCCTGCGCGATGTCCCGGCGTTCAGGGTGCGAGGTGAGCGCCGCCTCCAGTTCGCCCGCCGCGCCGGCGGCCGCCTTCGGGCTCGTACGCAGCACGCGTACGGCGTCCTGCACCTGGCTGCCCTGCGCCCAGCGGTGGACGTGGCGGAACGGTTTGCCATCGACCGCCGCCGCGTGCAGATAGCTGCGCAGCAGCGTCTCGGCGGTCTCGGCCACCGCGGAGTCCAGCTTCGCCGTCGGCCTCGTCGGGGCGAGGAGCGCCGCCGCGCGGGCGGTGGCCGTGGCCCGGTCCTCGCAGCCCGCGGCGGGGTTCCAGTGCATCCGGGCCGGGGTGTCGCACCGGTGGGTCGGGTCGTACAGGAGGACCGGGCCGAGCTTGGCGCGGGCGTCCTTGGTCTCTTCCCAGACCTTGGGGGCCGAGGTGATGACGAGGGCGGGGCCCTCGGCGTCCCGGATCGCCTGGACGGCCAGGGGGTGGCGGTCGGCGGGGGTGCCGAGGAGGAGCGGGCCTCTCGCGCTCCGCGGGCCGGGGACGGGGCTGGGGGCGGCGACCGAAGCCAGTGGTACGGCCGAGGCCAGCGGTTCGGCCGGGGCGGTCGGTTCCAGCGGGGCGGTGGATCGGGCCGCGGCGGGCCGGCCGTATGGGGAGGACGGTGCGGCGGAGGTTTCGACGGGCCGGAACTCCGGTTGCTGCCCGGCCGCCGCGGCGACCGGCGCCGGCCCCTCCGCCGACCTCTCGGCCGAGCCGTTCACTGGTGCCGTCGTCGGCGGCACCGGCGGATTCTCGTACGCCCCGCGCCCCTGGGGCGGCGGCTGCTTCGCAAGCGTCGGTGTCGCGGCCGGCATGGCTGTGGCTGTGTCTGTGGGTGTCGGCTCGGCGTCCGGGGCGCGGCCCGCGCGCACCGCCCGCCACCTCGCGACGGTCCCCGCCACGAAGATGGCCAGCACCACCAGGATCATCAGCTGACCGATGAGCAGCCCCCAGAAGAGGCCGTACCCGGAGAGCTCCGCCCTCGGGGTGTTCGGCCAGGCGCCCGGCACGTCGTGCGGCTTGGCGATCAAGTAGCGCATGGCCAGGGGCGTATGGCCGAAGGTCACGTTCGACGGCCACGCGCCCTTGGTGAACAGGCCCGCGAGGCCCGTCGCCGACCACACCATGATCGTCATGCCCAGCAGGAACGCCAGGACGCCGATCAGCAGGCCGTCGGGAACGCCCCGGCCGCGCTGCTCGTCGCGGTAACGCCGCTCGTCCCGCATCCTCAGGCCACCGTGGACTCGGAGGTGTCGCTGAGCCGTTGCTCCACGAAGGCCGCCGCCCGCTCCTCTGCCTCCAGCTCGGCCGCGTGCAGGGCGTCCTCGGCGAGCGTCGCGTCGGACGATTCGGTCATCGCGCGGTCGGTGAAGACCAGAGGCCGCTCCGTATCGGTGATCAGGTGTTTGACCACCTGGACGTTGCCGTTGACGTCCCAGACCGCGATGCCGGGCGTGAGGGTCGGGATGATCTCCACGGCCCAGCGCGGCAGCCCGAGGACGCGGCCGGTCGCCCGCGCCTCGTCGGCCTTCTGGGCGTAGATGGTGCGCGTCGACGCCATCTTGAGGATCGCCGCCGCCTCCTTCGCCGCCGCCCCGTCCACCACGTCGCTCAGGTGGTGCACGACCGCCACGAAGGAGAGGCCGAGCCGCCGCCCGAACTTCAGCAGCCGCTGGAACAACTGCGCCACGAAAGGCGAGTTGATGATGTGCCAGGCCTCCTCGACCAGGAAGATGCGCTTCTTCCGGTCGGGGCGGATCCAGGTGTGCTCCAGCCAGACGCCGACGATCGCCATGAGGATCGGCATGGCGATCGAGTTGCGGTCGATGTGCGAGAGGTCGAAGACGATCAGCGGGGCGTCGAGGTCGATGCCGACCGTGGTCGGACCGTCGAACATGCCCCGCAGGTCACCGTCGACCAGCCGGTCCAGGACCAGCGCGACGTCCAGACCCCACGCGCGTACGTCCTCTATGGCGACGTTCATCGCCTCGGCCGACTCCGGCTCGGGGTGGCGGAGCTGCTCGACGATGTCGGTCAGGACGGGCTGGCGCTCCACGATCGTCTCGTTGACGTACGCGTGCGCGACCTTCAACGCGAAACCGGACCGCTCGTCGAGGCCATGGCCCATGGCGACCTCGATGATCGTGCGGAGCAGCGCGAGCTGGCCCGTCGTGGTGATCGCCGGGTCGAGCGGGTTGAGCCGGATCCCCATGTCCAGGGCGGCGGTCGGGTCGAGCCTGATGGGAGTTATCCCCAGCTCCTGCGCGATGAGGTTCCATTCGCCGACGCCGTCCTCGCCCTGCGCGTCGAGGACGACGACCTGCCGGTCGCGGAACCTCAGCTGCCGCATGACGTACGTCTTCTCCAGCGCCGACTTGCCGTTGCCGGACTCGCCGAGGACCAGCCAGTGCGGGGCAGGCAGTTGCTGCCCGTACATCTGGAAAGGGTCGTAGATGTAGCCCTTGCCGGAGTACACCTCACGCCCGATGATCACGCCGGAGTCGCCGAGGCCGGGTGCCGCGGTCGGCAGGTAGACGGCCTGGGCCTGCCCCGTCGACGTACGCACCGGCAGCCGGGACGTCTCCACCTTCCCGAACAGGAAGGAGGTGAAGGCATCCGTGAGGAGGGACAACGGATCCCGCATGAGCAGCGCCTACCTTCTGGCCTTGGGGGACACGGGATTACCTTCGGATGCCGGTGGCGAACGGCAAAGTGTTCACGAACGCCCTGTGGTGCTCCCGGTCGCACCATTCGAGCTTCAGGTACGACTTGCCGGCCGAGGCCCGGATGGTGCGCTTGTCACGGGCGAGCGCGTCCGGGTTGCGGGACGAGACCGTGATGTAGCCGACGATGTTGACCCCTGCCGCGCCGCTGGCCAGATCCTCGCCGCGCTGGTCGAGGCGGCCGTGGGCGGCGATGTCGCGCGGGTCGACGGTCCGGTTCATCTTGGCGGCGCGGGACGCCTCCGCCTCGTCGTTGGTCTTCTCGGTCAGCATCCGCTCGATGGCCACCTCGGTCGGCTCCAGGTCCATCGTGACGGCGACGGTCCTGATGACGTCCGGGGTGTGGACGAGGAGCGGCGCGAGGAAGTTGACGCCGACCGGCGTCATCGGCCACTCCTTGACCCAGGCCGTGGCATGGCACCAGGGTGCGCGCGTCGACGACTCCCGTGTCTTCGCCTGGAGGTAGGTGGGCTCCATCGCGTCGAGCTCGGCCGGCCAGGCGTTCCGCTTCGTCATCGCCTGGATGTGGTCGATGGGGTGGTCCGGGTCGTACATGGAGTGGATGAGCGAGGCGAGCCGCCCCTGGCCCAGCGGCTGCCGTACGCGGATGTCGGCTTCCTGGAGCCGCGAGCAGATGTCGGTCAGCTCGCGCGCCATGACGACGGCGAGCCCCGCGTCCCGGTCGACCTTCTTGCCGGCCTTCGGACGGGTGGCCCGCGCCATCGCGTTGGCCTCGGCGGCCAGCTCGCGCGTGAAGTGCATGCAGGCCACCAGGTAGGCGCGGTGCTGCTCGCTGCTGGTCGACACCATGGACTGCAACTGGTCGTAGGACTCCCGCAGCCAGCCCGGGGCGCGGTCGTCACCGCGCACGGACACGTCCTTGGCGTGCGCGTCCGGGTCGGCGGGCAGGGTGCGGGCCAGCATCTGGAGGCGGGTCACGAACCCGTCCCCGTTCGCCACGTGCTTCAGCAGCGTCCCGAACCGGTCGACCAGCGCCTCCTGGTCCTCCGAGTCGCGCAGCCCGACGCCCGGGCCCTCGATCTCGATGGCGGCGGTCACGGTGCGCCGGTCCGCGTGCAGGAGGACGGCGATCTCGTCCGGGCCGAACGGCGCGGCGAGCCACGTGAGGCGTCCGATCCCGGGCGGCGGCCCGACCTCGACCTCACGCCCGTCGAGCCGGACCCCGGCCTCCATCGCGCGGGACCGGTAGGCCGTGCCGCGCTTGAGGGAGCGCTTGTAACTCCGGTTGATCTCGAACCACTTGTAGAAGGTGCGGTGCTTGTACGGGACGTAGACCGCGGCGAGCGCGATGAGCGGGAAACCCATCAGCAGCACGATCCGCAGGGACAGGACGGGGACGAGCAGCCCGCACATCATGCCGAGGAACGCCCCGCCGATGATCAGGGCGATCTCACCGGACTCGCGGTTCCTGCCGACGATCGCGTTCGGCCGGGCGCGGCCGATCAGATATGTACGGCGGGGCGTGACCGGAGGGGACACATGGGACTGGGTCGTCAACGCCCTGCACCTCCTTGCGGTTTGCCATTGCTGGTGGGACCGGAATTGCTGCCCCCGCCGCCGCGGTTGCCCGCGTGGGGGGTGTTCGTGGGGCTCGTGCGGGGCGGAGGCGCGGCGGAGGGGACGGATCCGCCGCCACTACCGCCACCGGCGGCCGGACGGGTGCTGTGCGCGGCCACGCCGCCGGACAACGGGTTGCCGGAGCGGGCCTGGCCCGACCCGCCCTGGCCGCCGCCGCTGTCCGCGCGGGCGCTGTGCGTCTTGATGCCCTGCGAGACGAGGGCCGCGGGCGAGGTGAACGCGGCGGCCGCCTTGCCCTCCGCGCCCTGCATGATGCGGTTCTTGCGTACGTTGGCCATCTCGTCGCCGAAGCCCGGGACGAAGCGGTAGATCATGCCGCTCGCGAAGATGGCGAGCAGCACGATGGCGAGGCCGGAGACGATGGCGGCCAGCGAGTCGGGACCGTCGCCGCTGCTCGACAGTGCGCCGGCCAGGCCCAGCACGATCACGATGACCGGTTTGACGAGAATGATGGCGACCATGATCCCGACCCAGCGGCGGACGTGGCCCCACAGGTTCTTGTCGACGAGCCCCGAGTACACGACGACGCCGAGCAGGGCGCCGACGTACAGCAGCACGGCGCGCAGATACAGCTCCAGGTAGAGCACGCCGGCCGCGACGATGGAGACCAGCGAGACGACGATCAGCATGATCGGGCCGCCGCCGATGTCGTTGCCCTGCTTGAGGGCCTCGGAGAACGTGCCGAAGAACGTCTGTGTCTGGTTGCCCGTCGCCTTGGCGAGGACGTCGGTGACGCCGTCCGTGGCGGAGACGACGGTGTACAGGATGAGCGGGGTGAACGCCGAGGCGAGGACGGTCAGCCAGAGGAAGCCGACCGCCTCCGAGATCGCCGTGGTCAGCGGTACGCCGCGCACGGCGCGCTTGGCGACCGCCATCAGCCACAGCAGGAGCGTCAGCACGGCCGAGGCGGCGAAGACGACGGCGTACTGCTGGAGGAACTTCGGGTTGGTGAAGTCGACCTCGGCGGTCTTGCGGACGGCTTCGCTGAGCTGGTCGACGGTCCAGGACGCGGCGTCGGCGCAGCCCTTGGCGAGGCTGGACAGGGGGTCGAGGGGGTTCTCGGTGCCGGGGGGCATGTCACCGCCGGTGGTTCCGCCGGTGCCGCCGCTCTTGTCCTCGCGGGTGCAGTATTTTTTGGCGGGGCCGATCAGCAGGTCACAGGGGTCGTTCGACGGGTCGGGATCCGGTGCCGCGAAGACACGGGTGGCTGTCAGAAGGACCAGGGCCTGTGCGGCACCGGCCGCGGCGGTGAGCTTCAGCGCCAGGCGTGGGCTACCGGGCATACGAGAACCCTCCGTACTCCTCGACGGCCTTGCTGATGTCCTCGGAGCTGGAGGCCCGTTCATCACCGGGGACGGGGGTGGGGCCGGTCTTCTGGGAGTCCGAGGTGATCTTCCAGTCGTCGCCGGTCCACTGGAGGTTGAAGGTCCAGGTCTGCCAGGACGAGGTCACCGGATTGGTCGAGTTGGCCCCCGAGATGCCGAGCAGCCCCATGTACCAGACCGACACCTTCGCGGTGTTGTCGCTGTACTGGAGCGTCTTGGTGCCTACGGGCACGGTGCGGGAGACGAACGTGCTGCCCTTGGGCGGGTTGGCGTTCGCGTCCAGTCCGAGCTTGCTGAGGAAGTCGGTGGAGTAGGCATCGTCCATGGGGCCCTTGAGCTTTGCCGCTGCCGCAGACGTGTAGATCCCGTCCACGATGGCGTGCCGCCTGTCGGCGCGGAACATGCCGTCCCCGCCCAACTGAACCGCATAATTCGCGGCAGCGGACTGCACCCCCTGCTCATCACGCGCGAACCCCGAGTTCACCGGCTTCGTGCCGGTCGGGGCCGTCGGGGAGGACTTCGGGCCCGCGCCGGAGCCCCCGGAGCCGTCGGAGGCGGGGTCGTCGCCGCTCCGGTTCGCGAAGGCGATCGCCGCGATCAGGAGTGCCACGACGCCGACCACCATGACCAGGGAGCGGGACGGCGACCGGCCGGGTCTGCGCGCGCCTGCGTACCCGTCGCCGCCCGAGCCCTCGGGGAGCCGCGTCCGGGTCTGGCCGGTGCCGCCGTAGACGTCGTCGTGCCGGTCGTCGAGACTCATGGTGCGCACGTCCCCTCAACCTCGTGCCGAACCGCCTTGTACGACGGTAGCCGTGCTGGTTCCCGCGCGGGCGCGGAGTGGTGACTCGACATCAGGGAGACGCAACCTCAGCCGGTGGGCACGACGGGACGGATGGAGTTGAGGGGTGTTGAGAGGTTCCGGAGGTCGCCCGGAAGGGGGCCGCGGGCTAAACGGCCATGCCGTACACGATCGTGAAGAGCGTGCCCAGGGAGCCGATGATGAAGACCCCGGTCAGGCCCGCGATGATCAGGCCCTTGCCTTGTTCGGCGCTGAAGGTGTCCCGCAGCGCCGTCGCCCCGATCCGTTGTTTGGCCGCGCCCCAGATCGCGATGCCGAGGCAGAGCAGGATGGCTACCGCCATCACCACCTCGATCATTACGCGTGCCTCGTTGCCCAGGCTCCCGAACGGGCCCCAGTCGGGGGCGATCCCGCCGATGATGGTCGTGATGTCGCCTTTTTCGGCTGCCAGCAGCATGTGTAACTCACCGCCCCATGTGGGTAGTTCTGTCGCCCCCGCCGCAGCGCAGAGGTCAGGCCCATTCTGGACCAGATCGGCGCCGATGCCTGCACACTTGGCGCCATTCGTTGGCCGAGTTCCTACGTTCCCACGACGGCCGGGCCGTCCCGGAGGACGATTCCGTATGCGAGAGAACGTATGGTCACTCTGTGTATCACGCCTGGTCACGCCGGGCAATGACGGTTCGTGGTGTCCGTCCCCGGGCTCCGGTCGGTGAACCGCCGGTCAGGAGGCCGGGCCGGATCTAGACTGTGGGGTCGGTGGACTCCCGTGCGGCGAAGGGCGGTTGACGGTGCGTAAGGCGTGGATCGTCGCGGGATCGGCCGTCGCCGGGGGGACGGGGTTCGTAAGTCTCCTCGTACTCGGTACGTACATGGCGGCCGGAAGTCTGACGAACGGGGTGGGGCAGGGGGCCGTAGGGCTCGCCAAGGGCGCCGTGCCCGCCGCCTATCAGCCGCTGGTGCAGAAGTGGGGCAATCTGTGCCCCGCCATCAATCCGGCGCTGCTCGCCGCGCAGCTCTACCAGGAGAGCGGGTTCAACCCGAAAGCCACGTCCCCGGCGAAGGCGTACGGCATAGCGCAGTTCATCAGCGGGACCTGGGCCGCGCACGGCGTCGACGGCGACGGGGACGGGGACCGGGACATCTGGGACCCGAACGACGCGATCCCCTCGGCCGCCTCCTACGACTGCAAGCTCGCCTCGTACGTGAAGGACGCGCCCGGCGACGCGACGAAGAACATGCTCGCCGCGTACAACGCGGGGGCGTACGCCGTCATCAAGTACAAGGGCGTGCCGCCGTACCGCGAGACGCAGAACTACGTGAAGACGATCACGACGCTGGAGAAGTCGTTCGCCCGGCCCGTGGGGCGGGTGCAGCCCTCGCAGCAGGCCGCCGCGGCCATCTACTACGCGCAGAAGAAGCTGGGCACCCCCTACCTGTGGGGCGGCAACGGCACGGCGGACCAGGGTGGCCGGTTCGACTGCTCCGGGCTGACCAAGGCCGCGTACGCGTCGGTCGGGGTCGAGCTGCCGCGCGTCGCCAACGACCAGTACAACGCGGGGCCGCACCCCAAGCGGGACGAGCTGCTGCCGGGGGATCTGGTGTTCTTCTCGGACGATCTGAGCAACAGCCGCGCCATCCGCCACGTGGGGATCTACGTCGGGGGCGGCTACATGATCGACGCGCCGCGGTCCGGCGCGGTCATCCGGTTCGACCCCGTCGACACGCCGGACTACTTCGGCGCGACGCGGGTCACCGAGGACGGCGCGCGGGCGCTTCCGAGCGAGTCGCCCGAAGTGTGACGTGGCTTGAACTCTCCGTTAACGCCCGGCCCTGAGCTGCGGGTTTCCATCTCTCTTCGATAACGTCTGCGTGATCATTCGGTGGAGTGTGGAACGTAGGGAGTGGGACCGTGCGTTCCTTTTGCTGAACCGGAAAAAAGACCACGGGGGTGGCTGAAGACGAAGGGGCCGTTGAACCATGGCTGGACTCGAGGCGCTCGAGAGTTCCGGATCAAACCCTGACGTCTCGCTGCTCTACGACATCAACGGGCTGACGCACGACACCCCGGGCTGGTTCGACCGGGCCATGGAGTTCGTCGGCGAGTACGGGATCCTGCTCGGGCTCGTGCTCGTGGTGGTGTGGTGCTGGTGGGGGGCGCGCAAGCGGGGCGCTCTCGACGACGCCGCCTCCTCGGTCGCCGCCGTGGTGTGGGCGCCGCTCGCCGCGGCCGTCGCGGTCCTGGTCAACGTGCCGATCCGGTCCTTCGTCGAGCGGCCACGGCCCTTCAAGGACCACGACGGGCTCACGGTCCTGGTGGACGGCAAGAACGACTTCTCGTTCGTCAGCGACCACGCGACGCTCGCGATGGCCATGGGCGCCGCGCTCTTCGTCGCCAACCGCAGGCTCGGCCTCGCCGGGATCGCCCTCGCCGTGCTCGAAGGGTTCTGCCGGGTCTTCATGGGCGTGCACTACCCGACCGACGTCATCGGCGGGTTCGCGCTCGGCACCGCCGCCGCGCTGCTCCTCTCGCCGCTCGCGTCGGCGCTGCTCACGCCGGTGGCCAGGTCGGTCGGTCGCTCCCGTGTGGCGTGGCTGGTGTGGTCGCCCGGCGCCGCGACCGCGGCTCCGGGTGCGGTGGAGCTCCCCGAGGCCAGGGGTTCGTCGGACTCCGCCACCGAGCGGGATCTGGCCGCCTAGGCTCTGTCGTCGTGGTCCTCGCCGTTCCCTCCGCCGCCGCGGAGCAGGGCGAGGCCGGTGGCGCCCGCGGCCAGGGCGAGGGTGGCGGACAGCGCCGTGAGGGGGCCCGCCTCGGCGTGGGCCGATCCGTCGTCCAGGACGGCGGCCGTGGTGGCGCCCAGAGCGAGGACGACCGCGGTGGCGGCGGTGGCCGCGACTATTCGGGGAGTGTTCATGGGTCCAGCGCACCCCCGCCCCGGGCTCCGGGCCACCCGGGGGAGCGGCGGGTGGCCCATCCGGGCGGCTACAGCGACTGCGGGAAGCTGAAGAAGCCCGACGGGTCGTACTGGCGCTTCACCTTCGTCAGACGGTCGGCCGCGTCACCGTAGTAGGCCCGCTTCCAGCCCGTCAGGGTCGCATCCGTGTAGTTCTGGTACGCCGCTCCCGACGCGTACGGGCCCATCGCGGTGTGGGCCTTTTTCAGCCAGTCGCGGGCCGCTGTCCCGGCGGTGCCGGCCTGCCACGACACGATGTACTGGGCGAGCATCCGCGAGCGGCGGTGGACGAACGCCGTGGCCGTCGGGTCGACCCGGTTGATCGCGCCGCCGAGCGCCGTGAACGCCACCGAGCCCGCGCCCGCCGTCACCGCTTCCAGCTGCTTCAGCAGGGTCCGTACGCCCGCGTCCGAGAGCGAGCGGTCGAAGAAGTCCGAGTGCGCCGCGTACGTCTCGCGTTGCAGGGCGCCCTGCGGGGAGCGGCCGGGGGTGGCGCCCGGCAGATGGCACTGGGCGTCGGAGGAGAACGCCGAGCAGCCTGCGTACACCTCCATCGACTCCTCGTACGAGCGGCGCTTGAGCGACACCGAGGTGGCCGGGCCGGGGCCGCCGGGGCCGTCGGCGAGCCGGTCGACCGCGTTCTGGAGTTCGGTGTAGGTGCCGAGGGAGAAGGCCGCGACCGAGATGGTGGGGCGGCCGCCCGCGGCGTTCGCCACGTGCAGCGACGACCAGATCTCGTCGGGCTGGTCCGGGCCCCACTTCTGCCACGCCTTGAGGACCGTCGCCGCCTTCGACCAGGGCCACGTCATGTACGCGGAGACGCCCTGCGGCGCGGGGTGGGTCTTGAAGCGGAGCTCGGTCACCACGCCGAACTGTCCGTTGCCCGCGCCGCGCAGCGCCCAGAACAGGTCCTTGTTGGTCGAGGAGTCGGCGGTCAGCTCCTTGCCGTCCGCCGTGATCAGCGTGGCCTGGGTCAGGCTGTCGCAGGTCAGGCCGTAGGCCCGGGAGACCACTCCGTGGCCGCCGCCGAGGGTGAGGCCGGAGATGCCGACCGTCGGGCAGGAGCCCGCCGGGATGGTGACGCCCTTGGCGGCGAGCGCGCGGTAGACGTCGATGAGTTTGGCGCCCGCGCCGACCACGGCCCCGCCGCCGGAGACGCGGACCGTCTTCATGCGGGACACGTCGAGGACGAGCCGTCCGTTGCCGGAGGACCAGCCGGCGTAGGAGTGGCCGCCGTTGCGTATCGCGACGGGTATGCGGCGGGCGCGGGCGTACGCGAGGGTCGTCCGCAGGTCGTCGGGGCCGGCGACGTAGGCGACGGCCGTCGGCCGCAGGTCGTCGAAGCGGGTGTTGTAGAGCCGGCTCGCGGCGCTCCACGCCGACTGGCCGGGGCGGGCCAGGGTGCCGTCGAGGTCCCTGGCCAGGGCGGTCAGGTTCGCCGCCGCGCGGACCGTCGTGGAGGCGCTCGCGCCGGTGGAGCGGACCGCGGCCGACGACGAGCCCGACGACAAGCCCGGCGACGCGGGGGGCGACGATGCTCCGTCGCCGGTGGTGCAGGCGGCCGTCACGCCCGCGGTGAGCGCGGCCGCCGAGGCCGATATGAACGTACGCCGCTGCATGCCGTGTCTCCCTCGGCCACCGGATGCTTCCACGGTTACGAGACGAGTCCCGGGAGCGGTGGGTTCCCCCGGGGCCTCTGTGCCGCCTGCCCGTCACAGGTCCCGCACATGGTCCTCCGCGTCGGTACGGGCCCTGCTGCGCGCTCTTCTCGCGGGGCCGCGCCAGCCGCAGGTGCACCGGGCGAGACAGAACCGCCCCTGTTCCGTGACCGTCGTCGCGTGCTCGTGCTGCTGTTGTGCCACCGGGTCACGGTAGCGGGCGGACGTGAACTCCCCGTTCGCGTGACGGGCGTCCCTACTCGTCGTTAACCGGGCATAGCGGGGCCGCATACGCACGGACGGGCTTGGGGGTAGACAAGCGATGGTGGTGCAGCACAGGCGCCCGACGGACAGAGCGGCGGCGGCCGTGGCCGCGGCGGCCCTCATGGCGTGTGCCGCCGGATGCGGCGGCGGAGCCGAGGCGGGCGACGGGGACGCGGATCCGGCCCAGGCCGTGCGCCGGGCGGCCGACCGGCTGGTCCGCGAGGGCAGCTCCGGGGCGCGTACGTCGATGGAGATGGCCAGCGGCGGTACCCGGGTCACCATCCGGGGCGCGGGCGTCTACGACTACCGCAAGGGGCTCGGGGAGCTGAAGGTGCGGCTGCCGCAGGACGCGGCCGGCGCGCAGGAGCACCGGCCCATCACCGAACTCCTCGCCCCCGGCGCCCTCTTCATGAAGAACCGGGGTGCGGGCGTGCCCGCCGACAAGTGGGTGCGGGTCGAGACCGCGTCGCTGTCGGACGGCAACCTGGTCACGGGCGGTGCCACCGATCCGCTCGTCGCGGCCGAACTGCTGCGCGGCGCACGCAAGGTGACGTACGAGGGCGAGAGCGACATCGCGGGCGTACCGACCCGGCACTACCGGGGGGCCGTCGATCTCGCCGCCGCCGCCAGGGCCGCGTCCGCGGGGAGCCGGGGCGCCATCGCCGCGGCGGCGAAAGGGTTCCGCAAGGGGCCGGTGCCGTTCGACGTGTACCTCGACGGCGAAGGGCTCATCCGCAAGATGCGGCACCGGTTCAGCTTCGTCAACACGCAGGAGAAGAAGGACATCGCGGTGGCGTCGACGACCCTGCTGTTCGGGTTCGGGGAGCCCGCGAGCGTCCGGCTGCCGCGCAAGAAGGACATCTTCGCGGGCGAGGTCGCCGAGAAGAACCGGAAATAGGGGCCTGTCGGGGCCGGAAATGGTTCTTCCGTGCCATGCGCGGTCCGCGGGGCGCTCCCTACCCTGGGAAGTCGACCGACGATGGCTGGAAGAGGTGATGAGCGTGGCTCCCGTAGGTACGGCGGTTCAGGACCACGTCGCCCTCGCCGAGATCGAGTTGTGCGGTGAGTTGATCATCGCGGCGTCCGCCGTCCCCGAGGGGCGGCTGGGCGTGGACCGGATCGACGAGGTGCTGCGAGTCGCCGAGGCGCTGCCCGGCGGCCCGAACGGCGAGGACCGAGCCTGAGCTGAGAGACCCCGGGCCCGGTCCCCGCCCGAGGCGTTCCTCAGGTGCGCAGCAGCCGCGCGATCGCCTTCGTGGCCTCCTCGACCTTGGCGTCGATCTCGGCGCCGCCCTTGACCGCCGCGTCGGCGACGCAGTGCCGCAGGTGCTCCTCCAGGAGCTGGAGGGCGAAGGACTGGAGCCCCTTGGTGGAGGCGGAGACCTGCGTGAGTATGTCGATGCAGTAGACGTCTTCCTCGACCATCCGCTGGAGGCCGCGGATCTGGCCCTCGATGCGGCGCAGGCGCTTGAGGTGCTCGTCCTTCTGGTGGTGGTAGCCGTGGATGCCGCGGTCGTGGTCGGTCACGATCTCGTCGGCCGTCGGCGTCGGTGCGGCGGGGGCCGTCGTCTGGCTCGCGTCCGTGGTCATCGTGTCCGACCTCCCGTGGTGGATCCATATACCCCCAGTGGGTATATGGTACCGAACTTTCGGCGGGTCCGGCCGGTTCGCGGGACCCAGTGCTGATCACTGTGCCCGATGGGCGACACTGGGGGAACGCCGGTTAGCCGTGGCCGGATGATGCGCCTAGCATCAGCCTGACCGAATCCAGAGCACCCCGAGGACCCCACGTGCGCTTTCGTCTGACCCCCAGGGAGACGAGCTTCTACGACATGTTCGCCGCGTCAGCGGACAACATCGTCACGGGCTCGAAGCTCCTGATGGAACTGCTCGGCGCGGATTCCTCCGCCCGGGCCGAGATCGCGGAGCGGATGCGGGCAGCGGAACACGCCGGTGACGACGCCACCCACGCGATCTTCCACCAACTGAACTCCTCGTTCATCACGCCGTTCGACCGCGAGGACATCTACAACCTCGCGTCGTCCCTCGACGACATCATGGACTTCATGGAGGAGGCCGTCGACCTGGTCGTCCTCTACCAGGTCGAGGAGCTTCCCAAGGGTGTGGAGCAGCAGGTCGAGGTCCTTGCCCGGGCGGCCGAGCTGACCGCCGAGGCGATGCCGAACCTGCGCACGATGTCGAACCTCACCGAGTACTGGATCGAGGTCAACCGGCTCGAGAACCAGGCCGACCAGGTCCACCGCAAGCTGCTGGCCCAGCTCTTCAACGGCAAGTACGACGCCATGGAAGTGCTGAAGCTGAAGCAGATCGTCGATGTGCTGGAAGAGGCGGCTGACGCCTTCGAGCACGTGGCCAACACGGTGGAGACCATCGCCGTGAAGGAGTCCTGAGGCCGGCTCATGGACACCTTCACCCTGATCGTGACGATCGGCGTCGCGCTCGGATTCACGTACACGAACGGTTTTCACGACTCCGCGAACGCCATCGCCACATCCGTCTCCACCCGTGCGCTGACGCCCCGCGCGGCGCTCGCCATGGCCGCGGTGATGAACCTCGCCGGTGCCTTCCTGGGCAGCGGGGTCGCCAAGACGGTCAGCGAAGGCATCATCGCCACCCCTGAGGGGCAGAAGGGGATGGGCATCCTCTTCTCGGCGCTGGCCGGGGCGATCGTGTGGAACCTCGTCACCTGGTACTTCGGGCTGCCCTCGTCGTCCTCGCACGCCTTGTTCGGCGGCATGGTCGGCGCGGCGATGGCCGGGGGTACGACCGTCTACTGGTCCGGGGTGCTCGACAAGATCGTCATCCCGATGTTCACGTCGCCGGTGATCGGTCTCGTCGTCGGTTACCTCGTGATGACGCTCATCATGTGGCTGTTCCGGCGCTCCAACCCGCACAAGGCCAAGCGCGGATTCCGCATCGCGCAGACCGTCTCGGCGGCGGGCATGGCGCTCGGGCACGGCCTCCAGGACGCGCAGAAGACCATGGGCATCGTCGTCATGGCGCTCGTCATCGGCGGCCACGAGACGTTCGAGGACCCGATCCCGGTCTGGGTCAAGATCGTCTGCGCCGTGATGCTGTCGCTCGGCACGTATGCCGGTGGCTGGCGGATCATGCGCACGCTCGGCCGCAAGATCATCGAGCTGGACCCGCCGCAGGGGTTCGCCGCGGAGACGACGGGGGCCTCGATCATGTTCGGGTCGGCGTTCCTCTTCCACGCGCCGATCTCGACCACGCACGTCATCACCTCGGCGATCATGGGCGTGGGCGCCACGAAGCGGGTCAACGCCGTTCGTTGGGGCGTTGCCAAAAACATCGTGGTCGGATGGTTCATCACGATGCCGGCCGCGGCGCTTGTCGCTGCGGCCAGTTACGGCATCGTCTGGCTGGCGTTCGGCTAGGCCCCGCTCAGGGGCGCGGGTAACCGCGCGGAACCCACTACAAGCCGCGGACGCGACTGCTCGTGACATGAGCAGTCGCGTCCGCGGCTTTCGTCGTGGCTGGGCGCGCGGTTCCCCGCGCCCCTGGGCGGCGCTGATCACCCCGGCGACGTGAGAAGAGAGCCCGCCCCTCCCGGGGCGGGCTCTCCGGCCTCGTGGCGGCACCGCCATGCAGCGCCACGAGGAGTCGGGGTGATCAGCCGAAGCGGCCGGAGATGTAGTCCTCCGTCGCCTGGACCGAGGGGTTGGAGAAGATGCGTTCCGTCTCGTCGATCTCCACGAGCTTGCCGGGCTGGCCGACCGCCGAGAGGTTGAAGAACGCGGTGCGGTCCGAGACACGGGCCGCCTGCTGCATGTTGTGCGTCACGATGACGATCGTGAAGCGCTCCTTCAGCTCGCCGATCAGGTCCTCGATGGCGAGGGTGGAGATCGGGTCGAGCGCCGAGCAGGGCTCGTCCATCAGCAGCACGTCGGGCTCGACCGCGATGGCGCGGGCGATGCACAGGCGCTGCTGCTGACCGCCGGAGAGACCCGAGCCGGGCTTGTTGAGGCGGTCCTTGACCTCGTTCCAGAGGTTGGCGCCCTTGAGGGACTTCTCCACGACGTCGCTCAGCTCGGACTTCTTGTACTGGCCGTTGAGCTTCAGGCCCGCCGCCACGTTGTCGAAGATCGACATGGTGGGGAAGGGGTTGGGGCGCTGGAAGACCATGCCGACGGTGCGGCGCACGGCGACCGGGTCGATGTGCGTGCCGTACAGGTCCTCGTCGTCGAGGAGCACCTTGCCCTCGACGCGGCCGCCGGGGGTGACCTCGTGCATCCGGTTGAGGGTGCGCAGGAAGGTCGACTTGCCGCAGCCGGAGGGGCCGATGAAGGCCGTCACCGAGCGCGGCTCGACCGTCATCGAGATGTCTTCGATCGCCTTGTGGGATCCGTAGTAGGCGGTGAGTCCGCTGACGTCGATTCGCTTGGCCATGGGTTCAGTTCACTTCCGGTTGCGTCGCTACGTAGGGCCGCGTCAGCGACCGGACGTCGGGGCCTTCCAGCGGGCGACGCCGCGGGCCACGAGGTTGAGGATCATGATGAAGGCGATGAGGACCAGGGCCGCGGCCCAGGCACGGTCGAGGGCCGGCTGGTTGCCGCCGCTGCTCGCGTACTGCTGGTAGATGTAGAGCGGCAGCGATGCCTGCGGGCCCTCGAACGGGTTGCCGTTGATCAGCGGGTTGCCGAAGACCAGCAGCAGCACCGGGGCCGTCTCGCCCGCGATGCGGGCGACCGCCAGCATCACGCCGGTCGTGATGCCGCCGAGCGAGGTCGGCAGGACGACCTTGAGGATGGTGCGCCACTTCGGGACGCCGAGGGCGAGGGCGGCCTCGCGCAGCTCGTTCGGGACGAGCTTGAGCATCTCCTCGGTGGAGCGGACCACGACCGGCAGCATCAGGATGGACAGGGCCATCGAGCCGGCGAAGCCGGAGAAGCCGAAGCCGAGGATCAGGATCCAGAAGGACAGGACGAACAGGCCCGCCACGATCGACGGGATGCCCGTCATGACGTCGACGAAGAACGTGACGGCCTTCGCCAGCCTGCCGCGGCCGTACTCCACCAGGTAGATCGCCGTCAGCAGGCCGATCGGGACCGAGATCAGGGTGGCGAGGCCGACCTGTTCCAGGGTGCCGAGGATCGCGTGGTAGATGCCGCCGCCGGGCTGGTAGGCGGTGACGAAGCCCATCGAGTGGGAGAGGAAGTACGGGTCGAGGACCGTCACCCCGCGCTTGACCGTCTCGTAGACGAGGGAGGCGAGCGGGATCACGGCCAGGAGGAAGGCGACCCAGACGACGCTGGTCGCGGTCCTGTCCTTGGCCTGGCGCTTGCCCTCGACCTTGGCGGCGAGCCCGTAGGTGACGAGGACGAAGAGCAGGGCCGCGAGCAGCCCCCACTGGATCTGGCTGTCCAGACCGGCGCCGAGGCCGATCGCGCAGCCCGCGGCGACCGAGCCCAGCGCGATGGCCCAGGGGGACCAGCGGGGCAGGCGCGCGGCGCTGAGGGAGGAGGGGTGCTTCGCGGGCGCCGGGGCGGGCGCTGTGGCGTGGCTCATGCGTTGGCCCCCGAGTACTCCTTGCGGCGGGCGATGATCATGCGGGCCGCGCCGTTGACCAGCAGGGTGATGACGAAGAGGACGAGGCCGGAGGCGATGAGGGCGTCCCGGCCCTGGTCGTTGGCCTCGGAGAACTTCGCGGCGATGTTCTGCGCGAAGGTGCCGCCGCCGGGGTCGAGCAGGCTGGCGTGGATCAGGAAGTCGGGGGAGAGGACCGTGGCGACGGCCATCGTCTCGCCGAGCGCGCGGCCGAGGCCGAGCATCGACGCGGAGATCACTCCGGAGCGGCCGAAGGGGATCACCGACATGCGGATGACCTCCCAGCGGGTGGCGCCGAGCGCGAGGGCCGCCTCCTGGTGCATCAGGGGGGCCTGCCGGAAGACCTCGCGGGAGACGTTGGTGATGATCGGCAGGATCATGATGGCCAGCAGGAGGCCGACGGTGAGCAGGGTGCGGGGGGCGCCGCCCTGCCAGGAGAAGATGCCGGTCCAGCCGAAGTAGTCGTCGAGCCAGCTGAACACGCCGGTCATGTGCGGCACCAGGAAGAGGGCGCCCCACAGGCCGTACACGATGGACGGCACGGCGGCCAGCAGGTCGACGACGTAGGCGATGAGGCCGCTGAGCTTCTTCGGCGCGTAGTGCGTGAGGAAGAGCGCGATGCCGACGGCGACGGGGACCGCGATCAGCATGGCGATGACCGAGGTGACGATCGTGCCGAAGGCGAGGACGGCGATGCCGAAGACGGGCGGGGTCGCGGTCGCGTTCCACTCGAAGGTGGTGAGGAAGTCGCCCTCGTTCTTGGAGAGGACCAGCGAGGCGCGGTAGGCAAGGAAGACCGCGATCGCGGCCATGATCACCAGGAGCAGGATGCCCGAGCCGCGCGAGAGACCGAGGAAGATCCGGTCACCGGGGCGGGTGGCGCCGCGGGCGGTGCGCTTCTGCTGGGCCGGTGTCGGGCGATCGGCGGGCGCGGGTGGCGCGGATGATTGCGTGACGATGTCCATGAATTCTCCGGTCTGCGAAGTCCCTCGTCGCGTACGCGGTTCGGGGCGGGGACCTCTGGCGGCGGTGCACCGGACGGTGCGGGCCGGCCGGGCCCGAGTGGCCCGGCCGGCCCGCACGCGGGTCAGCTGATGCCGGCGACGGTCTCGCGGACCTTGGCGTTGATCTCCGTGGGGATCGGGGCGTAGCCGAGCTCGGCGAGGGCCGCCTGGCCCTCTTCGGAGGCCGTGTAGGTCAGGAAGGACTTGGTGGCGGCCAGGGTGTCCGCCTTGTTGCCCTTGTCGCAGACGATCTCGTACGTGACCAGGGTGATCGGGTAGGCGCCGTCGGCCTTGGTCGCGTAGTTCAGCTCCAGGGCGAGGTCCTTGCCGGTGCCGATGATCTTGGCGTCGGCGATCGCCTTGGAGGCGTTCTCCGTGCTGGCCTTGACGGGGGCGGAGGCGCCCGTGTCGATGGCGACGGTCTTCACACCGTCCTTGGCGTAGGACAGCTCGAAGTAGGAGATGGCGCCGTCGGTCTGCTTGACCTGCTGGGCCAGGCCGGAGGAGCCCTGCGCGGACTGGCCGCCCTTGGCCTGCCAGGCCTTGCCGCCCTCGTACTTCCAGTCGCTCGCGGCGGTGGCCTTGAGGTACTTGGTGAAGTTGTCCGTGGTGCCGGACTCGTCGGAGCGGTGGTACGCCTGGATCTTGGTGGACGGCAGCTTCGCGCCGGGGTTGAGCTTCGCGATCGCCTGGTCGTTCCACTTCGTGATCTTCGAGTCGAAGATCTTGGCGAGGGTCGGCGCGTCCAGGACGAGGTTGTCGACGCCCGAGACGTTGTAGGCGACGGCGATCGGGCCGCCGACCATCGGGAGGTCGATGCCCTGGCCGGACTTGCAGACCTTCTTCGAGGCGGTGACCTCTTCCGGCTTGAGCGCGGAGTCGGAACCGGCGAAGGCGACCTGGCCCTCGTTGAACGCGGTGACGCCCGCGCCCGAACCGTCGGGCTTGTAGTTGATCTGCACGCCCGAGCAGGCCCCCGAGTACGCCTGGCGCCAGGCGTCGATCGCGTTGGCCTGGGCCGAGGAGCCGCTGCCCAGGAGCTGGCCCTTGGCGTCGTCGCACTTGATGTTGCCGGCCTTGGCCGTCGAGCTGGAACCGCTGCCCGCGCCGCTGGTGTCGTCGGAGCCGCACGCCGTGAGGGCCAGGGCGCCGGAGACGGCGAGAGCGCCGAGAGAGAGGGCGCGGAGCCGGTTCTTGCGCTGAAGCTTCACCTTCGGATGTTCCTTCCAGGAGCCGCCGGCCTCTTGTACGTCTGCGGCGGCGTGCGGAGTCTGCGGATGTTTCCAAGCCTGTCTTCGGACGGTGGGGAGGCCCGCTGTCGCGGGGGCTCACCGTCTACGGCTGAAATTAGGCAGAACAGGTGAAGCGACCGATGGCCGTGAGTGAACGGAGGGTGAACCTAAGCGGGCGGTGCGGTTAGGTAACGGAGTGATTACGTCAGGTCGTGTGCAGGGCGGCGAGAAGGGCGTCGACGAGCTTGCGGTCGCGGACCTGCGTCAGCCGGTCGCGGGCCGTCGCCGGCGGGAGCCACAGGACGCGGTCGACCTCGTCGTTCGGCGTGAACGTGCCCGACGTGGCCTCCGCCGCCCAGTACTCGACCGTCTTGGGCCGGCCGCCCACGAGGTAACGCACCGTGGGCAGCGTGGCCCCGGGGACGCACTCCTGGCCGGTTTCCTCCCGTACCTCGCGCAGGGCGCCGCCCAGCGCGCTCTCCCCGCGCTTCAGCTTGCCCTTCGGGTGCGACCAGTCGTCGTACTTGGGCCGGTGGACGAGGCAGAGTTCCAGGCCGTCGTCGAGCACCGAGCGGCGCCACAGGACGCAGCCCGCCGCGCGGATCGTGTTCGTCTCGTCGTGATGCACGGTCACGGAGTTCCCACCGCCTCCCGTCGCCATGCCTGCCGGAACGCGGTCCTGGCGGCTTCCACCTCGTGGCGCTGATCGGCGTGGAGCACGCCCAGGGCGTACGCCGTCGCCGGGGCGATGCGCGGGGTGCGGGCCGCGTGCGCCGCCGCGCCGGCCGCCTCGGCGGCGTCCCGGTGCGTGTTCAGGGCGTGCGCCGCCTCGTTCTCGTGCCCGCGTACGCCGCCGGGGAGGCCGTCGACGGTGACCTCCTGGGCGTACCGGTGCAGGCGCAGCAGCAGGCGTACGTGGTGCCAGGGCGTGTCGGCGTCCGGGTTGTAGGGGTGCCCGGTGTGGTGCAGGGCGGCGACCGCCTCGGCGAGCCGGGCCCCGGCCGCCGCGGCGAGATCCGTCAGCTCCGGGTCCGCGCCGCGCAGCGGGACCTCGCTGGCGAGTACGGCGACGCTGTCCGCCACCGCGTGGAACCGGGACGAGCCGAGGGCGCCCAGCGCGGTGCTGTGGGCGCGCGTCTTGGCGAGGGTCAGCTGGCGGTCCAGCAGGGCCGCCGCCTTGGCCGCGCCGAGGGTGAGGGTCTCCCGCGCGGGGGGCGCCGCCCGCTCCGCCCGCGGCGCCGGCGGCTGGGCTCGGCCGTGTACGGCGGTGAGCCGGTGCAGCGCCTCGTTCAGCCGTCGCAGCCGGTCCGCGTACGCGTGCTCCTGCGCCAGCGTGCCCGACAGCCACGCCAGTTCGGGGCGGAGCCCGTCCGACCAGTCGGCGTCGAGGAGCGGGCGGAACGTGTGCAGCGTGCCGCTGATGCGGCGGGCGGCGCGGCGCAGGGCGCGGGCCGCACCCGCCGTCTCCTCGGCCGTGCCGCTCTCGCGGTGCTGCCGCAGCGCGCGCAGGAACTCGGTCGCCTGCGCCCGCAGGTAGCAGGCGAGGACGGAGTCCGCGGTGCGGGCCGGACCGGGTTCAAGGTGTCGCTGTGCCACGCCGGCGCCTCCGGGCGTCTATGAGCATCTCCTGTACGTTGCGCAGCGGCCGCCCGGCGGGGTCCTGACTGTCCGTCGCGAACCGGGTCCAGTTGCCGTCCGGGCCCAGGCGCCAGGAGGCGGTGCTGTCGGACATCCCCGTTTCGAGCAGCCGGCTGAGGGCCGCGCGGTGGGCCGGGTCCTCGACGCGGACCAGGGCCTCTATGCGGCGGTCGAGGTTGCGGTGCATCATGTCGGCGCTGCCGATCCACACCTCCGGCTCGCCGCCGTTGCCGAAGGCGAAGACGCGGGAGTGCTCCAGGAAGCGGCCGAGGACCGAGCGGACCCGGATGTTCTCGGACAGGCCCGTGACGCCGGGCCGGACCGCGCAGATCCCGCGCACCCACACGTCCACCTGCACGCCTGCCTGTGACGCCCGGTACAGGGCGTCGATGATGGCCTCGTCGACCATCGAGTTGACCTTGACGCGGACGTACGCGGGGCGGCCCGCACGGTGGTGCTGTACCTCCTTCTCGATCCGCGTGATCAGCCCCGTACGCAGGGACTTGGGGGCGACGAGCAGGCGGCGGTAGGTCTCGCGGCGCGAGTAGCCGGAGAGCCGGTTGAAGAGGTCGGAGAGGTCGGCGCCGACTTCCTGGTTGGCCGTCAGCAGGCCCAGGTCCTCGTAGAGGCGGGCCGTCTTGGGGTGGTAGTTGCCGGTGCCGACGTGCGAGTAGCGGACGAGCTGGTCGCCCTCCTGGCGCACGACGAGGGAGAGCTTGCAGTGCGTCTTCAGGCCGACGAGCCCGTAGACGACATGGCAGCCGGACTCCTCCAGCTTCCGCGCCCACTTGATGTTGGCCTGCTCGTCGAAGCGCGCCTTGATCTCCACCAGGACGAGGACCTGCTTGCCGGACTCGGCCGCGTCTATCAGCGCGTCCACGATCGGGGAGTCGCCCGACGTCCGGTACAGCGTCTGCTTGATGGCGAGGACGTCCGGGTCGTTGGCCGCCTGCTCCAGGAAGGCCTGGACGGAGGTGGAGAAGCTGTCGTACGGGTGGTGCAGCAGGACGTCGTGGGTGCGCAGGGCGGCGAAGACGTCGGGCGCCGAGGCCGACTCGACCTCGGCGAGGTCGCGGTGGGTACCCGCGACGAACTTCGGGTACTTCAGCTCGGGCCGGTCCAGACCCGCGATCGAGAAGAGGCCCGTCAGGTCCAGGGGGCCCGGCAGCGGGTACACCTCGGCCTCGCTGACCTTCAACTCCCTCACGAGCAGGCTGAGTACCTCGGAGTCGATGGTCTCCTCGACCTCAAGGCGCACCGGCGGCCCGAAGCGGCGCCGCATCAGCTCCTTCTCCAGCGCCTTGAGGAGGTTCTCGGTGTCGTCCTCCTCGACCTCCAGGTCCTCGTTCCGCGTGACGCGGAACATGTGGTGCTCCTCGATCGTCATGCCGGGGAACAGCTCGCCCAGGTGCCGGGGCGCGGAGATGACGTCCTCGATGGGGACGTAGCGCTGCGGGGCGGCCTCCAGGAAGCGGGAGAGCAGGGGCGGGACCTTGACGCGGGCGAAGTGGCGGTGGCCGGAGACGGGGTTGCTGACGACCACCGCGAGGTTGAGGGAGAGCCCCGAGATGTACGGGAACGGGTGCGCGGGGTCGACGGCCAGCGGCGTCAGCACCGGGAAGATCTGCTGCATGAACAGGGTGTAGAGCCGGGCCTGTTCCTTCTCGGTCAGCTCGTTCCAGCGCACCACGTGGACGCCCTCGTCGGCCAGTGACGGGGCGACCTCGTCCTGGTAGCAGGCGGCGTGCCGGGCCATGAGCTCGCGGGAACGGTTCCAGATCAGCTCCAGGACCTCCCGGGGCTGGAGCCCGGAGGCCGAGCGGGTGGCCACGCCGGTCGCGATGCGCCGCTTGAGTCCTGCCACGCGGACCATGAAGAACTCGTCGAGGTTCGAGGCGAAGATCGCCAGGAAGTTGGCCCGTTCCAGGAGCGGGGTGCTCGGGTCCTCGGCCAGCTCCAGGACCCGCTCGTTGAACGCCAGCCAGCTGCGCTCGCGGTCCAGGAAGCGGCCCTGCGGCAGCTCCGCGTCCGCCTGGTACGCGTACTCGGCCTCGTAGTCGTCGGGGTCCGCGTCGATGTCGGCCACGATCCCGGCGAGCTTCGCGGCCGCCCGGTCGTACTCACCGCCCGCCACCGGCTGGGGGCGGTGCGCGGCGAGCGAGCCCACGGACGGCTGGGGCTGCGGGGCCACGGGGGCCGCAGCGGTCGCGGTCGGGTCCTGTGCGGCGTTCGGCTGACTCATGGCCCCATTCTTCCGCGTGGGGGCCGTCTTGGGCGCGCTGGGCAGATCGGAGACCGCGGGCGCGAGACGGAGCCGGCCCTGGGGGGCGGGCCCCGGCTCCGGCTCCGGCGGGGCCTTCGACGGTTCGGACGCGGGGGGCTGCATCCCGCGAGCCTCGCAAGCCCTTCTGAATCGCCGGTTACGGCGACATGACGTACGGGCTATGGGCGGGTGGCTCCGCGGATCGGGCGCCCTTCCCCGGGCCGCCCGGCCCCAGGAGGGGGCCGCCGGTGAGAAACGCGTATCCCGATCCCGCCCACTGGACGACGCGGTGCAGACGCGGGGCGGCCCACAGCCGTGCGGCCGGGCGGGGACGGAGGGCGGGGGCGGTCATGAGGCGACTCGCTTCTTCAGGACGCGGAACGCGAGGAACGTGAGGCCGGCGGCGAGCGCCAGCACGATTCCCGTCTCGACCAGCTGGAGCGGCCAGAAGTACGAGGCGGGGTGGAACTCCCGGTAGAAGCCGACGATGTCGTGGTCGGCCAGACACTGCTGATTGTCGACGCACAGCGGATCGGAGATGTGCGCGCCCGTGGACGTGAGCGCTCCTTCGCCGATCAGCTCGCCGGTGAACCCCCGGTAGCCCTGCTCGACCGAGCCGACGACGGAGCGGGTGGCCCACAGGTGCGGGCGCAGCGCGCTGAGGCACTCCGACAGCAGCAGTATCAACAGGGCGGCGAAGCCCGCCGCGGGCAGCGTCCTGCGCTGGAGGAGGGCCACGAGCGCGCCGCCCGCCAGGCCCAGCAGGGGCAGTGCGACGACGGTCGTCCCCAGGACGCCGAAGGACCCGCCCGCGTACCAGAGGTTGTCGCTGAGAGCGGGCGCGGCCGCGACGACCGCGCGCCGCAGGAGGGCCAGCAGACCGGTGCCGGCCGTGAGGAAGAGCGCGGGCACCGCGAGCTTGGCGGTCAGCCAGCGGGCCGGGGAGACGGACTGGGTCCACGCCAACCGGGCCGTGCCGCTCTCCAGTTCGCGGCCGATGAGGATGCCGCCGGTGAACACTGCGGCGCACAGGGGCACGACGGACAGGGAGAAATCGACGAGGGCGAGCGAGCGGTGGTACAGCGTCGCGGTGGAGCCGGTCGCTTCGCAGGCGCTCATGCTGTCGGCGGCGCAGCCCCCGGCGAGGTCGAGCCCGCTCGTCCCCGGTCCCCACAGCCACAGCAGTACGACCGTCGCCAGGGCGACGTACGCGATCCACAGCCACAGGGCGACCCGGTGCAGGCGCAGCACCGTCCAGGTGAGGCCCGTGGGGCGGGCGAGTGCGGTGCTCACGCGGAGTCCCCCTTCGTGATGCCCGCGGCGCGGCGGGGCTGGTACCGGCGCAGCACCAGGAACGCGGCGACGACGGCGAGTGCGGTGAGGCCGAGCAGGATGCCGGTCTCGGCGAGCTGGCGGGGCCAGTAGTCGGGGGAGGGCAGGTAGTGCCGGGTGAAGCCGGTGATGTGGTGCTGGTCGAGGCACTTCAGGTCCTGGTAGCAGCCGGGGTCGCGGACCTCGGCGCCGCCGGAGGTGAGGGCCTTGCTGTGGACCGGGAGCTCGGGCTGCTGGTAAGTCCCCTGGAAGGGCCAGGAGTTGCCGCGGACCGCGCCGACCAGGTACTGGCCGACGCCGGCCACGGCGATCGCGGGCAGCGTGCGGCGCAGCACCAGCGCGGCGAGGACGCCGAGCGCCAGGCCGAACAGCGCGTCGGCCACGGTCGCCGGGCCCACCGAGAAGGCGAAGGCGCGCGGTCCGATACCGGCGATCAGGAGGTGGTTGTGGGCGTCCCACACCCCGCGGTACAGGAGGACGACGAGGCCGGTGCCGACGGTGACGAGCAGCGCGGGCACGGCCAGCTTGGTGGCGAGCCAGCGGGTGGGCGACACCGACTGGGTCCACGCCAGCCGCACGGTCCCCGACTCCAGTTCACGCCCGATCAGCGGGCCCGCCGCGAAGACGGCGATGGCGATCGCGGCGATCCGGGTCAAGGTCTGCGGCTCGTAGAAGAGGGAGTCGAAGGAGCGGCCCAGCAACGGGAAGTAGACGGACCGGCCGTTCCAGCCGTTCTCCTGGGCTCCGGAGTAGCCGAACCTGTCGAACGCCTTCTGCGCGGCGGACGCTCCCGGCCCCCACAGCCACAGCAGCAGGGCGGCGCTGATCGCGACGTACGCCCCCCAGACGTACAGGGCGCCGCGGTGCAGTCGCAGCACCGTCCACACCAGGCCGTCCGGGCCCGGGAGGGTGCGCCGGACCTCGGTGCGGGGCGCGGGCGCGCGCAGGGTCGGCGTGCTCATGCGGACACCGCCCGGCCGGTCGTGCGGGCGGTGGTGCCCGGGGTGAGCAGGGGCGGGGCGTCGGGGGAGCGCAGGTGGGCCAGGAGCAGCTCCTCCAGGGAGGGTTCCTGGACCTGCCAGCCGTCGCCCAGCGCCCCGTCGCGGCGGATCAGCGCGGTGATGCCGCGGCCCGAGGCGCGGGACTCGACGACCGTATGACCGGTCAGGTCGCCGCGCCCGGTGACCAGGCTGTGCGCGCCGACGAGGTCGTCGATGCTGCCGCCGAGCCGGACCCGGCCGCCGCCCAGGAGCAGCAGGTGGTCGCAGGCGTCGGCCAGCTCGGCCACGATGTGCGAGGAGACCAGCACGGTCGTGCCGTGCTCGGCGGCGTCGGCCATCAGGGTGCCCATGAGCTCGTGCCGGGCGAGCGGGTCGAGGTCGGCCATCGGCTCGTCGAGCAGCATCAGCTCGGGCCGCTTGCCGAGGGCCAGGGCGAGGGCGACACGGGTGCGCTGGCCGCCGGAGAGCGAGCGGACCCGGGACTTCGGGTCGAGGGCGCCCTGCTCGACGATCTTCGCCGCGTAGGCCGCGTCCCAGCGGCCGGGGTTCAGCTCGGCGCCCATGCGCAGCGTGTCGGCGATGGACAGCTGGGGGTGCAGGGGCTTGTCCTGGGAGAGGTAGGCGACCTTCGCGCGGTGTTCGCCGGGGGCGCCGCCCAGGACCTCTATCCGGCCCGAGGTGGGCCGCATCAGGCCGGCGGCGATCGCCAGCAGGGTCGACTTGCCCGCTCCGTTGGGGCCGACGAGAGCGCTGATCCGGCCCGTGGGCAGGCGGAACGAGCAGTCGTCGAGGGCGGCGGCACCGCGCCGTCCGTACCGCTTGACGAGGCCGGTCGCCTCGATGGCCGTGCTCATGCTGTCCCCTTGCCGGTGGTGCTGAAGTGTGCTTCCAACGCGCTGCCGAACAGGGCCGCCACGTCCTCGCGGTCGAGCCCTGCCTCCTTCGCCCGTCTCGCCCAGTCGTCGAGCTCCGCCCGCAGGGGCGAGTCGGCCGGCGCGGATCCCAGGGATCTGCGGACGAACGTGCCCAGCCCGCGGCGGGCCTCGACGAGCCCCGCCCGCTCCAGCTCGCGGTACGCCTTGAGCACGGTGTTCGGGTTGATGGCCGTCGCCTCGACCACCTCGCGGGCGGTGGGCAGCTTGTCGCCGGGTTCGAGCATGCCCATGCGCAGGGCCTGCTCGGTCTGATGGACGATCTGGAGATAGGTGGCGACGCCGCTGTGGCGGTCGATCCGGAACTCCATCACGTACTCACGCTCGGCCACTGGCGTACCCCCCTTTCACTAATCAAGTAGTGAAAGGGTGATGCAAGAGAGGGGGCGGCGTCAAGTGACACCGCCCCCTCGATGTTCCTCAGGGTTGCTCAGGACTCGGTTCGGTACATCAGATCCGTCTCGTGCGTCGTGAAGCCCAGCCGCTCGTACACGCTGACCGCCGCCTTGTTGTCGGCGTCGACGTACAGCATCGCCGTCGGCAGTCCGGCCGCCGCCAGATGGCGCAGGCCCGTCGTGGTGAGCGCCTTGCCGAGGCCGCCGCCCTGCCTGCCGGGCGCGACCCCCACCACGTACACCTCGCCGAGCCCCTCCTCGGCGTGCGCCTTCGTCCAGTGGAAGCCGACCAGCTCGTCCTTGCTGAACGCGAGGAAGAACCCCGCCGGGTCGAACCACGGCTCGGCCTTGCGGTCGTCCAGGTCGCGCTGGGTCAGTGAGCCCTGCTCGGGGTGGTGCGAGAACGCCGCCGCGTTCACCGCGAGCCAGGCCGCGTCGTCCTGACCGGGGACGAAGGTGCGGATGCGGACGCCCGCGGGCAGTACGGGATCGGGCAGGTCCAGGCCGGTCAGCGGCCGCCGCATCTGCCGCAGCTCCCGGAACAGGGACAGGCCGAGCACCTGCGCGAGGTGGCGCGCCGCGCCGTGCCCGCCGTGCGCCCACACCCGCAGCCGCTTCCCGGAGGCGGCCAGCAGCGCAGCGCCGAGCGCCCGCCCGTGCCCGCGGCCACGGTGCGCCGGGTGCACGACCAGCTCGGCGGCCGGCGCCTCGACCGGGTCGGTCGCCTCCAGCTGCGCGTACCCGAGCAGTTCCCCGCCGGAGCTGAGCAGCAGATGGTGCACGCCGTCGCGCTCCCCGCCGCGCAGTCGGAGCCGCCCCTGCTCCGACACGGCCTGCTGTCCGTCGGCGCGGGCGGCGTCGGCAAGGAGCGCGAGCACGGCGGTGGACTGCGCGTCGGAGAGGGCGGAGAGGGTGTCGATCTGGCGTCCCTGGAGGGCCGGATCGCTGGCGGGGGCAGGGTCGGTCGTCATGGGGACGAGGGTACGGCGCACCCCCGGCCGGGCGGCGGCAACCAGCTCGTAAGCAGGGGGGAGGAGCGTACGGCGCACCCCCGGCCGAGCGGCGGCAACCAGCTCGTAACCGGCAACCCCCTGTTGCGCTACGCGCGTTGACTCTAGGCTTCCGGCTGTCACAGCAGCAGCCACATTCCGGTTCCAGGGGGACGTATGCCCGCCACGCCGCACGAACTCAGACCAGGATCTCGCCCCCTCCGCCGCCGTGCCAAGGCCGCGCTCGGGGCCGTCGCCACCCTCGCCACCGCCGGTGCGCTGATCGCCGCGCTGCCCGCGGGCGCCGCCCACGGCAGCCACGGCGGCGGACCCCACGGCCAGGGCCGCTACCAGGACGTACAGCTGCTCTCCTTCAACGACTTCCACGGGAACCTGGAGCCACCGGCCGGCTCGTCCGGGCAGGTCACGGAGAAGCAGGCCGACGGCACCACGAAGCAGGTCGACGCGGGCGGCGTGGAGTACCTGGCCACGTCCCTGCGCACCGCCCGCAAGGGCCACCCGTACAGCGTGACGGCGGCCGCCGGTGACCTGATCGGCGCGAGCCCCCTGCTGTCGGGCCTCTTCCACGACGAGCCGACCGTCGAGGCGATGAACAAGCTCGACCTGGACGTGACCGGCGTCGGCAACCACGAGTTCGACGAGGGCGCCACCGAACTGGCCCGCGTCCAGAACGGCGGCTGCCACCCCAAGGACGGCTGTTACGAGGACGGCCGCACGTTCAAGGGCGCGGACTACCCCTACCTCGCCGCGAACGTGACGGACGAGAAGACCGGCAAGCCGGTCCTCAAGCCCTACTGGGTGTGGAAGAACAAGGGCGTGAAGGTCGGCTTCATCGGCGTCACGCTGGAGGGCACGCCGAACATCGTGTCCGCCGACGGCGTCAAGGGCCTGAAGTTCCACGACGAGATCGAGACCGTCAACAAGTACGCGAAGATCCTCGACAAGCAGGGCGTGAAGTCGATCGTCGCCCTCATCCACGAGGGCGGGGTGCCGGCCTCGTCCTCGTACAACTACGACTGCGACGCCGCGGGCGCGGGCTCCGGCGTCTCGGGCCCGATCGTCGACATCGCCAAGGGCATCACGCCGAAGGTCGACGCGCTGGTCACCGGCCATACGCACAACGCGTACGTGTGCACGATCCCGGACCCGTCCGGCAAGCCGCGCATGGTCACGTCGGCGGCCTCCTACGGGAAGCTCTACACGGACACCACGCTCACCTACGACCGCCGCACCAAGGACATCGTCCGTACCGCGGTGAAGGCGCCGGGATCGTCGAAGTCGTCGAAGTCGTCGGGGTCGTCGGAGGCGTCGGAGTCGTCGGAGTTTCCGAAGTCGCCGGTCTCGGTGAACCATGTCGTGACGCGCACCCAGCCCAAGGCGCCCGACATGACCGCGCTGCTCGGCAAGTGGAACAAGCTCGCCGCGCCCGTCTCGAACCAGGCCGTCGGTTACATATCGGCCGACATCGCAGGGCGTGGCGCGGGCCGGCCGGAGGAGCCGCTCGGCGACCTCATCGCGGACGCGCAGCTGGCCCACGCCAAGACCCTCGACCCGAAGGCGTCGCTGGCGCTGATGAACCCGGGCGGCGTCCGCTCCGACCTGGTGTTCAAGGCGAGCGGGAGCGAGGGCGACGGGGTCGTGACGTACGGCGAGGCGTTCACCGTGCAGCCCTTCAGCAACACGGTCAACCTCGCCGACCTCACCGGCGCCCAGCTGATCACGGCGCTCCAGCAGCAGGTCAGCGGCTCCAACGAGGCGTCCCCGAAGATCCTCCAGCCGTCGGCCGGGCTGACGTACACGCTCGACATGACGAAGACCGGCGCGGCCCGCGTCGTCGTCGACTCGATCAGGCTCGACGGCGCGGCGATCGACCCGGCCGCCACCTACCGCGTCGCGATGAACTCCTTCCTCGCGGGCGGCGGCGACGGCTTCGCGGCGCTCGGACAGGGCAAGAACCCGCTGGTCGGCGCGGACGACCTGAAGGCGTTCAACGACTACCTGACCGCCAACTCCTCGGCGGCGAACCCGATCGCGCCGCCGAAGGCGGACCGCATCACGATCGTGAACTAGGTGTATTGCCCTGTGAGGTTGGGGACGCGGCTGGCGGGTGGTTTGCCTGCGAGTGCGGTGTGTCCGCGGTGGTGATTGTAGGTGTGGAGCC
>NZ_JBVIFR010000041.1:0-31212 GCF_055571235.1 Streptomyces sp. NPDC030991
CAAACGCGACTACATCTTCAACGGCACCCTCACCGTCGCAGCGATCGCCATCTGGCTCCGCGACACCGTCCAAGAGCCATCAGAAACGACCTAGTCCTGATGCAGGAACCGGAGCCGGAATTCGTACCGATCCCTGGTGTGTGCTTCATCCGGAAGCCGGACGACACGCTGCGCTGCACACGGCTGGAGGGTCACGGCGGGGACCACGCGAACTTCTACACCGGCCATACGAACAGTGCGGGCATCCGACCCGGAACTCTTTGGGCACCCCGGCCGGGCGAGACGCAAGCCGACTGAGACCCCGCCGCCGAGCTACCCCGTCCGGCGGCGGGTACGGCGGTCGCTCGGGGCCTGCACCCCGGGCGGCCGCTGAAGACTCCCGCCGCCGGCCTGGTCATGCCGGAGGGGTGAAACACCGGCCCGTGCTGCACCGCGGGCCGTGCCCGGCTCGGTACCTCGGCCAGGACCCGAGCCGGAAAGGGGCGGCCCCCGGGGTCGCCTCGCAGACCCCCGCACCCCGGACCTCGGATGCGGGCGGGCGGCGGCGCGACGGCGGAAGGAACGCCGCCGCCCACTTCACACGAGGTCGCGGAGTAGGACGCCGAGCGCGTCGGCGATGGATCAGCGTGTCGATGCCGGCAGCTGCGTGGCCCGGCTCGTCGAGTGAAGCACCATGTCCAATGTCGCCGAAGCCGGCATACCCCGTAAAGCCGGCCGGCACATCGAACCGCCCCTCAGGACGAAGCCCGGATCACCAGCTCGGTCGGCAGCACCACATGACGTTCCGCACCGCGCCGCGCCGAGGAGCGCTTGCCGTCGGCGGCCAGGGCGATCTCGTCGAGGAGCAGCTGCGTCATCGCGCGGCCCATGTCGCGGGTGGGCTGGCGCACGCTCGTCAGGCCCGGCTCCATGTGGCGGGCGATCACCGAGTCGTCGAAGCCGACCAGGGCGACATCGCCCGGGATGCGGCGGCCGGCCTCGCGCAGCACCTGGCGGGCGCCGGACGCCATCAGGTCGGAGCAGGCGAAGACCGCGTCGAGGCCGGGGCTGCGCTCCAGGAGTTCGGCCATGCAGCGGCGGCCGCCCTCCTCGGTGAAGTCGCCGTACGCCACCAGCTTCTCGTCGTACGCGATACCGTCCGCGGCCAGCTGGGCCTCGTACCCGGCGAGGCGGCGCTGGGCCCCGTACACGTCGAGCGGTCCCGTGATGATGGCGACGGAGCGGCGGCCGCGGGAGGTCAGGTGTCCGACGGCCGAGCGGGCGCCCGCGAAGTTGTCGGTGTCGACCGAGGGCAGCGGTTCGTCGGCGGAGCGGGGGCCGCTGATCACGGTCGGGATGTCCATCTGGAGCAGGCGGTCCGCGAGGGGGTCGTCGGCGTGCACGGAGACGAGGAGAACGCCGTCGACGCGGTGGGCGGCGAGGTACGCGGCGAGGCGGTCCTGCTCGCGCTCACCGCGGGCGAAGGTCAACAGAAGCTGAAGGTTCGACTCGGCCAGCGCCACGCCGACGCCGCCGACCATGCCGGAGAAGTACGGCTCCGAGAAGAACCGGGACTCGGCCTCCGGAACCACCACGGCGATGGAGTCCGTGCGGTTGGCCGCGAGGGCGCGGGCCGCCGTGTTCGGGACGTAGCCGAGCTCCTCGACCGCCTCCTCGACCGCGGCGCGGGTGCGGTCGCTGACCCGCGGCGACCCGTTGATCACCCGGGAGACCGTGCCCCGGCCCACGCCTGCCCGGGCCGCGACCTCCTCAAGAGTGGGACGCCTGCTGTGAGTGCCGCGAGCCGCCATGACTCCTACCTCCCATGTGTCACGCGGAATCTAACAGCCCGATAACCGCGGCAAGTTGTCGCTGCCGAGTCTCTTGACACCCCCGGGCCGAGCGACGACCCTTCAACACATCACACATGGGAGCGCTCCCACCGTAGTGGACGCATACAGAAGCCGCACGTTTCCCGCCCGAGCCGCACGCGAACGAACGGGCCCAGCACAGCAGTTGGCCGGGATTTGGCACGTTAGAGCAATTGAGCACTTGGAGGACGCAATGCGCACTGCCCGTACGTCCCGACGCGCGATGACCTTCGCGGTCGTCGCCGCCCTGGCCACAGGGCTGCTTGCCGGATGCGCGAGCGATGACGACGGCGGTTCCGACGACGCCTCGGGCGGGGGCGCCGGCGGCAACGGCGCCACCACTCTGACGGTCGGCACCTTCGGCACCTTCGGTTACAAGCAGGCCGGCCTGTACGACGAGTACATGAAGCTGCACCCGGACATCACCATCAAGGAGAACGTCACCACCCGCACCGACGTCTACTGGCCGAAGACGCTGACCCGTCTGCAGGCCGGGTCGGGTACCGACGACATCCAGGCCATCGAGATCGGGAACATCTCGGAGGCCGTGCAGACCCAGGCCGACAAGTTCATCGACATCGGCAAGGAAGTCGACAAGTCCAAGTGGCTGGACTTCAAGAACGCCCAGTCCACCACCAAGGACGGCAAGACCATCGCGCTGGGCACGGACATCGGCCCGATGGCGCTCTGCTACCGCAAGGACCTCTTCGAGAAGGCCGGTCTGCCCACCGACCGCGACGAACTGGGCAAGCTGTGGAAGGGCGACTGGAGCAAGTACGTCGACCTCGGCAAGCAGTACATGAAGAAGGCGCCCAGCGGCACCAAGTTCGTGGACTCCGCCGCCTCCGTCTACAACGCGGCGATCAGCAGCGAGACCACCCAGTACTACGACAAGGACGGCAACGTCGTCTGGGACAAGTCGGCGGGCGTCAAGCGGGCCTGGAACGACGCGATGACGGCGGCGACCTCCGACATGTCGGCGAAGCTGAAGCAGTTCGACAAGCCGTGGGACCAGGGCTACTCCAACGGCACGTTCGCCACGGTGGCCTGCCCGCCGTGGATGATCGGCTACATCCAGGAGAAGTCCGGTGAGGCCGGCAAGGGCAAGTGGGACGTGGCGCCCGCGCCCGTGGCCGGCAACTGGGGCGGCTCCTTCATCGGTGTGCCGAAGGCGAGCAAGCACCAGAAGGAGGCCATCGCCCTGGCCAAGTGGCTGACCGACCCCGCGCAGCAGGACAAGGTCTTCGCCAAGCAGGCCAGCTTCCCGTCCCGCACCGACGCGTACGGCGACCTGAAGATGTCGGCCGAGACCACCGCCTACTTCTCGAACGCGCCGATGACGCAGATCTTCACCGACGCGGCGAAGACCATCCCGACGGCGTACCACGGCGTCAAGGACCAGCCGATCCTCACCGCGATCACCGACACCGGCATCCTCCAGGTGGAGCAGAAGGGCAAGTCGCCCGCGCAGGGCTGGGACGCGGCCACCAAGGAAGTCAAGGACGTGCTCGGCCAGTGACCAGCTCCGACCAGGCTCTCGCGAAGTCCGCGAGCGCCGACGCCGCGCCCGGCTCCAAGGAGCCGGGCGCGGCGCGGGGCGCTCAAGGTCGCGGTACCCCGCCGGGCCCCTCCTCCTGGCGCAGCCGGCTGTACCGCTGGGACATGAAGGCGTCGCCGTACGCGTTCATCTCCCCCTTCTTCATCATCTTCGGCGCCTTCTCACTGGTGCCGCTGCTGTACACCGCCTGGTACTCCCTGCACCACGTGCAGTTGTCGTCCCTCGACAGCCAGACCTGGGCGGGCCTGGACAACTACACGAACCTCTTCCAGTCGGACTTCTTCTGGAACGCCCTGAAGAACACGTTCTCCATCGGCGTCCTGTCGACGGTGCCGCAGCTGGTCGTGGCGATCTGGCTCGCGCACATGCTCAACTACCGGCTGCGCGGCTCGACCGTGTGGCGCGTCATCATGCTCACCCCGTACGCCACCTCGGTGGCGGCGGCGACACTCGTCTTCGTCCTGCTGTTCTCCCCCGAGAACGGAATGATCAACTGGGCGCTCGACCTGGTCGGCATCGACCCGGTCAACTGGCGTGAGTCGGACTGGGGTTCGCAGTTCGCGGTCTCCTCCATCGTGATCTGGCGGTGGACCGGGTACAACGCGCTGATCTATCTCGCCGCGATGCAGGCCATCCCGGCCGACCTGTACGAGTCGGCGGCGCTGGACGGCGCGAACCGCTGGCAGCAGTTCCGGCACGTGACCATTCCGATGCTGCGCCCGACGATCCTGTTCACCGTGGTCGTCTCGACCATCGGCGCGACCCAACTCTTCGGCGAGCCCCTGCTGTTCGGCGGAGTCAGCGGCACCAAGGGCGGGTCCGAGCACCAGTACCAGACGCTCGGCCTGTACATGTACGACCAGGGCTGGATCGTCGGCAACCTCGGCAAGGCGTCCGCGATCGCCTGGTCGATGTTCCTGATCCTGTTGATCATCGCCGCGATCAACCTGCTGGTCACCCGACGGCTGAGGAAATCCCAATGACCACCATCAGCGATGTGACACCGCCCGCGCCGGTGGCGAAGGACGGCGCGGCCGGCCCTCCCACGCGCCGGCGGATCCTGGGCGCGGGCAAGCAGTTGCACGCGGGGCCCATCACCTATGTGGCCCTGATCCTGTTCGCCGTGATCTCGCTCGCCCCGCTGCTGTGGACGGCGATCGCGGCCTCCCGCAGCAACACCCGGCTCGCGCAGACGCCCCCGCCGTTCTGGTTCGGCGGCAATCTGTTCAAGAACCTGGACACCGCCTGGACCCAGGCCGGCATGGGCACCGCCATGTGGAACTCGATCCTCGTGGCGAGCGCCATCACCGTCGGCACCGTGCTGTTCTCCACGCTCGCCGGGTTCGCCTTCGCCAAGCTGCGGTTCCGGTTCTCGACCACGCTGCTCCTCATGACCATCGGCACCATGATGGTCCCGCCCCAACTGGCTGTCGTCCCTCTGTACTTGTGGATGTCGGACCTGGGCTGGGCCAACCAGTTGCAGACGGTCATCCTGCCGACGCTGGTGAGCGCCTTCGGTACGTTCTTCATGCGGCAGTACCTGGTGCAGGCGCTGCCGAGCGAGCTGATCGAGGCGGCGCGCGTCGACGGCGCGAGCAGTCTGCGCGTGGTCTGGCACGTCGTCTTCCCCGCGGCACGCCCCGCGATGGCCGTGCTCGGACTGCTGACCTTCGTCATGGCCTGGAACGACTTCCTGTGGCCGATCATCGCCCTGAACCAGGAGAACCCGACGGTCCAGGTCGCCCTCAACGCGCTGGGCACCGGTTACATCCCCGACGACTCGGTGATCATGGCGGGGGCGCTGCTCGGTACGTTGCCGCTGCTCATCGCGTTCCTGCTGTTCGGCAAGCAGATCGTCGGCGGCATCATGCAGGGTGCGGTCAAGGGGTAGCCGGCTGGTTCTGCGCGGGGCTGCTGCGGATCGCCGCCGTGGGTTCCTTCGTTTTGTCGCCGGGTGCGGGGCGTCGCCGCGGGTTCTCTCGCTTCGTCGCCGGGTGCGGGCCCGGTGGGGCTTCTCGCGCAGTTCCCCGCGCCCCTGGAGCGTGCGGCTGCGCCGCCGCCCCATGTGAGGGCGCACGAAGTGCGCCTCTCAGGGGCGCGGGGAACTGCGCGCTCAGCCCCCGCCGACCCGCGGCCGCGCACCCACCGCACCCCCTCCCCCTTAGGCGCACCGCCGCGCCCCGCACCCCCAAACCCCTTCGGCGCACCGCCGCGCCCTCGTCCCTCCACCACCCCATGGGAGCGCTCCTATGACCACCACTGACAACACCGGCCCCGCTGCCACCACTGCCACCGCCACCGCCACCGCCGCCCCCGCGATCACCCGGTTCCCGGCCGGGTTCCTCTGGGGGTCGGCCACCGCCGCGTACCAGATCGAGGGCGCTGTGCGGGAGGACGGGCGGACGCCCTCGATCTGGGACACCTTCAGCCACACCCCGGGGAAGGTGGCCAACGGCGACACCGGTGACATCGCCGTGGACCACTACCACCGGTGGCGCGACGACGTGCGCCTCATGGCGGACCTGGGCCTGACCGCGTACCGCTTCTCCGTGGCGTGGCCGCGCGTGCAGCCCACCGGGCGCGGCCCGGCCGTGCAGCGCGGGCTCGACTTCTACCGCAACCTCGTCGACGAGCTGCTCGCGCACGGGATCAAGCCGATGGCGACCCTCTACCACTGGGACCTGCCCCAGGAGCTGGAGAGCGCCGGTGGCTGGCCCGAGCGCGAGACCGCGTACCGGTTCGCGGAGTACGCCGGGATCGTCGGCGAGGCGCTCGGGGACCGCGTCGAGAGCTGGGTGACCCTCAACGAGCCCTGGTGCAGCGCCTTCCTGGGGTACGCGTCGGGGGTGCACGCCCCGGGCCGTACCGACCCCGCTGCCGCGCTGCGCGCCGCGCACCACCTCAACCTGGGCCACGGGCTCGCCACTTCGGCGCTGCACGCCGTGCTCCCGGCCCGCGCGCAGATCGGCATCAGCCTCAACCCGAGCGTGGTGCGGGCGCTCACCGACGCCCCCGCCGACCTGGACGCCAAGCGCCGGATCGACGCGCTCGCCAACCGCGTCTTCACCGGGCCGCTGCTCAAGGGCGCCTACCCCGAGGACCTGATCGCCGACACCGCGCGCCTGACGGACTGGTCGTTCGTGCGGGACGGCGACACCGACGCCATCCACCAGCCTCTCGACTTCCTCGGCATGAACTACTACACGCCCGCGGTCGTCTCCGGTCCCCGCACCGACCAGGACGGCCCCAGGCTGGACGGCCACGGCGCCAGCGACCACTCCCCCTGGCCGGCCGCCGACGACGTGCTCTTCCACCACGCGCCCGGTGAGGTCACCGCGATGAACTGGCCGGTCGACCCGACCGGCCTCACCGACCTCCTCCTCGACTACACCGCGCAGGCTCCGGGCGTCCCGCTGTACGTGACGGAGAACGGCGCCGCCTACGACGACGCGGTCGACGCCGAGGGCCACGTCCACGACCCCGACCGCGTCCGCTACCTCCACGCGCACCTCGGCGCCGTCCACGAGGCGATCGACCGGGGCGCCGACGTCCGCGGCTACTTCCTCTGGTCGCTGCTGGACAACTTCGAGTGGGCGTACGGGTACGGCAAGCGGTTCGGCGCCGTCTACGTCGACTACGAGACGCAGGCCCGCATCCCGAAGTCGAGCGCCACCTGGTACGCGCAGGTCGCCCGCAGCGGGGGGCTGCCCACAGGCCAGTAGCCGCTCGCGGGGCCGGTACGTCACATGGCGAGGTGACGTACCGGCCCGTATTTTTTCGGCTATGCCACCTTTTGATGCTATTGAGATGGTCTGAGGCGCCATGGGCGTACTCAAGGACCACCCGGAGCTCGTCCTGTTCGTGAGCCTCGCGCTCGGCTACCTCGTCGGAAAGCTGCGCGTGGGGCCCCTGACGCTGGGCGGCATCTGCGGGACGCTGATCGTCTCCCTGCTCCTGGGCGCCTGGACCAAGGCCCAGGTCTCCGACGACGTGAAGACGGTCTTCTTCGCGCTGTTCATCTTCGCCCTCGGCTACATGGCCGGGCCGCAGTTCTTCCGCAACCTCAACAAGAAGAGCCTGCGCTTCTTCGCGCTGTGCGGCATCGAACTGGTCTGTGTCATCGGCATCGCCCTCACCCTCGCCAAGTGGTTCGACCTGGACGTCGGCACCGCCTCCGGCATCCTGGCGGGCGCGGCGACCGAGTCCGCCGTCGTCGGCACGGCCACCGAGTCCATCGGCAAGCTGTCGGGGCTGACCGCCCAGCAGATCAGCGAGTACCAGGGCAACGTCGCCACCGCGTACACCGTCTGCTACCTCTTCGGCCTCATCACGATCGTGCTGTACTCGAGCCAGATCATGCCGATGATGATGCGGATCAACCTGCGGGACGCGGCGCGCGAGCTGTGGGAGCGCACCCGCAGCAGCGGCAGCCTTGAGTCGGACGAGCGGCCCGCGCTGCCCGGCATGGTGGGCCGTACCTTCCTGGTCACGACCGCCGACGGGCGGACCGTCGGCGATCTGGAGTCCGGCCTCGACGACCGGGTCACGATCGAGTCCGTCAAGCGCGGCAGCAAGGTCCTGACCCCCGCCCCCGGCCTCGCCCTCACCCTCTCCGACCTGGTGCTCGTCGTAGGCCGGCGGGCGCAGACCATCGAGGCGGGGCGGCTCATCGGCCCCGAGACGCCGGGCGTGCCCGGGCTCGACTCACCGCTCGCCAGCCGCCAGGTGTCGGTCACCCGCAAGTCCGACGACGGCAAGACCATCGACCAGATCCAGCGGGAGAACCCCGAGTTCCTCAAGGACGGCGTCTACGTCACCGACGTCACGCGCGCCGACACGGACCTGCCCGCCACCGGCGACACGGTCGTGCACCGCGGCGACGTCCTCACCCTGGTGGGCGCCCGCTCGGGCCTGGGGAAACTGGTCGAGAAGCTCGGCTCGGTCGTCAAGAACGACTCCACCGACTTCATCTACCTGGGGCTCGGCATCGCCGCCGGTTCCCTGCTCGGGCAGGTCGTCGTCAAGTTCGGCTCCATCCCGATGTCGCTCGGCACCGGCGGCGGCTGCCTGATCTCGGGGCTCCTCTTCGGCTGGTTCCGCTCGCGCAGCCAGACGTTCGGCGCGTTCCCGCCGCAGGCCGCCTCGACCATCAAGGACATGGGCCTGGCGGTCTTCATCGCCTGCACGGGCCTGGTGTCGGGGCCGCAGGCCTGGCCGCTGCTCAAGGAGTACGGGGCGCTGCTGCCGTTCGCCGGGATCGCGATGGTGCTGATCCCCGCCAGCCTCTCGCTGTTCGTCGGGCGCAAGCTCCTCAAGATCGAGCCGCCGCTGCTGATCGGCGCCATCGCGGGCCAGCAGTGCTCGACCCCGGCGATCACCGCCGTCACCCAGGTGGCGCAGTCGTCGGTGCCGATGCTCGGCTACACGATCACCTACGCCCTCTCCAACTTCCTGCTCCCCCTGACGGGCCCGGTACTCGTCGGCATCCTCGGTTCCTGAGAGAGGCCCGGACGTGATCGACTTCCTCAACCGGAACATCTTCCAGCCCCACCCCGAGCTGCTGGTCTTCATCACCGTCGCGCTCGGCTTCCTCCTCGGGAAGATCCGCTACAAGGCCATCGCGCTCGGCGCCGTCACCGGCTGCCTGGTCGCCGGGCTGCTGCTCGGCGCCCAGTTCAAGGTCACGGTCGACGGAACCGTGAAGAACCTGTTCTTCACGATGTTCCTGTTCGCCCTCGGTTACAAGGTCGGCCCGCAGTTCTTCCGCGGCCTGAAGAAAGACGGCCTGCCGCAGGTCGTCAACGCGGTCGTCGTCTGCGTCACCGGCCTGCTGGTCTGCTGGGGCTTCGCGGCCCTGCTCGGCTACGGGCCGGGGCTGAGCGCCGGTCTCCTCGGCGGCGCCCTGACCCAGTCCGCCGTGATCGGTGTCGCCCAGGACGCCATCGGCAACCTGCCGGGCCTGTCCGCCGGGGCCGCCAAGAACGAGGCGAACCTCGTCGCGATCGGCTACGCGGTGACGTACCCCCTCGGTACGATCCTCTGCGCGATGCTCCTGGCGAACGTCCTGCCGAAGCTGTACCGCAAGGACCTCGCCGCCGAATCGGCTGCGCTGGCCGAGGAGTTGGACGCCCCCGAGGACGACCCCGATCTCCACGAGGGCTACTACGAGGTCGTGCTGCGCGCCTACACCATCCAGCGTCCGGACGTCGTCGGCCGCACCATCGACGACTTCGAGCGGCAGCAACAGCAGCTGGGCCACCGCATCTACCTCACGCGGGTCCGCCGTGACGGCCGGATCCTCGACCACGACCAGCGGACGGTGCTGCGCGAGGGCGACGTCGTCGCGCTGAGCGCGCTGCGCGGTTCGCTGGTCGACTACGACGCCCGGACGCACATCGGCGCGGAGACCGACGACGTCGAACTGCTCGGCTACCGGACGGAGACGCTGCACGTGGTCGCCGCCGAGAAGGCCCAACTCGGCCGCAGCATCGGCGAGTTGCGCAGGGAGCCGTTCATGGTCGGTGTCTTCGTCGACAGGATCTACCGCTCCGGTGCCGAGTTCCCGTACCGCCTCTCCACCACGGTCGAGCGCGGCGACACCCTGGTCCTGACCGGCCCCAAGCGGCTGGTGGACCCGGCGGGCAAGGCCCTCGGCAAGCCCGTGCCGACCTCCTTCGCGACCGACATGATCTGGGTCGGCCTCGGCATCTTCCTCGGCGGCTGCATCGGCATCCCCGCCCTCACCGCGGGCGGCGTGCCGATCTCGCTGTCCACGTCCGGCGGCGCGCTCATCATGGGCCTGGTCTTCGGCTGGATCCGCGGCAAGTACCCGACGTTCGGCAACGTGCCGCCCGGCGCCCAGTGGTTCATGGACACGCTCGGGCTCTGCCTCTTCGTCGCGGTCGTCGGCATCGACGCGGGTCCCAGCTTCACCTCCGGCCTGTCGACGGCCGGCTGGGGGCTGCTGCTCTTCGGCGCGGTGGCCACCGTGCTCCCGCTGATCGTCGGCTTCCTGGTCGGCCACCACATCCAGAAGATCCGTTTCCCGATCCTGATGGGTGTCCTGGCGGGCGGCCAGACCACGACCGCCGCGATCGGCGCGATCAACGAGTCGTCCCGGTCCCAGGTCCCGACCCTCGGCTACACGATCCCGTACGCCGTCGGGAACGTCCTGCTGACCATCTGGGGAGCCGTGATCGTCCTGCTCCACCACTAGGGCCTGTCCGACAATCCCCGCCTGCCCCGCAAGCGTTCAAGGACGTAAGGAAGACCATGCCGAAGACGACCCTCAGCCGCGAGCAGATCCGGCAGTACGCGCAGCTCTCCCCGTTCGAGCTGAAGAACATCTTCATCGACCTCGCCAAGGAGGCGCAGGCCGACCAGCCCGGGCAGAAGGGCAAGTCGAGCGTCCAGATGCTCAACGCGGGCCGCGGCAACCCGAACTGGACGGCGACCGGGCCGCGCGAGGCGTTCTACGCGCTCGGCTACTTCGCGCTGTCCGAGTCGCGCCGGGTGTGGACGGCCGACAACCTCGGCGGCATGCCGGAGCTCGTCGGCTCGGGCGAGCGCTTCGACACGTTCGTGCGCCGCCACCCCGACCTGCCCGGCATCGAACTGCTGCGGGACTGCGTGGAGCTGGCGGTGCGGCGGTTCGGTTTCGGCAAGGACGACTTCGTGCACGAGCTGACCGACAGCTCCGTCGGCGACAACTACCCGGTGCCCGACCGCATCCTGCCGCACACGCAGGAGATCGTCCGGGGGTACGTCGACGACGAGATGTTCGACAAGCAGCCGCCGCCCGGTGACTTCTCGTACTTCGCGACCGAGGGCGGCACCGCCGCCATGTGCTACATCTTCGACTCGCTCATGAAGAACGGCATCCTGCGCAAGGGCGACAAGATCGCCCTGATGGTGCCGGTCTTCACGCCGTACATCGAGATCCCCGAGCTGGACACGTACGAGTTCGACGTGACGTACGTGGAGGCCAGCCTGTTCGCCGAGGCGGGCGTACGCGAATGGCGCTATCCGACGGAGGAGGTCGCCAAGCTGGAGGACCCGGAGATCAAGCTGGTCTGCCTGGTCAACCCCTCCAACCCGCCGTCGCTCGCGCTGTCGCGGCGGGTCACCGACCAGATCAAGGACATCGTCGCGACGAAGAACCCGAACCTGCTCATCGTCACCGACGACGTGTACGGCACGTTCGTGGAGGGCTTCCGGTCGATCGCCGCCGACCTGCCGCGCAACACGCTGCTCGTGTACTCGTACTCGAAGCACTACGGCTGCACGGGCTGGCGGCTCGGGGTGATCGGGCTGCACGACGACAACGTGATCGACGAGCGGATCGCGGCGCTGCCGCAGGCCGAGCGTGAGCGGCTGGACAAGCGGTACGGGACGCTCACCCTGGAGCCGCGCAAGCTCAGGTTCATCGACCGGCTGGTCGCCGACTCCCGGCAGGTGGCCCTCAACCACACGGCCGGGCTCTCGCTCCCCCAGCAGGTCATGCTGAGCCTGTTCTCCCTCTTCGACATGCTCGACGAGGGCCAGGCGTACAAGGAACGGATCCGCGCGATCGTCCGGGGCCGCCTCGAACTCCTGCTGGAGGGCGCCCAGATGAAGATCGCCGACGATCCGCAGCGGGCCGGCTACTACATTGAGCTGGACCTGATGGCACAGGCCCAGCTGGAGCACGGCCCGGACTTCGCGGCGTTCCTGGAGGCGAACTACGAGCCGATCGACCCGCTGTTCCGTCTCGCCCGCCAGACCGGTGTGGTCCTCCTCAACGGCGGCGGCTTCGAGGGCCCCCAGTGGTCCGTGCGCGTCTCCCTCGCCAACCTCGACGACCTGGACTACCTGAAGATCGGCCACCACCTGCGGGCCATCTTCAACGACTACGCGCAGGAGTGGCAGGCGTCGAAGGGCTGACAGGGACGGCCCCGGCCGGGTGGGGGCTCGCTCCGCGGAGCGCCGGCCGGGGCCGTGACCCCCGTTCTCGCAGTGGCTACTTGAACGCGGCGAACGCCTTCTGGAACGCGTTCGCCGACTGCTCGACCGAACTGCAGGTCGGCTGCGCCGAGTTGGCGGCGCCGCCCTCGCACTCCTTGTCGCGGGTCGCCGACCACATCGAGAGGCCGCCCAGGCCCTTCTCCTTGGCGAAGGAGACGAGCTGCGTGGCGTCGTCGACCGTGAAGACCTCAGACGAGACGTCGTTGACGCCGATCATCGGGGTGATCGCGACGGCCTGCCAGGCGGCCGCGTCGGAGAGGCCGAGCGCGCTCTTGAGCTGCGCCTGGGTGGCGGTCGCGGCCTGCTCGGCGTAGGTGCCCATGTCGCCGCTGTACGAGGCGCCGTAGTCCATCGCCATGATGTTGACGAGGTCGGTGGTCACGCCGTTGGCCTTGGCGTTCTTCAGGAAGTTCACGCCGTCCGAGGTGAGGCCCTCGGGCATCACCGGGAGCGTGAAGGAGACGTTCAGGCCGGGGTTGTTCTTCTGGAGCGTCGCGATGGCCGTGGCCCGCTCGGTGTTGGCGGCCGTATCCGGCAGGGCGCCGCCCTCGATGTCGAAGTCGACCTTGGTGAGCTCGAACCGGTCGATGACCTGCTGGTACGCCGCCGCCAGGTCGCCCGCGGAGGAGCAGGCCAGCGCCAGCTCGGTGCCGGAGGCGCCACCGAAGGAGACGCGGACATCGCCGCCCGCGGCCCGCAGGTCACCGATCTGCGCGGCGACCTCGTCGCTGCCGAGGTCGCTCACGCCGCCCCACTTCGGGGTGCAGTCGCCACCGGAGGTGAGGAAGGCGAGGTTGTACTCCTTGACGCCGGTGGCCTTGGAGGAGGCGACCAGGTCGAACTTCGGGTACAGCGACGTGTCGACGTACGGGGCGAAACCGGCGGCCGCCTTCGTGCCCGCGCCGGTGCCGGCGGAGGAGGACCCCGACGGGCTCGCCGTCGCCGTCCCGCCCGGGCCTGCCGTCGTGCTCGGCTCGGCCGTGGCGGTCGCGGAGGCCGTCGTGCCCGGCGTGGGCGTCGCCGTCCGCGTCGGGCGGCCGCTCGGCTCCGGGGTCGCGCCGTCGTCGACCGAACAGGTGGCGTCGTTGATGAGACAGCCGGTCGGGTCGGCGTCACCGGAGACGACGAAGCCCACGGTCACGGACTTGCCCGCGGCGATGCCCGCCTTGTCCCAGGAGGCGGGGCGCACGGTCACGTGCGAGCCGGAGACCTTCGAGTCGGCGTTCCACAACGAGCTGAGCTCGGCTCCGGCCGGCAGGTCGAACTCCAGCGTCCAGTCGGACTGGGCCCGGTCCGTGTCGTTCTCGATGACGTACTGGCCGGTGTAGCCGCCGGACCAGCTGCTGGTCTTGGTGTACGCGGCGCCGACGGAGGCGGCCGACGCGCTGGAGGCGAAGACGAACGCGCCGCCGCCCACGACGGCCGCCGCGACGATGCCGCCTATCGCCTTGTTCCTGCCGCTGACCCTGCGCCGGTGGGTGCTGCTCATCGCGTGCCTGCCTTAGCTGTACGGGGGTGTTGGGGGTGCGGCAGCACGCTAGCGAGCCGGAATCCGTCAATTCGGGCAACCGGGCGGGGACTTGCGGATCTTAGGGTTGGCTTAAGGGAGGGATCGGGAGCGATTAAAGGTCGGGACCAGCCCTTTACGTTCCCGGCCCCGATGTCCACGGCCGCGGCCGCGCTCCAGCGGCCCGCGCCCGTCGAGCTGCACCCAGATCCGCACCTCGGTGCCGCCGAGCACGGAGGAGCCGATACGCACGTCGCCGCCGGTCGACTCGGCGAGGCGGCGCACGATGTCGAGGCCGAGCCCGGTCGAGCCGTCGCTGCCCGAACCCCGGCCGCGGGCCATCGCCGCCTCCGGGTCGAGGATGCCGGGGCCCGCGTCGGAGACCAGCACGATCACGGCGTCCTCGCCGCTGTGCACGTCGACCGCGAAGGCGGTGCCCTCGGGGGTGTGCCGGAAGACGTTGCCGAGCAGCGCGTCGAGGGCCGCCACCAGATCGCCCCTGGCCACCGGGGTCCGCACCGGCCGGTCGACCCCGGCGACCCGCACCTTGCGGTCCTCGTCCTCGGCCAGCGCCGACCAGAACTCCATCCGCTCGCGGATCACCTCGGCGGCGTCGCAGCCCGCGCCGGGCCCGGCCGCGGCGGTCTGCGGCTTGGCGTCCCGCGCGGTCCGGATGATGGTGTCGACCTCGCGCTCCAGCTGCTCGACGGCGACCCGGGTCTGCTCGGCGGCGGTGCCGTTGCCGAGCGAGGCGACGTTCAGCCGCAGCACGGTCAGCGGGGTGCGCAGCCGGTGCGAGAGGTCGGCCGCCAGCTCCCGCTCGTTGGCGAGGAGTTGGACGACCTGGTCGGCCATGGAGTTGAACGCGACGGCGGCCAGGCGCAGTTCGGCGGGGCCGTCCTCCGGCACCCGCGCGCCGAGCCTGCCCTCGCCCAGCTCGTGCGCGGCGCCGACCAGCCGCTGGGCGGGCTGCACCACCCGCACGCCGAGCCGGTCCGCGACGGCGACCGAGCCGATGATGAGCGCAATGCCGACACCGGCCAGCACGACCCACGCGGTCGTCACGCCGTTGCTGACCTCGGCCTCGGGGACGTAGACCTCGACGACGGCGATCTTCCCGGTGCTCACGGCGATCGGCTGGAGCCACACGGAGCCGCCGGGGACCTCGTCGATCCTGGCGCGGTTGATGTCGAGCTCGTCCGCGGGCACCCGCTGCCGGCCGAGCGTGATCGCCGGGGCGTCGCCCGCGGCCGGCACGTACACGGAGAGCCGGTCCTCGCCGCCGGTCTGCGCGGTGGCGAGCGCACGGGCCAGCTGGTCGCGGTCGGTGGTGATGGAGAGGGTGGGGCCGATGGCGGCCGCGGTCCGCTCGGCGTTGGAGAACGCGCGGTCCCGCGCCATCTCCTTGATGACGAGCCCGAGCGGGATCGCGAACGCCACCACCACCATGGTCGTGACCGCGAGACAGACCTTGACCAGCGCCCACCTCACGGCGCCGGCTCCGGCCGCGGCGGCTCCAGCTTCACGCCGACCCCGCGCAGGGTGTGCAGATAGCGGGGGCGCGCGGCCGTCTCCCCCAGCTTCCGGCGCAGCCACGACAGATGTACGTCGATGGTCTGGTCGTCCCCGTAGCTCTGCTGCCACACCTCGGCGAGGAGTTCCTTGCGGGGGACGACGACGCCGGGGCGCCCGGCGAGGAAGGCCAGCAGGTCGAACTCGCGGCGGGTCAGATCCAGTGTGGCGCCGTCCAGCTCGGCCTGCCTGCGCAGCGGGTCGATGGAGAGGCCCCCGACCCGCAGGACCCGGGACGGCGGCTCGGCGGTCGTACTGGTGCGCGAGCGGCGCAGCACGGCGGCCATCCGCGCGGACAGGTGATCGGGCGAGAAGGGCTTGGTCAGGTAGTCGTCGGCGCCGTCGTTCAGCAGCCGGACGATCTCCGTCTCGTCGTCCCGCGCCGTGGCGATGATCACGGGCACGTCGGTGATGCCGCGCAGCATCTTCAGCGCCTCCGCCCCGTCCAGGTCCGGCAGGCCCAGATCGAGGATGACCAGGTCGAAACGGAAATGAGCGACCTCGCGCAGCGCCTCCAGGGCCGTACCGACGCTGCGCACGGTGTGTGCGGCATCGGTCAGGTGCCGGATGAGGGCCGAGCGTACGAACTGGTCGTCCTCGACCACGAGCACACTTGCCATGGGCGGCACCGTACGCCATCCGGGCGATCAGGGTCCTCCCTCCGGGTGACCACGGGTTCCATGGGACAGGGGCGCCGGGCGTGGTGCAGTATGGCCCGCGATGCAACCGATGCCACCACCACCGCCCGAGCCCCAGGACCCGCCCCGGGCCCCGCGCCCGCTCCGCCGCGGCCTGGTGCATTCGGTGGCGTGGCTGCTCGCCACCGGGGCCGCCGTGACTCTGTCGTGGTGGGGTGTGCACACGGTGATGTCGGGCACGGCGTACGACCCGCCGAGGGCGCTGCCGGTGGCCGCCGCCGACGCGTCCGGTTCGGCATCACCGCTCTCCTCCTCCACGCACCGGCCCGAACCCACGCCGACCGTGACGCCGTCCCGGTCGGGGTCCCCGGGGCCCTCGCAGTCGTCGCGGCCGCCGGCGCCGAGCCGGTCCCCGTCGCACTCGCCCCGGCCCACCACGTCGCCGCCCGGCACCGCGTCGTCCGGGACCGTGCGGAGCTACGAGACGGCCGGGGGCCGCGCCGTCTTCGATCTCGGCGAGTCCTCGGCGACGCTGGTGTCGGCCACGCCGAGCGCCGGCTGGTCGGTGCAGGTGTGGAAGCAGTCGACGTGGATCCGGGTGGAGTTCACGTCCGGGGAGCAGAAGGTGTCGGCGTTCTGCACCTGGCACGATCACAAGCCGTCCGTGGAGATCGCGACGTACTGACGGGCCGGGCGGGAGCGCCCCCGTGGTCAGCGGAACACGGAGGGCGGCGGCGCCGGGGACGCCTTCGCGACGGCATCCGTGACCGGCGCGGCGCCGCCGGTGAAGTCCACCAGCGCCCGGCCGTGCTCGACCCGCCCCGGGTGCGGGTCGCTCGCCGCGCGCCGGGTCAGCTCGGCCACCGGCAGGGGCAGCTCCGACGCGGCCAGGACCGCGTTGCCGAACCGTCGGCCGCGCAGCACCGTGGGGTCGGCGACCAGGGCCAGTTCGGGGAAGACGGCCGCCGCGGTGGCGATCTGGCCGCGCAGATGGGCCAGGGGCGGGCCGTCGGCGAGGTTGGCGACGTAGGTGCCGGTGGGCCGCAGCACGCGCCGCACCTCGGTGAGGAACTCGGTGGTGGTCAGGTGTGCCGGGGTGCGTGCCCCGCTGAACACGTCGGCGACGAGGACGTCCGCCCAGTCGTCGGGCAGCTTCGCGAGGGCCTCGCGGGCGTCGGCGGTACGGACCCGGATACGCGCGCCCGGCGGCAACGGCAGTTCGGTGCGCACCAGTTGGACCAGCGGGCCGTCGCTCTCCACGATCTGCTGCGTGGCGCGGGGCCGGGTGGCCGCCACGTAGCGGGCCAGGGTGAAGGCGCCGCCGCCGAGGTGCACGGCCTGGACCGGGCGTCCCGGGTCCGCGGCCAGGTCGAGGACGTGACCGATGCGGCGCTGGTACTCGAAGGAGAGGTGGGCCGGGTCGTCGAGGTCGACGTGCGACTGCGGGGCACCGTCCAGGAGCAGCGTCCAGCCGGCCGGCCGGTCCCGGTCGGGTATCAGCTCGGCGAGCCCGCCGTCGACGCTCCGCACGACGGACTCCCTGGCCCCCCGGCCGTCCCGCTCGCCCTTGCGTCCCTGGTTCCCGCGTGCTCTGGCCATCCGGCCATTATCCGTGGCGGGCGGCGGACCGGCTCAGCGGCAGTTGTCGGCGGCCTCGATCAGGCGGGCCGCCTCGTCGAGGGCGGCGCGCAGCGCGGCCGGGTCGGTGACCAGGTCGGCGTCGCACGAGTCGTCGGGGGCCGGTGGCAGCAGCCAGCCGGCGCCCTCGACCGGCGGCGCGAGCGAGAGGCCCCGGCCCTGGGTCTGCGTACAGGCGCTGCCGGGGACGTCCCAGCCGTCGGCGGTGCCGGGCGGGACGAGGAAGCCGAGGGTCGCGCCGCCGTCGTGCACCACCGGGCCGACCGGCTCCGCGCTGCCGCGGCGCAGGATGTCGACCGCTTCCAGGCCCTGCCGGGACGGGACGGTCACCAGGTCGCAGGCGCCGGGCGGCTGCGCGCTGTTCTCCTCGGTCGGGTGGTGCCGCGCCGTCGACAACGACTCGGCGGGCTGTGACGTCGTGGGGTATGAGGCGTCCAACACGTCGGCCCCTCCTCGCTCTTCGCGTACGTGGCAGTGGTGCCAGTTGGGGTTTCGCCGCATGGTTCAACGCTCGTGGGCGTCAACGGCTACGGCGGCACGCCGCCGCAAAGGATGGCAGTTCATGGCAGATCGTGGGTGAGATATCCGGTTTGTAGCCAAACACTGCGTGTCGGCTCCGTCACAGACGGTACCTTCGAGCCTCGCCGGAACAAGGGGTTACCGACTCGCGGGCGTCACCGGCTCCCGGGTCCGCCGTCCCTCGTGGCGTCCGGCACGGTTCGCACGGGAGGACCCGCCCATGACGTCGTCTCCGTATCCTCCGGACACCCCGGCGCCGCCGTCCCCGCGCCCGAACCTCGCCTTCCGGCGGCTGCGCGGACAGCGCTCCCCGGGCGAGTTCGCGGCGGCGGTACGGCGTGCGGCCCGCGAGATCGGCGAGTGCGTCAGCTGCGACGCCCGCTACATCGGGCGCGTCGAGTCCGGCGCGATCCGCTGTCCCAACTACGCGTACGAGCGGGTCTTCCTGCACATGTTCCCCGGCCGTTCGCTCACGGACCTGGGGTTCGCGCCCCGCGCCTCGGTACGCGGCCGCGGCGCCCGCCCGCCCGCGGGCCGCCCCGCAAGCCCCGTAGCCACCGAGCACACGCACCACGAGGAGAGCGACGTGCGGCGTCGCGCATTCATGACCGGCATGACCGGCTCGACGGCCACCGTGGCCGTCGCCACCCTGACCCACTTCGGCGTCGCGCCGGGCGCCACCGCGGCCGACGCCGCCCTCGACCGGCATCCGGCGCGGTCCGGCACCCGTTCCGTGGAGGAGGCGATCCGGCGGATCCGGCTGCTCGACGACCGGCACGGCGCCGACGGCCTCTACCGGCGGGCGGCGGCCCCGCTGCGGGCCGCCTTCGAACTGCTCGACGAGGGCACCGCGCAGCGTGACGTCACCGACCGGCTCCGGGCCGGGGCGGGTGAACTGGCCGTCTCCGTCGGCTGGCTGGCCCACGACTCGGGCCGCTTCGACGACGCGCGCTCGCACTACGCGGAGGCGCTGGCCACGGCGCGGATGGCGGGCGACGAGGCGCTGGAGGCGCACGCGTTCTGCAACACGGCGTTCCTGGCGCGGGACGTGGGCCGCCCACGCGAGGCCGTCCGGGCGGCGCAGGCCGCGACCCGGGTGGCGGCGCCGCTCGGATCGCCGCGCCTGCTCTCGCTGCTGGCGCTGCGTGAGGCGGGCGGCTGGGCCGGGCTCGACGACCGGCCGTCCTGCGAGCGGTCGCTGGCGCGGGCGCAGGCGTTGTTCGCGCGGGGCGGCTCGGACGCGGACCCGGAGTGGATGTCGTTCTACGGCGAGGCCGAGCTGGAGGGCCTGGAGGCGCAGTGCTGGTCGGCGCTGGGCGACTGGCGGCGTGCGGCCCGGCACGCCCGGCGCGCCGTCGCGTTGCAGGACCCGCACTTCACCCGCAACACCGCGCTGTACACGGCCGAGCTCGCGGACGACCTGGCCCGCTCCGGCCAACCGGACGAGGCCGCCTCCGCGGGGTCGCGGGCGCTCGGCCTGCTCCGGGACGTGCGCTCGTCGCGGATCGAGTCGATGCTGGCGACCACGGCGCGCGTCCTTCTTCCTCATCGGCGGGCGGCCGGGGTGGCGGCCTTCCTGGAGGCGCACGCGGCGTCCCGCCGATAGCGGACCGGTCCGTCGCCGGGCGCGGGCCGGAAGCATGCGGCTGCGCCGCCGCCCCCTGAGAGGGAGCACGGAGTGCGCCTCTCAGGGGCGCGGGGAACTGCGCGAGAAGCCCCACCGGGCCCGCACCCGGCGACGAACACAACCCCCGCGGCGGCCGACCCGAACCCGCCTCAGCCCACCGCCAGGTGCCCCGTCTCGTTCCAGCTCTCGATCGCCGCCTCCCCGTACGCCCACCCCAGCACCGACAGCGACGTCGGGTTGAGGCGGATCCGGGACGCGAAGTCCAGGGGCAGCCCCAGCCAGCGCGCGCCGATCGAGCGCAGGATGTGGCCGTGGGCGAAGACCAGGACGTCGCGGTCGGCGGAGCGGGCCCAGGCCACCACCTCGTCGGCGCGCGCCGTCACCTCGGCGAGCGTCTCACCGTCGAGGACGCCGTCGCGCCAGATGAACCAGCCGGGCCGCAGCTCCTGGATCTGTGCCGGGGTGAGCCCTTCGTAGGCGCCGTAGTCGAACTCCATGAGCGCGTCCCACGCCGTGGCCCGCTCCCCGAACCCGGCCAGCTCGCACGTCTCGCTCGCCCGCACCAGCGGCGACGTCCGCACCTCGGCCCCGGCCAGGCCGTCGTAGGGCAAGCCGTGCAGCCGCTCGCCGAGCAGCTTCGCGCCGCGCCGGCCCTCCTCCAGCAGCGGGACGTCCGTCCTGCCGGTGTGCCGTCCGGACAGGGACCAAGCCGTCTGTCCGTGTCGGGCCAACAGAATGCGCGGTGCCATGCGGGGACCTTTCACAGCGACAAGGCGTACGGAGTTACCGGACGTACGGGGTGAACAGGGGGCGAACGGGCATCGTCGCCCCGTCCATCATCGCGTAACCGGATTGGGGAACGCCGCTCGGGCAACCCGGTGACTGATCTTCGCGTCTACGAGGGTCGAGGGTCACCCACGCAGCGACCCACATACACCTTAGGGTGAGCAATGTGGCCGGAGGCCGCCGGACGAGGAAGAGGGGGAGCGGCCCGAATGTCGCAGATCGACCATGCACCACGCACGGAGGCCATACCAGACGTCGGGCTCCGGTGGTGGACCGAGCTCCCCCTGATCCTTCTCGTCTACGGGGCGTACTCGGCGGGCCGGCTGCTCGCCCGTGGCGACGTGAGCACGGCCGTGGACCACGGGCTGGCGATCCTGCGGGCCGAGAAGGCCGTCCACCTCAACCTCGAACACCCGCTGAACCGCCTCTTCACCCGGGAGTCGTGGCTCGGGGTCCCCGCCGACTTCTGGTACGCCTCCCTGCACTACGTGGTCACCCCGGCCGTCCTGATCTGGCTCTTCCGCCGCCACGCCCACCTCTACCGGGCGGCCAGGACCTGGCTGATGACCTCCACGCTGATCGGCCTGATCGGCTTCACCATGCTGCCGACCTGCCCGCCCCGGCTGCTCTCGGCCGGGCACGGCTTCGTCGACACGATGGCCCAGTACAGCTCGTACGGCTGGTGGGGCGGTGCGGCCAGCGCGCCCAAGGGCCTGGGCGGCATGACCAACCAGTACGCGGCGATGCCGAGCCTGCACGTCGGGTGGGCGCTGTGGTGCGGTGTCATGGTGTGGCGCAACGGACGCGGCCCGTACGCGAAGGCCATCGGCGTCGCCTACCCGGTGATCACCACGGTCGTCGTCATGGGCACGGCCAACCACTACTTCTTCGACGCGCTCGCCGGGGCCGCCGTGATGGGCGCGGGCCTGCTCCTGACGAAGCCGGTGACGCTGCTCGCGGCGCGTATCAAGGACCGGGTGAACGCCATGGTCGCGATCGGCTTCCGGCCGGTCCCTTCCGCCCCACCCTCCTCGATTGTCAGTGGAGAGTGCCAGACTTCCCCGGGTGAGCGAATTCCCCGACAGCGCAAGGCCGCCGCGGCGCACGACACAGCCGACGGGGCTGCGGCACCAGCTCGCTGAGGTGCGCGGCCCCGACAATCCGCCGCGCCCGCTGGACGCCCGCGCCCTGGCCGCCCTGGCGGCGAACCCGGGGTGCGACAGACGCGCGCTCCTCGACGGCGCGGGCGTGGACAAGGCCCGCCTGGCGGAGGCGCTCGGCTCGCCCTCGGCGTTCGGCCAGTCCCAGTTCGCCCTGGCCCGGGGGAACGTGTTCGAGGCCCGGGTCAAGGCGGACGGCGGCTCCCAGCTGCTGCACCTGGTCCACGCGCGCGTGGACGGCGGCGCCCCGGAGCCGGTCCCCGAGCTCGTACGGGCTCCTGATCTGTCGGCGATGGGGCCCGAGGGCCGCACCGCGCGGACGGCGCTCGCGCTGCGCGAGGCAGTGGAGTCCCCCGGCACCTGGACGTTCCTCGACCACCCGATGCTCGCCCTGGACGTGGCGGGCAGCCCGGCGTTCCTGGAGCCCGACGCGGTGGTGGTGCACCCGGACGGCAGCTGGACGGTCGTCGAGATCAAGTCGTTCCCGATGATCGACGGTGCGGCGGACGCGGCGAAGGTGGGCGCCGCCGCGCGTCAGGCCGCGGTGTACGTGCTGGCCCTGGAGGAGGTCGCGGACCGGCTGCCGGAGGGCGCGGGGCGGGTCCGCGACCGGGTGGTCCTGGTCTGCCCGAAGGACTTCTCGAACCTGCCCGCCGCGTCCGCCGTCGACGTCCGCAAGCAGCTCTCGGTGACCCGGCGCCAGTTGCGGCGCCTGACCCGGATCGAGGACATCGCGGCCGAGCTGCCGCCCGGCACCGTCCTCGACCCGGACCGGCCCCCCGCCGAGCTGGCCGCGGCGGTCGAATCGGTACCCGCCTCGTACGCGCCGGAGTGCCTGGCCGCGTGCGAGCTGGCGTTCCACTGCCGCGAGCGGTCACGGGCCCAGGGCGCGGTGACGAGCCTCGGCCGGCCGCTCCGGGCCGAGCTGGGCGGCCTGACCACGGTCGACGCGGTGCTCGCCGTCGCCCACGGCGAGGCGGGCGACCCGGCGGACCCGACGGTGGCGGCGCTGCGGCGCGCGGCGGCACTGCGGGCCGAGGCGCTCGGAGCCGCCCGGTGCTGAACCCCGCCGCGACCGCCCCGTCCGAGGAGCCCGCCCCGTGTCCCTGATCAACCACCTGGCGCGGCTCGAAGCCACCAGCACCGGCCGCGCGCAGCCCATCGCCACGGTCCGGCACCGGCACCTGTCCCAGAAGCCGCTGGTCATCGTTCCGTTGACGACCGCGGGTGAGACCGGTGCCCCGCTCGGCGCCCTGGTCGGCACCGAGCGGACCTCACCGCGCCTGCTGGTCGTGGCGCAGCCGCGCGACCGCGATCTGCGCTTCGCGTTCCTGACGCGGCTCGCCGAGACGGTCCTGCCGTACATCGACGGTTACGCGTCCGAGGTCGAGGCCGCCGAGCGCAGCGAGACCGACCCGGAGACCGGCAAGAAGGTCAAGGTCGAGGTCGAACTGTGCGCGGACGCACCGCAGTTGATCGTGCCGAGCCGGGCGGGCATCGAGCTCGTGCGGCTCCTGGGCCGGTCGATGCGGTTCCGCCGCACGGCCGAGCAGGACCCGGAGACCCCCTACCCGGCGCCGCCGCACGTGCCGCTGCTCGGCCGCTGGCTGACCCACTTCGGGGAGCGGGCCCGCGTCCCCGGCTCCGCGCTCCTGCTCGCCATGACGGACCTGCTCTCGCGGCACTGGGCGACGGGACAGTCGAGCCTGGAGGACCAGCACCTGGGCGCGCTGCTCGCCTGGATCGCGGCGCCGCAGGGCGCGTCGGGCGCCGAGGCCGCGCTCCGCGCCGAGCTCGGCCGGGGCCCGGACGGCCAGCTCCTGTGCCCGCCCGCGGGGCCCGCCACCGACCCCGCCTTCGACAACAAGCTCCTGGCGCCGGCGATCGAGCGGTACGACCGGGCCCGTACGCGACTTTCGGCGGCCGAGGACGCGGTCGAGGCCGACGGCCGCCTCGCCGAACTGACCGCCGCCGAGCGGGAGATCCACACCCTGGTCGACTCCCGCACCCGGCCCACCTGGGACGCGGTCTGGCGCGGCCTCGACCTGCTGTGCACGCTGCCCGAGGGGCCGCGCGCCGCGGAGCGCTGGACGCGGGACCGCTGGTCCTTCACCGGGCACCGCGACCGGGTGGCCGCGGGCGAGCCGCCGCAGCCGCGCCGCGACGACGCGGTGACGGCGGCGAACAAGCTGGCCACGCGCGAGCGCGAGCAGGCCCGCCTTGACGCGCAGGAGGCGCTCGACGACCCGCTGGTGATGGCGGGCCGACGGCTCGCCGGGGAGGCGTTCGCGGGTGAGGTCACCGAGGTCGTGGCGGCGTACAACGACAAGAAGCGGCCCCGGCCGCTGATCACCGTCCGCACCGACGACCGGCCGCATCTCGCGGAGCGGGTCAAGGTGTTCCGCTCGGTCGAGGGCAAACCGCAGTCGGCCGAGTTCGTGGCGTACGAGGGTGACGCGCGGGACGCGGTGGTACTGCGCGTGCTGGACAAGATGGGGCGCGGCAAGGAGCCGGAGGAGGGGTCGGTGCCGCGCAAGGGGGACCGGGTCTGCTGGACGTTGTTCGAGCACGAGCAGCGCGGCGGGCCCAAGCTGCCCGAGCCGGAGGAGACGCCGTGGACGCACGGCGGGCCGCCGGGCACGGATCTGCCCGCGCCGGACGCCGTGACCTCGGAGGATCTCCTGTGACCGTGACCCCGCCCGCCCCGGCCCCGCTCAGCCCGTCGGCCGCCGCCGCCCGCGCGACGGACGCGATCCTGCGCGACACGCTCCACGGTGACGCGCGCGGCGTCGTCGTGGACTCCCCGCCCGGTGCGGGGAAGTCGACCCTGGTAGTGCGGGCCGCACTCGAACTCGCCGGGGCGGGACGGCCGCTGATGGTCGTCGCGCAGACGAACGCGCAGGTCGACGACCTCGTCGTGCGGCTCCACGAGAAGGACCCGGAGCTGCCCGTCGGCCGTCTGCACAGCAGCGACCCGGACGCGTACGACAAGGCGCTCGACGACCTGGTGAACGTCCGCACGTCGACGAAGGCGGGCGATCTCGCACCGCTGCCGGTCGTCATCTCGACCGCCGCGAAGTGGGCGCATGTGAAGGTCGCCGACGCGGGCGGCCCGTGGCGGCACGCCATCGTGGACGAGGCGTACCAGATGCGGTCCGACGCGCTGCTCGCCGTGGCGGGGCTGTTCGAGCGGGCGCTGTTCGTGGGCGACCCGGGGCAGTTGGACCCGTTCGCGATCGTCGGCTCGGAGCAGTGGGCGGGCCTTTCCTACGACCCGTCGGCCTCGGCGGTGTCGACGCTGCTCGCCCACAACCCGGAGCTGCCGCAGCACCGGCTGCCGGTGTCATGGCGGCTGCCCGCGTCGGCGGCGCCGCTGGTGTCGGGGGCGTTCTATCCGTTCACCCCGTTCCGCAGCGGCACCGACGAGGGCGACCGTGGCCTGCGCTTCCTCGCCCCGGCGGACGGTTCGGGCGTCGACCGGGTCCTCGACGAGGCGGCCGGAGCCGGCTGGGGGCTGCTCGAACTGCCCGCCGCGCACACGCCCCGGACCGATCCGGAGGCGGTACGGGCGGTGGCGCTCGTGGTGCGGCGGCTCCTCGACCGGGAGGGCGTCACCCGGTCCGAGCGGGGCCCGGGCGAGGCGCCACTGAGCGCCGACCGGATCTGCGTCGGCACCGCCCACCGCGACCAGGCTGCGGCGGTCCGCTCCGCGCTGGCCGAGCTCGGTGTGCGGGACGTCACCGTCGACACGGCCAACCGGCTCCAGGGGCGGGAGTTCGACGTGACCGTGGTGCTGCACCCGCTGTCGGGCCGCCCGGACGCGACGGCGTTCCATCTGGAGACGGGGCGGCTGTGCGTGCTGGCGTCCCGGCACCGGCACGCCTGCGTCGTGGTGTGCCGGGCGGGGGTCGCCGATCTCCTCGACGAGCATCCGTCGACGGAGCCGGTGCAGCTCGGGGTGGACGTCAAGTTCCCCGACGGCTGGGAGGCGAACCACTCCGTGCTGGCCCGGCTCTCGGCACACCGGGTCGCCTGGACGCCTTGACCGGGCCTACTTGCGCCCCTGCGGACAATGGAAGGCGGCCCGGGCACCGGACGGGCCGTCACCGGCACGAGGAGGAACCACCATGGCGGAGCCCGAGCGGCCCCGTACCCCGCAGCCGCGGCTGCGCCCCGCCCCGCTGATCTTCGAGCCCGCGGAGGCCGCCGCCGACCCGGAGCACTTCTTCGACCTGGAGTCCATCGAGGACCCCCGCGAGCTGCTCGCCCGCGCGACGGAGCTGACGCTGGCGTTCCGCGCGGCGACCGACCGGTCCCTGGAGTTCCAGGCGATCGCGGCGGCCCAGCTCGCCGATCCGCGGCGGTTCGACCGGCTGACCACGGCGGAGATCGCGGAGCGCGCGGAGTGGACCGAGGACTATGCGGCGAAGATGATCGAATTCGGCCGTGACCTGCTGCGCAGCGCCTCGGAGCCCTCCCCTTAGAGCTCGGGCGGGGTTCCCTGGATTCCCCCTTGGCATATGCCAGAAGGGCAAGATACTCCTCCCGCCCTCCTCCTGTCCCGATTTCCCGCAACCCTGTGGAGCCGGTCCCTCACACCCTGTAGATGTGGGGGACATGAACCCCGGTCTCCCCCTCGCCCCTGCCCCCGGCGTCCCCCGCGACCGTTATGACCGTCATGACGTCTGTGGCGTGACCCCCGAAGGCGCCGCCTGGCTCGCCTCCGCAGGAACGTATCCGCGCTCCACCCTCTCCCACTGGGAGTCCCGCCCCGCCGCCCCCGTGGTCCTGCCCTGCGGCTCCGTCTTCGACGTGGTGAACGTGCCCGCCATCTTCGGCCGGCGGATGCTGGACCGGCTCTGGGACGAAGGCCCCGGCTCCGGCCCGGTCGCCGCCCACCGCGGCCGCATGCTGCTCTTCGCCGCGCCGGGCACCGCCCAGCGCCTGCCCTCGCTCCTCGACTGGGAGGAATGGGGCCCCGCCGTGCCGCCCCTCCTCTGCCACGGCAGCGGCGACGCGGTCACCGTCCCCGCCCCCACGACACCCTCCGGGCAGCGCCCCGACTCCCGCTGGGTCGTCGCCCCCGACACCAGCCGCCCCTGGCTCCCCGGCCCCGAGGTCCTGCTCTGGGCATGCGTCCGGGCAGCCCGCGCCGGAGCGCACGCCGCCTTACGTATGTCGATTTTTCCTGCCGCCGATCAGGATGCTAAGGTCTACGACGTCAGCAGGCGCCGCTAGCTCAGTTGGTTAGAGCAGCTGACTCTTAATCAGCGGGTCCGGGGTTCGAGTCCCTGGCGGCGCACGTTGTCGGTGGCGGGATGTGTTCGCGGAAAACGCGAACCGTCCCGCCACCGTTGTTTTTGCGCGGCTCCGCCGCGCGTCGTGGGGGCTCCGCCACCACCCCCGACTCTCCGGGCCGACGCCAGGGCCTGCTCCTGCGTGCGGGGGGCCTTCGCTTGAGAACGTCCTCGGGCTGCTGCTCGGTCCACGGCTGGGGGTCCGGGGGTCGTCCCCCGGGAGATGCAGCATCAGCGGGTCCGGGGTTCGAGTCCCTGGCGGCGCACGTTGTCGGTGGCGGGATGTGTTCGCGGAAAACGCGAACGGTCCCGCGACCGTTGTTTTTGCGCGGCTGCGCCGCGCGTGGCGGGGGCTCCGCCACCCACACCCCCCAGCCCCGCGCGCCCCGCGTCCCGCGCCCCGCGCCCCGCGCGGCTCAGCTCGTTGTCACCTTTACCGTGTACGCGCCCGACGCCGTGCGGTCCTCCGTCTCGATCTGGATGTCCTCGCCCGGCAGCGTGAAGCTCTCGCCCACCCCGACCGGGGCGTCCGCCAGGGGCGGGTACACCGAGTCGCCGTGGCAGGCGGCCGTGCCCGGGTGGGCGTCGAGGACCTGGACCGGGCCCTCCCCGGACGAGGAGTCACCGCGTACCCGGTAGACGAGGACGCCCTGCGTGCAGGTGGCGTCGTCGTTGCCGCCCGCGCCGCGCGCCTCCAGGGCGATCACGCTGGTGGGGCCGGTCCGTACCACCGCGAGCTTGGTGCCGTCGCCCGCGCCGAACGGGGCGCCCGCCGCCCGCGGCCCCGTGCTCAGCGGCTCCAGCGTCAGCCGCGTCGTGCCCGTCCGGGTCACGCACGCCACCTGGCGCGGGTCCAGCCAGCCGAGCTTCCACTTGTGCCAGCCGAAGAGGTCGGGCGCCAGACCGAACTGGCTGCCCATGACGTCCCAGTCGCCGACGTACGTGTCCCACTCCCCCCTGCCGTCGGACGGCCGGTGGTAGAGGTCGGGCAGATCGAAGACGTGGCCGGTCTCGTGCGCGAGGACGTTGCGGTCCGGCGGATGCTGCTCGAAGACGGTGACGGCGCGCCGGATGTCGGTGCCATCCGCCCGCATCGGCCGGTCGAAGTTCACGACCTTCGTGGCGTCCGAGTCGACACCGGGCGCGTCCGGATCGGCGACGAAGTAGACGACGTCGAACTCGCTGAAGTCCGTGCCCGGATCCGCCACACTCAGCGCGTCCCGCAGATACGCGCCGCGGTCCGCCGGATGCCAGTCACGCCGTATCCCGTACGCGGTCGAGGCCCGCGGCATCTCCAGCCACGCCCGCTGCGGATGCGGCACCAGCGTGAACTTGCCGTAGGAGGCGTCCGAGAAGAAGCGGCTGGTGGCCGGGAAGTAGTCGGCCGCCAGCTCCGCGGGCGTGGTCAGCGGCGACGAGTCGGGGAAGGAGAGGAAGACCATCACCGCGTTCAGGGTCCGGTGCGGACGCGGATAGGCCGCGTTCCAGGTGTCAAGACCCTCGGAATGATGGGCCGCGGTGCGTTCCAGCGTGCACGGGCCCGCATAGGCGGCGGCGCCCGCGGGACCCGCGACGAGACCGGTGGCGGCCAGGGCGGTCAGGGCGGTCAGCGCCGCGGCGGCGGCGCGCAGGCGGGGCGGGTCCACTCCCCCGAGTGGCTGCGGACGCGGCAAGTCGACCTCCGGGTAGGGAATGTGCGGCACCCCACCCAGACTGTTGGTGTTTGTCCGCTTTCGCCCTGTTTATCTGGCCCGGACGAGTGAGGCGCGACACCCCGAGCGATCACACGGCGTCACAGTCGGTCGGGGTACGGCAGAAGCCCGGCCCGGAGCGTGCAGAATCGATCTGGCTGGGCGGATTCCGGCACCCCGGAGCCGAACCGGCCGTGGACAAGGCTGGATAGGCCGTCCGACCGGCCTCTATGATCGGCACACTTTCCTGCCGGACCGGGACGCACCAGAGCGAGCGGCCGGACCACGTGACCGGACGACGCGACCAGACGACGCACCACGGGAGCGAGCGGTGAGCGCACACGGCGCACAGCCCCAAGGGCCCATGACCGCGGCGGAGGTGTCCCCAGTCGGCCCACGCCCCGAGAACATCACGGAGAGTGGCCGGCCGCACGAGCATCCGTCGAAGGCCGTCCACGGCGCCGCGTTCCTGGCCGCGCCCCAGGCCATGCTGCTCGTCGACCGCGAGGGCCTGATCGTCGGTGCCAACGCCGCCGCGCTCACGCTGCTGCGCGACGAGGGCACGGAGCCCGTCGTCGGCCTCGTCGCCGCCGACCTGCTCGACCTCACCTCCGACCCGCGCACCCGGGAGGCCTACCGCGAGGTGCTGCGCGGCCGTCAGGCCCCGCTCGGCCGCACCCGCCGCCTCAAGCACTCCGCGGGCCATCCGGTGTGGGTGCGGATCACGGTGTCGCCCGTGCCCGGCGCCGAGGTCGTCCTGCTCTCCCTCACCGATGTCAGCGCGCACCGTCAACTCCAGGCGGGGCTACGGCACTTGCAGACGCACGACCCGGTGACCCGGCTGCCCAACCGCGCCCTGTTCTTCGAGCGTCTCACCGGGGCCCTGGAGGCCGGCGCGTACGAGGGTCCGGGCGCGACCGGCCGGGTGGGCCTGTGCTATCTCGACCTCGACGGGTTCAAGGCGGTCAACGACACCCTCGGCCACCACGTCGGCGACCGGCTGCTCGCCGCCGTCGCCGACCGGCTCACGCGCTGCGCCGAACTGGCCCGGCACGCCGCAGGCACCCCGCTCGTGGCGCGGCTCGGCGGCGACGAGTTCGCCCTGCTCATGGAGGACTCGACCGGTACGGAACAACTGGCGGAGCTGGCGGAGGCGGTGCTCGACGCGCTGCGGGAACCGTTCGATCTGTCGGGGCGGCTGCTGTCCGTCTCCGCCTCGATCGGAGTCGTCGAGCGGGACGCCGCGGGGACCAGCGCGATGGGCCTGATGCAGGCCGCGGACACCACGCTGTACTGGGCGAAGGCCGACGGCAGGGCGCGCTGGACGCTCTTCGACCCGGAGCGCAACGCCCGCCGGATGACCCGCCAGGCCCTGGCGTCCGGGCTGCGGCCGGCCGTGGAGCAGGGCGAGTTCGTCCTGGAGTACCAGCCGCTGGTACGTCTGGAGGACGGCGGGCTGCGCGGGGTCGAGGCGCTGGTGCGCTGGCAGCACCCGGAGTTCGGGCTGCTGACGCCGAATCGGTTCATCGGACTGGCCGAGGAGGACGGCTCCATCGTGCAGCTGGGGCTGTGGGTCCTGGAGGCCGCCTGCCGGCAGGCGCGGGCGTGGCAGCTGGCCGACCCGGACGTGCCGCCGGTCTACGTGAGCGTCAACGTGGCGGTCCGCCAGGTGTGGGACTCCGACCTGGTGGCCGACGTCGCCCGCATCCTGGACGAGACGCGGCTCCCGCCCGAACTGCTCCAGTTGGAGCTCACCGAGTCCGCCGTGATGGGGACCACCGGGCGGCCCCTGGAGGCGCTGCGCGAACTCAGCGACATGGGCGTGCGCATCGCCATCGACGACTTCGGCACCGGGTACTCGAACCTCGCGTACCTGAGCCGGCTGCCGGTGTCGGTGCTGAAGCTGGACGGGGCGTTCGTGCGCGGGTTCCAGGACGGTGCCGGTACGCCCGAGGACCCGGCCGACGCGGTGATCGTGGAGGCGATGGTGCAGCTGGCCCACCGGCTCGGGCTCACGGTGACGGCGGAGTGCGTGGAGACGGTGGAACAGGCGGACCGGCTGCGCCGGATCGGGTGCGACACGGGGCAGGGGTGGTTGTACTCACGGCCCGTCTCGGCGGCCCGCATCTCCGGGCTGCTGGCGCAGAGGTAGCCGAGCGGCCCGTACGCGGCCGGAGGAGGGAAGACCTCACACGGGGGAGAGGGGAGGGCGGGGGAGGGGGGGGGGGGAGAGAGGCGGGGGAGAGGGGAGGGAGGAGGGGGTGCGCCCCTCTGGAAGGAGGGGAGGGACAAAAAAAAAAAGGGAGGAAAGGAAGACAGGAGGGGGGTGGGGAGGGGGACCCACGCCCAACACGGCAGAGGAGGAG
>NZ_JBVIFR010000042.1:0-31005 GCF_055571235.1 Streptomyces sp. NPDC030991
GCATCGACGTCCTCTTCGCCATGCTCCGAGACGGAACCTTCTACCAACCACCCACACCAGCAACGGCTTGACGAAAACCATAGAGGCACCTTTTCTGGCCTGTGATGTCTTCGAGCGCCTTATGCCCTCTGCCCTATGCCCTCTGTCCGGCGAGCGTGTGCAGAATCTCTGCCACCGGGACAGGATCCAGGGGGCCCACGTGTGACGCCTGGGGAAAATCGTGGACGCGGAAGCTGTTGCCAGGCGTCAACGCGTCGGCTTCCGCGACCATTCTGTCCTGGAGTGCGGTGGCGATCGTCCGGTCCCTGCCGAAACGTAGATAGGTGCGGGGAACGCGTCCCCAGCTTCCGGCCCGGCCGACCGCTCGTCCCGCATAGGCGGCCACGGGCTCGTCGGTCTGCATGTCGGCCAGTAACCGACGGAATTCGGCGTCGGGATAGTCCGCGCAGATCATCTCCTTCAGAAGGGCCAGCGCATGGCTGTCGCCGGTCCGGAAGTTCAGCCGCAGTACACCGAGCCGGTCCGGGGCGCCCACCGTCAGCTCGACCGGGCTGACGGCGTTCGCGTTCTCGGGTGCCGCGGTGCAGGCGTCCGCCGTGGGCAGGACACGGCTGGGGCAGAAGGCCGCCATGTAGCACATGTGGTGGATCAGGTGCGGGACGGCATTGCCGACACGGCTGACCGAGACACCGCCCAGGCTGTGCCCGACCAGCACCACCGGACCGTTCTGTGCCGCCCGCCGCACGATGCCCGTGACGCGCGCCTCGTACTCCTCAAGTCCGAGGCCCTTCAGCGGGGAGGGCTCGGCCGCCATCGCTGGGAGATCTTGCCGCTGGTACGACTCCGGCACGAAAGCCTCCGCGCCATGCCGCGGCTGGTCCACCATGACGACGCGGTGACCGCGCAGCGTCAGCTCCCGCGCTATCGGCATCCAGAACGCGCCCGCGCTGTGGGTGCCGTGCACCAGCACGTAGGTGGTGGGCCCGCGACGCGCGGCCGCCGCGGCCGGCGAGGTTCGCGGCCCGGTGGCCAGCGCCGTGGCTCCTACCGCAAGTCCCAGCCCACGCAATGCCGTTCGCCGGGTGGCACCCGTCCGTTCTTTGTTCGTGTCATCGTTCGTGTCATTCACCATGAGTACGACGCTATGAACGGCCCGCTGTGCCCGCCAGCGGTGCAGCACCACCCCGGAGGTAGACCCAACACCACCTCCCGCCGGTGTTGCGGGTGTTGCGGGTGTCGCGGGTACTGCGTGTGTTGCGCGGTGTGCTTGACGTGCAGATTGTCGGTGTGAGCTGTGCTGCCGAGTCTGAGTGGGGCCGGCGGGGGCATCCGGGGCGGATGGGTGTAACTCGGGTGATGCGGTTGATCGAGGCGGCTGCGGCGGGCGACGAGGCGGGCCTGCTGTGCCGGTTGTGTCGTGTGCTGTGCGAGGGGCTGGAGATGGAGGGGGCCTCGATGTCCTTGCTGACGCATACCGAGGCCCGTCAGCTGCTGTGTGCCAGCGGGGACGAGGCGTTGCGGCTGGAGGAGTTGCAGTACGAGTCGGGGGAGGGGCCGTGCATGGCGGCCTGTGCGTCCGGGGCCCCCGTGGTGTGCCACGACCCCGGCACGTACGTGACCTCGTGGCCGGTCTTCGGCTCCAGGCTGCTGGAGGAACTGCCCCACGTGTCTCTTGTCCTTGCGCTACCTCTCACGCCCTCGGGCGCACGTCGGCCGATCGGTTCGGTGGATCTGCTGCGGCACACTCCCTGGCAGCCCGGTGAGAACCCCGTGCCCGAAGCCGTCGCGGCCGCCCGGGCCGTCGCCGACATCCTGTTGGAGCGCGCACTGCGGCACTTCGGCGGCGCAGACCCCCTGCCCTGGGAGCCGGCCGATGTGATCGACGCCCACTGGGACGGCGTTCGGCGGGCCGCCGGACGCCTGGCCGCCCGCCGCGACCTCGCCATCCCGGACGCGCTGGCCCTGTTGCGGGCCCGCGCGTTCGCCACCGGTCGCCCCCTCCCGCAGGTGTGCGCCGAATTCTTCGACGAGCCGAGAGGGTGAGCCGGTCCGGGACGCGGCACGAGGCCCCTGGGCTCGGACCGCTGTTGCCCGTCGACGCCGAGCGCTGGGTACGGTGGGCGCTGGTCAGGCCACCGTCACAGCACATCGGCGAGGCGGTCTACCTGGTGCGCGTCGAGGCCGTAGCAGTAGAGCATCACCTCGTCGGCGCCGAGGTCGGCGAAGCCGGTGATCGCATCGCGGATCTCGGCCGGAGTGGTGAGCATTCCGGCTACCATCCGGTCGGCCATGCCGGTGAAGGTGTAGTACGCGTGCATATTGGTCCGGGCGTCGCGGACGACGTCTTCAGGGCCGAGCGCGACGTTGACCTGCGCGACAATCCGCGGAGCACCTTCGCGCCCGTACTCCTTCCAGAACCTGCGCGCGGTGTCGAACAGACCGCCTGCCCAGGAGACCGCCGCGGCGGCGAGGAAACCGTCGCCCCAGCGCGCGACGCGTTCGATCGCGGCGGGCTGGAAGCCGCCGAAGAGCACCTCGGGGCCGCCGAACCGGGCGGGGGCAGGACCGATCGGGCCGATGCCGTCGCCGTACGGCTCGCCCGACCACAGACGGCGCATCACCGCCATCTGCTCGTCGAGCCGTCGGCCCCGGGTGTGTTTGTCGATGCCCGTGACCTGGTGATCGTCCTCACGCCCCCCGACGCCCAGGCCGAGAACGAAGCGGCCACCGGTCATCCGGTCCAAGGTGGCGGCCTGCTTGGCGAGGAGGGCGGTGTCGCGCAGCGGGGCGAGCAGCACTTCGGTCTGGACCCGGATGCGGGAGGTGGCGCCCGCGAGGACGGCCAGCGCGACCAGGGGTTCGGGGTTGTCGTAGACGAGCCGGTCGAGCAGGCCGAGCGTACTGAAAGGCCCGGCGTCGGCGCGCTGGGCCCAGGTGAGCAGGGTGGCGGGGTCGCCGATGGGCAGACCGATACCGACGTTCATGAAGCAGACCTCCGAAGGGAAGGATCGACAAAGACTGCTGCCGCCCTCCGGCACCTCAGCGAGGTGGGACGCTCCCGCTCTGCGGCCTGCTTCTGGGGAACCTCTCATCGAAGTACCTTCACCCTAGGGCGCGCCGGGTCGGTGGGACAAGCCGATTCGGGCCAATGGGTCGAGGACGCTGTCGTCTCGTCGCGCGGCGGTCGGATCGCATCCCGAGCCCGCGACTGCGAACCGGCGTCGCGGACCGCGCTGTCCCGTCCCACCCCACCGCGCCACAGGGGTGGGCGGGGCCGGCCGCCTCGTCCACGAGCGATCCGGCAGGGCGCTAATTGAGCCAGCCGATCTTGGTGTAGTCCCGGCTGGCGAGACCGTCGGCGCCGTAGTTCGCGAGACCCGAGCGGACGGCGACGATCTGCGGGCGCTGGTACAGCTCGATGGAGTGGCCGAGCTTCCACAGCTCCTTGTCGGCCTCGTTGTAGAGCTTGTCGGCCTCGGCGGTGTCGGTGGTCCGCTGCGCCTTCTTCAGCAGCCCGTCGATCTTCGGGGAGCCGATGGAGCCGTAGTTCTGGAAGAGGTTCTTGCCCTTGGGCTGGACGAAGGTGGGGGTGACGACGCTCTTGAAGACGGCGTCGACGTTGCGGAAGCTCGTGATGTCGAAGTTGCCGATGTTCACGAACTTGGCGAAGTAGTCGTTGGCCGGGACCTTCTTCAACGTCACCTTGATGCCGACCGCGGCCAGCTGCTGCTGCACCAGCTCCGCCTGGTCGACCTGCGCCGACGAACTGCCCGCGCTCAGCGTGTACTCCAGCGTGAGCTGCTTGCCGCCCTTGGTGCGGGGCTTGCCCTCACCGGCCGACTTCCACCCGGCCGCGTCCAGCAGCCTGCCCGCCTTCTCGGGGTCGTACTTCCCGTACTCGCCCGAATTGTTCTGGTAGCCCTCCTGGTTGGGCATGAAGAGGTGGTTGTCGAGCGGCTTCAGCTCGAAGGAGAGGTCCTTGCTGAAGGCGGCGTTGATGCCCTTGCGGTCGATCGCGTTGCCGAGCGCCTGGCGCACCCGGACGTCCTTGAGCGGGCCGCGCGCGCCGTTCAGCGCGATGTGCACCTCGTCCCAGCGCGCACCGCGCCGGATGTCGGTGCCGGAAGCCTTCACCAGGCGCTTGTAGTCCTCGGGCAGCAGCGCGCTGGCCGAGTCGACCTCCTTGTTGAGGTACGCCTCGGTGCTCGCCGTGAAGTCGATGATCCGGTAGACGACCGAGTCCAGCTTGGGCTTCGGGCCCCACCAGTTCGGGTCCGGGACGATCGTGATGGTCTGCGCCGTCTTGTCGATCTCCTTGACCTTGAAGGCGTTCGCGGTGACCGGGAGCTTCTGCGCCCACCCCTTGTTGAACTTGTCCGGGGTGTCGATGTACGCCGCCGGGTACACCGGGTCGAACAGGTTCTGCCACTCCGCGTACGGCTGGTCGAAGGTGACGCGGACACCGTGCGCGTCCTTGCCCTGCTCGACCTTGGAGATCTGTTCGTAGCCGTCGGTGACGGCCGCCTCGTACTCCTTGTCCGTGCCGTTCAGGGCTCTCCACTGAGCGGCGAAGTCCTTCCAGCTCAGCGGCTTTCCGTCGGACCACTTGGCCTTCGGGTTCAGCTCGTACTCGACGGTCTGCGGGTCGGTGGAGACGACCTTCGCCGACGTGAGGAAGTTCGGGTTGATGTGCTGCGCGCCCTTGGCATCATTGTCGAACAGGTCGGGCAGCAGCGCCCCGTCCACCTCTGTGGCGTCACCCTGGAAACCGTCGGGGGTGTTCCAGTTGAAGTTCGCGGGCCACATCGACAGGCCCATTTTCAGCGTGCCGCCCTGCTGGAGATCGCTCACCGGGTGCGCGTCGATGTCCTGTCCGTCCACCGCCGGTGCGGCCTGCTTCTTCACCGGCTTGTCGTCGTCGGAGGACCCGCAGCCCGCCAGCACCAGGCTGGCCGACAGGGCGGCGGCGAGGGCAACGACGGTGGATCTGCGCATGGGTCTTCCTCCGGGTCGGGCGCGGCCTGGGGTGCGGCCGCAGTCGGCCAGAACGTAATCCCGTCGACGACGCCCGTGGAAGGGCTATCGGAAGATGACATGCGCTCTTCATGAAGTGGCAACAAGACGCGATCATGCTTACTCCAGCAAGCCGATGACCTGCACAAACGGAGGCAGAACAGGTGTGGGGCTATCTGGGCAAGCGAATCGGCTACTACGTGATACTCCTCGCCGTCGCCATCTGCCTCTCGTACCTGATCGCCTCGCTGGCCCTCGACCCGCGCGCGTACTACGAAGGCCGCCAGCCACCGCTCTCCCGCGCCTCGGTCGAGCACCACCTGACCGCGATCGGCGTCAACGACCACAAACCGCTGCTCGACCGCTTCCTCACCTGGGCGGGCCACGCCGTCCGGGGCGATCTCGGCGCGACCATCGACGGGGCCTCCGTGAGCGCCGAGTTCGGACGCCGGATCGGTGTCAGCCTGCGTCTGCTGCTGCTCGGCACGATCGCGGGCACGGTGCTCGGCGTGCTGGCCGGCGCCTGGACGGCGGTGCGCCAGTACCGGTTGTCCGACCGGGTGTTGACGCTCACCTCCTTCGCACTGCTGTCGACCCCCGTGTTCCTGCTGGCCGTTCTGCTCAAGATCGGCGCGATCTGGTTCAACCAGCGGACCGGCACGGACGTCATCCGGTTCACCGGTGAGAAGAGCCCGGGCGTCGACTCCGGATTCTGGGCCGTGCTCAGGGACCGGTCGGTGCACCTGCTCCTGCCGACGGTCTCCATCGCCCTCGGAGCCATCGCGAGCTACAGCCGCTACCAGCGCTCGGCGATGCTCGACGTCCTCGGCGCCGACTATCTGCGCACCGCCCGCGCCAAGGGCCTCACGCGCCGCGCGGCGCTGCTCAAGCACGGGCTGCGCACCGCCCTCATTCCCATGTCCACCTTCTTCAGCTACGGCTTCCTCGCCCTGTTCACCGGCGCCACCTTCACCGAGACGATCTTCGGCTGGCACGGCATGGGCGAGTGGTTCGTCGCCTCGCTCGGTAAGAACGACGTCAACTCCGTCGTCGCCGTCAACGTCTTCGCCGCGGTGGTCGTGCTGCTGTCCGGCTTCTTCGCCGACGTCCTGCACGCCGCCCTCGACCCGCGCGTCCGCCGCGCCTGAGTGATCGACTGCCATGACAGCCACCCTCATCGAGACCGCTCCTCTCGCCCGGCCCCGGGGCCGCGGCACCGTCGTCGCGCGCCGCTTCCTGCGCAACCGCTCCGCCCTCACCGGAGCGTTCGTCCTGCTGCTGCTCGTGGCCCTCGCCCTGATCGGCCCGCACCTGACCGCGTGGAACTACAGCACCGTCGACTACACGGCCCTGCGCGAGGCACCGTCGGCCGACCACTGGTGGGGGACCAACCGCATCGGCCAGGACGTCTTCGCGCAGACTGTGCGCGGGCTGCAGAAGTCCCTCGTCATCGGGGTCCTCGTGGCCCTGTTCGCGACGGGGCTCGCGGCGCTGGTCGGAGCGTGCGCGGGATACTTCGGCGGTTGGGCCGACCGGGCGCTCATGTTCGTCGTCGACCTGCTGCTCGTCTTCCCCTCGTTCCTCATCATCGCGATCGTCTCACCGCGGCTGCGCGACGGCGGTTGGTTCGCGTTCGTGGGACTCCTCGCCGTCTTCGGCTGGATGATCACGGCGCGGGTCGTGCGCGCGATGACGGTGTCCCTGAAGGAACGCGAATTCGTGCGCGCGGCCCGATACATGGGCGTAGGCCCCTTCTCGGTGATCCTCCGGCACGTGCTGCCGAACATCGCCTCGTTCCTGATCATCGACGCCACCATCGCGGTGGGCGGCGCGGTGATGAGCGAGACGGCCCTGTCCTACTTCGGGTTCGGCGTGCAGGCGCCGGACGTCTCGCTCGGCACGCTGATCGCGTCGACGACCGGGGCCGCGATCACGTACCCCTGGATGTTCTTCTTCCCCGCGGGCCTGCTGATCGTCTTCGTCCTCGCGGTGAATCTGGTCGGCGACGGGCTGCGCGACGCGCTCGACCCGTCCGCCTCGGGAAAGGGCGCGCGCCGTGCTGCTTGAAGTGACCGATCTGCACGTCGGGTTCGACGGCAAGGCCGCGGTGCGCGGCGTCGACCTGCGCCTCGAACGCGGCGAGGTCCTGGGCCTCGTGGGGGAGTCGGGCTCGGGCAAGTCGGCCACGGCGCTCGCCCTGCTGGGGCTCCTGCCGGGCAACGCGACCGTACGCGGATCAGTGCGGCTCGACGGGGAGGAGCTGGTCGGGGCGTCCGACCGGCAGCTCTCCCGGGTGCGCGGCGCCCGGATCGGCATGGTCTTCCAGGACCCGCTGTCCGCGTTCACGCCCGTCTACCGGATCGGCGACCAGATCGCCGAGGCGGTCCGCGCCCACCAGGACGTGTCGCGCGAGGCCGCGCGCGAACGGGCCGTCGCCCTCCTGGACCTGGTCGGCATCCCACGCGCCCGGGAGCGGGCCGACGCCTACCCGCACGAGTTCTCGGGCGGCATGCGGCAGCGCGCGATGATCGCGATGGCCATGGCGAACGACCCCGACGTCATCGTCGCCGACGAACCGACGACGGCCCTGGACGTCACCATCCAGGCACAGATCCTGGATGTGCTGCGCACGGCACAGCGGGAGACGGGCGCGGCCCTCGTCCTGGTCAGCCATGATCTCGGGGTCATCGCCGGGACCGCCGACCGGGTGGCCGTGATGTACGCGGGCCGCGTGGTGGAGAGCGGCCCCGTGGACGACGTGTTCCGGACGCCCTCGATGCCGTACACGCTGGGGCTGCTCGGGGCGGTGCCGCGGATCGACGGGGCGGCGGACGTGCTGGTGCCGGTGCCCGGTGTGGCACCGGGCGCCGGGGAGGCGGTGGCGGGGTGCGCGTTCGCCGCGCGCTGCCCGCTGGCTGAGGACCGCTGCCGGGAGGCGGTGCCGGACCTCGTCGCCGTGGGGGAGCGGCACGAGGCGGCCTGCGTGCGGTCGAAGGAGCTGACGGGGCTGACACCGCGCGAGGTGTTCCCGGTACCGGACGTGCCGGCCATCGCCGCGCGGCAGGCGACGAGCGGTGCACCCGTGCTGAAGGTGCGGGGGCTGACCAGGACGTTCCCCGTGTTCAAGGGGACCGCTTTCAAGCGGCGGGTGGGGAGCGTGTACGCCGTCGACGGCGTCGACCTCGACATCGAGCGCGGCCAGACGCTCGCGGTGGTCGGGGAGTCCGGCTCGGGCAAGTCGACGACCCTGTTCGAACTGATGGAACTGCGGCGCCCCGAGGCCGGCGCCGTCGAACTCTTCGGGCAGCATGTCGGCGCGCTCAGCAGGGCGGAGACGCGTGCGCTGCGCCGGCGCGTACAGATCGTGTTCCAGGACCCCATGGCCTCGCTCGACCCGCGCATGCCGGTCGGCGACATCGTCACCGAGCCGCTGCGCGCACAGGGGGTGAGCCGGGCGGAGGCCGCGCGGCGGGGGCCCGAACTCCTGGACCTGGTCGGACTCGACCCGGCGCACGTGGAGCGGTACCCGCACCAGTTCTCCGGCGGGCAGCGCCAGCGCATCGGGATCGCGCGGGCGCTGTCGGTGGAGCCCGAGCTGCTGGTCCTCGACGAACCGGTGTCGGCCCTGGACGTGTCCGTGCAGGCGGGGGTACTCAATCTCCTGCAACGCCTGAAGGGGGAGCTCGGGCTCGCCTACCTCTTCGTCTCGCACGACCTGTCCGTCGTGCGGCACATCGCGGACCGGGTGAGCGTGGTGTACCTGGGGCGGACGGTGGAGTCCGGGCCGGTGGAGGACGTCTTCGAGCGGCCCGCGCACCCGTACACACAGGCGTTGTTGTCGGCGGTGCCGGTGCCGGATCCGTCCAGGGAGCGGGTGCGGCAGCGCGGGCGCATCCTGCTGGCCGGGGACCCGCCCAGCCCTACCGCCCGGGTGGCCGGGTGTGGGTTCCGGGGGCGGTGCCCGGTGTTCGCGGGGCTCGGGGCGGGAGAGCGGGGACGGTGCGAGGAGGTGGCTCCGCCTGAGGTGGGGGCGGCGGGGGTGGCGTGTCACTTTCCGCGGGTGCGGGAGGTTGTCTGACGGCCGGGCCGTCGCCGATGCGGCGGGATGCACGAGGCACCCCGCCGCCGGTCCGGTCACGCCGAACGGATCACGCGGGTCCGGTCACGCCGAACGGGTTGTGCCGGGCCGGTGACGTCGAGCGGCTCACGCCGGCCCGCGCGGCCGACGTGTCCACCGCCCGGCCACCGCGACAGCCGTGGCCGACCGTCTGACCGCCCGGCAGCCCCGGCCTCGGCTACTGCGAGACGCGCACGTAGTCGACCAGCATCTTCTGCGGGAAGGTGGTGGTGGTGTCCGGGGCGCCCGGCCATTCGCCGCCCACCGCGTTGTTGAGGATCATGTAGAAGGGGTGGTCGTAGACCCAGGGGCCACGCGTCGCCTCCAGTGTGGAGCGGGCGACGGTGAAGAAGGCGTTGCCGTCGACCGTGAAGGTCATGTGGCTGGAGTCCCAGTCGAGGGCGTAGGTGTGAAAGGCGGTCGAAAAGTCGCTGCCCGCGATCTGGTAGGGCGCGCCGTACCCGCCGCCACCGTTGTAGGCGGGGGCGTGCAGGGTCGAGTACACCGTGTCGGGCACCTTGCCGATGTGCTCCATGATGTCGATCTCACCGCTGGCCGGCCATGGGGTGCCGGTCTTGAAGTTGGAGCCCAGCAGCCAGAACGCGGGCCACAGGCCCTGGGTGCCGGTCACCTTGATGCGTGACTCGACATGTCCGTAGGTGAAGTTGAAGTGGTCGGACGTGTTGATGCGGCCCGAGGTGTACTGGCAGGTGGTGGAGCCGGACAGGGGATCGGTGGGGCAGCTGGAGCCGGGGGTGACCTCCTTGCGGGCCTCGATGACGAGGTTGCCCGCGCCGTCCATCGTGGTGTTCTTGCCGTTGGTGTAGTACTCCAGCTCGCCGTTGACGCCGGGACCGGTGTCCTGGGTCCACTTCGAGGAGTCGGGTGTGGTGCCGGCCGCCGTGTTGAACTCGTCCTGAAAGACGACGCGTCCGGGGTTGTTAGGGTTCGGCGGGTCGGCCGGCGGGGCGGTCGGGCTGCCCCCGGTGCCGAACACGTCGAAGGTCCACAGGGAGTAGCCGTACGCGGTGCCGCGCGCCGTGCCGTACATCCGGACGTAACGCCCGGTGCCGTCGACGGTCAGGGTCTGCTTGAAACCCTTCGCGGTGGTCGTGGAGTAGACGTCGGTCCAGTTCGTGTTGTCGGCCGAGACCTGGATCTTGTAGGCGCTCGCGTAGGCCGGGTCCCATTGCAGGACGACCTGCGTGACGTGCGCGGTGGCGCCCAGGTCGACGGTGAGCCACTGCGGGTCGGTCCAGCCGGTGCTCGCGGCGGTGGCCCAGCGGGTCGCCGGGTCGTGATCGAAGGCCTTGGCGGGGGTGCAGCCGCCGCACTGCGCGTCGTCCTGCGTGCTGGAGGCGGTGCCGGGTTTCTTGTAGGAGAGCAGCACCGCGTTGCCGCCGCCCGGCGGCGTGGTCCCGGTCGTGAACACCTGGAACTCCCAGAGCGAGAAGCCGTATTGGGAGGCGCGGGCCGTGCCGTACACGCGGACGTAGCGGCCGGATCCGGTCAGGGTGAGGAGTTCGGTCCCGCCGACCCCGTTCGACGTCTGGTACACGGTCGTCCAGGCGGTCCCGTTGTCGGAGACCTGGATCTGGTACGCCTTGCCGTAGGCGGCCTCCCAACTGAGCTGCACGCCACAGATGTTCTGCGTCGAGCCGAGATCGACCTGGAGCCACTGCGGGTCGGTGGCGGCGCTCGACCAGCGGGTGCCGGCGTTGCCGTCCACGGCGGCGGAGGCGGGGGTGCCACCGTTCTCGGTGGACGAGGCAGTCGCCGGTTTGGTCAGCGCCGCGTTGGTGGTGGAGCAGCCGGTGCCGCCGCTGCCGGTCGTGCCGTAGACCCGGAACTCCCAGAGGGAGTAGCCGTATTGGGTGGCTCGCGTCGTGCCGTACACGCGGACGTAACGGCCGGCGCCGGTCACGGACAGGGTCTGGTTGCCGCCGGTGGCCGTGGTGGTGGCGTAGACATCGGTCCAGGACGAGCCGTCCGGCGAGGTCTGGATCTTGTACGCCTTCGCGTAGGCGCCCTCCCAGTTCAGGACCACCTGATCGATGGTGGAGGTGGCGCCGAGATCGATCTGGAGCCACTGCGGGTCGGTGGCGGCGCTCGACCAGCGGGTGCCGGTGTCGCCGTCCACGGCGGCGGAGGCGGGGGTGCCACCGTTCTCGGTGGAGGAGGCGGTGGCCGGTTTGCCCTGTGACAGCAGCGTGCCGGCCGCCTGGGCGGGCGCTTTCACCAGGGCCAGCAGGCAGGTCGCCAGCAGGGTCGCGACGAGGACGAACACGGTGGTGCGGGGGCTTCGTACGGTGAGAGGGGGGAACGAGCGGTGCGGGGGTCTTCCACTCACGGCGTCTCCTGAGGTCTTTTGATCGCCGAACGAGAGAGCGCTCTCTGGTGGGGAAGATGGTTATGGCCTTGTGGCTGACACGTCAAGACTGTGGACGAGGGGGCCTTGCCGATGCGCCGTGGCGTCCTTCTGGTGCGTGGTGCTTATGGCCTGTCTTGGTGCGGTCCGGTGTGATCGGACGCGTTGTCGGCTCCTCGTGTGCGGGGCCCGGCGCTGCCCGTGCTGTCCGCGCCTGATGACCCCGGCGCGGGGGAGCGGGGTGCCCAGTCCTGGGAGTGCGGGGGCCGTGGCGCGACGACGGGCCGCAGCAGGGGACCGGCCACGAGCCACAGGACCGTGTAGGCGACTCCCCAGCCCAGGGTGAGACCAGCGTTCTGATGTCCGTCGGCCTTCAGGATCACGCCGAGGATCATCAGACCGACCGCTGCGGCCGAGGCCGTGCCGGCCATGATCCAGCGGGTGCGCGGTTTCCAGCCGCGGGCGTGCCCGGCCTGCTCGAACGCCTTGCGCACCGCGCCGCGCACGCCCTGTCGCCGCTCTTTGACTCCCCAGGTGATCCACATCGTCAGTCCGATCGCGTTGACGATGAGGACGCCGTTGAGGATGACGTTCAGCCACCATATGTGGGTGTAGTCGATGAACTTTCCGGCACTGAGTTCCATGTACCGCGCCTTGCCCCGATGCGGCGGTACTACCGCTTCCGCTTCGGCCCGAGTCACGGCTTCCGTCCGACGGGCCGCCCAGGGGCTGGTCGCCGTTTGGGAGAGCGGTTACTCGTCGGAGGAAGGGTGCGGATGCCCCATGCGGGAGAGCCAGGTCGTGAGCAGTGTCTCGAGCGACTCGGCCTCGGTGTGCGTCAGCAGATCGAGCAGGCGGCGTTCGTTGTGCATGTGGTCGGTGAACGCGCGGTCGATGAGGTCGCGTCCGGGTGTGGTGAGGGCGACGATCCGGCCGCGCTGGTCGTCGTCGGAGCGGCGTCGGGTGATGAGCCCGGCTCGTTCCAGGCGGTCGAGCCTCTTCGTCATCGCGCCGGTGGTGACCATCGTGTGCGCGGCGAGCTCGCCGGGCGCCCGTTCGTAGGGGTCCCCGGCGCGGCGCAGGGCGCAGAGGACGTCGAACTCGCCCTCGCTCAGGCCGTAGTGGCCGTAGATGAGGCAGAGTTCCTCGGTGAGCCGGCCGGCCAGCCGGTGCAGTCGTCCGATCACTCCTTGCGGGGTGATGTCGACATCGGGGCGCTCGCGGCGCCAGTCCGCCTGGATGCGGGCTACGCGGTCCATCGGTTCACCGTGCTCCATACGACCCATAGTAGCTTCCCAGGAAGCTATATTAACTTCCATGGAAGCTAATGTGCGCTGGGTGGCGTTGACCGCGGTCGCGCCGGTGGCCTGGGGGGCCAACTACTTCGTCACACGCGAGTTCCTGCCGGCCGACCGCCCGCTCTACGGCGCCGCCCTGAGGGCGTTGCCCGCCGGTCTGGTCCTGCTCGCCCTGCGCAGACAGCTTCCGCGGGGCGCGTGGTGGTGGCGGTCCGCGGTGCTCGGGCTGCTCAACATGAGCGTGTTCTTCGTCCTCGTCTATGTCGCCTCCCAACTGCTACCGACGAGCGTCGCTTCGACCGTCATGGCGGTAGCCCCGATGACGATGATGCTCATGGCCTGGCTCCTGGTGTCCGAACGGCCTCGGATCGCCCAACTTGCCTGCGCCGGGATCGGACTCGCCGGGGTCTGCTTGATGCTGCTCTCCGGGACGCAGGGCATGAGCGTGCCGGGGTTCCTCGCCTCGACCGCCGCCATGCTGGTGTCGTCCTTCGGGTACATCCTGGCCAAACGGTGGAGCGGCGATACCGATGTGCTCGCCTCGACCTCCTGGCAGCTCACCGCAGGGGGCCTGCTCCTGCTTCCGGTGGCCGCAGCCGTGGAGGGCGCTCCGCCCGCGCTCTCCGCACCGACCTCCCTCGCTTTCGGCTACGTCGCCCTGATCGCGACCGCGCTGGCCTTTGTCGCCTGGTTCACCGGGCTGCGGCACCTGCCTGCGGGAACCGTCGGACTGATCGGACTGCTCAACCCTGTTACGGGTGTACTGCTCGGCACAGCGGTCGCCGACGAGGCCCTGACCACTCAGCAACTGTGCGGACTGGCCCTGGTCCTCGGCGGAGTCGTCCTGGGGCAACACAAGCGCGCGGGCCGGCGCGACAACGGTCAGGCATCCCCGCCCCCGCCCCCGCCCCCGCCTCCGGTGTCCGACGAGCGCCCAGCGCAAGCGCCCGCCGTACGCGACTCCGGTTGATTCCCGGGTGAGCCGGCTCTGCGCGCGTGCGGCGGCGTCGATGTGATGCCGCCGGCGAGACGCTTGCGGTACTTCATGTCGGGTTTCCCGGCTGGGGCGTCCTACGCGGGACGATGGCTTCGCCGCCTGGCCTGCCCGGGCCCGGACAGTGCGGCGAGGTCGGCGACACCTGCGCTTCCGCCTGATCTGACCGATCACGGAGACCCGGCCCCCGTAATGCCGAGGGGAGCGAGGCGGTGCGCGATAGTTGGACCATGCGTCTGTTGCTGATGTCAGACACCCATCTGCCGAAGCGTGCGAAGGAACTGCCCGCGGAACTGCTGGAGCGGCTGCCGCTCGCCGATGTGGTCGTCCACGCCGGTGACTGGGTGGATGTCGCGACCCTGGACCTGCTGGAGTCCCGCTCCAAGCGGTTGATCGGTGTCCACGGCAACAACGACGGCACGGAGCTGCGGTCGCGGCTGCCGGAGGTCGCCCGGGCGGAACTGGGCGGGCTGCGCCTCGGAGTCGTCCACGAGACGGGTACGGCCCAGGGGCGCGAACGCCGCTGCGCCGAACGTTTCCCGGATCTCGATGTCCTGGTCTTCGGGCACAGTCACATCCCCTGGGACACAACGGCTCCCGGCGGGCTGAGGTTGCTGAATCCGGGGTCGCCGACGGACCGGCGCCGCCAGCCGTACTGCACGTACATGACGGCCGAGGTGGTCGGGGGACGGCTGACCGAAGCGACGCTGCACAGGCTGCCGCGCCGCGCCGGCTGAACCACCCAGGGCGACTTGGGGTACGGCGCCGCTCACTGCCCGGCGGAATCGGACGCGGCCTGCCGGTCGCTGACATGCAGGGAGCCGAGGAGCGCCAGGGCGTGGGCGGAGGGGCTCGCCGGTTCGGCGTGGTAGATGACGAGTTGCTGGCCGGGCGCGTCGCGGACGTCGAAGGACTGGTACGTCAGGGAGAGGGCGCCGACGTCCGGGTGGAGGAGTTCTTTGGCGTCCTGGGTCTTGCCGCGCACGGTGTGCTGCGCCCACAGCCGCCGGAAAACGGCGCTGTGCTCGTCCAATGTGGCCACAAGGTGTCGCAGACGCGGGTGCTCGGGGTCGAAGCCGCTCGCTTGGCGCAGGTTGGCGACGGCGGCCTGGGTGGCTCGGTCCCAGTCCTGGTAGAACTGCCGCCCGGCCGGGTCGAGGAAGGTCATGCGGGCGAGGTTGTCCGCGGGGGAGAAGGGGGCGTAGAGCGCGTCGGCCAGGGAGTTGGCGGCCAGGATGTCGAGGGTGCGGCTCATGACGAACGCCGGAGTGTGCGCGTAGCCGTCCATCAGTTGGCGCAGCGCGGGGCTGACCCGCTCCGTGACGTGGAGAGAGCCGTGGCCCTCCGGTGACACCCCGGCCAGACGGTGCAGATGGGCGCGGGCATCCGGGTGGAGACGGAGCGCACGGCTGAGCGCGTCCAGCACCTGAGGTGACGGGTGGCGTTCGCGTCCCTGCTCCAGCCGGGTGTAGTAGTCGGCGTTGACGCCGGCCAGGACGGCGACCTCCTCGCGACGCAGACCGGCCACCCTGCGCACGCCGTGACTCGCCATGTCGACGTCCTGTGGCCGCAGGCCGGCACGGCGCGCGCGCAGAAACTCCCCGAGATGGTTGTCGTCCATGACCTCCAGGCTAGGCGGTGGCCGCTCGTGTTGCCTGGGTGCGCCGCACCCAGGCGGAGAACACCCTGGTACCCCCTCGCTGACCTGCGCAGACTCGGTCGGGCACGGCACGTTTGCCCACCGAGGAAGGGAATCCAGATGTCAGGCGAGGCGCGGAGCGGCCGACACCCCGAGAACGCCGACGTGGTCGGCATGTGGGTGACCGCGGACGGTCACATCCGGCAGGAGCTGTTGCCCGACGGGCGCTACGACGAGGCCCGGGGAGACCGGCGCAGCGCGTACACCGGCCGGTACACGGTGAGCGGTGACCACCTCGAGTACGTGGATGACACCGGCTTCACCGCCACGGGAGACATCCGGGACGGCGTGCTCCACCACGAACACCTTGTGCTCTACCGCGAGGAACGCGCGGCGGGGCGGCCGTGACGGAGCGCGGCAGCGTCGTGGTCTCGCGCGTGCACGGCCACAGAACCGGCCGAGGTGCGGACGGCGCTGTCCCGTTCGAACGCCGCATGAGGACTGCACACCGTCACTGGAGGAAGGCAGAGCAATGAAACAGACCGACGGCATCACCACCAGCCCCGGCGGAGCCGGGCCCCGCGCGGAGGTTTCCTCGGCGCCGGGCACCCTGGCCCTGCTGGTGCTGTGCGCGGCTCATTTCATGGACGCCATCGACCTGTCGGACGTAGGTGTGGCCCTGCCCGCGATCCAGCGTGACCTGGGTATGGCGTCGGGCTCCTTGCAGTGGGTCGTGTCCGCCTACGCGCTCGGCTACGGCGGTTTTCTCCTTCTCGGAGGCCGGGTCGCGGATCTGTTCGGCCGGCGCCGCGCGTTCCTGACCGCGGTCGCCGTCTTCGGCGTGGTGAGCGTGCTGGGAGCGTTCGCTCCGACCGGCGGCCTGCTGATCGCGGCGCGGCTCGTGAAGGGGATCGCCGCGGGCTTCCTGGCCCCGGCGGCCCTCTCCCTGATCACCACCAGCTGGCCCGAGGGACCGCGGCGTGGCCGCGCTCTCGGGTGGTACGCGACCGCCGGTGCCTGCGGCTTCATCGGAGGGCTTGTCCTCGGCGGCGTACTGACCGAATGGTCGTGGCGGCTCGTCTTCGCGCTCCCGGTGCCCATCGCCGTGGCGGCCCTACTGGCAGGGGCGCGCCTGCTCCCGGCGGACCCGCGAGGCGGCGCCCGCGAGAAGCTCGACGTCCCTGGTGCGCTGACGGCCACCGGAGCTCTGGTGCTTCTGGTCTATGCCCTCACGCAGGCTCCGTCGCACGGCTGGCTGTCCGCGCGCACCCTTGTCCTCTTCGCCGCCGCGGCCGGTCTGCTCGGCATGTTCCTCCGTATCGAGTCCCGTTCACGCAGGCCCCTGGTCGCGCTGTCCTTCCTCACCCGGCGCGCGACCGTGGGCGCCAACCTGACGATCTTCGCGATGTGGGGCGCCTATACGTCGTTCGCGTTCCTTGCCACGCTCTACTTGCAGAACGTGCTGGGCTGGACGCCGTTGCAGACGGCCGGTGCCTTCGTCCCGCTCGGCCTGGCCAACGGCGCGCTGGCGCCTTTCGCGGGGCGGTTCGCCGCCCGGTTCGGCGTGCACAGGACGATCGCCGCCGGGATGCTGATCCTCGCGTTGTCCTATGCGCTGTTCTTCCGGATCGGTCCCGGCAGCCCGTTTCTCACGGTGATCCTGCCGGTCATGGTCGTGAACGGGATCGGCACCGCCGCGACGTTCCCCGCGCTGAACATGAGCGCGGTGGCCGGGGTGCCCGACCGGGACCAGGGGCTGGCGGGGGCCCTGCTCAACACCTTTATGCAGATCGGCGGTGCTGTCGTCCTCGCCCTCGTCACCGCGGTCGTCGAAGCCGGACAGCAGGCGGACCACGCCGATCCGCTGGCGGGTTACGCCGCTGGCACCGCCGTCATCGTCGCCGCCGTACTCGCCGGTCTGGGCGCAGCCCTGCTCATCCGGCACCGGGCCGACAGCCGAGGCCACTGACGCAGCAGCCCCGCGCCACCGCGCACCGCCATCTGACCACCACCCCATCAGGAGCACCTGCATGACCGCTACGACGACCCTGTCCGCCGAAGCCGCCGAAGCCGCCGAAGCCACCGAAGCCACCGAAGCCGCCGGAATTCCCGAAGTCACCGAAGCCGCCGACGCCGTCGAACCCGCCGAGTTCGCCGGGAAGACGGCTCTCGTGACCGGCGCCGCACGCGGTATCGGCAAGGAGACCGTGGCTCTCCTCCATGCCCGCGGCGCCCACGTCGTCGCGCTCGACACGCGCCCCGAACTGGCCTTGCTGCCAGAGGAGTTCCCCGGAACCGTGACGGTGACCGGCGATGTCACCGCGGAAGAGACCGCCGTCCGCGCGGTCCGGTCCGCCGTCGACGCCTTCGGCGGACTGGACATCCTGGTCAACAACGCCGGACGCACCCTGAACAAGCCCGTCACACGGACCACCGCGGAGGACTGGGACAGCGTGATGGACGTCAACGCCCGCGGTGCCTTCTTCTTCGCCCGCGAAGCCTTCCGGGCCATGGAGGAGCGCGGGGGCGGCGCCATCGTCAGTACCGGCTCCTACGCGTCCACCGTGGGCCTGCCCGAGGGGATCGCCTACAGCGCGTCGAAGGGTGCGCTGGCCCAGCTGACCAAGGTCCTGGCGCTGGAGGGCGGCCCCCTGGGTATCCGCGCGAACCTCGTCGCCGCGGGCGTCGTGGAGACCGACTTCCTGGACACCTTCCGCCCCGACAGCCGCGCCTATCTCGCGTCCTTCGCGAACACCCACCCGCTGGGCAGGGTGGCGCAGCCGCACGAGATCGCGGAAGTCCTGTGCTTCCTGGTCTCCCCGCGATCCTCCTTCGTCACGGGCGCCGTACTCGCCGCGGACGGCGGCTTCACCGCGGCCTGACCCACCGCAGGGCGCGGAGCATGCGGTGCGGAGGGCGCCGAGCCGGATCAGGACACGTGAACCAAGCCACGCCGGGGTAACCGGAAGTACACCGCGCGGCCACCGGCGGAGTGCTGGGATCCGGTCAGGTTCTCCGCCTCCGGGGCGGGCCGCGCAGTCGGCCAGAGCCACTGGTGGTCGCCTTGCAAGGTCGTGAACGCGTCCCGTTCAGGTATGCGTCTGGCATGTCCGATTCCCTGGGGGAGTGGTGGGGCGCCTGGTGTGCGCCGTTACCACCGGGGCACCCATCGGTGATCCGACCGAAGGGACACCGCGGGATGAGCAGTCGTACGTCGAACGCCACCCTGGCTCCGTACAACGATGCGACCAGCCACTACACCTCGAGCAAGCGGCGGGACCCCGTCAAGCGTCTGTGGGAGGAGCCCGTCACCCGGGAGTTACTCGCCAAGGCCTTACGGTACGTGGGGCCGTTGGAGACGACCCGCATCCTCGACGTGGGCTGCGGCGCGGGCGAGGGGGTCAACTTCCTGCTCGCGATGGAGGAGAACCAGTCCTGGCACAGCGCGGAGGGCCAGTACCGCTACCGCGGCCTCGACCTGGACGAGTCGCTGCTGGACACCGCCCGGGCGCTCCACCGCCGGCGCCCCGAAGTGAGCTTCGTCCAGGCCGACATGCGGGAGTTCATCCCCGATGAGCCCTACGACCTCTACTTCTCCAGCGGGGTGCCGTATTCGCATCTCGAACCCCGCGAGCTGAGGGACGTCCTGAGCGGTGTCTTCACCGCGGTACGGCGCAACCGCACCCGCTCCGTGGTGGTCGTGGACGTACTGGGCCGGTACTCCATCGAGTGGGCCGACCGGTGGGACCGGCAGCGCTGGGACTACACGATGAGCTTCTTCCAGGGTGGTGCGAAGGAGGGGGCACCGGCGCCCGCCGTACCGATGACGTTCTGGGACGCGTGGGGGCTGCGCAGGGTCATCGACGAGGCCTGTGCGCAGGCCGGCCAGCCCTACGAGGAGGTGTCCTTCCACGACCGTTCGATCATGGTCGGCCGGCACACACAGACCAGGGAGTTCAACCCCGACATCCCGCCCTACCGGCTGCTGATCAACCGTCTGGAGCGCGGCGACGACACGGTGGAACCCTCGGACCTGCGGTTCCCGTATCTGCCGACAGGGGCCGCACCCGATCGCGTCCTCAACTTCTTCGACGCCTTCCAGGAGCAGTGGCAGGCACTGCTGGCCACCGACTTCGGCCGCCTCCCCGAAGGGATAGCGGCCTCGATGCTGGCCTGTGGACTGCGCCGCCTCGAACACCGTATGGCCCCGGGGCTCGGCGTGGGCCATTCGCTGACAGCACTCGTCCATCTCGACGGCACGGAACCAGTCCGGAACGCGCGATGACCCGTGCGGCCGCCGCCGCGCTGATCGCCGATCTCGACGGCACGCTCGTCGACAGCGGCGCGCACTACTTGGCGACGGTGCGGACCGTCTTCGCGTCGTACGGGGTTCGCCGGGTCGAGCGGGACATCTACGCCCGCTGCACCGGGCTGAGCACCGCCGACATGCTCGTGCTGTTGCGTCGCCACTATCGCGTGAGCGCTCCCGTCGGCGCCCTCATGGAGGACATCGTCCGGGTCTACCGGGCGGGGCTGCCCGATCAGGTGCCGCTGTTCCCCGCGGCCGCCGCACTGCTGCTGCGGGCCCATGCCGCCGGGTTGCCCACCGCCGTCGCCTCGGGTTCACCCGCACGGATCGTCGCGGCGGTCCTCGAAGAGCACCGGCTGAACCACGCCGTCGACGCCCAGGTGGCCGCCGAGGACGTACGCGCGGGAAAACCCGCGCCGGACCTCTTTCTGCACGCGGCCCACTCACTGGGAGTCGCCCCCGACCAGTGCCTTGTCCTCGAGGACTCCGTGCCCGGGGTGGAGGCCGCGGCCCGGGCGGGCATGCGGTGTGTGGCCGTGCCCGATCCCGCGACGACACACGCCCCCTCCTCGTTCGCCTCGGCCGCACTCGTCCTGCCGCGGGCCGACCTCGCCCGCGCCTGGGAACTGCTCGAACGCGACACCGACACACCTACGTATGCCACGAAGACCGACACACCTACGTATGGCCGGCAGACCAACACGCCTACGTACGCCAGGAAACAGGAAACCCCACGGCTCTCGGGAGCCGTCCCCACCGGAGGTGGAAATCGGAAATGAGTACAGCACCTCGTTCGATGTCCCCCACGACAGAAACGGCAGGAACGACAGGATCGGCGGACGCGAAGGGAGGGACGGGAGCCGAAGGCGCCGCCACGGGCGCAGCCGCCAAGCCGGCCGGCGACAAGGTGACCGCGTTCAACGACAGCCTGGGACGGTTACGCCGCTCGATGCGCCGGTCGGCGTGGAACGAGGGCCCGCTGCCGCCTGCCCGGGACATGGCCTGGCAGACCTCCCTCGTCCACCGCGACCCCGACCCCGCGGTGACCCGGCTGACCGCGGCCGACTTCGGCTACCGGCGCACCTCGCCCGGGCCGGCCGCCCCCGGTGGGCCCGCGCCGGAGCAGACCGCGTACTCCGGGCCGCACCGGCTGCTGACCGACGAGGGCGTGGCCCGGTTGCGCCGCGTCTGTGAGAACCTCGCCGACCGGGCGCCGGACGACGACTACATCGTGAGCCGCCGGGTGCGCAACGTCTTCGGCGCCTCCCGCTTCGTACGTGGCATGGTCAGCGACCCCACCTTCCTGGGCCGGCTCTCCGCCATCGCGGGCCAGCCCCTCATCCCGCACCCACTGACCACGCCGGCGATCTGCGCCAACTACTTCGACACCCACGAGGTGCGCGTCGGCGACCGTACGGAACCGCAGACCGCCCGCTGGCACTACGACGGCATGACCTACGTCTTCGTGATGCAGCTGGCGGACCGGACGGAGTTCGCGAACGGCAGGCTGATGCTCTACCGCGGTACCCGGGCCGATTTCGCCCAGGACCGGGAGGCGGTCGCCGAGCAGGGCAGCAGTCACCCGAAGGTCTTCGAGCCGCCGTTGGAGCGGGCCGGGGACACCGTCTACACCTTGGGCAGTTCGCTCTGGCACGCGGTACAACCGGTGTCGTCCGGTGCGCGGCTGAGCATCATCCTCTCCTTCTTCGCCCCGATGCAGCGACACGACAGCAACCCGTTCTGGCATCTGGCCGCCGAAGACGGCATCGTCGAAGCACTCTCGGGATTCGCCAAACTCCGCAAGGCCCAGAGCGACCCCCTCGGCTACTGCGCTCGTACCGGCATCGACCTCACCCGTGTGATCACCGAAGCGGAACGGGCCACGCCACTGGTCTCCCCCCGCTGACCGTCGATCACCTCCCGCCATAGTCCCCCCACAGTTAAGGAGCCGCCCTCCCCGATGCGTTACCTCTCCTGGACCAACGGGCCGCTGCCCGCGGTCGCACTCATCGTCATGTGGAGTTCGGGATTCATCGGGGCGCGGCTGGGGACCGACACCGCGGACACACTCACCGTCCTGATGTGGCGGTTCCTCCTCGTGACCGCACTGCTGGTGCCGTGGTGGCTGCTCGTACGCCGCCGCCGGCACCACCTCACCGGCCGGGACATCGCGATCCAGGCGTTGGTGGGCCTGCTCGCGCAGAGCATCTATCTGATCAGCTCCGTCAAGGCCATCGAGTTGGGCGTTCCCACGGGGACGACCGCTCTGATCGAGTCACTGCAACCGCTGTTCGCCGGCGTCCTGGTCGGTCCGCTGCTCAAGGAACGGGTCTCCGGGCTGCAATGGGCCGGGCTCGTCCTCGGTCTCATCGGCGTGGCCATGGTCATCGGCGACGGACTGAGTCTGGTGAGTGGGCGGCCGGGATGGGTCTACGCGATCCCGTTCGTCGGCATGATCACGCTGACCGCCGCGACGCTCCTCCAGCGAGGGAAGGCCCGAACCGTCGCGCTGGCGGACTCGCTGACCATCCAGTGCTGCACCAGCACCGTCCTCTTCGTGGTCCTGGGCGTCGCCACCGGCCACGCCCGGCCGCCGCAGGACGGTGACTTCTGGCTGGCGCTGGTGTGGATGGTGGTCCTCGCGACCTTCGGCGGTTACGGCCTGTACTGGCTCAACCTCAAACACCACACGGTGACCCGGGTCAACAGCCTCATCTACCTCTGCCCGCCCACGACGGCGTTCTGGGCGTTCCTGATGTTCGGCGAGCCGATCGGCCCCCTGGCCATGGCCGGCTTCGGCGTGAGCCTGGTCGCCGTACTGCTCGTCAACAGGGCCGAAGCGCCCGGTGACGCCGCCCTTGCCCCGCCGCGGACACCGCCGGCGCACGCCTCGACCGCCTCTCCTGCCGCGGAAGCTCCACCGCGACGGCCCGGATCGGCCGCGTCGTCGCACAGCACGACTGGCGAACGGAAGTCGGGCTCCTAGGGCCCCCTGGAGTTCCCTGGGACGCAAGGACCGGCGATCTCTCCGCGTCACACGAGGTGCCGCCGTTCGCTGACAGGTACTTCCTGCTGCGATCGGTACAGCCGGCGCTACCGAGCGGCCGTCAGCAGTCGCGCGTACCGGCGGGGTTGGGCAGCAGGCCGCAGGGGAAGCCTTCGTCCCGCGGACCCCCGACCAAAGTGGAGTCCCTGTGCCGTGAGCAACCGCTCTCCGAGAGCAGGCGAAACTTCAGGGATGGAGTTGATGCATGGTGGAACGGCGCATGTCGGTTGCGACCCACTGGGGCAGTTTCATCGCGGTGGTCGATTCCGGACGGCTGGTGCGCATCGAGCCGAGGGGCGATGATCCCGCGCCGTCGCCTATCGGACCCGGGATGGTGGCAGCCGCCGACGACAGCGCTCGCGTGTTGCGGCCCGCGGTGCGCAAGGGCTGGCTGAACGGCTTGCCGCGCGTCCACGACGCGGCCAGAGGCGCGGACGCCTTCGTGGAGGTGAGCTGGGACGATGCGATCACGCTGGTCAGCGAGGAACTGCGGCGAGTGCGTTCGCAGCACGGAGACAGCGCGGTGTTCGGCGGATCCTATGGATGGGCGAGTGCGGGCGGGTTCCACAACGCGCAGGGCCAACTCCACCGTTTCCTCGCCCTGGGCGGGGGATACACCGACTCTCGCAACACCTACAGCACAGCGGCTTTGGAGGTCATCCTCCCTCATGTGATCGGCGGCCATCCGTGGAGCTACCAGTCCAGGATGCCGATGTGGGACGAGATCGCCGAGAGCTGCGAACTCGTGGTGGCGTTCGGCGGGCTGGCCCTCAAGAACAGCCAGATCAACCCGGGCGGACTGGCCAGGCACCAGACGCAGAACCTGCAGCGCCGGTGCCGTGAGGCCGGGGTGCGGTTCGTCAACGTCAGCCCCATCCGCAGCGACACCGCCGGTTTCCTCGACGCCGAGTGGCTGCCCATCGTCCCCAACACCGACACCGCCGCGATGCTCGGCATCGCCCATACGATGCTGGTCAACGGGTGGCACGATGAGGACTTCCTGCGCCGGTGCTGCGTCGGCTTCGACCGCTTCGCCTCCTACCTGGTCGGCGAGTTCGACGGCGTCCCCAAGGACGCTGCCTGGGCAGCGACGATCACGGGCATCGGCCGCGACGTGATCACCGACCTCGCCCGCCGCCTCACCACCCAGCGTTCGCTCATCATGGTCAACTACGCGGTGCAACGGGCGGACCACGGGGAACAGCCGATCTGGATGTCCGTCGTGCTGGCCGCCATGACGGGCTCGATGGGCCGGCCCGGCGGCGGCTGGGGCGCGGGTTACGCGACGATGGACGCGACCGGCGTCGCCCCGGGCCGCCCCTCGGTGGCGACAGTGCCCACGGTCCCCAACCCTGTTCCGGACTTCATCCCCGTCGCAAGGATCACCGACGCCCTGCTGCATCCGGGAAAGACGATCGACTACGACGGACAGCGCCTCACTTTGCCCGAGCTTCGCCTGGTCTACTGGTGTGGGGGCAATCCGTTCCACCACCACCAAGATCTCCACCGGTTGTCCCGTGCCTGGCAGATCCCTGACACGGTGGTGGTCCACGAAGCGTGGTGGAACACCTCGGCCAAGTTCGCGGACATCGTCCTGCCCGTCGCCACCAGCCTGGAGCGCGACGACATGGCCGCCGGATTCTCGGATCCCCACCTTGTCGCGATGCCGAAGGTCCGTGAGCCGGCGGGCGAGTCGCGCACCGATCACCAGATCTTCGCCGCGTTGGCCTCGCGGCTGGGATACGAACGGGAGTTCACCCAGTCGCGTTCCGAAATCGAATGGGTCCGGCACCTTTACGAGCAGACGAGAGGCGAGCTCGGCGACAAGGCCGGCTTGCCGGGTTTCGACGAATTCTGGCCCAACTCCACCGCTGAACTGCCGGCGTTGACCGGACCGTTTCCCGGCAGCTTCGAGGCGCTCCGCTCTGATCCGCAGAGTTTCCCCGTGCCGACGCCGTCGGGCCGGATCGAGATCTTCTCCGAGGAGATCGACTCGTTCGGCTACGACGACTGCGCCGGGCATCCGGCGTGGTACGAACCGGTGGAGTGGCTACGTGCTGACCTGGCGGACCGATTCCCGCTGCATCTGATCTCGAACCAGCCCGCCTCGCGCCTGCACAGCCAGTACGACAACGGTGGCCACAGTCTCAGTTCAAAGATCCGTGGCCGCGAGCCCGTGACGATCAACCCGTTGGACGCCGCGTCGCGCGGCATCGAGAACGGCATGGTCGTGCGCGTCTTCAACGACCGGGGTAGCTGCCTGGCGGGCGCGGTTCTGTCGGACGACGTCATGCCGGGCGTCGTGCAACTGTCCACGGGAGCATGGTGGGATCCGGTCCGGCCGGGTCTGAGCGGCTCACTGGACCGGCACGGTAATCCGAACGTTCTCACGGGGGATCGGCCGTGTTCGCGCCTGTCCCAGGGGCCGAGTGCTCTCAGTGCGCTGGTCGACGTCGAAGTGCACGGCGATCCCCTCCCTGATGTGCTCGCCTTCGCACCGCCGACCTTTGAACAATGACACGAAGACTTTCTGCTTCTTCGGGCAAGTTTTCGCTTTCGCTGTCATCGCGCGCGCAACAGACCGGCCAGGAACTGTCATTCCGCTCGGGGTTTGCGCTTGCGTAGCGGAATGACTACGTTACGTAGTCGTGACTGCACTTCAAGACCTCAAGTACGGCCAGTGGTTCAGGGGCGCCGATGTCGACGGCGACGGGTTCATCACCCAGCGGGATGTGCGGATGATGAGCGAGCGGTATCTCGCCGCCCGCAGCACCGCGCCGGACTCCCCGACCTCCCGTCTGCTCACGGAGAGGATGGACGGGTTCTGGGCGAACGTGATCGCCCCCATGGATCAGGACGGTGACGGAAAGGTCGATCTGCGAGAGATGACCGAGGGCTTCAGGCGAGTCCTGACCGACCGCGCCCTGTACCCGGAGCAGATCGGTCCGGTGAGCGACTGCTTCTTCGACCTGGTCGATCTCAACGGAGACGGCAAGATCGACCAGGCGGAGTTCCAGCAGATGTTCAACTCGGTCGCCGGCGTACCCGACGAGAACGGCGCCGCGGTCTTCGCCGCTCTGGACCAGGACGGCTCCGGCGCGTTGGACCGCGCCGAGTTCCACCAGGCGCTCACGGAGTTCTTCTACGGCAACGACCCGGACGCTCCTGCCAACCACCTGTTCGGCAGGCTCGCCGGCTGACGGCCCCGGATACGGTCCGGGACGCCGCATGCCCGCCCCTTGAACGGGCCACGCCGGAGCCGTCGGTCGCCTGCGCCGGGTCGATCAGTGGGTGTTGCCCGGGATCAGGAACAGGTGGATCGACTGGTCCTTCTCGCGGAACCGCTCGTTCTCCGCGCCCTTCTTCGCCCGGTCGGACACGATCACCACGTGGTCGGCGGAGACCCAGGAGACGCCCTCCGGATTCCCGTAGACCGTACGGCCCTTGCTGTCGGTGGGCAGGCGGTGGACCGTGCCTTCGTCGACCTGCCACTTCTTGGGGTCGATACGGCCCACCCAGAGCGCGGACGACGCCTGCGACAGGACGGCGATGTGTCCGTCGCGTACGGACAGGCCGGCGTAGTCCTCGAAGGGCAGCGACTCGGGCAGCCGGATCGTGGCCGTGTTGATCCAGCGCTTGGCGCCGCGCCGGAAGACCTGGATGCGGCCGCCGCCCGGCGTCCTGCCCTTCTTGCCGCCCGCGCACCGGTTCCCCTCGCACAGGGCGAGGAGGTATCCCGTGCCCGAGCGCTCGACCCACTCCAGGCCCTCCATGCCCTTGTTGGGGTCGGCGAGGTCGAAGTCGAGGTGTACGACGGATCCGACCGGGCGCAGCTTCGTGTCGTACTCCTGGACGCCGGCGCGGAAGCCCTTGGGCTTGATCGGCTCGGCCTCGCTCAGCGTGTAGTAGTGGTCGCGCCCCTTGTCGTGGGCGATGTCCTCGTACCCCTCGTTCGCGGCCGAACCGCCGTTCGTCCCGGGCCTGTTCGCGTTGATGACGCCGTTCTCCGGTGCCTTGGGCGACAGCTCGCTGCTGACCCGGATGAGGGAGGGCAGGTTGTCGCAGACGATCAGGAAGACCCCGTCGCGGTAGAGGACACCGCTCGCCTCCAGGCGGGTGCCGGCACCGTCGCCGATCAGGTCCTGAATTTTCGCTTCCTTGACCAGGCGGAGCTCACGCGCCTTCTCCGCCTTGGGGGAGTGCTTGGGGCCGGTCCTGGGGTCGGTTCTGGTCCCGCCGGTCTTCGCCGACTTCTTGGTCGCGCTCATGAGGGCAGTACCTCCGTCGCACCCGGGAACGTCGCGCCACTGGCTCCGTTGGGGTAGGTCTTGCGCAGCTCGGCAAGTTGCCGGCGGGCGTGGTCGTAGCGCATCCGGGTGTAGTGGAAGATCCCGTACGTGAACTGCGAACCCCGGCTCAGCTCCCACTGGCGGTACCCGGCGCGGTACACCTCGTCGTTGGTGAACTGCCGCCCAGTGAAGGGCTGTCCGTGCGGGCTCGTGGCCTCTCCGTACGCGGCGGACGAGACGAGCTGCCACAGGCCGTCGGTCCGTCCCGAGCCCTCGGAGCCGAGCAGCGCGGCGACCTGCTCGGGGCCGAACTCCGTGTCCAGGAGGTACTCGAGGTGGTCGAGGTAGTACTGGCAGAAGTCGTGGTGCCGCAGCAGGTTGGTGAAGAGCGGCAGCTGTGACACCTCGTGCGGCGCCTGGGTGATCCGGCAGTAGTCGCGGCTCATCGCGGGCCAGTCGAGCAGGTCCGTGTACTGCCACTGGGTCGAGAAGAAGTCGATGCCCGAGCTGTTGTCGTAGTCCCACGGGATGAACGTGAAGTACGGGCGGGCCATGAAGCCCGTCGGGTCACCGAGCCGGCCCGAGTTGTAGAGGTAGTAGTTCGACGGCGTCGCGAAGTAATTGTCCCAGCTGCCCAGGAGGACGTTGGCGCCCGCCCAGCGCAGGAAGGCCGGCACGTTCAGGACCCGCTCGACCGCCTCGCGGAAGGCATCGGCCTCGAACCGGTCCTCACCGCCCGCCAGTTGAACACCGTTGACGGTCCGGACGAGCGTGGCGAGATCGTCGTACGTGCTGGCGGACGGGTCGTCCTCGTTCGTCTTCAGACGGTACGTACGGTCGTCCGGCAGAGCGTCCGTGGAAGTACTGCCGGCCGCTGTCGGTGCCGTCAGGGCCGCGGTGGTGCTCCAGGGTCGCGCAGCCGACGTCACCGCAGTAGGCCTTGTAGAGGTTGCCCTCGGTGTTCTTGCCGAAGTGATCCTTCAGGAACTTCTTGTCGACCTGCTCGATGACCGAGTACAGCCCCATGTACCGGTCGTTGATCGTGAAGGTCGCATACGTGTGCTGCGCCGCCGGGATGCCCGCACGATCGAGGAGTCGCCAGGCGACGGCCTCACGCATCTGCGACGGGTCGTTGTACATCGCCTTGAGGTTGATCCGCTCCATGCCGTACAGCCGGTCCTCGCTCGTACCGACCTCGAAGTCGATCTTCCAGGAGCGCTTGGGCGCGTGTGCCGTCATGTTGCCGCTGTTGACCATGGAGAACGCCGGTGTCGCGAGCAGTGTGTCGTCCGCGGCGGCATCGCTCCTGGCCAGGGTCAGCCGGGCGCCCGCCGGCGCCTCCATGACCTCGTCGGCCGTCAGGACGCCGGACGGCCAGCCGGTGACCTCGACCTGGTACATGTCTTGAGCGAAGAACTCCGTTTTGCTCACCGCCGCGTCGAGGAGTTCGCCCATGATCCGCCCGATCGCGGTGCGCTGCCCGGCCGGGTCGAGACAGACGAGACCACCGTCCGCCAGGGCGCCCGCCGGGGTCCCCTGCTCGGCGAGCAGCACGTCGTACAACGCGCTGAACTCGGCCTTGGTCCGCAGCGCGGCGTCGGCCGGGCCCGCCGTCGCGTTGGCCCGTTCGGCGAGGCGCCGGCCTGGGCCAGGCGACAGCGCGGTCACCGCGACGCTCTGGTTCTTGAACGCGTCCCGGAATGTGCCCTTGCCCATGATCCTGTCCACGACAGCCTCCCTGGGTGAGCCTTTCTTTCTACGCCCGGCGCCCTATGACCGCCAGGCCGAGAACCGGCCGTGGGCGGTTGCTGTGCTCCCCAGCTGCCTCATGCTTGTTCGGTAGCCCCGCCGGAGCGATCTGCGCACCGACCGGTCGATTCCGTCCAGTACACCGCCGACGAACTCCGTAGCGGCGCGCAGCGGTTGGGGCTGCCGTTGAAGACCGCGGGCCCGCCCACGGCTGACGGCCGGTGACGCACACGAGGTGTGTCACCGGCCGTCGCGGGTTCGGATCAGGCGGCCACCTGCCCGCGGTTGACGCCGGTTCCCTCGAAGTCGAGCCAGTACCCGCTGCCGTCGAGGACGTTCGACGCGGCCACGGTCCACTGCCCGGCCGGGGCGTTGCGGTAGCCGTTGCAGTTGCCGGTGTTCTTCCAGCAGACCCTGACCCGGCGGGAGGTGGTCGGCTTGACGTTGATGTCGGCGCAGTTGCTGGTGGTGTAGGCGAAGCCGGTTCCGGTCGGCCAGAAGCCGACTTCGTCGGTCGTGTAGTTCTTCGCGCTTCCGTAGCAGCTCAGCGCGGCGGTGGGCGCGGCCGCGGCGGTCTCCGCCGTGGCGGTGGTCGCCAGACCGAGGCCGCCGCCGAGTACGACGGCGGTCAGGGCGAACGGGGCGACTCGTGAACGTATACGCACAGCTGATTCCCCTCGTCTACAACCGAACTCTGTGGTCAGCAGGGAAACTAACCGTCCGCACGGCGCGGGGCGTTAGCCATCGGCGACGGGCTCTTGGGAATGTGCGCCAGTCGGTATTCCCCCGGCGGCATTCCGTACACCGAGCGGAAGGCCCGGGAGAAGTCGGCCGCGCGCGGGAAGCCCCACCGTGCCCCCACCGCGTGCACGGGCACCGAGGACTGCCGGGGATCCGTCAGGGCCTGCGCGGCCCGCCCCAGCCGCAGCAGACGCACGAGCGCGGTCGCGGTGGTGCCCTCGGCACGGAAGAGGCGTTGCAGAGAGCGGACCGAGATCTGGTGCGCGGCGGCGATGGAGGCCGGCGAAAGGTTCGGGTGGCTCAGGTTGTGCCGGATGAACGAGTGGATCCGCAGGGACAGGACTCGCTCGTGCGAGTCCGCATGCGGTGCGTCCTGCTCCAAGCGGTGGGCCAGCACCGCCCCCATCAGATCGACCATGACGGTGCCGAGCCGCGCACGGTCGTGCGCACCCGTGGATCCGGCGCCGCCGGCGGCCAGCCCGCGCAGGAACTGTGCCAACAGCAGGCCGGGGCCGTGCGTGGCCTGGATGGGGGTGGCGATGAGGGTCGCGGCCTGCCGCGCGGGGACCGGCAGCAACCGTCGCGGCACGTGCGCGATGACCGACGCGGGGTGCTTCCCGTCCGGCCCGGACGACGCCGAGCGCGACTCCAAGGGCTGTGAACTGTCTGACAGAACGAGCTGACCGGGCGTGACCTCGCAGCTCCGCTCTGCCTGGGCAAGGGACTTGCGCCCGCAGGTGATCAATTCCAGTTGGTAGGTCTCCGGATCGGAGCGCCTGATCAGCGCCGCGGTCCGTGACGCGGTCTCGGTCCCGCGGCACACGGTGTTCACCCGTGCTTCCCCCAGCGAGAGCGCCGCGACACGGACATGGAACGCCGCGGTCCGCTCGGGGCGTACCCGCGTCGGCAGCGAGGACGCCACCGTGGTCTCGCTCCACCACTGAGCCTGCTCCCGTGCGGGAAGTCCGCGACTGTCGTATATCAGCTTCAAGGCCGCCCCCTTCGCCCTCGTGCCAAACGCATGTCAACGTAGGCGGAGCGGAGGCTCTTGGTCGGTTTGTCCTTGTGTTTGTCCTGATATTGCTGCCGCTGTTTTTCTGGCTCTGGTGCGCTTGGTGTGGTCGCGTACGCCGCGTGACGGTCGATCTTCTCGGATTGGCGGCTGATATAGCCCGAAAATCGCCCGCCCGGTGGGTGGTCGGAGAGCGACAGCACCTCCAGTGGAGAGCTGCCGCCCTTCTCCTGAGCCGGTCGACGTCATCGAAGGAGGCGCTTTCAGCTTGCCTGACCCTCTACCGGCCAGCACGCTTCGTGAGAGCGGGAGGCTAGGGCGTGTTTCGAAAGTCTCGCCTGCCCCGCGGCGTCTGGCACGCACGCTCGCCGCGTTGCCGGAACGCCCGCATAGCTCCGCTATGAGGGCGCCCCGGCGCCTTGCGATCGCA
>NZ_JBVIFR010000043.1:0-29725 GCF_055571235.1 Streptomyces sp. NPDC030991
CACCACCTTTTCGACCATCATCGACTGGGGGACCGAGTCATACCGGGGCCGGAGGCCGGGAGCCCTGTTTCAGGGCCACGAAGACGGTAACGGGGGAACATGTCCCACCTCGGGGTCTTCCCCCCAGTAAGGCCGTAGGCGTACACCGCGCCCAAAGAGCACCAATACGCGCACCGCGACTCCGCATTTCGTACACAAAACGGCGCTAAAGTGCCCGTGCACACAGGGGGCTGGGGGGACATCGGCATGACAGATCGCAGCGGTTTCCGCTTATGCGGTACCGAGTCGTTCGAGGCAGTCGCCTCCAGCTTGTTCGCCCCGTTGCGGGTGACCGACCCCGGCGCCCAGGGGTTCGAAGCCGTGGTCGACCACGCGGTCATCGGCCCCGTGGTCGTCGCCCGTGTCCAGGCCACGGCCGCGACGGTGACGCGAGACAACCGCAGCATCACCTCCAGCGACGTGGAGTGGATGCATTTCAATCTGCACCACCACGGTCCCGTCATGGCGACCCAGGACGACCGGACCACGACGGTGAAACCCGGCGAACTGTTCGCCTGTGACAACACCCGGCCTTACCGGCTCATCGGCGCCGAACCCAGCGACATGACCGTGCTCTGCGTTCCCCGGGCGAGTCTCGGCAGACACGCCGACGCCATCAGCCGACGCACGGCGCTCCCCCTGTCGACGGTGGGCGGGATCGGTGGCCTTCTCAGCCACGCACTGTCCACAGTCGACGAGGACCTCCCCCGTCGGAATGTGGCACGCACCTATCTGGCCGACGCGCTCACCGCACTCCTGCTCGCCGCTTTCGCCGACACCAGCCCGGAGCAGATTCCCGTCGCCAGCGACCTTGTCGACCGTATCCGTGCCTACGTACTGGCCAATCTCAGCGATCCCCAGCTCAGTGCGGAACGAGTCGCACGCCGGCACCGCATCTCCCTCCGGCACCTCCACGCCCTCTTCCAAGGCTGCGAGCTGACCTTCGCCGCGTGGGTCCGGCACGAACGCCTGCTGCGGATCCGCCGGGATCTACTCGACCCCGCCTCCTCGGGCCTCTCGACGGCCACGATCGCAGCACGATGGGGCGTACATGACCCCAAACACCTGGGCAGGGCCCTCAAACGCGAGTTCGGCGAAACCGTCATCGACCTACGCCGCGGGGAACATGCCTGAGCCCGCTCTGGTCGGTCACGACTCCCCCGCCCGGGGACCTCGCCCACCTCGAACTGCTGACAGCCCCGGGCGGTTCCTGACCGCGTCACGAGTCGTCACTCTGTTGTGCTGCCGAGCAAGCTTCTGACCTGTATGGATGACGTCTTCGGCAGGTGGCGGCCGGTGGAGACGGATCACAGTTCCGGACGGTCCGCGGCGGGCACCACCGGCTCAGGTTCTTGCTGGTGAGGCATCGAGACATGGCCGCCGTGGAAGGCGTTGTCCATGGAACAGAAAAGGAAGCCCGTGACGGACTGGACGCTTGACGAGGAATTCGAGACGCCTGAAGGGGTGGTGCGATGGGGGTCTCTGGGCCGCGGAGATCCGATCGTACTGGTGCACGGCACGCCGTATTCCTCGCTTCTTTGGCGGGACATCGCTCCAGCCCTCGCCCGTACCCGCAAGGTCTTCTTCTTCGACCACCTCGGCTTCGGCCGGTCGGACCAGCGCGAGGGGCAGGACCTCAGCCTGGCGGCTCACGCGAGGAACTTCGCCCGCCTCCTCGACCATTGGGAACTCTCCGAACCCAGTGTGGTCGCCCACGACATCGGCGGCGCGGTGGCCCTGAGGACATTGCTGTTGGAGAAGAGGAGTTACCGGGATCTGACCCTCTTCGACGCGGTGAGCGGCGGTGAGTGGGAGCGAGGGCTCTTCCAGCTCTTCCTGGAGCACGAGGAGGTCTTCCAACAGCTCCCGGGTTACGCGCACGAAGCGCTGGTCGCGAGCCACCTGCGGCACGCCACGCACGCCGGTTTCCGGCCGGGCGTTCTCGAGGCGTTCCTCGCGCCGTGGCGAGGGCAATCAGGGCAGGCGGCGTTCTACCGCCAGTACAGCCAGATCAGGCAGGCGGACACGGTCGCGTACGAGCATTTGCTGGGCAACCTGTCGCTTCCGATGCGGCTCGTCTGGGGGCGCGAAGACCGCATTCTGCCTCCGCAGTACGCGGAGTGGTTGCACGAACGCGTCCCGCACGCGGAGCTGCACTGGATCGAGGGCGCCGGCCACCTGCTGCAAGAAGACGCGCCGGGCCAGCTGTTGGCCCACCTGACAGCCGGTTTCCCCTCGGCTTGAGCGGCGGTCTCCGACTGAACGGCAGTTCGGCCGCATGGCACATGCGGGTCCGGTGCACTGCTCTCGCTCCTACGGGGTGCGGGCTGGGGGACTCGCTGCCCGGCAGGCCCGGACCGGGCCGCACGGCCGCCTGCGACATCACGCCAGGCACAGTCGCCGCAGAGGGGCCGCCGCCTCTTTTGAGGCAGCGGCCCGACCGCGGCACCGCGGTGCGGTGGGTCAGTTGAGCACGAGGATGCTGGTACCGATCGGCAGCGGGCTCGGATAGTCGATCTTGATCTTGATCCGCACCCCGCCGTCGAACGGGGCCACCTGAGCGATGACGAAGTCCGCGCCGGCCTGGGGGTGCGGCTTGCCCTGGTACACCTGGAACGCCGCGACCAGGACCCGGGACGTGGACCGGATCTGGTCGCTGTTGAAGGTCAGGTAGACATCGCCCCTGCCGTCGGGCCAGTCGAGCTTCTGCACGCTGAAGAGCCCGGGCAGCAGCGTTGTCGATCCGGAATTGGCTGAGGTGCTGGTGCTGGGAGCGCTCGTGGTCATGGTGCCCTCCTTGCTCGGCCGTGGCGGTGAGCACTCACCGCCGCGCCACAACCTACGAGAACGACCGTCCGACGTCGCCAGGAAGGGCACAGTCTGTCCGGAAAGTTCATCGGCAGGTGAAATAGGCACTCTTGTAACTGCCAATGAAACAGTCGCCGCCAACTCGGCGCGCCTTGTGTTCGCCGTATTGCCGCACGCACGGCTCCCTCCCGGCGCCGGGCGACAGATGGAGGCGGGACGCAGGCAGGGAGGACGACCACCCAGCCTCACTTCCCGCATCGGTCACACCCGTTGACGCACGCCCCGCCCCCGCCGAAGAATGAGCGGCATCCCCTCATGACAACGTTGTCCACCAGAGAGGCCCCTTCCGTGCCGCACATCCTTCCGCAGGTCGACCGGCGTCGGTTCCTGCAACTCCTCGGCGCCACCGGCACCGTGACCGCCCTGCCCTCGGTTCTCGGTGCCGCCCCGGCACGGGCGGGCGGGCGCGCGGACACCCCTCCGGACGACATCGCCGCCACCTACCACCGCGTCCTGCTCCAGCACACTCACTGGTCCGAGACCCAGTGGGATGCCGCCAAGGGGTACTACACCGACAAGGACTTCGGCTTCGCCGTGGTGCTCGGCAACGCCGTGCTGTTGACCCACGGCACCTACGACAGCGAGCGCGCGGGCATCGACCGCGAGACGCTCAAGCAGCGGACCCTTGCCACCATCCGCCACTTCGCCGCCTCGAACCGGCTCACCGGCGGCACCCAGTGGGGACGCAAGCTCTTCTTCGACACCACGTTCCAGTCGTACTTCGTGCTGGCCGCGCGCCTGCTGTGGGGCGACCTCGACGCGGCGACGCGCACCGCCGTCGACACCATCACCCGCGAACAGGCCGCCTACACCACGGAGTTGGGGACTGGGGACGACCCCGACTCCGGGGACTGGACACCGAACGGTCTGCGGGGCGGACACGTCGGTGACACCAAGCTCGAAGAAATGGGTCTGTACGCACAGACACTCGCGCCCGCCCTCGCCTGGGCGCCGGACGACCCACGCCGCTCCGCCTGGGCCTCCGCGTACGGCACCTGGTCGCGCAACGAGGCCGGACTGCCCCCGGCCGACCTGGCCAACCCCGCGCGCGTGGACGGCGTACCCGTCTCCCGCAACACCGCCCGCAACCTGTACGACACGTTCATCGTCGAGAACCACGGCTCCTTCGGCCCGCACTACCAGGAGGAGTTGTGGCGCACCTCGGGCCGCAACTCCGCGCACTTCCTCGCGGCCGGGCAGCCCCTGCCCGAGGTCCTGACCGCGCAGCCCAACGCCGGGCCGCTGTGGCACACGCTGCTGGGGGTCATGAGCGACGCCGGTGAGCCGCTGATGCCCATGGTCAACGACCGCGAGCACCTGTACGGCAGGGATGTGATCCCGCTGGCCTTCCTCGCCCAGGTGACCGGGGACCGCGCCGCCGCCCGCGCGGAGGAGGAGCTCGCCGCCCGCCTGGAGGCGTACCAGAAGTACCCGCCCGAGTACCGTCTCGCGAAGTTCTCCGGCGAGCCCAAGTACGAGCCGGAGGCCCGTGCCGAGATCGCCATCAGCTATCTGCTGCACGTGTGGGCGGCGGACGCCGGCCGACAGGTACGTCCGCTGTCCCGCGCCGAACTCTTCGCGCAGGCTGCGGGCGTCACCGACTTCGGCACCGGTCCCGGGCTCGTCTCGCACCAGTCGCCGGCGGCGTGGGCGGGCGCCGTCAGCAAGCCCGGCTTCGTGAAGTTCGCCTGGCAGCCCGCACACGACGACTGGCTGTTCCGGCTCAGCGGCGGTACGCCGATGTTCCTGCCCGCCACCTCGGGGAAGGTCGCGGCCCGGTCGGTGCGTGCTTACGAGAAGGTACGTGACGGCTTCGACGGCAGCGCGACGGTGCTGCGCCTGGACACCGGTTACGCGGGCTTCGCGACGCTGCCTACGGGCGCGGTCGTCTACGCGAGCACCGGAACCGCCGCCGGTGAGGGCCATCTTGAGGTCCACAACCTCACCATGCCGGGTGTCGCGGGGCTCGACGGCGCCCGCACCTACCGTTTCGAGGAGGGCGAGGTCACGGTCCGGGCGAAGGACACCGCCGCCCCGGCTGTCTCGGACCGCGTCGACGCGCTCGCCTTCGACCGCACCGAGGTGCGGCACGTCCGTGTGCTCGGGGTACGGCCCGATCCCACGTACGGGTACTCCTTGTACGCCGTCGAGATACGCGACGGCGCGGACGGTGCCGACCTCGCCCGCGGCGCCGCGGCGACGGCGTCCTCCTTCGATCCGGGTAAGGACCCGGCGCTCGCGGTGGACGGCGACGCGACGAGCCGTTGGGCGGTGTCCAAGGCCGAACGCCCGCGCGCGGGCAGCTGGTTGGCGGTGGATCTCGGCTCCGTCCGCGACATCGACCGGGTGACGCTGCGCTGGGAGGCCGCCGCCGGGCGCGCCTACCTCGTGCAGGGCTCGGCCGACGGCGTGCACTGGGCGGACCTTGTGGCCTGGCCCGCCCCGGCGCTCACCAGCCGCGGCGGCTGGCTCGACATCGACGGCCGCGCCGGGCTGATCGTCCGCGGCGGCGCACATCCGCTCGCCGTCTACGAGGACACCGTCGTCGCGGCGGACGGCCCCGCCGCGCCGGTCGTGATCGAGGGGCTGCCCGGCGCCTCGGCCGACACCTTGCGCGCCCTCGCACGCGGGACGGCACCCCGCGCGGCGGACCCAGGTGTGCGTGCGGCGCTCACCGACGACCATCTGAGCCTGTTCAACCTGACCGACCGGAGGGTCACGACGCAGGTCGACGTGGTGCAGAGCGGCCCGAACCGGTTGGTCTTCGAGGGCGAGCAGATGGTGACCCGGGACGGCACGGCCTTCGAGGCAGCTCTGGAAGCCGCCACGGCTGTCGTGCTCGCCCCCAGGTTCTCCCTCACCGCGCTGTCGGGGCGCTCGCTGCCGACAGGTCTGCGGGTGCGGGTCGTCGACGGAGCGACCCTGCGCCTGTCCGGTCCCGCCTGCCGGCTGCGCGTCGAGGCCCAGGGCCGCAGCGCCGTCGCGACGGTACGGGCCGGACGAGACACCACGGTCACGCTGCGCGGAGCGGCCGCTCTCCCCCATGACGACCTGGCCCTCGGCAGGACCGTCTTCCCGACCAGCCCGCTGCCCGCGGGGATGTCCGCTCCGGGAGCCGCGGTCGACGGCGATCCGGACACGGCATGGACACCCGGTACCGACGGCCGGCTGGTCGTGGACCTCGGGGCGATGCGGTCGCTGGGGTCCGTGGAGGCCGAGTGGAACACCGGCGATGCCCCCACCGCCCACATCGAGTTCAGCCGGGACGGCCTCACGTACCAGAGCGGCGGCAGCGTCCGCGGGCACGGCCGCACCCGCCGTCTGACGACCTCGGCCTCCGCGCGTTACGTGGCCTTCCGCGTCGCCGGCAGGGTGCGGCCGAGCATCCGGCTCGTACGGCTGTCTGTGCGGTGAGCGCGTAGGAACGGTCCCCGGGTGAACCCTCGCCCGGAGACCGCTGGGCGACCGGCTGCCTTTCGCCAAACGGTCAGGCCGTGCCGACGGTCAAGCCGTGCGGACGGTCGGACCGGGCGGAAGGTCAGGCCGCGCGGAAGATCAGGTCCCTGGTGCGAAGGCCATGGTGGCGTCGACGAGGTCGGCCGGAGCTTCCAGCGGGATCAGATGACCGGTGGAACGACGGCGGCACGCAGCGTGCCGACTTCCATGTCCTCGCCGTCGTCGACGCCGGGCACGGCTCCGTGACGGTGGACTTCCTCCAGCACCCGCTCAAGAAGCGGTCCGCGGTACGGATCCCTCCCGGCGCGGTGCACCGATGGGACAACATCGCCGGTGTGGTGGGGCACCTCGTGCTGTTCGTGCCGCCTGCTCCGATCACGCCTGCCACCCGGGAGCTCGTCGCGTCGCCGGATCCGGCCGCGCACTGGAGCATCCCCGGCGCCGACTGGCCGTTCGTCGACACCGCACGCGACCATCTGCTCCTTGAGGTGTCAGCCCCGCCGGGGGACATCTCGCGGGAGCTGCCCGAGATCCTGCTCTCCGCGCTGATCGCCCGGCTCCGGCCGCCGCACGCCGAAGCGCGGTTCGCGCATCCGGTGTTCCGGGTGTTCCGGTCCAGTGTCGAAGCGCACTTCCGGGAACACCACGACGCGGGCTACTACGCCCGCGCCCTGGGATATGCGCCCCACACCCTCTCACGGGCGGTGCAGCAGGTCACCGGCCGTACGGCAAAGGGGTACATCGTCGACCGGATCGTCCTGGAAGCCAAACGGCTCCTCGTGCACGACCGCCTCACCGCGGCCCGCTGCGCCGACGCGCTCGGCTTCCCCGACGCGTCCAACTTCTCCGTGTTCTTCCGGAGGGCGACGGGCATGCGGCCAGGCGCGTGGCAGGCGAGGCCGACCGTCGAATGAGGAGGTGTGCCCATGCAGGGCACTCGCCCCCCAACTCCTTGCTGTTGGGGCTGTGAGGTCGTAGTCGTACTGGCCAGCGGTGCCGGGACGCTCGAGGAGCTCGACGGCCGCCGGCCCCTGGAAGGTCAGTTCTTCCTCAGGCCGATCACATGATCACGGAGCATGTCCTGGCGGGCCGGAGTCGGGCGGGGTGAAGGACGCCACTCCCGCCTGAGCAACCCGAATACCCATGAGTCGGATACCTCGCCGTTCACGACGCAGTCTTCGCGCAACGTCCCTTCCCGCATGAATCCGACCTTCTCCAGGACCCGGGCGGAGGCCAGGTTGCGCGTATCGGCCTCGGCCTGAACCCGATTCAGATCCAGTGTGTCGAATGCCCACTGAAGCAAGGCGTGCGCGGCCTCCGTCGCGTAACCGTGGCCCCACACCGCCTCGTCGAGGACGTAGCCCAACGATGCGCTGCGGTAGTCCGGGTTCCATGCGGTCAGACCGCACCAGCCGACGAAGACACCGTCAGAGGCACGGTCGATGGCCACCCGCGCTCCGGTGCCTTCCTCCGCCATCTTGCGGCACATCGCGATGAAGCGATCGGCGCGGGCCCGATCGTTCCAGGGCGGGGAGTCCCAGTAGCGCATCACGTGGCTGTCGCTGTGCAGCGCGAAGAGGGGAGCCGCGTCGGCGTCGGTGAAGGGGCGCAGTCGCAGACGCGCGGTGTACAGCTCGGGGGTGGCCAGAGTCATGAGCACATAGTGCGTCCTCATGACGCAGACACACACCGAATATACGGTCCGACCCCGTCCGGTCCGACCCCGTCCCGGACGGCCTTGCCGAATGCCCGGGCACATCTCAGTCGCTCGCGCCGAGAGTCTGCGTGAGTGCGTCGAGGGTCACGTCGACGGTGGCGTGCAGCTGCTCCCTGCTCGTTCCGGCTCTGCTCGTGACGGTGAGGGACTGGTTCACGGCCGCGAGGTGGGTCGCGAAGGGTTCGGCCGCCTCGTCGTGCAGCCGGCCGGCCTGCAGCGCGGTGCGTAACCGGGTGTGCTGAAGGCCGATCGCCGCCCGTGCACGCGCCGCGACGCTCGCGCTCAGCGATGGAGACGCCATGACGGTTTGGGCCACCCGGCATCCGTCGGGCAAGCCAAGTTCCCCGATGCGTTCCAGGGTGACGTCGAAGAACGCCCGCGCGGTTGCCAGGGGCTGATCGGCGGCGCAGGACAACGCGGCGTCGTACGTGCCTCCGTAACGCGTGGTGTAGCGCTCCAGGCAACGCAGGAAGAGCGTGTCCTTGTCGCCGAGGGAGGAGTGGATGGAGCTGCGGTTGAGCCCGGTCGCCCGGGACTGGTCCTCCACCGAGGTGTACTGGCTGGTCGCCCACGACAAGTGTGCGGGCCGGCATCCGCGCACCCTCACCGAATCAGCTGTCCAGCTTCTCAGTACTGCGACTTCGCTTTCGCGGTCATGAGTGCCTCATGGAGCGCTCGCGCCGCTAGGGTGCCGGCTCGGCGGGGCGCCGCCGCGGGGCCGTTCGCCCGCGCGACTGTGTCACCGACTCGATTTTCGCTGCTCCGGCTCACTCTTCCCACCGATCAGATCCGCCAGTCCCGCGCTCTGGTGCGGTCCGGCTTCCAGGTCGAGACGGTTGCAGGCTTCCGCGAACCGCAGATACGTGTCGATGCTGGCCACGACGATCCGGATATCGATCTTGAGGAGTTCGATGCCGATGACGGAAACACGTATGCAGGCGTCGATCACCAGCCCGCGGTCGAGGATCAGTTCCAGGACGTCGTACAGGCCGCTGGTGCCGCCTGACCCGCCGCCTCGTCGTGCCGGGACCGTGCTCATGCAATCGCCTCTTGTCGTCGGTTGCGGCCGCCGCACCGCCCTGCCCGTGACCGTCGCCACCACCAACAGCCTCATACGGCACACCTGTCCACCACTCGGCCGGGATCGAACGAGTGTGGGGTCACGGCATCAGTCGCAGGTCATCAGGCCCGTCCGGAGCCTGGCGACGACGCGGGAGATGAGCCGGGAGACGTGCATCTGCGAGCAGCCGAGCTCGTCGGCGATCTGCTGCTGGGTGCGCTCCTCGACGAAGCGGAGGTGGATCAGGCGGCGGTCACGCTCGTCGAGGCCGGCGATGAGGGGCGCGAGGGAGTGGAAGTTCTCGACGAGTTCGAAGCGGTCCTCGTCGATGCCGATGAAGTCGGCGAGCATCGTGTCGGACTCGTCGTCGTGGCCGTTGACGGCCGCGTCCAGGGAGACACTGTTGTAGCCGTTGGAAGCCCGCTGCGCCTCGGCGACCTCGGCCGGCTCCAGCTGCATCAGCTCCGCCAACTCGGCGGTGGAGGGGGAACGGCCAAGGCGGGTACGGAGTTCTTCGGTGGCCTTCGACAGCTCGATCCGCGCCTCCTGAAGGCGGCGCGGCACATGCACGGCCCAGGACGTGTCACGGAAGAACCGCTTGATCTCACCCGTGATGTACGGCACCGCGAAGGAGGTGAACTCGACCTCGCGGGTCAACTCGAACCGGTCGATCGCCTTGATCAGACCGATCGTGCCCACCTGGACGATGTCCTCCATCTCCTGCGGCCCACGGTGCTTGAACCGGGAAGCCGCGTACTGCACCAGGGAGAGGTTCATCTCGATCAGGCAGTTGCGCACGTAACTGAACTCCTGCGTGCCTTCCTCGAGTTCGCCGAGGCGATCGAAGAACCGCTTGCAGATCGTCCGCGCGTCCCGCGGGGCCACAGACGACGGATCCGCGTACGCACGCTGAACGAGTTCCTCCTGCGTCCGCGTCTGCCGGCTGTCCGTCACGGTGGTCATGCGTCCCGCCCTCACGTCGCCTGATCGAGCCTGGCTGCTGTTCGCCGTCTCAGCCCGCCTGCCCGGCGAGCCGTGGATCAGTCCTGGCGGGTCTTCACGGAGCGGAAGGCGGGCAGTCCACCCACTCCCGCCGGATGGTCGCGTCGGCGGGACTCGTGGCTGCGGGGGGAGGGTTCAGCGCACCGGGAAGCCGAAGACGTGACCCTGCTCCTCGAGCTGAGGGAGGAGCCGGCGCAGGGCCTCGACCGTCTGGGAACGGTCTCCGCCGGCGTCGTGGAAGAGGAGGGTCGGCCCGTCCTGCAGTTCTCGCCCGACCGTGGCGACGATGACGTCCGTACCCGGGCGCTCGAAGTCCTTGGTGTCCACGTTCCAGCCGAGCGGGCGCATGCCCCGGGATGCGGCGAGCTTGCGGCTGTAGGGGGTGAAGGCCCCGCCGGGCGCCCGGTAGTACATCGGCCGTACGCCACCGGACGCTTCGGTGATCATGCGTTCGGCGTCGAGTATCTGCTGTGACTGGTACGTCTGGGATGCCTTGTCCATGGCGGTGTCGTGGGACACCGTGTGGTCGCACAGCCGGTGCCCCGCCGCGACGACCTTCTTCACGAGCTCCGGGTGGGCCTGCGCCTGCGTTCCCACCATGCAGAACGTGGCCTTCACTCCGTACTTGTGCAGCACGTCGAGGACTTGTGGGGTCCACACCGGGTCGGGGCCGTCGTCGATGGTGAGGTTGATGCCGTGCGGGCCGGCCTGGGAAGCGTGGGCGATGACCGCCGAGACCTGCTTGATGTCGCTGCCCGGCGCGGTCGGGCCGGTCGCCGCGGGTGCGGTGCTGTCGGCGGCGCCGGCCTGCGCGGTCCACATCGAGGCACCGGTGGCCAGCAGCGTCACTCCGAGCGCCGCGCCGACGACTCTGCCGTACCAGCTGTGCCCGCCACCGTGCTGTGCCATGTCCGCCCCTTTTCGCCCAGTTCACCGTCGAACCCCGGCCGCCTACGACCACCAGTTGAGACGGGGTAAGTGGGCGCGGGGATGCGCCTGTTACCGATCATTGACAATGTCGGGATGGATCGCGGACAACTGCCGCGAGCAGCGGGGACAGTGGCGCCGCTCCAACGGCCCTTCTGTTTGCCGGGCGACCGCAGCCGTTGCTCCGGCAGCACGGGACTCCCCCGCGTGTGCCGTTCACGAGCCGGCCGGGGTTCCGGTACCCAGGGCCCAGGACTCGACGTCGCGATAGCGGATCGGCCCGGAGCTACGGCTGAGGTTGCTGCCGACCAGATGGAGACGTTCGGCGGGCCACCGACGGCCGGCGAACCCCTCGAGCCCCGAGGCGATCTCCGCTACCGAGGACTGATCTCCCCGGCGGGCGCGAGCCAACGTCAGATGGGGGCGCAGGGGTCGTTCCTCAAGGACGACGCCGCAACTCTGGACGGCGACGCGCACATCGGAGGCCAACAGGTGCAACGCGTCGAGATCTCCCTCGACTCCGCTCCACAGCACCCGGTGGTCGAAGTTCCCGCTGCCGCGGAGCGCCAGACCGAGCGGCTGGTGGTGCGCGGCGATGTCGGCGAGGGCGGTCCGCAGCAGGGGCACCCTCCCGGTCTGTTGCTCGCCGAGAAACGCCAGGGTGATGTGCCAGTCCTCGATGCGGTTCCACCGCATCTCAGGATGTGTGCCGTAGGCGGGACGCAGTTGCTGGGCCAGTTCGGCTTTCGCGTGGTCGGGCGGGGCGAGCGCGATGAACAGACGCACGGTCGCCGGCTGAGTTGGAACGTTCACACCGGACTTCGTACCGCACCTGGCGCACGGCCGAAGGCGCGGGGTCGGTTCGGAGCGGCGATGCGGACCCCTGGCGACCCGCCCGGTACGGAGCGAGTCGCCGGACGGGCCGACGGGCGGGTCGTTGAGCGGGCCGACGGGCGGGCCGGCTCAGGCCGCCGGAGAAGCTGCCAACAGGTCAGCCGGGATGCCGCCCTTGTCAGGGGCGTAGAAGTTCTTGATCTCGGCTTCCCAGACATCCACCCGGATCCGGTCGGCCTCGTCGGGACCGAAAGCGGCGAAGAGGGCTTCGATGTTGGCGAGGTCGAAGCCGACCCCTCTCAGCATGCCGATGAACACCGGCCGGGTGACTGTGCCGCTGCCGTCCAGGTCGCCGAAGCGTGCGAAGCTCGCCGCGAACTCGTCGATGGCGCCACTGAAGCGCTCAGGTGACAGGACGCACGCCTGGTACTCGTCGTACGTGATCCTGCCGTCGCGGTCGGTGTCGAGCTCAGCGGCCAGCGTGTTCCAGTAGCGCTTGAAGCCCGCTTCCATGGCCTGTCTCCGGGCCTCGTCGGCGCCGGGCGCGGCCGCGGCGACCCGGCTGGTCATCAGATCGAAGTCGCCGGCTTCCAGGACGCCGTTGCCGTCAGCATCGAACAGGGTGAAGACGAGTTTCACGCGGGTGACCGCTTCGCTGCGCATGTTCTTGCCTTTCGTCACTACCAGGAGACGGCCGTGTGCGCCGACCGCGCCGGAAGCAGGGTCGTTGCGTTGTCACTATGCGGGCTGCGAGGACCAATGTCCCGGGAGGCTCTGGCTGGTCAACAGAAAGAGTGAAGATGGCGCTGCTTCCGCATGCACCAGCCGTCTCGTCACTCGGCCGGTCCGCGTCCCAGCACTCTGACAGCACTCCGGGACGGTGGAAGCGGCATCGCCGCTCGCGTCCCTCGCGGAACGGAGGCCGGGATTGGTTGGAACCGGCGCGCACGGCGCACTCGACCCGCCGTCAACACCTCCCCCGGTGTCCTCGCGCCCTACCGGTGGGCACGGTCCGCCTTGATGATGAGCAGACCGCAATCGATCGACTTCGCACCTCTGCCTCCGTCTTGACCAGGTGGAATGCGAGAAGGAGGCCCGGTGCTACTTCTGATCTCCCCGGACGGCGTCGAGGAGGCCCTCGACTGCGCGAAAGCGGCGGAGCATCTCGACATCGTGGACGTCAAGAAGCCCGACGAGGGCTCGCTCGGCGCGAATTATCCATGGGTCATCAAGGAGATACGCGACGCGGTCCCGGCGGACAAGCCGGTGTCCGCCACCGTGGGGGACGTGCCGTACAAACCTGGCACGGTGGCCCAGGCGGCACTCGGCGCGGCTGTCTCCGGGGCCACCTACATCAAGGTCGGCCTCTACGGATGCACGACGCCCGAGCAGGCCATCGAGGTCATGCGAGGGGTCGTCCGGGCGGTGAAGGACTACAGATCGGACGCCTTCGTCGTCGCCTCAGGTTACGCCGACGCCCACCGGGTCGGCTGTGTCAATCCGCTCGCGCTCCCCGACATCGCCGTGCGTTCCGGCTCCGACGCCGCCATGCTCGACACCGCGATCAAGGACGGGACACGGCTGTTCGACCACGTTCCGTCGGAGGTCTGCGCGGAGTTCGTGCGACGGGCCCACGAAGCCGGTCTCCTGGCCGCCCTCGCGGGCAGCGTGAAAGTGGCCGACCTCGGTGCGCTGCACCGCATCGGCACGGACATCGTGGGTGTGCGGGGAGCGGTCTGCGACGGCGGCGACCGCAACGCCGGGAGGATCCAGCCGCGGTTGATCGCCGCCTTCCGGGCGGAGATGGACCGGCACGCCCGGGAACACACGCCGGACGTCACCACGGTGATGTGAGCTGACTCAGCGATGGCACCCCAGCACCAGCGCTCCCCTTCCGTTGACCCCGCCGCCGATCTCGCCACCCTCGGGCCGGCGGTCGGCGAGACGTTCGACCCGGGCCCCGGCGCGGTACCGAACGCGCCGGATGCCGTCGGCGGCCGGCCCCGCGAGGCATGCCATAACTGGCGGTCAAAGACGTGACGATGAGGTTCGGCGCGGCGGTTCTGCGTTCGTACGAAAGCCCGTTCGCCGTCGAGGAGGTGCTGCTGACCTCGGGGCCGGCCGACGGCGAGGTCCTGGTCGCGATCGCGGGCTGCGGGATGTGCCGCACCGATCTCGCGGTCCGGCATTCGGCGGGTCGCTCACCGCTGCCTGCGGTGCTCGGCCACGAAGGTGCCGGGATCGTGGTGGAGACGGGCGGCCCGCAGACCGGCCTGAGCAACGGTGACCACGTCGTCCTGAGTTTCGACTCCTGCGGCCACTGCCCGAACTGTATGGCCGCCGCTCCCGCCTACTGCGACTCCTTCGCCTCGCTCAACCTCTTCGGCGGGCGCCCGGAGAACGCCGCGCGGTTCACCGACGCGGCCGGGGAGGCACTGGCTCCCCGGTGGTTCGGCCAGTCCTCGTTCGCCGAGTACGCGGTGGTCCCGGCCCGTAGCGCGGTACGGGTCGACCCCGCACTCCCCATCGAGCTGCTCGGACCGCTCGGCTGCGGCTTTCTGACCGGCGCCGGAGCGGTCTTCCACTCCTTCGGCGCCGGGCCCGGCGAGACCCTGGCGGTCTTCGGCACGGGAGCGGTGGGCCTGGCCGCCGTGATGGCGGCCACCGCCGCCGGAGCGGTGACCGTAGCCGTCGACCGGCACCCCGAACGGCTGGCCCTCGCCGAACGATTCGGCGCGATTCCGCTGCACGCGGCCACCTCCGATCTGCCGGGCCGGATCCTGGGACTGACCGACGGCGGCGCGTCCTACGCGCTGGACACCACGGCTTCACCCCAGCTGATCAACGACGCGCTGCGGGCCCTGCGCCCGACCGGCCACCTCGGCCTGGTGGCAAGGCTCCACACCGCCCTGTCGCTCGAACCGGGCGTGCTCGACCGCGGCAGGAGGATCTCCCACATCTGCGAGGGAGACGCGGTGCCTGGTCTGCTGATCCCGCGCCTGACCGCTCTGTGGCAGGCCGGACGTTTCCCGTTCGACGAGCTGATCCGGACGTATCCGCTCGCCGACATCAACGAGGCCGAACGCGACTGTGACGCGGGCCGTGTGGTCAAACCCGTCCTGGTTCCGGAGAGGAGAAGCCGATGAGCGAGGCGTCCACCGCCGCGAAGACGCCGCTCCGTGGTCGCGGCCGCTTCTCGTACATGTCTCGCGCAGTGCGGGCGTAGACCCGATCACCAACGGAGGAAACGTGGTCAGTACAACCCATCGCGACATCGGTGTGGAAGGTGTGGAAGGAGGTGTAGGGGTGACGGCTCTCCTGGTCGCTGCGGCCCGCGCGATCGAGACCTACCGTCACGACTCCCTGGCACGGGACATCTACGCGGAGCACTTCGTCCGCGCCGCACCGGCGTCCGCCACCTGGCCGGTCCGCCCGCACCAGGTGCCGGACGGGGACGCGAACCCTCTGTGGGGACGGTTCGCGCGTTACTTCGGTCTGCGGACACGGGTCCTCGACGATTTCCTCCTCCGATCGGTGCACACCGGCAGCGCGCGCCAAGTGGTGCTGCTCGGGGCGGGGTTGGATACGCGGGCCCTCCGCCTCGACTGGCCCTCCGGATGCGTGATCTTCGAGATCGACCAGGAGGGAGTGCTGGCGTTCAAGCACAAAGTGCTCGACGGAGTGCCGACCGCCCCGACGGCCGCCCGCGTACCCGTCCCGGCCGACCTCCGCACCGACTGGGCCGGAGCACTCGCCGACGCCGGTTTCGACGCGACCGCGCCGAGCGTCTGGCTGGCCGAGGGACTGCTCTTCTACCTGCCGCCCGCCGCCGAGACCTCCCTCATCGACATGGTGGACCGGTTGAGCACGCGAGGAAGCGCGCTGGCATTCGAGGTCAAACTCGACAAGGACCTGATGGAACATCGCGACAGCCCGCTCTACACCTCGACGACGCGGCAGATCGGCATCGACCTGCTCACCTTGTTCGACAGGGAGAAGCGTCCTGACTCCGCGGGCGACCTGGTGAACAAGGGCTGGTCCACGTCGGTCCACACCCCCTTCGACTTCACGCGTCAGCACGGGCGCGGCCCACTGCCCGAGGAGAACGACGCCTTGGCAGGGAACCGGTGGGTGTTCGCGACCAAGCCCTGACCGTCGTCGCTGTCTACGGATCGGACGCGGCGTGGCGTGCCGTGGCGAGCTGCGATGACCACCCACAGGAACACCGTCCGCAGGCCGACGGCGTCTCCGAGGGCGCCGGCTCCGAGGTTGAACAGGGCGTAGGCGAGGGCTTCGGCGACGGAGATGAGGACGGCGAAGGCGGGGCCGCGCAGGTCGGGCGGGGTGACGGCCATGACGACGGGCCGGTTGACGCCAGGGTTCGCCCCCTGGACCGCGGTCATCAGCCCGAAGAGCAGCAGGTACGGGGCGATGCCGTCCCAGTCGAACTGCGTGCCGAGGAACGCGAGGCCCCAGCAGATGCCCGCTGAGCAGCCGCTGGATCACCATGAGCCCGAACGTGTGGATGCCGAAGAGGCGTCGCAGAGTCTGGCGGGAGAACGCACCGGCAGGCGGCGCGGCGTCCCGGGCGGCCCACGGCTCCGGCTCGCTCGCTCCCGCTCCGGGGTCCCGGAGCAGGAGCCGCACCAGCAGGGCCGCCAGCACGCACAGCCCGCCGATCACATGGAACCCGCAGCGCCAGCCGCCCGGGGCCTCGGCGAGCTGTGCGATCAGCGGCCCGATCCCCGCGCCGCGCAGCGAGACTCCGCCATACATCGTGCCGATCGCCGTCCCCGGGATCCCTCGTCGAACAGGTCGGCGACGAGGTCGTGGACGATCGGCTGACCCGCCGCGGCTCCCACCGCCGCCGGCAGATAGCAGACGAGCAGCTGCGGAAAACTCTGGCTCAGCCCGCAGGCGGCGATCCACGCCTACCTCTGCCACCCCTCCTACTGCAACCGCTACCGCGTGTCGGCCCGCACCTCCACCACCGCTGACTCCGTCAGCGGCAACCGCGGATTCCGCACCGTCCGAAGGGTCCCCTGACTCCACGCCGCAGCCTCGGTTCCCCGGCGACGGGTTGCTCCGGGCGCGGTTCGACCGCGACCGGGCCCGGTCACTCAGGCAAAGAATTCCCCTGGAGGTGGTGAGACATCCCGCTGGGGGCACTCGGTCTGCGGGAGTACCCGCTGGTGCTCTTCCCATCGGAGGAATGAGAAGCCCGTGTACATAGGCATCGGTACCGTAGTCGTCATTCTCATCGTCATCGTTGTCATCATGTTGCTGCGGCGCCGCTGACTTCCACCTCGCTCCCACGGAAGCCACCGCGGGGCCGGCCCCCGGGTCGACCTCCCGCCACGCTGGACGTTCTGCACGGCGGGCCGCGCCCTGAGGCGGATCGGTGATCGGTCGACGCCGCCCTGGGCGGGCGCCTGTCAGGCGGGCCGGCGCGACCGACGCGGAGGGGATCCGGCGCAGCGGACACATGTGGTCGCCGCGGGACGGATCTCCAGGCGCTCCGGCGCGATGGTCCCGCCGCACTCTGCGCACCGGCCGTATTCGCCCCGTTCGAGCCGTTCCACTGCCTGGTCGAGTTCGTCCAGGTGCTCGCGCGCCTGGGCCAGCAGGGCGGCCACGTGCGCCCGCTCGAAGGCGGTGCTGGCCCCGTCGGGGTCGTGCTCGTCGTCGACCGCGACCAGGGTGTTCGCCGCGACGATCCCGTCGAAGTCGCGGCCCAGGGCGGCCGCCCGCGCCAGGGTGTCGGCGCGGTCGGCCGCGAGGCGTGCGCGAGCGGCCGCGAAGCCGGACGGGCTGCCCTCATCATGACGGCACCGTGATGTATCGCCCATACTTACGACAACACCGCGCTCCGGTCTCCGATTCCCTCGGCTCGCACGCTTTCGAAGCGCTCCTGCGCGTCCTCGACCCGAAGGCGAAGCCGACCGTCGACACACCTCGCCATGCCCCTTCACGAGCGGGTTCTTAGGGTGGGGGGCATGACAACATTTCTTGCCGGCAGTGCATTCGACTCGCTCCGTCTCGACGCCGTGCGCGACCCGGAGTCGCTGCGGCAGTCCTACGAACTCCCCAAGGACGCCGCCGTACGCAAGCAAATGACCGAACTCACCGACAAAACACGGCAGTTGATCGGCTGCTCGTCGCTGGTCCTGGTCGCCAGCGTGGACGCCGAGGGCAACTGCGACGTCTCCCCGCGCGGCGGCCCCGCCGGGTTCGTCGCCGTCCTGGACGCGCGCACGGTGGCGATACCGGACGCGACCGGCAACAAACGTCTGGACACCCTGCAGAACGTCATCGCCACGGGCCGGGCCGGGCTGCTGTTCGTCATCCCCGGGCGCACCACGACGCTCAGGGTGAACGGCCGGGCCTGCGTCTCCACCCGCCCGGAACTGCTGTCGCAGCTGACCGCCGTGGGCAAGCCGCCGGCCAGTGCACTGGTGGTGGGGATCGAGGAGGTCTACCCGCACTGCCCCAAGTCGCTTCTGCGCAGCGGGGCCTGGAAGCCGGAGCAGTGGCTGTCGCCGGACGCGCAGCCGACCTCGGCCGAGGTGACGCTGAGCCAGCTACGGATGCCGGAGCTGACGATCGCTGACATCGAGCAGACGGAGGCGGATTCGCTGCGCTACCGGTACGAATGACGGGTCGGCCTGTGATCGTCTGACCAGCAGCCCACCGCCCCTGGCCGGCACGCCCCGCCGTCGGTCGTGGGGCAGTCCCCAGCCGGGCGAGAGCCGTGCTGCCAGGAGAGCCGCTACCCGCGCGAACCGTCCCTACTTGACCGTGTGGGTGGGGTAGACCTGCACGTCGGTGTAGGCGCCCTTGATGTCGCCCGCGCCCGCAGGCCACTTCAGGTCCACGGTGTGCGTCTCGTTCGGGGGCGTCACCAGGATGTCGGTCGGCGACGAGAGGCTGTTGCCGCTGGTGTCGATCGTGTAGGCCAGACTGAAGACAGCGGCGTCGCCCGGCTTCAGAGTGGTGATACGCGGCTGGGCGGGGCCGCGCTCGATGGGGTTCGAGGTGTGGTCGGCGTCCTTGATGTCGACACCCGCGAAGCCCGTCGCCGAGCAGGTCGCCGAACCCCGGTTGATCATGGTGATGTTGATCCGGCCGGACGTCTCGTCGGGCGCGGCGTCCACCGCGTCGATGGCCAGGTCCTCGGTCTTGCAGAACGTGACCTTGCTGCCGGTCTGCGTCGCCCCGTTCGCGGCCGCCTCTACCTCGGTGCCCGCACCGGAGCCGGACTTCGCGTCGTCCGCCTGCGAGCCGGCGGAGCCCTCACTTCCCTCCGACTTCGCGCCGCCATTGGTGGACGAGGAAGACGAGGAGCTCTTCGAGGACGTGTCCTGCCCGGAGCCGTCGCTGCCACAGGCCGTGAGCGAGAGGGTGGCGGCGACGCCGACGGCAGCGAGAGCGGTGATTCGGGTGTACTTCACGGTGTTCCCCCAAGAGGAGCGGGTGCGTGCGGTCAGAACCATTTGTATCCCGCACCGAGTTACAGGCAGTCCTCCACGACGTCTTCGTTCTGTCACAGCCGGGGCCGATGAGTCCGCTGCGGGAGTCGGCGTGACGGAGCCCGCAAGCGGCTCGGCACGGCGCGGACCTCCGGTACCCCTGTGCGAGGTGTCCTCGGCGGCAGCGCGCCGCACCGAGGGCCGAACGGGTGAAGCACGACCGTTCAACGGCGTCCACGCCTGCGACCGTCATCGCCCCTGGTCAGATAAGGCAAGCAGGCATCCCGTCACCTTCCAGTGCAGAGGAACCACTTCATGCGTCTCCGCCACACGCTGGCCGCTGCGGCCGGCGCCGCCACGCTGCTCCTGACCGTCCCCTCGGCCGTGTACGCGGCCGAGGGCGACTTCACCTACACCTACATCGACAGCACGGGCCAGGAGCAGCGGACCACTCTCCACGGTCCCGCGAGCGAGGAGTGCATTCTCCTGCCGGAGGCAGCCCAGGAGTACACGCAGCCGCCCGCCCACTCCCCGAAGAACCGCACTGACTCCTTCGCGGTCGTCTACAAGGACGGGGACTGCACTGGCGACCACTTCACGCTGCGCCCCCACACCGGAGGAGGAAGCGAGCGCCTGCAGTTCCGGTCGGTCGTGTTCTCGTGATGGTCGGCCGACCGTGCGCCGCCCGGGTCGTTCAGGGGTCATCTGCCCCTGGCTCCGCGCGTGTTGGGCGTCTGCGTCGCACCTCCGTCCGCCCTGGCCGCCGCCCGCAGACTTCCGCTCGTCCGGGCCGGGGACGGAGGACGCCACGCACGTCCCGGCAGCGGGGCGAGGTACGGTGGCGGTACCGAGCGCACCTCGCACGCCGTCATCCATGTCGGCGTCGCCCTCGGGGAACGGCAAGACCGGAGCACATCGCGTCCGGTCGGGAATGAGCCGCCCCACATGAGCCTGATGACCCTCGGAGTACTCGCCTCCTCCCGCAAGGAGAACGAGTTCCGCCTGCCGCTGCACCCCCGTCATCTCGACCGGATAGCACCGGACATACGCGAGAAGATATTCCTCGAACAGGGCTACGGCGAACGGTTCGGTGTCGCCGACGAAGCGCTGCTGCCCCTCGTGGCCGGCCTGCGCTCCCGCGAACAACTCGTCGCGGAGTGCGACGTCCTGCTGCTGCCCAAACCGATGCACGACGACATGGCCGAGCTGCGCGAGGGCCAGGTGCTGTGGGGCTGGCCCCACTGCGTGCAGGACGCGAAGATGACCCAGATCGGCATCGACCGACGGCTGACCCTGATCGCCTGGGAGGCCATGAATCACTGGACCTCGACGGGCGCCTTCAGCGTCCACGTGTTCCACAAGAACAACGAACTCGCCGGTTACTCCTCGGTGTTGCACGCCCTTCAGCTCCGCGGGACGACCGGCAGCTACGGGCGGCGTCTGCGCGCGGCGGTCATCAGCTTCGGCGCCACGGCGCGTGGAGCGGTCACGGGCCTGGGCGCCATGGGGATTTCTGACGTCACGGTGGTCACCCAGCGCGCCGCGGCAGCGGTGGCCTCACCGATGCCCTCGGTCGTGATGGACCACTTCAAGGAGCAGGACGACGATCCGACGCGCCTCCAGGCGGTCAACGCGGCCGGAACCGTGCCGCTGGCGGAGTACCTGGCAGGGTTCGACATCATCGTCAACTGCGTCCTGCAGGACACCGACGCGCCGCTGACGTTCGTCAACGACGAGGAACTCGCCCTGTTCCAGCCGGGGACCTTCTTCATCGACGTGGCCTGCGACGAGGGTATGGGCTTCGCGTGGGCCCGCCCCACCACGTTCGACGAGCCCATGTTCGACGTGGGGTCGGGCTGCCACTACTACGCGGTGGATCACAGTCCGTCCCACCTGTGGAACTCCGCCACCTGGGAGATCAGCGAGGCGCTGCTTCCGTACCTGCGCAAGGTGTTGAGCGGTCCGATGGCCTGGGACGCCGATGTCACGATCAGGAAGGCCATCGAGATCCGCGACGGCGTGGTCCAGAACCCGAAGATCCTCTCCTTCCAGCACCGATCGCCTGACTATCCCCACGCCCCCACGGCCCTGGCCCCGGCGCCCGCGCCGAGTTCGGAGATCTAGCCTCCGCATTTCGGTTGGGATCGGCCGAGCCGCGTCGACGCCGTGCTGTTCAGGAGAGCCGGGCCGGTACCGGCGGCCCTGCCGCACGGACAAGGCCCTCGACGCGGGCGTAGGCATGGTGGCGGGCCTCCAGGAACTGGAGCGCTCCGCCGCCTGCGGTGGAGTGCAGGTGCGGAAGACGTGATGGCGCGCCGTCCCTCGTCGAGGTCGAACAAGCGGGCAGCGTCCCCGCTCGTGCTGGGTTCACACGACAGTCCCCGGTTCCGCGCAGGCGCAACAGGTGCGGCGGGGCACGGCCGGCGCTAGCGAGGTGCCGCGAGGATGTCTCCGAGTACGTCCTCGAGCGTGACGCGGGCCAGCTCGTGTCTCAGGGTCTCCTCGATGCCCCCGTAGATGCGCTGCATCACCGGCTGGATGCCGTGACCCACCACGCATTCCTGATCCGGGGTGCCGCGGTGCATCGCGAACAGCGGGCCGGGCTCGACTGCGTCGTACACGTCGAGCAGAGTCATCGACTTCAGCTCGCGCGCCAGTGACCAGCCCGCCCCCACGCCCCGCCGGGACTCCACGAGCCCAGCCCTGCGCAGCTCACCGAGGAGCCGTCTGATCACCACGGGGTTGGTGTTCGCGCTGGCCGCGATCTGCTCGGAGGTGGCCACCTCGTGGCCCCGGCGCTGGTAGAGACCGATCCAGGCCAGCGCGTGGGCAGCGATGGTCAACCTGCTGTTGGCGCTCATGAACCCGTCCACTTCTCCTCTCGGTCGCAATGCTTCATGTTACGACCTCGCCCTATCGTAACACTGATGGTTGCGACAGTGCGTCGTAACAACTATTGTTTCGACTGTCGCAAAGGTTCGAGCAACGAGGTGAGAAGAATGTGCAAGCCACTGACGGGCAAGGTCGCCCTGGTCACGGGAGGGTCTCGCGGACTGGGGGCCGCGACCGTACGACTGCTGGCCGAGCAGGGCGCCGATGTCGCGTTCACCTATGTCAGTTCCGAGAAGCAGGCGCAGGCCGTCGTCGACGAGGTGCGCGACCATGGGGCGAAGGCCGTCGCCTTCGCATCCGACCAGGCGGACACAAGTCTCGCATCGGCGCTGATCGACGACGTGGTCGCGCACTTCGGCGGCCTGGACATCCTCGTCAACAACGCGGCGATCTCCGTGGAGCAGGGCCGCACGGTGGACGACCCGGATGCCGACACCGCCGCACTGGACCGGATGCACGCCACCAACTACCTCGGTGTCATCGCCCTCATCCGGGCCGCCTCCCGAGTGCTGCGCGCGGGCGGCCGCATCATCACGGTGAGCTCCGGTCTGGGCTCCCGGGTCGGCTCCCCGGGCCTTGCCGACTACGCGGCGACCAAGTCGGGGATCGAGAGGTACACCATGGGGGTCGCACGGGACCTCGGACCCCGGGAGATCACGGCCAACGTGGTGGAGGCGGGACTGATGGAGGGCGGCATGCAACCGCCGGACGCCGAGACCCTCAAGGCGCTGATCAGCTCTCTCTCCATACAGCGCAAGGGGCACCCGGACGAGATCGCCGCGGCGATCGCCTTTCTCGCGAGCCCCGCGGCGTCGTACGTCACGGGCGCGGTGCTGGACGCCCACGGCGGCTACAACGCCTGAACCGGCAGCGGGCCGCGCCCCCGAGCGCCTTCGGAGGCACGCGCTGCTGCGGCCGGACACGTTGCTCACGAGGATCTCGCCGCGACCTGACGCCTGCACGGGGTGTCTTGCGCGGTGTCGACTGTGTCGACGCCTTCGGCGCCACGGACTTCCACGAGGACCTCAAGAAGTTCGACGTCCCGACGCTCGTCGTGCACGGTGACGACGACCAGGTCGTGCCGATCGACGCCACCGGACGCAAGTCCGCCGAGCTCATCGCGGACGCCGAACTGAAGGTCTACGAGGGTGGGTCGCACGGCATCGCTCTGGTGCCGGGTGACAAGGAACGCTTCAACAAGGACCTGCTGGAGTTCCTCCAGAAGTGACCCGCGCCGTCGCTTCGGTCCCGATCCGGGAGGCAGCGGGCCGACGCCGGCTCGGTGGAGGTCGGCGCGACGCGACCGCGTTCATCGGTCGCTGGGCGTAGGTCCTGCGCCTCAGGCGCGCTTCCCGCCCGCTTGACTAGGGTCAGCCCTCATGGAGACCACAGGAATCGTTCGCCGCCGGACGGCGGAGCGTGTGCGCGACACTCTGGGGCGGCTCACCGCCGAACGGGATGTGTGGGTGTCGACGGCTCACCCCGAACACGGGCCGCATCAGGTGCCGTTGTGGTTTCTGTGGGATGGGCGAGCAGTGTGGATGTGCACCGGCGCCACGTCCGCGACCGCGCGGAACGTCCGTCGAGAGCCGCGCGTGCGCCTGGCGCTGCCGGACACCTTCGACGTGGTGCTTCTCCAGGGCGATGCGGAGTGTTTCCCGGACCGGGCGGTGCCCGATGGCGCAGCGGAGGCGTTCACCGACAAGTTCGGGTGGGATCCACGCGCGGAAGAAGGTTCCTTTCTGTATGTACGGGTGGTCCCGAACACTGTGCGCGCTTGGCGCGGCGAGCCGGAACTACGCGGGAGAGTCATCATGCGCGACGGCACGTGGCTGGAGTGATTGCCGCCCCTCGCCGACGGCCCCTCAAGGAGGGGGCTGCGAGGCTGAAGGGCAGGCTGACTCTCGCGCGGCCATGACGTCATCGCCGTGCTCGAAGGCCCATGCGCCGACGGCGTCGATGGGCACGAGCAACGTCCGTCCCAGCGTGGTGAGTTCGTATGCGACCCGCGACGGCGCGTCGGGCGGAGAGCGCCGATCGACCAGGCCGTTGAACTGCAACCGCCGCAGGGTTTCGTTGAGGACCTTGGAGCTGATACCCCCGATCCTCTCCCGCAGTTCGATCGGGCGCCGGGGGCCGTCGCGCAGCGCCCAGAGCACCACGGCGTTCCAGGTGTTGGAGAGCAGGTCGAAGGCGAGGCGGGCGCGGCAGTCGGCGAGGAAGGCGTCGGTCGTCACATACCAAATGGTGCCCGACCCGCCTTCTAACGTCGGTGCGAACGGTGGAATCAGGCAGGGGAAGGAACACGGATGCGCATCGGAGTACTGGGAACGGGCAACATGGCCGACGCGCTCGCCACCCACTGGGTGCGGGCCGGGCACGAGGTGGCCATCGGGGGGCGGGACATGCGGAAGGCGGAGCGGCTCGCGGTGCGCGTCGGTGGGGGCGCGGAGCCTGCGAGTCTGCGCGCGGCGGCCGAGTTCGGTCAGGTGGTGCTGGCGGCGCTGCCCTTCGGCGCTGGAGCGGACGTGGCACAGGAGTTGCGTACGGCCCTGGAGGGCAAGGTGCTGCTCGACTGCTCCAACCCGATCGGGCCCGGCTTTCGGCTGCTGACCGAAGGAGGCCCCTCGGCCGCGCAGCGCCTGGCCGCCGCGGCACCGGGAGCCCACGTGGTCAAGGCTTTCAACCTCTGCCACGAGGACGTATGGCGCATGCGGCCGCCCGTCTTCGACGGAAGGCCACTGGCGGTGCCGGTCTGCGGGGATGACGAGACGGCTCTCGCACGGGTACACGAGTTGGTGCGGGACGTGGGCTGTGAACCCGTGTCCGGCGGCGGACTCGAACGCGCGGGGCTCGTGGAGGCGACCGCCGCGCTCTTCATCGCGCTCTGGGTCGGAGCGGGGGCGGATGTCCAGGCGATCGCCCCTCCGCTGGCCTACGCGGCCGGACCCTCCTGCGAGCCCTGACGCGTTCGAGGGGGCGTTCCCGGCGGGGACAAGCCGACCCCGGCCGGCCTCCGGGCCGCCGGGGTCTCGGTGAGACGACCGCCGCCTCGTACCAGGTGGCGGGCCGCAGAGGGGTCCTGAGGGGCTCTAATATCCCCGGCCGGCCTTGTAGTTGGAGGGCAGCGCGTACACGAACTCCCTGGGATCGTTGTAGGCCTGCTCCATCATGGTGGGCACGCTGTGGTAGCCGGTGGTGTAGAGGTTCCGGCTCGGGTCCCACGTGTTGTACGCGAGAATCGCGGCCTGCTTCTTCTTCATGTGCGAGGACGGGATGTTGAGCACGTAGTCCGCGCCGCGGTCGCGCTGGTCCCTGCTGTACGCCTCGTAGGTGTAGATGTGGTTGAAGCGGACGTCCTTCAGCTCACCGTTCTTCATCAGGAAGTACGCGGCGTCGCTGCATGCCTTGTGCGTGGCGTTCGGGGCCCACTCCCCCGGCTTGGTCGTGTCGAGCCATCCCGCGGTGAACTTGTGCGAGGCGCCCGGGTACAGCTCGATGAGGTCGCGGACCTTGTTCCTGATCTTGTTGACGAGGGCCGTGTACTCCTCCGGCGTGCCGTAGGCGTCGTCGCCGAGCTTGAAGTTGATGACCTTGTCGACGCCGATGGCCTTGGCCGACAGCATGAACTCCGACGTGCGGCCCGAGACCACCTCAGGTGTGCCGTCCGTGTCCTGCCAGCCCAGCTTGTGGTAGTGCCCGGGGGCCGAGCATCTGTCACCCAGGTCGCACGGGTTCTTGTCGAGGGCCTGCGCGATGCCTCCGTTCTCGCCCTTGGTCACCAGGACCAGGTAGACCGGTCTCCCGGCGGCCTTGTGCTCCAGGATGGAGCCGGCCATCCCGATCGCCTCGTCGTCCTGGTGCGGCGAGTAGAAGATCGCGGGAGCCGTCGCCGCGGCGGCGCTCGACGTGCCCACAGACCCGTGGAGCGCGACGCCCGCGGCCGTCAGGCCGGCGGCGGTCAGTACCGACCTCCGGGAGGGACCGGCGGGGACGGCACCATGGTGATGAGGGACGGACATGCGGCGGCTCCTGGTCTCGTCGTACGCGACGCCGGCCGGTCATGGTCGAGAGACCGGGGCGCGCGCAGCGGCTGTATGCCGTCACACTCGCAGGACCCGCTCACGTTCTGCTCACGTCCCGCTACCGTCCCGTTGCCGTCGTTCCCGGCCCATGCCCCCGGCCGGTCGCGCCCCCGGCCCGCCGCGGTTCGTGTCGCTGCCGCGGCGTGGTCGGCCCGGGGCGACGCGCATGCGGATCGGCACCGCTCTGCCTACGGTGGGTGTGCGGCCGTTTCGGCGCACGGCGCGCACCGTCCGCCCTGCGGAGCGGAACCGCCCCGCCCCTGGCGGCAGCCGAGCGCCGTTGTTGCGAGCGTAGGAGAGTCTGATGCGTGCACTCACCTGGCAGGGCAAGCGGGACGTCCGCGTCGAGACGGTCCCCGACCCCGAACTCCGCGATCCGACCGACATCATCGTGCGGGTGACGTCCACCGGCGTCTGCGGCTCCGACCTGCATCTGTACGAGGTCCTGGGGCCCTATCTCGATCCTGGCGACATCCTGGGCCACGAGCCGATGGGCATCGTCGAGGCGGTCGGACCGGAGGTCACCCAGGTAGCGGTGGGCGACCGGGTGGTCGTGCCGTTCAACGTCTCCTGCGGGCACTGTCACATGTGCGGCCAGGGCCTGCAATCACAGTGCGAGACCACCCAGGTCAAGGAGCGTGGAACCGGTGCCGCGCTCTTCGGGTTCAGCAAACTCTACGGCCAGGTGCCCGGCGGGCAGGCGGAACTCCTGCGGGTGCCGTTCGGCAACACTCTGCCCATCAAGGTGCCCCACGGCCCGCCCGACGACCGGTTCGTCTTCCTCTCCGACGTGCTCCCCACCGCCTGGCAGGGCGTGGAGTACGCGGACATCCCGCCCGGCGGGACGGTCACCGTCCTGGGGCTCGGGCCCATCGGCTCCATGGCCGCGCGTATCGCCCTGCACCGCGGCGCCGGCCTCGTCGTGGGGGTCGACCTGGTGCCCGACCGGCTGCGCCGCGCCCACGCCGACGGCGTCAAGGCCCTCGACCTGCGCCGCTACGGCAAGGACATCGGCGACGCGATCCGCGACCTGACGGACGGCCGCGGCACGGACGCCGTCATCGACGCGGTCGGCATGGAGGCTCACGACGCACCCCTGGCCAAGGCCGCCCAGTGGGGCGTCGGCATGCTGCCCGGTCCCATGGCCGAGAAGATCATGGACCGGGCAGGAGTGGACCGGCTCAGCGCCCTGTACGCGGCGATCGACATCGTCCGCCGCGGAGGCACCGTCTCCATCTCCGGGGTCTACGGCGGCGCGCTCGACCCGATGCCGCTCCTGACCATGTTCGACAAGCAGATCCAACTCCGCATGGGGCAGGCCAACGTCAAGCACTGGGTGGACGACATCCTGCCGCTGCTCACTGACGAGGACCCGCTCGGGGTCGACGGCTTCGCCACCCACCACATGCCCCTGGAAGAGGGCCCCAAGGCGTATCAGATGTTCCAGGACAAGCAGGACGGAATGATCAAGACCCTGCTCAAGCCCTGACACCGGCTTCTCCGGCGCCGTCCCACCTGCGAAGGTCAGGCGGGGAGCCTGCCGCACAGCACGTTGCCGGGCGCCGCCGGGTCGTCGCTGATCCAGAACTGTCGCCACAGCGTGGCGAACTCCTCGCGGCTGAGGTGACCGTCACCGTTCAGGTCCAGCAGTTCGAAGATCCCCGTCAAGTTGACGGACTGTCCGTTCCAGGTCTCCACGAGACGGCGGTGCTCCTCCGCGGAGATGCGCCCGTCGCCGTTGCTGTCCACGGCCTCGAAGACGGTGTCGGCGGTCGCCGTGACGCTGGCGACCATGGTGGGCAACTTGGCCACGAGCGCGAGCAGTTCACTCATGTCGACGCCGCCGTCCCCGTCCGCGTCACCCACTTCCAGCAGGGCGGCCCACCATCCCATCAGCAGCGACTCCACCCGCGCTCCGAGTTCGGTCCCGGGCGCCGCGGCCGACAGTTGCCTCCAGCGGGCGACGAGTGCCCGGAAATCGTCCTCGCGCAGATAACCGTCGCCGTCCGCGTCGAACGCGGTGAACATCCCCCTGAGCTTGCGCTCCTGCAACGCACTGGCCACGAGCAGCCTCCCTCGACACAGCCGCCAACCACGAACCGCCCGGCATCGCCGTGCGCGACGGCGGGCAGTTCGCCACTCTAGGCCGGGACGTGTCCTCGGCCCCACGGGCACATTCGCGCGAGCGCTCACTCCGAAGGGTCCGTACTGCCCCGTGCTTCGGCTGCCCGGAGAGCTGCGGTAGCGCCGATACGCGGAGCCCGCTCTGGTCAGACGCGGCTGAACGCTGTCTGGAGGAGGTCGGCGAGGAGGGCCGCGCAGGATCCGTCGGGGTCGAGATCGGGGTCGTAGATGGTGAGGTTGAAGCCGACGCACCGTTCCGACCGCACCAAAGTCCGCAGCAGCGGGGCGAGTTCGTCGGGCAGGAGTCCGCCGGGGTCGGGGCTGTCGACGGCGGGCATGACGGACGGGTCCAGCACGTCCGCGTCCAGATGTACCCAAAAGCCCTCGGTCACCGGCGCTCGAAGAGTGTGCAGAGCCGCGGACGCCACTTCTTCGGCGCCCCGCTCCCGGATCTCCCCGACCGTCGCGTTCGCGATCTTCAGCTCGGTGAGCTCGGCCCGCTCTTCGTCGTAGTCCCGGATGCCGAAGACCCGTACGTCCTCGTCCCTGATGTACGGCCGCAGTCCTTCGAGGCCCGTCAGGTCCTGCTGGCCGCGGCCGGTCGTCAGGGCCAGCTCCTCGCCGCCCGCGGCGCCGATACGGTCGGAGTTCCCGGGGTGGCGGAAGTCCGCGGATCCGTCGATGACCGCGAGCCCGTACCGCCCGATGCGGCGGAGGGCGAGCGAGGCGCCGAGCTGGATGGAACAGTCACCGCCCAGGACCACCGGGAAGTCCCCTGCCCGGACGTGGTGCTCGATGCGGTCGGCGAGCTTGCGGGTGTACGTGGCGATCGCCTCGGCGTTGAACACGCCGTCGCCCTCCCTCCAGTCGCCGCGGTCGTAGCGGGGCGGAACGACGACTCCTCCCTCGTACGCCCCGAGCCGTCGCACCAGCTGCTGTTCCCGCAGTGCGCCCGCCAGCTTGTAGCACCCGGGCACGGTGCCTTCGGCCGGCGGCCGCAGGCCGAGATTGGAGGGGGCGTCAATGACGACGAGACGGCGCATCCGGCCATTGTGGCCGTGCGGGTCGGCGCGGGCCAGCGTGTTTCGACGGCTGCTCCCACGGCGGAGCCGGGGCCGCCCGGTGGTTCGGCGACGTGCGCTCGTGACCAGCTGTGCCTAGGTGTATTGCCCTGTGAGGTTGGGGACGCGGCTGGCGGGTGGTTTGCCTGCGAGTGCGGTGTGTCCGCGGTGGTGATTGTAGGTGTGGAGCC
>NZ_JBVIFR010000044.1:0-28764 GCF_055571235.1 Streptomyces sp. NPDC030991
ACGCCTGGGCGCACGCCCCTGTACGGCGGTACACCAATGGCATGGCTGACCGTCGCGCTTATCCGAGTGATCTGTCCGATGCCCGCTGGGCACTGTTCGAGCCGGTGGTTCGCCCGGGAGATCGCCGCACGCATCCCCTCAGAGAAGTGAAACCACCGCCCGCCCGCAGGCGGAGCACTGCACCCATTGCTCCACGGGCCACCCTCCGCCCTGCGGGCGGAGGCGACAGCCACCGGGTCGGCGAGCATCGTTTCTCCGGTACGACCATCTCAGGCAGCCGGGTGAGCATGCGGGGATTCGACTGACGTCGGGGCGCCGACAGCGGTAGCAACGGGCGCATGAACACCACGACGATGCGCGGCTTTGCGGCCGTCGCGTTCCTTGTGCTGCCCTGCTCCCCACCACCACCCCGGCCCATGCCGAGACCCGGGCCGGGGTGGTGCAGGTCCGTCTGCAGGACGGGATCGCGTCCTTCCCACGCGCGACGGAAGACCGGACGGGCTATGAGCGAACCAGGTTCGGGCACTGGGTGGACGCCGACCATGACCACTGCAACACCCGCGCGGAGGTGCTGATCGCGGAATCACGGACCGAGCCCGTCCTTGAGGGGGCGTGCACAGTGGCCTCGGGGACGTGGTTCAGCTACTACGACGGCGCCACGGTCACTGATCCTGCGAGGCTCGACATCGACCACCTGGTCCCGCTCGCCGAGGCCTGGGATTCCGGCGCGGGGCAGTGGACGCCGGACCGGCGTGAGGCGTACGCGAACGACCTGGATGCTGAGCGTTCGCTGATCGCGGTGAGGGCCCGCACGAATCGCAGCAAGGCCGACCAGGACCCGGCCCAGTGGCTGCCGCCGGCCGCGGAGGCCTACTGGCAGTACGTCACCGACTGGGTGTCGACCAAGCTGCGCTGGAAGCTCACGGCTGACCCGGCCGAGATCACCGCGCTGAACAAGGTGGCGGATGGGTGCGGGTACGCCGCCGTCGCCTACGAACCCGCCCCCTGATGAACACCGAGAACCCCCTCGTTCCTCTGCAACTCTGCTTTCGACCCGCAGGGGCACGGCACGCTGCCGGCCCCCGCTCGGAGGCGCTGTCCGGCACCCGGCCACGCCACGACGGCGGGGACCCGGGCACCGGGCGCGACGCCGCGCCCGCCCGCCCGCCGTCACGGTGCCTTCCCGCGCTGCGCCTCGGGTGTGAACCCCAGGACCCGCGGCGGGTAGATCACCCCGTAGATGCGGGCGAACCGGTTGGCCGGGCCGGCGGAGGCCCCGCCGTGCCGTTCCAGGAAGAAGGCGCGGGCCATCGACTTCATCTGCGCGCCGTCCACGTACAGGATCCACCGGTTCGACGCCGGGTCGAAACGCGCCGCCTCGATGGCGGCGGCGAAGCCGGCGCAGGGCCCTTCCACCAGCTGCCCGCCCACCGTCACGAACCGTTCCAGGATGTCCAACTCACCGCGGCGCACAGCGACTTTCTGCAGGCCGGGCTCCGGCGACTCCTGGACCGGCACGACAGCGCACTGGCGCGCGTACACCAGCACGTCGTTGCCATCGGCGGTCACTTGCACGGCCCAGTGCACCGGCCGGCCGGCTCGCGCGGACGCCTCCGCGCGGTCCTCGGTGGACGCCTCGCGCAGCAGCCCCAGCCTGACCAGTGGACCCGCGGTATGCGCGTCCAGGCCCTCCACTGCCGACACCCATCCGTCGGGACCGCCCTGCACGTCCGCGATCCGCTGGAGCAGCGTCATGTTCGCGCCCGGATCACCCACCCCAGACCTCCACCTCGCGACTGCGCACGACGCTAACGCGCGGGACAGTACCGCTGGGCTGTATCGGAGTCCCAGATCTCTTCCTGTATCCCGTCAACGCTCGCCTCGGAGCCATGCGTTGTCCAGTGAATCTCCCCTTGGCGGAGAGGAGTGCAGCACAGGGCGCATTCGAGGTGTCACGAGGTACACGCCCCCGGCGCGGGTGACGCGTGGTGCGCCGGGGGCTCGTCGGAGGGGCGGGCATGTGCGTCCTTGTGCTTCCAGCGCCCCTGTTACTTCGTTCTCGTTGTGGAACCTGTCGTTGAGAGTGGGATGAGAAGGTCGCCCTGGGGCCGCCGGTGGTGCGGCGCCCCGCCCCGCGGTCAGCCCATTCCGTGCCCCTCCGGCGTTCGAGGAGTCTCCCCCATGAACGAATCGTCAGCCCGTCCCGCAGTCGCCGATTTGCTCGACATGGCCCCACACGTGGAGGGCGGCTGGTACGCCGAGACCTGGAGGACCGGACACGGGGCGGACTACCGACCGGAGGGCTACGACGGTACGCGGACCGCGGCCAGCGGCATCTACTACTACCTCCGGCCCGGCGAGAAGTCCCGCTGGCACAGCGTCCGTTCCGACGAGCTCTGGCTGTGGCACCGCGGCGGGCCCCTGCGGCTTCTCCTCGCCCCTCCGGGACCGCATCCCGACCTCTCCCAGATCACCACCGTCGAACTCGGGCCTGATATCGAGAACGGACAGCGTCCGCAAGCGGTCGTTCCCGCCGGGCATTGGCAGAGCGCCCTGCCGTCCGGGGAGCACGACGTCCTGATGAGCTGTGTCGTGGCACCGTCCTTCCACGAGGACGACTTCACCATCCTTCGCGGAACCACCACGCCGCCGCGCGCCGAGGCGCAGGCCGTGCTGTCCGTAGCACCTGACCGGGCATGGCAGTTCGTCGCCGCGTTCGACGACATCGCGGCCTGGCACCCTCTGCTGGCCGACAGTCACCACGACGGCGGCCCCTCCGACCCCGCCCTTGCCGGACACGTACGACGTCTGACCACGGCGGACGGAGGTGTCATCCGGGAACGTCTCGTCGAGCACATCGAGCGCGGAGACACAACACATGAATGCGTGTACGAATTTCTGAGCGCGCCTTTTCCTCTCGCGGCCTACACCGCGACTCTGCGCGTCGAGGCGGGACCCGCGCCCGGCACCACCCTCGCCCACTGGTGGGCGGACTTCACACCCCTGGACCCCGGTGACACCGAGCGGCTTCGCGCGTTCTTCGGTCGCGACATCTTCACGGCCGGACTCGAAGGGCTCGCCGAGGGCCTGCGCACCTGAATCACCCGGCCAACGGGGGCGCAACCCCCCTTCCCCCACCGCCTGTACCGAGAAGGGCACGCAGATGATCACTCAAGAGGATGGTGCACCGGCCGCGAGCAGGGCACCGGGCTCCGTGGACCTGGCCCGGCGGACGATGCCGGTGCTACGCGCTCTGCGACGGCGCTTCGCGGCCGAGCGCCCCTTGGCGGGCGTACGCATCGCCGCCGACCTGCACCTGCTGCCGTCCACCGTTCCTCTTCTGCTCGCCTACCGCGACGCGGGGGCACGGGTCGCGGTCTGCGGGTCGAACCCGAAGTCCACCGACACGGAGACCGCGCATTGGCTGGACCAGCAGGAAGGCATCCAGGTCGTCGCGGGTCTCGCCCGTGAACGGTCGGAGGCCCGCCGCAACCATCTGGCCCTCCTCGACCAGCGGCCGGACATCGTCATCGACGAGGCGGGCGCGCTGCTCGGCCTGTTGCACGCCGAACGCCCCGCCCAGGTCGCCGAGCTGCGGGGGGCCTGCGTCCACACGCTGGCCGGGGTCAAGAAAGTGCGCAGCTTCGCCGCCAGGGGCAAACTCACCTTCCCCGTCACTGCCATCGACGGTTCCGTTCTCAAAAGCACCTTCGACAACCGGCAGGGCACCGGTGCCAGCGCACTCAACGCCCTGATCACACTCACCAACGCTTCCGTGGCCGGCTCCTGCCTCGTGGTGGCCGGGTACGGCAACATCGGCAAGGGCATCGCCGAACGCGCCCGGGGCCTGGGCGCGGAGGTCGTCGTCACCGAGGTCCATCCCCTGCGCGCCATGGAAGCGGTGATGGCCGGGCACCGGGTCCTGCCGATGGCCTCTGCGGCGCCTCTCGCGGACATCGTCCTGACCGCGACAGGCAGCATCGGTGTCCTGTCCGCCGTCCACCTGGACAGCCTCCGGGACAACGTCATCCTCGCCAACGCCGGACACGGCACCGCAGAGATCGACACGGAGGCACTCGCCGCGGACAGTGCGGCCGTCGAGGAACTCCTGCCGGACGTCACGCAGTACACCGCGGCGTCCGGCCGCCGCAGACTGCTGCTCGCGGAAGGCGGTCCGGTCAATACCGCGGGAGGCGGCGGTCACGCGGCCACCGCCATGGACTTCAGCTTCGCCGCCCAGGCACTCGCCGTGGTGCGCCTCGCGTCCTCCCCGGTTCTCGACCCGGTCGTCCACGAACTCAGCGACAGCATCCAGTACGAGGTCGCCGCACTCGCCGCACAGGAGCGCGGCATCGTCCTCGACGACCTCACCGCGGCCCACCACACCTACATCTCCTACCTTCCGGGAGAGCCCGAGGCGAGGAAGGACTGACCGGCCGTCAGCGAGCTAAGCCCATGCCGAGGTGGTCGAGACGCCTCCCCACCTCGGCCGAGACGGTGAGCACCGGCAGGACGACGCCGCCTGGGCTCGGACGGCTCACGCAAGGGAAGCCGACGTGACGCGTCCGGACGTAGACCCGCAGACAGACTCAATGCCGGGAGATGGGATTGGGCCGTTGGATAGCTACGGTTTGCAGCATCGGGGGGGAAATGGCCGGTCTGGACTGCGTCCTCGGGCAGGGCCGTCGACCTTCCAGGTCCGGGAATCGGCTTGCGAGAGCTCGTGCAAGCTGTCAACGCCCCCTGCGCTTACGCGCGATTCCGACAGTGAGCCTCCGCCAACTTGAAGTCGCAGGTCAACGGACTGGTGTGACCGGTCCTCGGGGCCCTCGTGCTGGTCGTGGGCGGAAGTCCACGGCGGAGATCATTCGTCAGCGGTTGACTTCGAGGTTCGGCAAGACGAGCAGGGCTCACAGGAGCTGGGTGGCGCGGGCGGGGTCGGTGCGGAACTTGGTGAGGATCCGCCAGTTCTTGAGGTGGGCGAAGCCGTGCTCGACCGGCGCGCGTCCGACGGCGAGGACGCGGTTGGCTTCCTTCTTGTCTGGGGTGAGTTTGTGGGTGCGGCTGGCGGCGTAGCCGGTGACGATCACGGAGGCGAGGATGTCGTTGTCCAGGCCGCGGAGCCGAGGTCGGCCAGCGCTCCGAGGCCGGCGGCGCGCAGGTGGGTCAGGATGTGGTCGTGGCGGGCGGCGGTGTGTGGTGGGTGCGGCCAGGCCGCGCGGCGGATATCCAGATCAGGCGCCCGTTCTCGTCGGTCAGGGCGAGGAAGTGCAGGCCATGAGTTCGGTGCTTGCCGGAGTAGTTCCGCCGGTCGGCCTTGCCGGTGCGGCGTCTGGAGCGGATGAGGGTGCCGTCGATCAGGACCACCTCCCCGCCCTGCCTGGCGACCTTCACCAGGGCGCGGTCCAGGCGCGGGGCCTGGGCGGCGAGCAGTCCGATCATCTCGTCCCGCCAGCGGCGGACCGTGGACTCGGACACGCCGTTTCCGCCGGCCATGTCGGCCAGGCGCTGGTCGTGACGCAGCACGGCCAGGACGATCACCGCGATCTTCCCGGGCGGCAGGATTCGCCACCGGGACCGAATCGTCCTCAGATGACGCCGTAGCAGATCAGCGAGGTGGCTGACGGTGCGCGTGGACAGCGGCAGACGGCACTGGTAGACAAGCGGGAAGGTGCCCTCGGCGCGCTCTTCGGTATTCGTCACGCCTCCGGGACACCCCGGTTACGCCCGTGCCGAGCCGCTCCGAGTGGCGGTGTCGCTGGTCACAGGCGGGTGGTGAACCGGCCGTCGGGCAGTTTCCGCAGCCAGCCGCGATCGACGAGTCTGACCAGCTTGCCGCGCAGCGGTTCCAGCTTGGCCTTCACGCTGACGTCCACCCCCACTGCCTCGCCGACCTCGCGGGCCAATGACCGGTCCGGCGGCCTGCCGCACGGCGGTGATGATGCGCTGATAGTCGCACGGCAGCGCGTCCTCCTCCTGGCCCGGCTCGGGGTGCGGGATCAGCATCACCGCCCGGCCGCCCACCCGGAAGTGCACCATCTCACCCTCAACAGCCAGGTCAAGCAACAGATCGTCCAGCTGGTATCCCGGGCGCCCGCCGCGCACTGGCCGCTGCCACGGAGGATCTGCCTCCCGTCCGGGGTGTCGTCCACATCGCCGGCGTCAGCGAGAATCAACTGATCGGCCAGCTCGAGGTCGCTTCCCTGGACCGTGTGCTGGCCCCCAAGGTCGACAGCACACTGCTGCTTCGGTGTTGCGGATGAACTGCCCGGTGGAGGAGAAGAGGACGAAGAAGTCCACGCTGCCGGGCGGAAACAAGTCGTGACGCCGCGGGTTCGTCTCCCATCGGGCAAACCATCCTATGGTACGGAAGCCGGTAACCCGCTGAGCAGCGTGGCGACGGCAGCCGGGACCCGCAGCCGTATCAACGATCTTGCTGGCCTTCTACCTGTCCGCGGACGCATGACCCGTGTTCAGAATTCGAGGTCAGGGCCCGTCGACGTCTCACCCGCAAATCCACCCTGAACTGGCGCGACACCTGAACCTCGAACCAAAACACCTCACCGGGACAAAATGCTCTTCTATACCACCTCCAGGGTCGTGAGGCCGCTGACGCTGGTGACTCCGGTGGTGAGACAGCCAACGATGTCGAGGCTTGGGTAGGTGACGATCTCGTGCACGACGTGGCCGGCGAAGAGTCCCGATGCGATCGTGCCGATGCTGGTCACGATCGTGCTTCCGGTGCTGCGGGTGACGACGGTGGTCACAGTCGCATAGCTGTGCTGGCCATTGCTCCACCGCAGATCGAGCGGCGGGTGGGTGATGGGAGGGGCGACGAGGCAGTTCGCGTCCGTGGTGTAGTCCAGCCCGGTGGTGGCGGAGGAGACCGTTGGCGCAGGGTCGAGCGACACATCGAGGCAGGTCGGGTAATCGTGCGTGGAAGTGATGTGGGTCGGACGAGTGGTGGTGTTCAGGGCGGGGGAGTAGCTCTGCTGCGCCGTACCCGCGCAGACGACCAGCGCTAAGGGGTCTTGCTCGGCTGCGGCCGCGGAGAGGGGACCGGCGAAGAGCGTGATGCAGAGCGTACTGAGCGCGGCCGCTGCCGCCCTCGTGATACGTGTTTTCACTGAAGGCCCTTCGAGTGACGTGTGTGTGCGAGCGATGGGGACCGATCTCAATGTGACCGATGGGTGCGACGGCGGCCATAGTCCGACCGGGGGGGCGTGCCTGGCCGGTGCCCTGCACGCCCCTTGCGCGCCGGGTGTCACCTTTTCGTCCGGTGCCGGCCGATGACCGCTCATGGTGTGCCGCCGTGATACGACGGTGACGGTTGCCGGGCCGGATCGCTGACGCCCGGAGGGGCACGCTTGATGAGCCCGTGCTGTGGCTGCTCCCGAAAAAGGGTGGCGGGTCCAGTCTGCTGTCAGGGTAAGGCGCAGGCCGAAGGCGCGGACCCGGCGGGCACTGCCTACTGGGGCGTATAGCCCGTCGGGGGGCACTGGCCGGGCCGAGCCAGGGGGACGGGGCGGCTCGTGCCGCCACGGTCCGTTCCCCGGTGAGTGCTATCTACACCCGGCGCACAGGCGTGCGTGAGGTGCGTTATTCCTTTTGGCATGCTCCTCTTCCTTTCGATGCGCCCTAGACAACAACTGTGCCGGGGATGACAGTTGTTGGAGGAACAACAGAGCAGCGAACAAATCCTCGGGTGTGCTACGCCGGCCGGAGTTCCGGCTGCGGTTGCACAACTCGCTTCGGTTGTCCGCGCACTGCCCGATGCGCGTCCTCACCCCTCTCTCGCCTGGTTCGCGCACCTGCTTGCCCCCAGGCGTTTCTGCTTCGATGCGTTACGTCACAGGGCGCAGGTTTCCAGAAGCCGAAGCCCGACAAACTTCCCCGTTACCCATGCAGGGAGTCGCCAGTGGTCGGTGTCATGTCACAGGATCATTCTCGAAGCCTCGGTCTTCCTGGTGATCGATTACGTTGGCTCGTCGACCCCGGAAGTTTCCACGAGTTCGGAGAGCACGCAACGGCGAGGAGTGGAGGCAGCTTGCGGCACCGTGCCCAGGGGGACGGTGTGATGACCGGTAATGCCCAGATCGAAGGCCGCCCCCTTCTGGTGTTCGCGCAGGACAAGACCGTTCTGGGCGGATCCCTAGGTGAGATGCATGCCCTGAAGATTCTGCAGGCACAAGAACGCGCACTGAAGAACCGCCGTCCCCTGGTGGGCCTGCTTGACTCTGCCGGCGCCCGCATCCAGGAAGGCGTTTTGGCACTGGCCGGATACGGTGCCATCTTCCGCCAGAACGTGCTTGCGTCAGGGCGAATACCACAGATCAGTGTCGTTCTCGGCACGTGCGCGGGCGGCGCCGTCTACTCGCCGGCGCTCACCGACGTCATCATTATGGTGCGCGACCGCGGACAGATGTTTCTGACCGGTCCGGCGGTGGTGAAGGCAGTTACCGGAGAGGACCTGTCGGGGGAGGAAATCGGCGGCTCGCGGATGCACAGCCACCACTCCGGTCTCGCGCACCTGGTAGCCGGTGACGAGCAGGAGGCCGTCGGGCTGGCCCGGAAGGTGCTCTCCTACCTCCCGGACTCCGCCTGGCACCAGCCCCCGTCGCGGCCGGCCAACCCACCGAAGGAGCTTCCGCCCGTTCCGGCCGATCAGCGCAAGGTCTACGACGTCCGCAAGGTGATCGAGGGCATTGTCGACGCCCACTCCTACCTGGAACTGCAACCGCATTTCGCCCCCAATCTGGTCACCGGCTTCGCCCGCCTGGAGGGCAGAGCGGTGGGGGTCGTTGCGAATCAGCCGCTGCATCTCGGCGGCGTTCTCGACGCCCGCGCGGGTGACAAGGGAGGACGGTTCGTTCGCCTGTGTGACGCGTTCGGGCTGCCTCTGATCGTCCTGGTCGATACCCCTGGTTTCCTGCCGGGCCGCGACCAGGAGCGTGCCGGTGTCATCCGGCGGGGGGCGAAACTGCTCTATGCCTTCTCAGAGGCCACCGTGCCGCGGGTCACTGTCGTACTGCGCAAAGCGTTCGGTGGCGCCTACATCGCGATGAACTCCAAATCGCTGGGCGCCGATCAGGTCTTCTCGTGGCCCACCGCCCAGATAGCGGTGATGGGCGCGGAGGGGGCCGTCAGTGTGATCCACCGTCGTGAACTGGTCGAGCATCCACACCGCCAGGACCAGCTCCTGCAGGACTACCGGGACAACGTGATGGCCCCGCACCGTGCCGCAGAGAGCTTCGCCGTCGACGCCATCATCCAGCCTTCGGCGACCAGAGCTGCATTGGCCGCCACATTACGCGGGGCGCGCAACGACGTTCCGTCATTCCGTCACGACAACTTGCCCCAATAGCCGACGCACGCAGGGAAATCGCCGCTGATGACCGGAGTGAATGACGCAGAGCGCCCCAGCGGACCCGGGGAAGAAACGTATGAACGTGGGCTGCGGCTCGCAGGCGATCTGGCGGGCAGCGAATCGGTACGTGAGTTCCTCGACGAACTGGCGCCGATCAGCAACGGAACGGCACGCCTGCTGATCGAGACCGTCTTCGGAACGCTGCACCACCAGCCCGGACTCGGTCCGCGGGAACGCGAACTGGTGACGCTGGCAGCTCTCGCCGCTCTCGGGGACACCGAGAAAGAACTGAAAATCCATCTGGCGATCGCGCACCGACTGCAGATTCCTCCCGCGTCCGTCGTCGCGGTGTTCGCCCACCTCAGCGCGTATGCCGGATTCCCGCGCACCCTCAATGCCCTCACCATCGCCAAGGACTTCTACGGCCGCCAGGGACTGCTCCCTCTTGACCCACAGCCCTAGCCCACCGCACAGCCCACTGCCCCCCACACCCCCAACTGCCCCCCTCATTGTTCGAAAGGCATGACCATGACGGCACGCACAGCGGTCCTCTTCCCGGGCCAGGGCGCCTACCTGCCCGGGGTACTCGCGGACCGGGCCCGCCACTTCCCCGCAGCGGTCGAGGTGCTGGACACCGTCGACACGGTGGCCGCCGAGCACGGAATCGAACCGGTGAGCCAGCTCTTACTGGAGCGGGACGCGATCCCGTTGGACGAGCTCCTCAGCAAGAACAGTGATCGGCTGGATTTGGCGATCTACGCTGCCAACGCGGCCGGCTTCGAGATACTCACCGGACTCGGCCTGCGCGCGGACGTCCTGGTCGGCCACAGCTTCGGCGAGTTCGCCGCCCTGTCCGCCGCCGGTGTGGTCTCGGCCGCCGAGGTCGCCCAGATGGCATGCGCCCGCACAACGGCATTCCAGCGCGCCGCGCCGACCGAGGGAGGACTCCTCGCTCTCGACCTCCCCGCCTGGCGCACACAGCACCTTCTGGGTCTGCTCGACGACCCCGCACTGCGCCTGGCCATCGACAACGGGCCGGGCCAGACGGTCGTCTCCGGTCCCGCCCCTGCCCTGCACACAGCGGAAGAGCTGGCCACCAGCTTGGGTTTCCGGGCCACCCGCCTGCGGGCCCCGTACGCGTTCCACCACCCCGTTCTGCACGGCGCAGCGGACATCTTCCGCGACGCCACGGCACAGATCCGGCCCACCGCACCCCGCACGAGGGTCTTCTCACCAGTCCTGGGCCGGGACGTACGGACAGTCGAGGACGTCCGGGAGGTGATCGCCCGCAACATGGTGGCGCCCGTGCACTTCTACGACGCCCTGCTCACCCTGTTTCGCACCGGCACCACGACGTTCATCGAGGTGGGTGCCCGCCAGGCACTCACCGGCATTGTCCGCACGTCGCTACCGCCGTCCGTGCGGGCTCTTCCGCTCCTGCCCAGCCGCGGCGACATCGAGGCGACCATCGCCCTGCTGCGTGACGCCGACATCGAGGTGGAGTGGAGTCCGCGCACCGCCGCCCAGCACCAGTCCCAGGACGGGACGGGCCAGCCGCCGGCACAGCCGGCGACGCAACCCGCCGCGCAGCCCCCCGCGAGCCGCACGGGCCCCGACCGCACCGAGATACTGAGTGAGCTCGCCACCTTGTATGCGGAAGATCTCGGGTTCCCGGTGGAGATGCTGACCTGCGACATCGACCTGGAAGCCGACCTCGGCGTCGACTCGGCCAAACAACTCGCCCTCTTCCAGCGGGTTCGCCAGCAGTACGGGCTGGCGGACCCGCCTGCCGAGCGCAGGGTCCGCGCGACCACCCTGGAGAAGATCGCCGAGCTGGTGCAGGAGCAGGCACGATGACGCGGCGGCACACCGCCGACCAGCTGATCGCCGTCGTAGGTATGGGTGTCGCGGTGCCGGGGGCCTGCAGTCCTGCCGAGCTGTGGCGAACCCTCAACGGGCGACAGGACGTGTTCAGTGAACCGGGGGACCGCTTCGAACTGAGCCGCTTCTGGTCCCAGGACCGGCGCGATGCGGACCGTACCTATGCCCGCCGGGCCGGATATCTGCACGACTTCCGCCCTCACCCCGCACTGGCCGAGGCAGAGCGAGACGGCGGCCCCAGTCCCGATCATGCGGCCCGCTGGCTGCGCCACACAGTGTTGCAGGCACGCACCGGAGTCCGGGTGGCCCGCGGCGACCGTTGTGGAGCCTACGTCGGCACCTGGCCGGGCGGCAGCCAGAGCCTCGTGGAGTCGATGCTGGTGCAGACCCTCGTCCAGGCGGCGCCGGACGATGCGCAGAGGGACAAGGTCCGCGCAGCTGTGCTGGAGCACTACCGGCATGCGGTGCCGCTGGACCGGGCCGCTGCTCCCGACGCCCTGCTGCGCCGTGCCTTCGACGGACTTCCCGAACGGATGGCCGAGACCCTCGTGGTCGACACCGCCTGTGCCTCTTCGCTCTACGCCGTGGACCTTGGCAGCAAGGCCCTGCTGGCGGGGGAGTGCGACCTCGCCTACTGCGGCGGCGTCAACGTCATCGACCCGACCATGGCGGTGATGTTCGCCAAGCTGAGCGGGCTCTCCCCGCAGGGCCGGGTCCGGGCCTTCACCGGTGCGTCGGACGGGACGCTGTTCAGCGACGGCGCCGGACTGGTCACACTGAAAACGCTGCGCAAGGCGCAAGAGGACGGTGACCCCGTCCTCGGGGTCCTCGTCGGCTTCGGAGGCGCCGCGGACGGCCGCGGCAAGTCCATCTCCGCGCCCAACCCGGACGGTCAGCGACGGGCTATTCAGCGAGCCCGGGCCGTCAACGGCATCACCCCCCAGCAGATCGACTGGGTCATCGCGCACGGCACCGGCACCCCGGCCGGTGACGGCGTCGAGTCCCAGGTCCTGGCCGCACTCGCCGACGAGCGCGGCCAGTGGTACAGCAGCAACAAACCCGTGTTCGGACACACCGGGTGGACCGCGGGCGTCCTGTCCTTGATGCATGCACTGCTGGCGTTGCGTCATGGCTGGATCCCCGGGCAGCTCGGAGCCGAAGCCCTGGAGGAGTCCACCGCGCACCCTTCCGCGGACCCCGAGCACCCCCGTGAGCCAGCAGACGCTCCGCGGATCAGGGTCCCGGCGCGGGCGGTACGCCTGCCCGCCGACCAGGACCGCTCCCGCACGGTCGGAATATCCGCCTTCGGCTTCGGCGGCACCAACGCGCACCTGCTGGTCACCGACGACGTACACGATCACGACGCACGATCCGGGCCGCCCGTCCGGCCGGACTCCGCAGAGCTCGTCCTGGTCGCCTGGTCGGCTCACCTGCCCGGACACCCCTCCACCGCCGCCGTCCGCGACTGGCTGCGCGGGGAGGCGGACCCGCCCGATTCCGCCTTCCCACGGCCCTACCCCGCACCGCCGCCTGCGGAGATCCGGCTGTCCGGCCGGACCGTCCCGGTCGTCGACCCCAGCCAGCTGATGGCCCTGCAGGTGGCAGCCCGCTTTGCCGGCGAGCACGGGGAGCTGTGGGCACAGGACCGGGAGACGACCGGAGTGATCGCCGCACACACAGGGATGCCCCGGGGGCTGGAAGGAACAGCGGTGCGGTGCTACGCACGCGACGCGTCCTGGCTGCTGGACCAGCACGGGGACCAGACAGCTTTCGCCCAGGTCGCGCACCGCCTGAAGGAACTCCATGCCACCTTCCCCGCGACGACCGAGGATTCGCAGGCCGGTGTCCTGCCCAACGTCATCGCCTCCCGCATAGCCGCCCGCTATGACCTGCACGGCCCGAGCATGACCGTCGACGCCGGACGGGACAGCACGCTCGCCGCCCTCCGGGTCGCCCACCGCTACCTGCGGACCGGAGAGCTGGAGCTGGCACTGATCGTCGCGGTCAACGGCAACGGCAGCACCGACAACGCCGTCCTCGCGGGCCTCGGACCCGCCGCCCTGGGCGAGGGCGCCTTCCTGCTGGCCGTGACCACGGGGGACATCGCCCGGGCCCGGGACATTCCGGTGCTGGCCCGGCTGTCCTTCAGCACAGCGCCGGGGCAGGGAGCACCGCCGGCCGGGGACCGCAGCTATCTCGCCGCCGAGCACGCCCTCGCCGTCCTGCGCGCGGTGGAGCGGGGGGGCCCGCCCGTCCGCCTTCCCGCCGCGCACCAGGAAACCGCTCTGCTGGTCTCACCCGCCCCCGGCCCCGCCGGTGACACGCCTGCCCGACCCGCCCACGCCACCGTCCCCGCCCACGCCACCGTCCCGGCCCACCCCGCCGTCCCCGGGCAGGCACCGGCGGCCGTCACCGAGGCGGCGGCCCACTCCCTCCGGTGGCTTACCCGCCGCTACCGCAAGGAGCTCGTGACAGACACAGGGCCCCGTCCCGATGACACCGGCCCCTGCCCGCCGCCCCCGTCGCTGCCCCGAGGCGGCGTCGTACTCCTCGCGTCCCCGCAGACCGGAGTCCCGATCGAGGACGCTCTGCACGCCAGTGACTCACTCGTCCTGCACCTGCCGGACGAGACGCCCCTGCCCCGTGCCGCGACGGACCGGATCCTCGCGGCGGTCGACAGGGCGAGCCCGCATCTGACCGTCATCGGTGCTCTCGACACCCTCTCCGTTCCCCGCGCCCTGGCTCTCCACGATGTCGTCTTTCTGATCACTCAGCGGCTCTGGACCCGCTGGCAGCCGGAGAGTTCACTTGGCATCCTGCTGACCACGGCCCCCAGCACCCGCAGCGCGCACCCGGTAGCCGCGCTCTTCGACGGATTCGTCAAAAGTCTGCGGTGGGAGCGTCCGGGAACGGCGGCCTTCACGTTCACCAGTGACGAGAACCTCCATCCGGGCACTCTCGCGCGCATCGCCCGCGAGCGCACCACGCGCCCTCTCCCGCCCGCTGCCATCGCCTATCTCCAGGGCCGGCGATGGACCCAGGCACTGCACCCGATCCCGCTCACCCCGCCCTCCCGGCTCCTCGAACTGCCCGTGGGTGACGAGTCCGTCGGCCTGATCACAGGCGGGGCGGGCGGCATAGTCCAAGCCCTGCTCGAAGCTCTTGCCGCACATGCCCGGCCGACCCTGTGGCTGCTGGGCCGCACCGACCAGGCGCCCCTGCCCCCGGAACTCGAAACCGTCACAGACGATCGGCTCACCGACGCCCGGGCCGCCCTGATCCGCCAACTGCGCCTGCAAAGCCCCGAACTGCCCGCGCGGTCGCTCGTCGCCCGCGCCGACACCCTGCTCAAGCAACGCAACCTGCACCGCGCGCTGCACACGCTGAAGCAACGGTTCGGACCCGAGCGCGTGCACTACCTCCCCTGCGACATACGCGACGAGAACGCGGTCCACGAAGCCGTCGGCCAGGTGCTGCATGCCACCGGACGAGTCGACTTCGTCGTCCACGCCGCAGGGCAGGTCGCCTCGGCCCTGCTGGACAACAAGCAGCTCGAGACATTCCGCGCGGTACGCGACACCAAGGTACTGGGCCACCTGCACCTCAAAGCCGCGCTGAGCCCGCGCCCCCCGTCCCTTTGGTGCAACATCGGCTCGTACTCCGGTACCGCGGGCGCCCCCGGCGACACCGACTACGCCTCTGGCAACGCCTACCTGGACGCCACCGCGGAAACCGCCACAGGCCCGACGGAGATCACTGTCGGCTTCACCATGTGGCGTCAGACCGGCATGGGCGCCGATGCCCTGTTCCAAGAACACGTCGCGCGCCAGGAGCAGTTCACCCCCATCTCCACCACCGAGGGAACCCACCAGTTCCTCGGCGAGCTGTCCGCCGCGCAGCGCGCGGGCGGCGCGGCCGTCTACCTGGGACCGGCCGAGCGGGACCGGCTGCATCGTCAGGCCCCCGGCCTGGTCCACCCCGAACCGACAAACCGCTCCGCCGGCCGGCTCGTGCCCTCGTGGCGGACATCCCCCGCTCCCTCCGCCCGCAGTGCAGAGTGGCTTCACCCGATGCACCGGGAGGAGGAACACCACCTCGACGATCACCTGGTCAACGACGAACCGACAATACCGGCGACATTCATCCTGGACATGGCCGCCCAGGCGGCTGAAGCACTGCTCCCGGGAACATTCGCCACAGGCTTCAGGGACGCCCGTTTCGACACCTTCATCCGCCCCTACAGCCGCAGCAGGCCGGCGCCCCTTCGCATCAGAGCACGACTGACCCGGTGGGACACCGACGACCGCCCGCCGTCCGTGACGGTGAGCATCCACTCCGACGTTCTGGGGCCGGACGGCCGGATGCAGCCGGGGAAACTACGCCACTTCAACACCGAGGTGCTGCTGTCCCCCGGGCCCGCACCACAGCCCCCGCCGTGGAACGCGCCAGCAGCATCCGACCCCCAACCCGCCGAAGACCCCTACAGCCCGCCAGGGGCGCCGGTATCGCTGCGCGGGCCCTTCCGCAACCTCTCGCACTGCACCATCGACGGACCACACGCCCAGGGCATCTGGACGCCCGAACTCGCGGGCTACCCCGGGCTGCGCACGCTGACGATACCGGCGCTCTTGATGTGCGCCGCACTGCGGACATCCGCGCTGCGCGCCGACCACCGGCCCGGCCGCCCGCTGCCCGTCCCGCGCGCCATCTCACGCATCCACCTGTACACCCACGGCGCCAACGACCACGACCTGCTGCTGCGCCACGGTCACCGGCTGCAGGTGTCCGTCGACGCCAGTGGCGTCCACCGAGCGGCCACCGATGACGGCCGGCTGCTGCTGGAGATGTCCGGCGTCGACCTCGTGGAGATGACCACATGACGGGACCGGGCGACCCGGGGAAAGTCCACCCCGCCACGCCGCCCCTGGCCGGGAAGCACTGCGTGGTCACCGGAGCGACCTCGGGCATCGGCCGGGAGATCGCCCGCGGACTGATCTCGGCGGGAGCACACCTGCTGTTCGTCTGCCGCGACCCAGAGCGCGGCGAAAGGACCCGGCTGGAACTGAGCCGGGAACACCCGAACGCCGACCTGCACATGGTGGTCGCCGACCTCTCCGCGCTGGACGAGGTCCGCCGGGCGGCAGAGCAAATCCACCAGAAACTTCCCCACCTGGACGTCCTGGTCAACAACGCCGGCACGCACGACCTGCGCCCCGCGGTCAGTGCCGACGGATTCGACAGAATGATCGCCACCAACCACCTGGGCCCCTTCCTCCTCACCCATCTCCTGGCGGACTTGCTGGAACACGGGACGCCCGCACGCATCGTGATGGTCGCCTCCGAATCCCACCGCAGCGTTGTGCGCATCGACCCGCACACCTTCGCCGCACCCGGCACGTACGGCCCCATCGGTTCCCTGGCGGTCTACGCCCGCTCCAAGCTGCTCAATGTGCTCGTCACCCAGGAGATCGCCCGCCGGTGGAGGCAGCGCGGCATCACCGCCAACGCCTTCTGCCCCGGTCTGGTCTCCACCGGCCTCACGCGGAACATCCCCGGGGCGCCCACGCTCTTCTCCCTTGTGGAACGGACCCCGCTGGTCCGCAACCCGCGGCAGGCCGCCGAGTTGGCGCTGCGACTCGCCGGCGATCCGCAGTTCGCCGAGTCCAGCGGCGGCTTCTACTCCGCGACCCCAGGCGCCTTCCTCCTGCCGCCCTCCCTGCCCCGGTTCCGGACCGGTCTGCAGCACGCGGTGTGGGAGCGGTCGGAGGAACTGGTGGGCCTGCCATGACATACCCCACCCGGATGCCCCGCCCCGTAACCGCCTGTGAAGGAGCGAGCATGCACGGATCCCGGACGGTTGCCGGCTGGACCTCACCCGGCCCCATGAACGGCACCGACACCGTCTTCTGGCGCATGGGAACCAACCCCCTGACCCGCCCGCACGTCACCTGGCTCTGGTACCTCGAGGGGATCCCGGAGTGGAACACCTTCCTCGACGCCTGCCGATGGACCGTCAAACGACTCCCCCGCCTCACCCACCGGGTGATCGACACACCCCTCGGCGCAGGAACCCCTGCCTGGGCGCCGGACCAGCACTTCCGCCTCACCCGTCACGTGCACCGCATGCGTCTACCGGACCCCTCCGGCCTCCGCGAACTCCTCGACCTCGTCGAATGGCGCAGCGGCACAGACTTCGACCCCGAGCACCCCCCGTGGGAGGCCACCCTGATCGAGGGGTACGAACAGGACCGCGCAGCGCTGCTCCTCAAGTGGCATCACAGCGTCGGCGACGCAGTCACCATCGTGTCGGTCATGAACAAGCTGCTCCCCGATGCCGCTGGGGTCTCGGGTGCAGGTCTTGCCCCTCCTCCCCGGCCTCCCGAGAGGCGCGCCGGTCCGGCACCCGGCCCCCGGACCGCACCGGCCCCCGCAACAGCCGCTCACGGGGTGGCCGAGGGCACCCGAGCACTCCTGCGGGAGACCGGCCGGTGGCTGACCGGCCCCCGCGCTGCCCAAAGCCGCGCCCGTCTCGCGGGACGGGCCACCGCGCAACTGCTGCGGCCCATCACCCCCTCACCCCTGCTGCGCCAGCGCAGCCCGGCGACCTTCTGCGGCATGGCCACCACCCCCCTGGCCGACCTCAAGGCGGCGGGCAAGGCCGCCGGCGTCTCCGTGACATCGGCCTATGTCGCCGCAGTCCTGGGCGCGTTCCACCACTACCACGCCCACCACGGCGTCCAGCACGCCACGGTGCCGACCCTGGTGCCCGTGAACATCCGCCACCCCTCCGAGACAGGTGCAGGCAACATCATCGCGTCGGTCCGTATCGCGGGCCCGATCGGTGACCTGCCGCCATCGGCCCGGATGACAGCGGTGCACGCCGCGATCAACGACGCCCGCGACACCCTCGTACGGGGCCTGTACACCACGCTGGCCGACCTCGGCTCCTGCATCCCGGGACTGATCCACCGGCGGGCCGTCCCGTCGGTGCTGCGCAGAGGCGTCGACGTCGTGGTCACCAGCGTTCCCGGCTTCTCCCGCACCCCCATCGCCGCGGGCGTTCCCGTGGTGAACGCCGTCGCCTGGGCTCCACGCGGCGGTGCCGCGGCCAATATCTCGATGGCCTCCCATGACGGCACCTGCGCCATCGGGACCAATCTCGATCCCGCGGCCGTCACCGACCCCGGTCTCTTCCAGCACTGTCTACGACTGAGCCTCCACGAACTGGCAACAACCTGACCGGGCCCGTTGCGACGTCCCTGTCGCAACCGTCCGCGAACCGGCGTGTACATGTCCGTGAGCCGTTAGGAGCCCTGAGCGATGAGAATGCCCTTGAGGCAGGAGTTGTGCGCGGAGCGGCACCGGCTGCTCGGCACGCTGGATCAGCTCTCGGACGAAGACTTCGTTGCGGGGCGCACATTGTGCACGCGATGGTCGCCCCGGGACATCCTCGGACATCTCCTGGCCGTGGACGAGCCGGCCACCTCCTACCTTCTCTTCGGTCCCTTCCTGCACGCGGCCAACAGAAAACAGGTACAGCGGGCGCGCCGGCTGCCCCGCGACCAGCTGATGGCAAAGGCACGGAACTGGGCGGAGAGCCCATCCCTTACCAGCCGCATCGGTGCAGCGATCACCCTCGGGGACCTGGCCATCCACCACCAGGACATCGTGCGCGGTCTGCACCTCGACAGGAAACTGCCGCCCGCCATCGCCACGTACATCCTGTGGGACGGGGCACTGCTGAGCTCCTGCACCAACCTCAGGATCCTGCGCCACCGACTGGTGCCCACGGACGGATACCCAGCGATCGGCGTCTGCTCGCCACGGGCACCGGAGGTCCACGGCAGCAGGGAATCCCTGGGCCTGTGGCTCGCCGGGAGGGACACGGTGACGCCGGACCTGACATTCGTCCGGCCGCGCAGGCACACCCCGTCGCCCAAGACGCGCGGCTGACATCGAAAGCGCGCCCGGGCCATCCGTGAGGCGCGGGCCGACCGAGGAGCATCGCATGACCGACCACGAACCCACCATGCGGCGCGTTCGCGTGCAAGGACGCTCCACCCTCTATTTCGAAACCGGGCAAGGCCCGGTGGTCCTGCTGGTGCCTGGCATCGCCACACACGCCCAGGACTGGTTCGCCGTGATGCGGGAACTGTCCCTGACCCACCGGGTCATCGCCGTCGCGCTGCCCGGTCTCGGCGGCACCAGCCCGCTGCCGGACGTACTCCCCACCACCATGGCAGCCTTCCTCGCGGACTTCCTCGACGTCCTGGACGTGGATTCCGTCATCGCCGTAGGCCACTCCTTCGGCGGTCTCGTCACGGCCGAACTGGCCCTGCACCACCCCCACCTCGTCAGCCGGCTGACGTTGGTCAACGCCTGCGGCCTCGGCCGGGCGGTGCACCCCGCCGCCACCGCGCTGGCCCTCCTGCCCAGGCGAGCCGCCGACCTCGCCTCCGCCTCCGTCTCCTTCCCCGGGGGCGCCGCCCTGCTGACCCTCTCCAGCCAGCTGCTCCTGCGCCAGCCCTGGCGCATCCCCGCGCGGACATGGAGAGCCCAGCTCCGGCTGGCCCGGTCGCGACAGGCGCTGCGGACATCCCTGGAGGTACTGCGGACGTGCGGCGACATCACCGGACAGCGCGCAAGCATCACCGTCACCGACCAACTGCACGAGATCGGGGTACCTGTCCTGGTGATCTGGGGGGCCTTCGACCAGCTCTTTCCCGTATGGCAGGGAAAAGCGGCAGCGAAGCGGCTGCCCGACGGCCGGTTCACTCTCCTGCCCGGAGCTGGACACGTCTCCTACCTCGACAGCCCCGAAGAGTTCATCACCGCACTCGGCTCGTTCGTCCGCGACGACCCGCTCCCGCCCACCGCAGACACCGCCACGACCACGAACGGGGAGCGCCCATGACGCACCCAGCGGATCCACACCCCCCACCGCACACACCCACCATCCGCGAGGAACGGCACGAGGTGGTGATCATCGGCTCGGGCGTGGGCGGCAGCATCGCCGCGTACCGGCTCGCCGAGGCAGGCGTGCGCAACGTCGTCCTCGAACGCGGCCGACGCTGGCCCATCACCCGTGCCGCCGATACCTTCCCCGCCTTTCCCTCCCTCCAACGCCGGCTCATGTGGCGCGACGCCCCGACGCCCTCGGTGCGGGGCCCGCTGCCCTCCCTGCGCCGCCGAACCCTGTCCACGGCCCTGCCGCCCTCGACCGGACTGCTGGACGTGATGGCCCAAGACGGCGCCGTCATCCTCAGCGGCGCCGGGGTGGGCGGCGGAACACTCGTATACGGGGGAGTCCTCGCCCAGCCACGCCGCGACGTCTTCCAGCGACTCTTCCCCGCCGAACTGGACTACGACGAACTGGACCGCGTGCACTATCCCCGGGCACGCCACCGTCTGGTGGCCGCACCGTTCCCCGAGGACCTCCTGACACAGCATCCGTTCCGCTCCAACCACCTGTGGGCCACGGCCGTGCAACGGTCCGGCCTTCCGGCCGAGACCGTCGTGAGCAACTACGATTTCGATGTCCTACGCGATGAACTCAACGGCACCAGGACTGCCTCGGCCACGATCGGCCACTACCACTTCACCGGCTGCAACAGCGGCGCGAAAATGAGCGTGGACCGCACCTACCTGGCACGCGCCGAAGCTTCCGGCAGAACAACGGTGCGCCCGCTCCACCGAGTCACTCACGTGTCAAAGGACCCGACGGGCCGCTACCGCGTCCTCGCCGAGCACCTGGACGAGCACGGCATCACCAAGCAACATCTGGCGTTCGTCTGCGACAGACTGATCTTCGCAGCCGGTGCTCACACCCCAAGACTCCTGCTCACGGCCCGAGAAAGCGGGGCCCTGCCTGACCTGCCCGCGTCCATCGGTGAGGGGTGGGGATCCAACGGTGACCACATGTCCCTGATCAGAACGTCACCGATGCCCCTGGGAGCACGGCAGGGCGGTCCGCCGGCAGTCCTTGTGCGTAACACCGAAGGCACCGCCGGCGTGCTGCACTCACCCATGTCCTTCCCCGTGGGCTCGGGCCTCCTCGTCTGTCTCGGCATGGGTGTCCCCGACCGCCTGGGCCGATGGACACCGACGAAGGATGCCGGAACCGAGCTGCGTTGGGACGACTCGTACGACACGACGTCCCGGGCAGCCATTGAAAACGTTGTACGTCAGGTCGCCCGCTGCATACCGGGCGGCGCCAGTGTGATCACCGCCAGGCCCGCTCGGCCCGTGGTGGCGCACCCCCTTGGCGGCGTGGTCCTGGGCCGGAGCACCGACGCCTACGGAAGACTCCATGGCTACCGCGGCCTGTACTGCCTGGACAGTGCCCTCATGCCAGGGTCCACAGCCGGCGTCAACCCGGCGCTCACCATCGCCGCAGTGGTGGAGAGATGCCTCGATCACATCATCACGGACTTCACCGGCTGACGCCTCGGCAGACGGAACCGGCAAACCGCGACGACATGCCCGCGAGACCTGGTGAAGAGCCCCGGTCTGCCCAACCCCCGACCCCGGCACCCGCGTTGCGTATCTGCGAGCGTAGTTGACACGTGAGGCGACGAATGCCGAAACTGCCCCCGGCGGCCGTGATGACACGTACATCGATTCATGTGGCTGCGGGGGCATGGCGCCGGGGGCGACCGGCTGCGCTCGTTCGCCCGGTCGTCGCCGATCCCGGCACGGCAAGACAACGTCCCTGCTTGTACGGGCTGGTCGCGGTGGGGCATTGAAGCAGTGAACCGGTCAGGCCCATGCTGGTCAAAGTGACGCCGACTGCGTGGGGCCGATGCCCGATGACCGGATCGTGCGGCGGCTGCGAGTGTGTGCCTGTCCAGGTCACAGTGGTGCAATGGCGAGTGTGTTGACCAGGCTGCTGGTCGCGCTGAGGCCTGTGGTGGCGCAGGCGGTCAGGCTGAGGTTGGGCTCGACGGTGACGTTGGTGGCGAGCTGGCCCTTGCCGAGCCCGTCGGTGACGGCCCCCACCTGCGTAATGGTGACCGTGCCGTCAGCCGCCCTGGCAGCAATCACGGCAGGGTAGGTGACCGTGCTGAAGGCTCCCGTGTTCCAGTGGTAGGTGACCGTCCGGGCCGGAACACTGATGGGCGTCTGTACCGAAAGGAGGCAGCTGGTGGTGAGGTCGCGTGTGCCGGAACTGGCCCCGCTGCTGACGCCGCCCAGAAGGGAAACGCAGCTGAAGTTCTCGACGAGCTCCAAGTGCGTGGGCCGAGCAGTGTTCGTCAGCGGTGGCGTGTAGGTAGTGGTGCGGTTGCCGGTGAGGCAGCTGATGTCTGTCACCGCCGCATGCGCGGCGTTAGCCGGAGCTGCGATGGAGCCGGCGAGCCCGAGTGCCAGGCTGACGCCGAAGACGGCAGCCCTCCTGTGACTGGCCGTGGAACTGCGAAGTCTGGGCATGAGGGCCTTTCCTGAGGAAGATGTGAGCGGTCGGGGCTTTCAAGCTGCCTCGACCCTGCATGATGCGTACATGGCACGAATGGGTCGGCGCGCAAGATGCACATAGGAGGCGCAGGGAATGGCGCTCGCGCCCCTACGGTGAGCCGCAAGCGCCGGTGCTCCATGCACTCTCAATGGCGAACCCTGAGCACGATCTTGCCGACATGGGTGCTCGACTCCATGTACCGATGGGCGTCGACGACATCGTTCAGGTCGAAGACCCTGTCGATGACAGGGCGCAGGGAGCCCGTGGCGAGACCGGTGTTGACGTAGGTGACGGCCCGGGCGAGGCGTGCGGGGTCGGTGGTGACCTCGAAGACGGTGTACGTGCGCGTGCTCAGCGCCGGGAAGTCCGTGGCCCGTGGCAGGGGAGTGGGCCGGGAATCGAGTACTCCGTAGACCAGCAGATGCCCGCCCGGGCTGACCGCTTCGGAGAGGGTTTCGAGCCCGGGGCCTGCGACCGGGTCGATGGCCTTGCGGACGCCTTCGCCGCCGGTGATGTCTCTGACGTATGCGGGCAGGTCCTGCTCGTCGGTGACGATGACGTGATCCGCGCCGGCGTCCAGGAGCCGTTGGCGCTTGTCCGCGGTGCGGGTGGTGGCGATCGGTACGGCGCCCAGGCGCCGGGCGGTCTGGATGGCGGCGAGTCCGACGCTGCTGGACGCCGCCGAGATCAGCACGTGATCACCGGGCCGCAGTGCGCCGTCCTCAACGAGGGCGCCGTAGGCGGTGAGGTAGGCCATCCAGACCGCGGCAGCGGTCTCGGATGTGGTGCCGGCGGGCCGCGCGACGACGGCGGCGGCGGGCACCAGAACATGATCGCCGTAGGTGGCGTACTGGCTCTGCTGGAAGGCGGGGACGACACCGACCGGATCGCCCGGCGCGAAGCCGGTGACGCCTTCGCCGACGGCCTCGATCACTCCGGCGGCTTCGTAGCCCAGACCGGAGGGGAAGGCGGGCTGGTCGAAGTAGGTGCCCTGACGGAACTGGACCTCGGCCCGGTTCAGGCCGACGGCCTCGACCTTGATACGTACCTCACCGGGGCCGGGATCGCCCACGTCGGCCTCCCTGAGCCGCAAGACCTCGGGACCGCCGGTTTCGTCAAAAAGGACGTGCTTGGCCCGCATGTCTCATGCTCCTTCGGTCGGAGTGCTGAGGTCGGCCGGGATGCCGTCGAGAAGTTCGGCGGTGATCTCGCCGAGCATGCCTGGGTCCTGGGCCGCGCGGCCCACCGCGACTCCGTCCCAGGACGCCGCGGCGCGCAGTGCGGTGTGGGTCCCCGGGGTGACGGCGCCACCGTAGACGAAGCGCACGGCCGGGTGGGAGGTGCTAGCGGCCAGGGCGTGCAGGACAGTTGCGGCGTGGTCGGGATGGGCTCCTTCACTGCCGCCGATGGCCCAGACCGGTTCGTACAGGACGCGGGCCGGTCGGTGCGCGGGAAGGCCGGCGAGTGCGGCGTGTGCCTGGGCGGCGACGTGGGAGGCCGCGGCGTCGGCAGACATGCGGCTGTCCTCGCCGACACAGACCAGGGGAACCATGCCCGCCTCGGCGACCGCGGTGGCCTTCCGGGCGACGGTGGCGTCGTCCTCGTGGAACATGCGGCGCCGCTCCGCGTGGCCGAGCATGACGTAGCGACAGCCGATCTCCGCGAGCAGGCCCGCCGAGACCTCTCCGGTGGCGGCGCCGTCACTGTGCCAGCAGTTCTGTGCCCCCACCGCGATGCCACTGCCCGTCAGCTGGTACCGGGCGGCCAGGATGAGCGGGTAGGGCAGACAGGCGAAGAAGGAGAGGCGGGCCAGGGCCCGGGAGTGCGGTAGGACGACCTGGTCGAGCCAGTCGCGCGTCTGTCTGCGTCCAAGGTTCATCTTGGTGCTGGTCAGGGTCAGCGGCAGGACGGTGTCGTCCACAGGCTCCTCATTCCAGATTGGCGTGGCGGCTGAACATGGCGTCGGGGTCGATGTCCCGGGTCGTCTGGATGACTTGAACCAGACAGTCGAAGAAGACGAAGGCGCCCTGTTCGAAGAGCGTGCCCACGAACTGGCTCGAGGCGTGCGGCTCGTAGTCCTCGCTGTACTCACACAGGTGCACCACCAGATCTGCGTGGGTCTCCAGGGCGGAGCGTGGCGTGCCGGTGATCGTCGCCACCCGGGCACCGGCCCGGGCGGCGGCCTGGGCCAGGCAGAGCACGGTCGGGGTCTCACCGGAACCGCTGCATGTGATCAGCAGGTCACCGGGCCCGATGGCCGGCGTGGTGGTGTCGGCCGCCACGTGAGCGGTGTAACCCATGTGCATCAGCCGCATGGCGAACGCGTCGACGGCCAGTTTGGAGCGCCCGGCGCCGACGACGAAGATCCGGTCAGCTATGGTGACGGCGTCGATCAGGGCGTGCGCCTGTTCTTCCCGGGCGAGTTGAAGGAGCGCTTCGATCTCGCGGAGAATGACGCGCCGGGCTGTGGCGAAGGCGCCGTCGACACCTTCGGATATCTCAGGTGGCCGCTCGGGCCTTTGCGTCTGGTCAACCATGAGGGCGGGTGGTCCCTTCCTGCCGGGGGCGGGGGACAGCGCCGGGTGGCGCCATGAGCAGGAGCGCGGCCGCCATGGCGCCCAGGTGCAGTCCCTGGGCTGTCCGGGGCGAGGTTGGCCGGGTGTCGACGTCCAGGGCCCGCTGACGGAAGTGTTCGGCTTCGGGGTGTCCCACCGCGGCCAGGACGTGGGCGTGGACGGGTGTGCTGAGGGTTGAGCCGTGGGTGGTCCGGGGCAGGTAGTAGGCGACCGTGCGTTCCCAGGTCTCGGGACGCAGCGGATACCCCAGGTGTTCGAAGGCCTCGTGGAGTTCCTCCAGGGAGTACAGGTAGCCGAGCATGAGCGTGTCCGCCTGTTTGCACACCTGGTAGTTGCGGGGGTGGTCACCGCGCTCGTCCAGGATCCGGTCGAGCCGCCCGAGATCGTCCTCACCGTGCCCGGTCAGTGGGAACTCGGACAGCTCTCCGTATCCGTCGAATTGGCTGATCACGCCGGAGTGGAACGGCACGGCAAGCAGCCGGGAGACTACCTCCCATGCGTCGATGTCGCCATCGGCCAGCTCAAGGCCTGCGTTCAACTCGACGCGACGCCGGTGAGGCAGCTGACGCCAGAGCCGGGCAGCCTGGTGCAGGGTGCGTGAGACGAGGATGTTGGTGTAGGCGTTGTCTGCCACGCCGGCTGCACGGGCACCAGGGAGCCGGTCGTGGAACTCGTCGGGACCCATGACCCCTTCGAGGTGGTAGCGGCCGTCCCGGTCGTCGTGCCGGGCGGCGCTGGCGAAGAAGCGGGCGATCTGCAAAACCATCTCCGCGCCCCGGCCCTCAAGGTAGGCGCGGTCACCGCTGATCCGCGCGTACGTCTGGATGCTGTGGGCCAGCGAGGCGCCGATGTGCCGCTGCCGGGCGCTGTGATCGGTCAGCCACCGCCCGTTCAGCGGGTTCATCACGAGCGGGACCGTCGTCTCGCTGCCGTCGTACCCGCTCTGCCACGGGTACAGGGCGCCTGGCTGGCCCTGCTCGGCCGCGGCCCGCCGCGCCGCGGGCAGCCGTCGGTGCCGGTAGTCCAGGGCGGAGCGGGCCGTGGCGGGCAGCACGTGCGCCAGCCAGGAGACCACGGGCAACTCGTCCCAGAAGACTCGGCCGTGGTACTCCTCGCCGCTCAGCCCCCGGGCGGGCACGCCGCTGTCGCGGGTGCGGCTGTGCGGGGACATGACCTGCAGCAGATGGAATTGGAAGAGGCGTCGCCGCAGTCGTTCCCCGGGCGGACCGTCATCCGGTATACGGCTCCAGAGCTGCTCCCAGGCCGCACAGTGGGCGGTGAGCAGGTCGGCAAAGGCCGGAGCCGCTCGCACCTCAGCCAGGACCAAGGAGGTGAGGTGCTCGGTGGTGAACATGCGGGCCGTGCGCAGGCAGACGGTCTTGTCAATGTGCACGCTCTGGCCGGTTTCCATTTCGCACTGCAGGGTCGTGGCCGCCTCCATCGCACTGCGGTCGTGACGCACCAGCACGGCCACGGCGGACTCGTCGCTGCGGGTGATGTGGGTGCGTGCGGCCACCGCGCAGGCGATGGAGGTATGGCTGGTGTGGCAGGCGAGCCAGAGGGCATCACCGGCCACACCGGTCTCCAGACCGGTCAGGTGCTGCCCGTCGAAGTCCCGGTAACGGTCGACCTGGGCATTGCGGACAGCGCCGTCCAGGGCCGAGCGGACCACCAGGGGACCGTGCCAGTTCTCGGCGGTGACGGTCAGACGGAGCGCGGCCAGATGGGGCTCGGCCATGTGCACCAGGCGCGTCTCCGTGAAACGGGTCCGGCGGCCGTTGGCGTCCTGGAGACGGTACTCGCGGCGCAGCAGGCCGCGCCGCAGATCGAGAAACTGGTGGTACGCCAGGACGGTCACGTAGTCCGGCCCGAGCCGGACGGACTCGCCGCCGTCGAGCCGTGTACATTGCACCGGCAGCCAGTTCGGCAGATTGACCACGCTCTCCACCGAGTAGGCGCGACCTCGCACGCTGGACCGTGTCTCGTTGAAACAGCCGGCCGCATAGGTGCCCGGATAGTGTCCCGCGCCCCAGCTGGCCTCCGCCTGCGCACCCCGTGCGGCGAACAGGCCGTTGCTCAGGGTGCACACGGCTTCGCGCCAGCCTTCCTGGGACGGCTTGTAGCCGGGGAAGGACCAGACCCAGTCGGGATCGCTGCCGCCTGCGATGTCCCGGTGGCCGGTTGAGGGCTCCATCTGCGGACCGGCCGGGCGCTCCGTCATGTCTCCCTCCTTGATCCGCGCGGCACGGGCAGAAGCTCGGCGAGGTCGTTGACCACCACGTCAGGACTTTGCGCGCGAAGCAATTCCTGCTGCCCGCACCGGTCGACGGCCACCACGAACGCGAAGCCACCGGCCGCGGCGGCCGCCAGCCCGGTGGGACCGTCCTCGAAGACGGCCGCATGGTCTGTCGCGGTGCCCAGTTCGGCAGCCGCCGTAAGGTAGGAGTCGGGTGCTGGCTTGCCTTGTAGCCCTTGTTCTCGCGCCACTTCGCCATCCACACGGACATCGAATAGGAATTCGATGTCACAGGCGGCCAGTACCTGGGCGCAGTGCGAACTGGCGGACACCACAGCGGTGGACAGACCGGCTTCACGCACCGCCTGTATGAAGCGCACCGATCCGGGGTAGGCCTCGATCTCCTCGGAGTCAAGACTCTCCGAAAGTAATTTGTCCTTCTGGTTGGCGAGTTGATGTTCAGAGCCATGACCAGGCGCTTCGTCGGCATGACCGACGGGCAGACAGATACTTCGTGAAGCGAGGAAACGGTGCACGGCTTCGTGGCGGGGCAGCCCGTCAACGTACCGGAAGTAGTCGGAAAGACGGAAAGGGAGCGCGTTCTCGCCCTGCAGACCGGAAAGAAGGGGATCAAAGGTCTTCTTCCAGGCCCTGCGATGCTGGATGTCCGTCTTGGACACCACTCCATCGAGGTCGAAAAGGCAAGCATGCACCCCTGCAGGTAAGGCGGGGCTTGATTCCACGACCCATTACTTCCCATACGTAGACCGGGTGAAAACGTCGCGATGGAGATTAAAAAAGCACGACTGTCGCACCAGTGACCCGTGGCGGGCGGTTAGGCCAACTGCCCCGGTGGTGGGCTTGAGGCAAGCTCCTGGTAGACGGGGACACGACCAAGATTCACAGTTCACCAGGAGCTTTCGCGTGCTTACTTACCCGTCCGGCATCGATCTGTCCAGCCACACCCTGGGGCATCTCTCCGGTCTGCTCGCAGGTAACCGCCGTCGGATCGGTTCGCGTCGGCGACGCCTGACCTCTGGCCGGCAGGCAATGCTCGTCCTGGCCCATCTGCGCGGCGGCGACACCTGCGCCCGCCTCGCCGCAGCCTTCACGGACTCATCTCAACTGGACGGGAGGGGCCGGCCACGGAAGCACGGGGTCAGAGCGAGGTGATCTCCAGCGTCACCGCGCTGTAGATGCTCGAGACGGTGCCCAGGCCAAGAGTGCATTGCAGTACCTGAGTCGCCGGCCC
>NZ_JBVIFR010000045.1:0-25160 GCF_055571235.1 Streptomyces sp. NPDC030991
GGACCCACGTACGCAGCGTCTCCCCGGTGATCCCGAGATCCGCGGCCACCGCCGCGTACGTCCGCTTACCGCCCGACGCGCGATACAGCGCGACAGCATCCTTCCGGAACTCCTCCGGATACGGAGACTACGTCCCACCTGGACATCCCTCCCTGGACCCTCAAGATCCATTGTCAGGGTGTCCACTCCAAAGGGTCAGCCTCACTTTTCCTGTATTGCAAGTTGCGTGGCCCGACGCGGATGACCGATTTCACTGGGAAGAACAGGTGGAAGAGAAGCATCAGGAGTCGCAGCCTCAGTTGTGGCTACGACCGAGTGAGCACCCTGCCGGGGTTTGGACGACCGAACTCGGACCTTGAACGTGCTGGCCAGCAAGAGGCCAACTCTGTTCCGTTAAACTACTCGAGCAAGATCATTTTTCGGAGTAGTTCGAACCCGGCTCGACCGTAGAGTTGTCTCTTGATCTTCTTGATGCGGTTCACGGCACCCTCGATGCTGCCGGAGCTCCAGTCCAGGGTGAGCCCTGCAGTCACGGCGTCGAGGTCCCGGAGCAGGTGCAGCGCGAAGCCGCTGAGACCGGGTAGCTGGCTGGCGTCGACTGCGTCGATCCAGGTAGGGAGCGTGCCACCGAGGCGCCCGCTGAGTATCTCGCCGAAGTCGCGGACGTGTCCGGCGGCCGAGTCCAATTCGGGACAGCGAATCAGAACGTCTTTCAGGCCGGCGCGGTCCTCCTCGGTCAGGGCGGTGGGGTGCCTGGTGAGCCAGCCGGTCACCTGCCGCACCGTCGGCGGCCGTGGCGGTGCCCCGGGCGGAGCCTCGCGCATAGTGGCGATGTGGGCGCGGACCATGGCGTAGGTGACGGGAGCGTGCTCGGCGACCAGCTCGCTGTGCAGTCGGGTAACGCTGGTGCATCCCTCCGCGAACCGCCGCTCCAGGTAGGGCTTGTAGGGGGCCAGCCTGCTGGGCCGGGGCTGGTTCTCGCGGATGGTGTCCTGCCAGCGTGTGGCGGCTGCGTATCGGAGCACGGTGTTGAGGCCCCAACCCAGGTGCCGGGCGATCGCCCGGCGTGAGTGGCCTTGGGCAAGCATCTCGTGGACCAAGGCATGTGCTGCCTTCTTCCGCTCAGCCCGCCGGCCGACGGGCTCCCAGTCGTCCTGCGGTCGACCCGAAGCCCTTCCGGTGGCCTCTGGCAACACGCTGCTGGGCGAAGGGTTGCGCAGGCAGTCGCGATGGGCGGCGACGCAGGTCTCCACGGCCCGGCCGAGGCTCTGCCACGGATGGAACCGGTCGGCGACCTGCAGAGCGTTGGGGGCGCCGCGTCGGGCACCCTCGGCATAGGCGCCCGCCCGGTCCCGGCAGATGATCTCCACGCCCGGGTGGCGGGTCAGCCAGGCGGCCAGCGGTCCGGCTTCACGCGTCCGGAGCACATCGACCACGCGATGGTCTTCGACGCTGGTCAAGACAGTGGAGTACGTCTGGCCGCGGCGGATCGCGAAGTCGTCCACGCCCAGCACACGCGGAGTACTGAACCGTGGATCGGGCAATGCCATGACCCTGCGTAACAAGGTCATCCTTCCCGCGCCGAAACCCAGTTGGGCCGTCAGCCGAGCACCGGCCCGCTCGGCCAGGGCGAGCCCCACTCGCTCCAGGGCGTGGTTGAGCCGAGTGGTGAACCGTGCGTGCGGGGCAGCCAGCCGGGAGAACTGCTCGGCGAACGTCCGCCGCGGGCAGTCCGCCGCTCCGCAGATGAAGCGCCGGACCGTCAGTCGGATCACAAAGCCCTGCTCAGCGAGCGGAAGGTCTTTCAGCCTGCGCTTATACCGGTCGTGGATTCGGTCCGAGAAGCTGCCGCAGTCCGGACAGGCAGCCCCGGCCACGCGGCCTCGCGCCACCACCTCGACCGTGCCGAACGCCGCCGTAACCGCCTCGACGTCCACCTCGTCGATCCCGTCGAACACCAGCGAGTCCCAGAACGGTGCATCGGTCCGCATGACCAGCACCATCACCGTCCACAACCGACCATGGCGTCGACCAACAAAAACCTGAGGGAGCGTCACTTTCGACTGTCAGGCGACAAGGCGTACGCCGTCTCACACGAGCCAGTCCCTCACAATTGAACATCGATGTAACCCTCCGCGACGACGATCTGTGCCAGAACCCAGGACTCACCGATAAAGCCATCCTGGCGATCCCGGAGGCGGTCAGCCAGCTCGGGGTGCTGGACCGCTATCTGCGCGCGGCCGATGAGGACCGGCGTTTCGTGGCGTGGGAGACCCACGACGTCTGTGCGGAGGGCCTGTTGTCCACGCTCGATGTGATCGAGGGCGAGGGCCTGGCCGACCGGGTCAGTGTGGTGCGACGCAACCGCGAACTGCTCTACCGCAACGAGCGGGCCGGCGGCGCCTGGATGCGCTCGCCCGAGGCGGCGGCCGTCGTGCGTGGAGAGCGTGCGCGGCCCTGGAGCGCGCAGCAGACGGCGGTGTTCCGGCGTGAGCTGGCCGACGCCGACCGGCGGGTGCACGAGACGGTTCTGGATGAGGACCGCCGGCTTGCGGTGGTCCGTGATGCCGAACGGGCGTCGGCCTGGTCCGAGCCGCTGCGGCGCACCGCGCAGGTGCGGGCCGCGGCGCCCGGGGTCGACTATCACCGGCTTTCCGCGGACGAACACCAGTGGATCTTCGAGAACCTGGTCGTGCCCGGGTATCTCGATCAGGTGCAGCCGCAGGGGCGGCCGATGGTGGTGTTCGTGATGGGTCAGCCCGGTGCCGGGAAGAGCGGCCACCCAGCTGGTGCGCCGTCAGCGGCAACGGGTGCGACGCAACGACACAGCCCCCGTCGCTTGCTGCCGGTCCCCCTCGATCTCCTATGCCAGGTCCTCGCGGAACGCGGGCACGGAGCGCGGTCCACCGGCGAGGTCAGGGGCCCGTCCTCGAAGAGCATCGCGTCACCCGACCACTACATGGCTTCGACGGCCGGGCAGACCACTCACAAGCCGGCCGGCATCACCGTTGTGCTCGCAGTTCACAGCAAGGGGGCAGGCCGGACAGCCGTCGCCCACACGATGCCCCAAGGCCGCAGACTGCGGCCAGCACCACCGCGGCGGAGCCGAGAGACGCCAACACCGCGTCCCCCGGCCTACATCCTCATCGACTACGCGGAACACCGACCTTCGCGGCCAAAGTGAACCCCGCGCCGACAATCGGCGTCACCACACCCAGTGCCCCCACAGACCCCTGCATCACCAGCAGAACAGCCACCGCACCCACCAATGTGCACACCACAATCAACACCGCAGTCACCGCGTTAGACCCCGGCAAGTGCGCCACCGCGGGAAGCGAATCAGCACCCGCCCCCCGCTTCTTCCCTGCACCACGACTCACAAGAAGCACCTCCCCAAGCCCAGGTGAAAAACAAAACAGAGACACCGCGATGGCAGTCGCAGCCCTTTACCTCTGCGTGTCTCTGCTCTTCCCAATCGCCAATACAGCCGAACGTTGCCCCGGAACGTAAAGGACTACGAAGAACTCATAGATCGAAATGGACTCACGTCTGGCCCCCATACGGAAAACGGCCTCACCGCGTTTCGACGCGGCGGGGCCGTCCCAGTTCACAGGGCCGCTGCCACGGCCCGACAAGATCCATACAGGAGAACCGACCAGTCGGTACCCCGCAAGACCCTCATTCTCGGTCGCTCGCCTGGGCTACAGGAAGCTTGATCCCGTTGTTCAAGTTGGTAACCAACTCGAGGGATATTATCTCCGCTGGCTCTGGTTCATAACCACTTACTCAAGGAACTCCCCACAGATGGAGGGAAGTTGTAACGTTCGGCACGGACGGATCCAGCGCCGAACGAGAGTTCACGCAGGCCAGCGACGTACAGCTGCAGCCCATCTGAACCGGGCTCTCGTACACCCCCGAAGAAAGCGGCCGCCCCTCACAGCAGCGACCAGCACCGCACGGGACACCTGAGGTCCTTGGGACCACACAGACAGGTCACCTAGTTGGTTGGCAACCGTAAACAAGCTACAAACAACTCTCACTACGTTGTAGCGACTGGCCCTGCCATACGAGCCCGGCGACGAGGCGCAACGCGGACGGTGTGCCGGCGCACGCATTGTTCCACTGCGGTGCCAAGGTTCTGCCACAGGTGAAAGCGGTCAGCGACCTGGACTGCCTGTGGGGCCCCAACGCGGGCGCCTTCAGCGTAGGAGCCGGCACGATCCCGGCAGATCACCTCGATCCCAGGATGCTCACACAGCCAAGTGGCCAGCGTCCCCGCGTCCCGTCCTGGCAGCAGGGCGAGCGACTTGCGGGTCTCGCAGTCGATGAGCACAGTCCCGTAGTGCTGCCTACGGCGGGTGGCGAAATCACCGACCCCGAGCACCTTGGGCGCTTCCCAGTAGGGATCAGGAAGGGCCATCAGCAGCCGTAGCAGCGTCGTCCGGCTGACCGCACTGTGCAGTGGTCATGGCTCCCACGCTGGACCTCCTGGTGCATACCGCCCAGGCCTGGCGGACGGTCGGCCACCGCTCCCCCATGGTCGCGGTGTGCTCCCTGGACACCGTCCTGCAGCGGATCTTTGACCTCGGGCTCTCGGAGGTGGTCGAGGGCGTCCTCGCGGGGTTCGAGATCGACGTGCCCGAGATCCGCGGCGGGTTATGTGAGCGTGCTGATCACCAGGGTGAGCAGGGTGATCGTGCCGCCGAAGGCTACTCCGGAGCGCAGCAGGGCGGCCGGCAGGGAGGCGCCGTCCCAGCGGGCCAGCAGTCCGGCGGTGACGGCAGCTAGTGCTGTGACCGGGAACGTTCGCCGGGTTGGTGATCGCAGGGTGTCTTTGGCCTTGTTCCCGTTCAGGGGCTGGGTGCGTGCGACGATCAGAGGGTGGACGCACCCGATTTCATGGTTCTCCGGCGCCTTCTGATCAACTCCTTGTCGGTGCTGGCGGCCGATGCTTCGGTCCAAACGGCTTGGCTCGATGAGCACGAGGTTGCGGTGGATGAGATCGCGCTGGACTTCGATCACGCCTTCCGCATGACCAACAGGTTGGTGGAGCACCACCAGATCAGCGGGAGCGCCGCTGCTGGGCTCCTGGAGATCGACGTGCTGCTTGCCGCTATGAGCGGTCACGAGCAGGCCGACCGATGGACACGGGATGCGCTGGTCAGCGATGCCGGGTGGAGCCAGGCCCGGCAGCTCGCGCGCCAGGTCCTCATCGAGCTGACCGGCGGCTGGGAGCACCCGCTGCCGAGCATCCAGGCGATCCGCTGACGCGAGTGGTCACCGCGCCTGCCCACTGGAGGTTGGATGTGACGGCATGTTCGATCGGCGCGGGGAGGCAGGGTGGCGCGGCCAGTTCGGGTGCGAGGGCTGAGCGAGCTGGAGGGCCAGAAGCTGCAGCGGATCGTGCGTCGCGGCAGCACCAGCACGGTGCGCTATCGCCGGGCGATGATGCTGCTGGCCTCGGCGGGTGGCAACACCGTCCCGGTGATCGCCAGACTCGTGCAGGCCGACGAGGACACCGTTCGCGACGTCATCCACAAGTTCAACGAGATCGGGCTGGCCTGCCTGGACCCTCGATGGGCGGGAGGCCGTCCCCGCCTGCTCAGTGATGACGACGAGGACTTCGTCATCCAGACTGCCACCATCCGTCCCACCAAACTCGGCAAGCCGTTCACCCGCTGGTCGGTCCGCAAGCTCGCCGAGCATCTGCGCCGCGACGTCGCACGGCCGATAGAGATCGGACGCGAGGCCCTGCGCTGCCTGCTGGCCCGCCGAGGGATCACCTTCCAGCGCACCAAGACGTGGAAGGAGTCCACCGACCCGGACTTCGACGCCAAGCTGAAGCGGATCGAGTTTGCCCTGAACGAACGGCCGGACCGGACCTTCGCCTTCGACGAGTTCGGACCGCGGATCCGTCCGACCGCCGGCTCGTGCTGGGCCACAAAGGGCAAGCCCGACCGGCTGCCGGCCACTTACCACCGCACCCACGGCACCACCTACTTCCACGGCTGCTACTCGGTCGGCGACGACACCCTGTGGGGCGTCAACCGGCGCCGCAAGGGCATCGCCCCGACCTGGGCCGCCCTCAAATCGATCCGTGCGGCACGCCCGGACGGCGCCCCGATCTACGTGATCCTGGACAACCTCTCCGCCCACAAGAACTGGCGGATCCGCCGCTGGGCCGTGAAGAACAAGATCGAGCTGTGCTTCACCCCGACCAACGCCTCATGGGCGAACCCGATAGAAGCGCACTTCGGGCCGTTACGACAGTTCACCCTCGCCAACTCGAACCATCCCAACCACACCGTCCAGACCCGGGAGTTGCACCGGTACCTGCGCTGGCGCAACAAGAACGCCCGCCACCCCGTCGTCCTCGCGGCCCAACGCAGGGAACGCGCCCGCGTCCGCAGCGAGAAGGGCATCCGATGGGGCGGCCGACCACTCGCCGCATCAGCTTGATCACCGATCCGGCCAACGTTCCCGGTCACAGCACTAGCCGCGGGACGCCCCGCCAGTGATCGACTATTTGGCCAGTTCCCGTACTGTTTCAGCCTTCACATTTTCGACACGTGGATGTTCAGTCATGTGATCCCAGAGGGTGTGGGCGGGGCGGCGTCAAGATCGGCGCAGCACCACTCGACCAGATCCACATCCCAGGGGGACAACATCAGATCCGTATACCGCCCACGCCACCTCTTCGTTGCCGTGCTGGCGACGGCCGCAGCTCTGTATCCGGCCGTCAGCACCGCAGGCGTTGCTGAGCCGGCTCCGATGAGCGCAGAAACGTTTGTGTTGCCCGTGGGTACGCCAGTGCCGTCGCTAGCATCACTTAACTCGCCCAGGGCCGTGCGCTCCGCGCTCGCCACGGCGCAGTCTGCCGCAGCGGCAACCACTCCGAAAGAAGTGGTGGGCCCCGCAGCAAGGTATGGCAGACGCGCCACTGTAAACGCAGTGATAGCCCCGCCAGAGCGGGCCGCTCAAGCAGCCCGCGCGAGGCCCACGGTCAGCTACCCCGAGCCTGCCCGGTCCATGACGCTCGACGAGTGCAAGAAGGCGATGCGCGGCACCGCACAGGTCTACATCAAGTCGAGATTTTCGGTGTGCGTCGGACAGTTGGTCACAACGGTCTGGCAGAAGCGAAGCGGCGCAGTCGGAACCAGTACCTATTCCGTGTACATTCGCGGATCGGTGCCCAAGGAATCCGATCGCACGATGTCGTTCGACTACGACGTGACCGACTTCAAGACCGTGGGCACAACAAGCGTCTCAGGTTTGAAGATCGGCCTGAAAGGCGTGGTCGCGCAGGACTGGCCCTCAGCGGCCAAGCCCGTCCTCAGCAACGCTCTTCCTGTGACCAAGACCTGGCCACAGATGAAGGCCGCCCCGCACTACAAGCACACGCTGCGCTACGCGCCAGGCCAAGGCATGGGCTCCGGTGCGGCAGATGCCGTGTTCGCCGTCTACCAGCCTGAGATCGTCAGTACGCTCCCGCCGGGATGGCTGGGTGAGAGCCCCGCCGTCGGGAAGCCCTTCATGTTCGCTCCGCGCTGGGACGCGGCCTCCTACCTTCGCAACTCCACAGGGGCCGGCAACCCGGCCAACAAAGGTGGCGCCGTCTTCAGCGTAACCGCCACGCTGAACTACAGCTCCAAGGCTGGCGCCCCGGAGAAGGCTGTTGCGGATCACATCAAGAAAGCCTTCACGAAGCCCATGTCGACGAAGCCACTCAACGCTCTCAAAGACGTACCCGGGGACAAGGTTGAACAGCCACTGACCCGCCTCTACCTGGACAAGCGCCGGGCGGACCGCAACCGAGCCGTCGCGGTTCGTGAGTGCAAGCGCTACTGGGGCAACAACTATGCCGCAGGTGGCAAGCAATGTGACGAGTACCCCTTTGCCTCCACCTATCAAGGGTCGGCTGTCGAAGAGTACGACGTCCACGTAGAGAAGAAGAACTACTCCGTCATGCCCGTGGACGGCGCCCAGAACGGTGCGGCCGGCAACTTGCTGGCCGGCTTCTACACGAACAATCGGATGATTGACGGGCCGGACGACGGTTTCATCGTCAAGACCAGCTGACCCTCCGGCGGGCTCGCTCCGGAGTCTTCCCTGGGCGAGCCCGCTGCGTCACGGCTGGGGCCAGAACTCGACGAGATACTTCTCAATTCCGTAGGCAACGCCCTCCTGCTCAGATACACGCTTGGCCTCTGCCCGCCCTGCACAACTCACGCGCAGCCGCCAAAGACCCGGAGCGCCCAGCGCCACTAGTTCGGGCAGGCGGCCGTAAACACTCGACCAGATGGCGATGTCTCCGGTGGCAGAGTCGAACTCGACCTCGTCCTGCTCATCCCAGGGACCGGGCTCCAGTCCTGGCTCACCGTCCCAGATCCGGACCCGCACCTCGGCATCGTGCGTATGCGCGCCGCTGTACACGTCCACCCGCCGCTGGTGAGGAGCCAGAAATCTGCCTGGTTCGTAGTCCTGGTTGTACGGGACCGGCACTTGACTCTCGTCCGATTCCTGGAAAGCGAAGCTGTTGAAGGAGACACGCACGTCGAGCATGTCTTCCTGGATCAACGATGCCACTGGGCGCTCCCTGCCTCACCAGATCCTTGGTCGGACGGCACTCTAGTCGTTCATCAGCGCGCCCTCTCAATGATCCCCAACTCCTGCTCGCCGGACAGCTCGTCCAGGAACCCCGCGTCGCCCCATGCAAGGAGCAGGAGACATCGTCGGCGCCGTGCGCAAGCCGACGTGGATGCGCAATGAGGCCAAGCAGTGGGAAAACACCCGGACTTCCCCGCGGAAGCCCGCCGGTGACCGCCGAACAGCGACCCAAGCGACCGACCGCGCAAGGACAAGCGACGGCCGCGGAGTGGGCGGCCTTCCTGAAAGCCCGCATCAAAGAGAAGCTGGGAGGCCGCGCGCCATCGCGGCACGGCTGATGGGACCTCACCGAGCCGGGCGCGACGTCTCGGCGTTGAGCAGGGCGGCCGGGTGTTCGCACCGGTCCTGACCGAACACCTCGTGCAGGTCGTCCGCAGCGGCCTGAGACGCATCCAGCACACACCAGCCCTCATCGATGGATGCCTGGACGGCACTGACCTGTCGTTCACAACGTGACACTCCCCAACAATTCACCGGAAAGGTCAGTAACGGGGTCCTATTAGTTCGGGTGCGCATGACGTAACAGGGCCCCCCGTACGCGAGTTGGGCGCAGGGTCTTCACGGAAAGGTCACGAGATGCCATACAACCATGACATCAATCACAGTCAACACACAGCACGATTGGGCGCATTGGCCACTAACTGGTATTGCTACAGCCGTCTCCGTCCGCATAGAACGTGACCTGGCGAGTACCGCACAGCTCGCCTACTCGTGAGGAGATTTTAGTTGAGACACAGACAAGTGGCGAGATACCTGCGACGCGCAGCCATAGGTGGCATCCTGGCCATTCTCCTTGGTTCCAGCCCGGCGCTCGCCGACGCCGGCTCGAACGCGGGAATCGACCCCAATGCCGCCCCCTCCAGCCGCCCGGCAGCAGGCCCTGAGGTCCACACATTAGCCGCGAACAGCAGGCCGGTTTCGGGTAAGACCCCCAAGGCCGGTCCGGAATTCAAGCAGGCCAGCGGCGTGTGGAATGTGACCAGCCCCGAGACGGTGCTGCGCAACACGGTGTCAGACGCGGACGGCGACAAGAGCACCGAGACCTTCGAGGTCTGGACGACTGACGCCAGCGGTAACGCGAAGGACAAGGTCAAGCTGGTCGACGACGAGTACGGTGTCCTCGTCTCTCCTGCTGTCGCATCCGGCGCCACCGCCGAGGTAACTGTCCCTGCCGGCAAGCTGAAGCCGGGCGTCACCTACACCTTCCACACGTCTGCGTTCGACGGCCACCTTTACGAGACCACCTGGTCTCCGTGGGCCAAGTTCCGCATTGGGGCCTACGCAACGTTCCCCGCGCCTCAGGCGAGTTCAACCATCAATTCCGTGGCCGAGCTCCCGCAGGAAATCTTCCGCAGCGACCCCGGAGCCCTGGCGATCCGCAAGGCCGGAGACTCAAACTGCTCGAAGCCCGATGCGCAAGGCCACAAGGTTTGCCTTGAATTCCATCCGGCCTCCGAAAAGAAGCAGAAGTCCCTGCTCTCAGCTGAGGCGTCAGTGCCCGACCTCGTGTCCTGGTGTTCAGCCAAGCCGTCAGGGCACGACTACATCACCCGGGGCGACGCCTGCCTCAACGATGTAGGTAGCGCAACCTTGATCTTCACGTCTGCTGGGGATGAGGACAAGCCTCCGTTCGGAGTCGCGACGTTCAACTTCCAACAACGGCTGAAGGCCTACCCGAACAAGACCTCCAGCGGCAGTGACTTCGCCGAATTCGACCAGCAGCTCTTTGTCACGCCTACGTCCATCGACCCGCAGTTGCTTGGTGTCCGCCTCACGTGGAACGCGGGTACGGTCTGTGACCACTGCACCAGCACTCAGGTGGCCTGGAAGGACTACCTGACAGGAGCGAGCGCGGGCGGCTACTGGCTGGACAGCGAAGTCGACAAGACACAGGTTGCCAGCACCACCACAAAGTGGACGGGCACTGGCAAGGAGACGATCGACCTCACCTGGAACATGACCGCCGCCGTCGACGTCGACTTGGACCTCTCCGCGAAGGCTGATTTTGGCGGCAGCGGCAACGAGCTCAAGGTTCGGTGCGACGATCTCAGTACAGGCAGCCCCACCCCTGGGTGCGTACTCCCGTACTACACCCCGACCTACACCATGGACACCAACCTCTATCCCGCAGCCGGCGCCTACTACTGGTTCATGCAGAACCGGATGACCGGCGCCCCCGGCACCGGCGACGCACCGCTGCACTATCTCGGCCCTGATACCACCAAGACCAACGCGAATGGCAGCAAGTGGTCGAGTAACGACAGCCGCAAGGTTGTCTGTCCAGACAACTGGAGTAAGCACTCCATGGACGCCTCGATGGGCACGCCGACGTGCGACGAGTTCGCCATGGCCTCAACTCACGAGAGCGGAGGCTACCCCGACGCCAGCAACAAGTACCAGGTCTCCTCTGGTGACCAGTGCGCCCAGCTCTACACCAATCCCTCGGGTAGCACCTTCGGCCTCTTTGCCGACACGCGCAAGGACAAGGGCGGTCCCTCTAGCGCGGAGAAGTGCGGCCGCGCCACCATCCCCGGCGACCAGAATAGTGGGGCCTTCCACCTCCTCCCGGCCCCGTCCTGGCGCATGCTCGACAACGATGCCTTCTACCTCAGAAACCCTGGCTTCGAGCACTGCACCTCCACTAGCAGCACCTGTGCCTGGAAGAAGATCAGCTAAATCATCGTGACGCGTGGGGTGTGGGGTGAGCATGCGTACTCGCCCCACACCCCGCACCTCTCAATCGGCCAGGGGCTCCCATGCTGCACGCTCGGCCGGATCTTGCGGCACGCCCCAAACCAAAAACCCGTTCATCAACCCGACCTGCGCCTCTCTGGCGAGCGCCGGAATCTCGAGGACATCGGCCATCTCCTCGATGAAATCCGTCAGTGAATCGAACTGCACCTCTCGATCCGCGTACTCACTCCAGCGCCAGATCTTTCCGCTCTCAGCGTCCACACACAGACCAGATAGGGCATCTGCGTCCATCGCAGCGAAAGGGATCCAGGAGGCGCGCCAGACCGTAATCTCATCTGTGCCACCCCTCTGCCTCTGCGCCTCTTCATCACGTCTCCGCAACAGCATCTGCTGCTCATATATCCGGCGTACGACCTCGAACGACATCAATACAGAGCCCCCAGGCATGAAGCCAGGCGTCCACTCCGGGCCTACCCCCGCACGCCGACTCCACAGCGCCCTCAGTCCGACAGGCAGGCGCACCCCTAGAGACTCCTGAAGTCCCTCAATATCCGCTTCAGAAGCTCCGGGCAACAAGCTCCCTGCAGTCGCGGGGGCCCTCATCTGAAGCCATGCCTCAATCCGCTGCCAGGCGTCATCTATCTGGCGCCACTCGATGTCTCGCTCGCGTGCCACGTGGTCGTCCATGCGTAACACGCTACCCGCACCGCCTTCTGCCGCTCAGGACGAGACACAAGAACGGCCGGTGCTCCACAGTGCTCGCCGTGACCAGATACGGACTCGCCATCAAGGCACTCCCCAGGGGCGGCAAACCACCCGGAGACAACGACGAAAACAAGCATGAACTGGACGAGCCTGCAGACGAGAGCCCGGAGGATGCCCCCGAGCCGGACGCCCCCCTCACCCACGCACCCGGCCGCTACAGTTGCTACAGCCGCTACATCGAAACGGTCGACCAGTTCCTGGCCGCCGCCCCAGACCCCATCCGCAACTGGACCCCACGCGACATGGACACCGCCCCGTACTGGCTCAACACCACTACATAGCAGCACTCAACGAACCTGAGCAGAACGCAATAGAACTGACCACACCTGACCAGCACTCCGTACCCCTGACAGAACAGCAGCTCACTACACACAACCCAAGCCCCCGGCCCCGCCGTCACCGGCCAACAACAGCCCCGACCTACAACCCCCACCACCCAGCACCGAACTGATCAGCCCAGGCCAGCCCGTCACCCACTGATCAGAAAGACCGCTTCTGGACAACGGCCCTGGACCAGCTCGGCATGCGCTGGTGAACTCCAGGCCGGAGCAGACGCGTCTGCTGCTCCGCTCTTGGTCCGGTGAGGGGCGCGGCCTCAGCTCAGCGTGATCGGCACAGGCACTCGGTGCGCAACTGGACAAGCAGGTAGGACTGTGGCCGGAATCTCCTCTGCCAGGCCTGGTGCGGTTCGCACTGACCGGGGAATGTGCGCTGCGTGGCACATCCCCCGATCAATCAATCACGTGGCATTGAGTTCCGCGCCTTCCGGTTGATAGCTGGTTGCACAACGCCGACAAGTGCTCCGAGCCCGCCCAGCACCAGCCCTGCCTGCCAAGGCGCTCCGATGTACCCGAAGGAGATACTCAGGACCACACCCAGCACAACACCGATCAGGGTGTACAGCGCGACTAGCTTCCACCGGACTGTTTTGCCCGCGTCTGCAGTCGACATGAGAACCTCCGAAAGTTGTGCGTCAGACTTTGGCTCCGCCGATCAGACCGCCGAGTACGCCCCCAATCACTGCGTCTTTCGCGTCACCGCTATCGCCGCCAAAGGCTACGGCTCCGGCACCTGCGCCAGCTGCCCCCCATAGGGCGCCGGTCACAGCTCCGGCAGCAACACACCCGACTCCTGCCGTCCCGACGCAAGCGGCAGTCACCGCGGCTGCGGCACCAAGTCCCGCTACGGCGCCACCTACAGTGGATCCGAAATCACTCCAGCTGAAAAGTCCGGACGGATCTATGCGGTTGACGGGATCGCCTTCGGCGTAGAGGTAGGGGTTCTGTTCCTGGCCGGAGGGGTCGGGCTGGGTGAAGCGGCCGATGTTGGGGTCGTAGTAGCGGGCCGCGTAGTGGTAGAGGCCGGTGGTGTCGTGGTAGCCGCCGGCGAACTGGTACGGCTGGGCCACCTTTTCGCTGGTGGCGGCGCGGGTGACGCCGCGGGGGCTGTAGGCGTACGTGTTGACCTTCGTGCCGGTCTCGTCGGCCACGCCGATGACCGAGCCGATGGCATCGGTGAGGTAGTAGTACGCCTTGCCGCTGCGGGTCATGGAGTTCAGCGTGCCCCCGGGCTCATGCTCCCCATATGCGGGATGCAGACAGCACAAACGGCGCTACGAACAAAGGTGCGTGACGGGCCATCATGGAACAGACCAAGACGAGCACGGATGCATCGCCCGTCGTCCCCCCCTCGCTGGTGCTGCCGGCGTCGGCCGGACCGGCGGGTACCACCGCGGTGACGAACGCCGCGGCGTTCACCCCCGACGTGCTCGCCAAGCTCCAGGAGCTGGAGGAGCGCAGCGCGGCGCACGAGAAGAACCTGCGGCCGGACAACACCACCGACTCCTACGCCGCCGACTGGAGGCAGTGGGAGCAGTTCTGCGCGCTGCTCGAACTGCCCGTCACCGCCATCACCTCCGGCTCGCTCACCGCGTTCGTCGAGTGGCTGTGGTGGCAGTCCGGCTGGAGGAAGGGCACCTACACCGCACCCTCGACCATCGACCGCCGCCTGTCCGGCGTGGTCGTCACCGGCCGCACCGACCACCACCTGGTCCTCGACAAGACCGTGGCCGCCCGCGCCCGCCGGGTGCTCAAGGCCAAGAAGAAGGAACTGGAGAAGACCGGCGAGGTCCGCGGCCGGGGCCCGGCGCCCGCGCTGCTCGCCGAGCACCTGCGCGCCACCGTGGTCGCCGCCCCCGACAACCGGCTGGGCATCCGCGACCGCTCCATCGGACTGACCTGCTTCGCCATCGCCGGACGCGAGCACGAGGTCGCCTACCTGCGGCTGCGCGACTTCGTCGAGACCGAGCACGGCATGGAGGTCGACGTCCGGGTCTCCAAGATCAAGCCCCGGAAGGTGAAGGTGCCGTTCGGCTCCCGGCCGAGCAGCTGCCCGGTGCGCGCCTGGCGGGCCTGGAAGGCGGAGGCCAAGCTGACCGACCCGGACGACTTCGCCTACAAGCCGCTGCACAACAGGTGGCACACCGTCATGGACGGCGGGCTCGCCCCGGAGACGATCGGCGACGTCATCACCCGGCTGGGCATGTGGGCCGAGCTCGACTTCCGGCCCACCGGGCACTCCCCGCGCCGCGGACTGGCCACCAGCTCTAAGCGCGCCGGCAACGACCGCAAGGTCATCGCCAAGCAGGGCGGATGGGTCGAGAACAGCGCCGCGATGGAGGGCTACTTCGAGGACGGGGACGGCTGGGAGGAAAACGCCCTGGTGAAGGTGCTGTAACCGGGAAAAACGCGGTGACGCTAAGGCGCCGACTGGTAACCCATAAGCAGCATGCCCCCCGCGTTATTGCATTCAGTCGCGAAACGAATTCGGGCAGTCGCCATTTCCGTCGTAAATCCCGCATCGTGGAACGCGCCTCGACTTCCGTCGAAGTCTGCTTATCGTTGTTGGGTCGGGACATTTCTGGCCCGACCGGCTGCACCGCATCTACGCACCACGAGGAAGCGGCAGTTTCTCGCGCGGACACGCGAGAAACTGCCGCTCCTGGTGGCGCAGCTGAAGGAACGATGTCCAACTGGACGGAAAGGACGCGTATGCGTCACGACAACTGCAGAGCGTGGGCTGAGCTGTGGAACCAGCTCTGTTGCACGCTCCGATGGGTCCTTGCCACGCCTCGCAGGACGATGCTGTGCATCGTCCTCTGGGGCGCGGTAGCGCTTGGCTGCTACTACGTGCTGCCTCAGATCCCCTTGATTCACCTGGCTCTGATTCAGTACAACACCGCCTAGCAAGCGAGCGGGGGTCTTGGAAAGACTGCAGCTTCCAAGGCCCCCAACGTAAACCCTGGCAGCGTGTAAACGCAAACTAGCATCGGAAGGGAGCTTTAAACGTCCGGGGTGATTGTTCCGCGCCTCCGCATCATTTCGCGCGAACTCTCGCCCGGACGCCGCAGAAGACAGCCAGTCAGCCGGAATTCCCCACGACTGTGCGAAGGGGACGCGCAGTCTCTTTGACCGCCGCCTGTCTCGGTTCCTTCATCGCGTCGTACGGTTCGGACATGAACAGCCCCAGCCGTATCCCGCCCGACACGAACCCTTCGTCGGCGGCCCTGATCTTGAGGCGGGCGAGAGCAAGCTGGCCATCCGCTACCCGGACGGCGAGGAGCGCGCCTACGTCACCGGCGAGGCCGGACTGCTCACCGACAAGACCAGCCCGCTGCCCGGCTTCACCGCCCTGTCCGGGCGCACCCACGGCGACAGCCGCGACACCATCGGCCTGACCATCGAGGCCCGCGCCGAGCACCAGGGGCCGCACCGCCGAGGTCCTCGCCACCTTTGCCTATGACCCCGAGCCCGAGCAGTGGGAGAGCCACGCCTACGGCTTCCGTTTAACTGCCGCCCGGCTCACCACCCGGTCCCGGGAGCTGGGCCATCTCGACATCGCCGAGCCGGTCGTCACCGAGCACACCGACCTCTACCGGCTGCTCGACACCCTGATCACCCACCTGTACGGGAGCCAGAAGTGACCCAGACCCAGACCGCCGTACCGGCACGCCTGACGCCCACGCTCACCGTGGAGAAGGTCGTCACCAATCAGAACATCGACTGGGCCAGCGCCGAGCGGCTGGTCGAGCACTGGAACGCGGCCTACCCGGCTATGCGCACGATCCTCGACACCGTCATCGCTGCCCAGCGCAAGGCACAGCGCCCGACCGCCGACCTACCCGGCTGGAGAGGGTCCGACGCGAGCTGGGCCAGGTCGACCGGGGCACCCACCGCGTGTGCACCTACAGCGCCCCGTTCTTCTCCCCCACGTACGTCGCGCACCCGCAGGCCGGCGCTATCTACCGACTCGCCGCCGAGCTGGCCGACCTCGCGGTCGAGGACCTGCCGCCGGGCATCGAGCGCACCCCCGAGGAGGGAACGGTCGCCGGGGACGCCGAGCAGGCCGCCGCGTACGGACTGGCCGATGACGCCCAGCAGTTCGCCGCCCGCGACCTGGTCGTCGGCCTGGTCCACCGCGACCTCGACAAGAACGTCGTCGACCGCTGACCGCCCCTGCAGAAGGACACCACACCGCCCGGCACCGGGCGGTCCGACCAGCCAAGGAGTACCGATGACCGATCCCGCCGAGGAGACCCGCTACACCGCCGACGTCGTGGCCGTGACGCCGGACCGCCAGGTCCTGCTGATCGAGCGGGACTGCCCGCCGCACGAGGGCCAGTGGGCCCTGCCCGGGGGTCACGTCGACCCGACGGATGACAGCAGCAGGGACGCGGCTGCGCGCGAGCTGGTCGAGAAGACCGGCCTCCGGGTGGCCCCCGAGCAGCTGCACGAGGTCGGCCGGTGGGACCAGCCCGGCCGCGACCCGCGCGGCCGGTACATCACCGACGTGTACCTCGCCGAGGTGCCCGCCGGAACCGCCATCGCCGCCGGGGACGACGCCCGCAGCACCCGGTGGTGGCCACTCGATGGCCTGCCCGAGCCGCTGGCGTTCGACCACGCTGACATCCTCGCCAAGGCCACCGCCGGCCGCTGACCGTCCGGCAGCACCACACAGAGCAGGGACGCCCGCAGCCATTCGAGCTGGCTGCGGGCTCCCCTGTATGAGAGTAAACGGCCCTTGCAACAGACACCGATATGGGAGGAGCCAGGAAAGAGGCCCCTGTCAAAAATGACAGGGGCCTCTTTCCTGGGCCGTGCTCAGAGAGCGCCTACCGCAAGCGATGAGGCTTTCGTGGAGCGGGGATGGCTGGGAGGATCTCCCGCAGTGGGCGCACTCCGCGGGCCCACTGTTCGAGCAGGTGCCGGTCGACCAGGTGCAATTGCTGGCTGCGGGCGAAGTCGCGGGCGGGCTGCGAGACGCGGCCGTTGGTCACCAGCACCACGACGTCGCCTCTGTGGACCGGTCGGCCGGTGCCGTTGAGGGTCTGCAGGTCGGGGGTGCCGACGGCGGAACCGGCAAGGCCGTTCTTGCGGTGCTTGCACTGGATCACCCAGTACCGGCCCAGCGGGTCGTGACCCTTCACATCGGCGCCGAGGTCGCCCCGCCCGCCGCAGCGCAGCGCGTCGCGTGAACCGTCCCGGGCGAGCAGATCGCGTACCGCGGACTCGAAGACGCTGTGGTGCATCGCGTCCAACTGGCCGAGCGAGTACGTCAGGCCCTCGACCCGCAGCCGGGCAGACCGTATCTGGTCAACCTTCCGGTAGACCAGGCCCGCGGGCACGAGCAGGGCCAGCACGCCGAACACGACCAGCACCCACCAGTGCGCCCACACCCACTGACTGACCTTGACCAGTACCAACCCGACCAACACGAGGGCGCCGAGCGCGGCGAGCAGATCCTCCTCGCTCTTGCGCCGCCGGCGGCGCGGGCTCACCGGGCCACCTCGACCGCTACCGGGCGCAGTGCCCGCTGCGCGGCGCGACCGGTGTGATCGGCGCAGTCGTATCCCCTGTTCCTGGGCACGGTCCCCCCTCGTCTACAGCTCCCCGCCACTCTTATGACAACACCCCGCACTGACAGTCGGCACAGCGTCGAGATCACCCGACCGAAAATCGCCGCCTCATACTCAACGGCCGCACACAGTCGAGGAGTTGGCCGCCCAGCGTTGTCAGTGGGCGGCGCTACCGTCGAATGTTGCGCCGACGAACACCCGGCTCCCCCTGGGGGTACTGACCGCCCCCCTTCACCACCGAGGACCGCCCGTGACCTACGTACGCCCCCACCGCCGCCGTGACGGTACCTACGTCAAAGGCCACACCCGCCGCACCCGGCCGCGCACAGCCCAGCCGTACGTGGCTCCCCGACGTGCTGCTCCGCGCCGCACTCCCGCGCCGCGACCCCGCCCCGTCCAGTCAGGCCCGACCACCAGCGTCCGTCCCTACTACCGTTCCGACGGGACCCGGGTGCGCGGACACCGCCGATCCATCAGCCCGGGAACCGTCGCCGTCGTGGCCGGCGCCGGGGGCGGGTTCCTGCTGCTCCTGCTCCTCCTGCTGGCTCTGACCAGCGGCGGAGGCGCCGACACCAAGTTCCCGACGAGCAGCACCACGTCGCATTCCGCGTCCGCCCCCGCCCATCACCCCTGACCCTCACTTCGTGCACGTCAAAGGGCCCCTATCATTTCTGACAGGGGCCTTATTGCACCGGTCCGGGAGTCAGTCACCCCGGTCGAACCGGACCGGGTACGACACCGTCGGCGTGGGTCTTTTCGGCTCCTCCCAGCCTGGGAAATGCACCGGGTAGACACCCGTCTGCTGCGGACGCGGCTGTCTGCCGCCCGCCCCCGGACCCTGCCCCGTCGAGGCGTCGCCCATACTGCTGCCGACGCCGACAACGATCACGCACACGGTGACGAAAATGGTCATCTGCCGACGCGCGCCCGGAGGCCAGCGGGTGTGCTCACGTACCTCCGTGCCGCCCCTCGTGTGTTTCCTCACCCGTACGAGCCCCATGGCGCCTCCCGCCGCTCACCCGTGGAAGTGATAGCCGCCCATCAAAGCACCCGGCACTGACAGCGCACGGCCCAACCGGCGTATCCCGCTGGGAGTTTGAGTCTGGCGAACCGCTGCCACGATGGAGCGATGAGCACGGCAAGCCGTAACACAACGACTGTGTCGGGACGCACCTACCTCCGCACCCGGCCCCGCGGATTCGCACCCTGGGCTCCCAAGCCCGACACCATGCTGCTGGTCGACCAGGTGCGCGCCGTCCTCGACGAGTACCGCGACTTCCTCCCGATGACCGCGCGTCAGGTCTTCTACCGACTGGTGGGCAAGCACCGCTTCCCCAAGGACGAGAAGGCATACGACCGGCTGCAGGAGACCCTGAACCGGGCCCGCCGTGCCCGACTCATCCCGATGGACGCGATCCGCGACGACCGCGCCTCTTCCGCCGGTCACTCCTTCGGCTACGACAGCCCCGCCGAGTTCTGGGACTCGGTGCGCTCCTCCGCCCAGTACTACGCCCGGCCGCTGACCGAGGGGCAACCCCGGGTGGTCGAGGTCTGGATCGAGGCCCAGGGCATGATGCCGATGATCGCGAGCGTCACACGGGACTACGGCGTCATCGTGTACTGCTCCGGAGGCTTCGAGTCGGTGGCCGCCAAGCACGACGCGGCCATGCGCATCGCTTACAGCGATCTGCCGACCACCGTGCTCAGTGTCGGCGACTACGACCCCAGCGGCCTGTCCATCCTCGACGCCGCGGCCGAGGACGTCCTGGCGTTCGTCGAGGAAATGGGCGGTGCCCCGCCGACCATCCAGCGCCTGGCCGTCACCGCGCAGCAGATCCGCCGATACGGACTGATCACCGCGCCTCAGAAGCGCACCGACAAGCGCGGCGACCACATGCGCGAGACCGTCCAGGCCGAGGCCCTCGATCCGCAGCTGCTGACTGACCTGGTGCGTGCCGGCGTCGAGAAGGCTGTGGACCTGCGGACCCTGAAGCGGGTGAAGGCCCGCGCCGAACGCGAGCGGCAGCAGGTCATGGCCAAGGCCGAGAGGCTGTCCCGGTGAACGCTGGCGAGGAGAAGCCGACGGTGCGACTGCGCAGTGATCTGTCGGGCCCGTACTCGCTGGTCGTCCATCACGACCCGATCACCGACCCCCGGCTGTCCGCGACCGACCTGGGCGTCTATCTGCGCTGCAGGTGGCTGCTCGACATCTGCGCCCCCTACGGCAGCATCGACTGGCTGATCAGCGAGCTGAAGATGCCGGAGACCGAGACACGCACGAGCGTCCGGCATCTGATCGAGTGCGGCTACTTCGAGGAGTTCAGCGACGCCGAGAGCGAGCTGTACGACGCGCACCGCGCGAGTACCGGCGTGCACGAGGCCATCGAAACCAGCATCGACCACCTCACCCCCGCCGAGCGGTCCGCCGTCGCCCGCTTCGCCGACCTCACCGACCAGCGCAAGGCCCAGGCGCACGCCACAGTCCTTTACCCGGGGGCTTCGCCGCCCCCGGGACCCCGCTGGCCCCGTCACTCCCCGGCGCGAAATGGCATCGTCGTGGTGCAGACCGGTCGCGCCGGGGAGCAACGGGGCGGTGTCAAAGGCTGCTGCCCGGGGGCGGGCAGGGAACGGGGCTGCGGGGTGGGTGTTCGATGCCGCTGAAGTTTGACCACTGCGCGTTCGTGCCATCGAAACTTGACCGCCCAGGTCAGAGCTGTACTTTCTGACGTCACGAAACGTGTCACGCGAGGGGCAATTCAGAGCCTGCGCCGCCACACTTGGCCCCTACAGCCGGAGGCCGCTCCATGAACCTTGCGCTGGACAGTACGCAGATCGCGCTGTGGGGAATCGGAGCCATCATCGCGATCACCTTCATCGTAGGCATCGCAAAGGACTGGGAGGAGAACGGCTGCGTCCACCTCGTGGTTTTGCCGATCCTCGCTGCGATCATTGCGGCCCTCTACTTAGGCTTCTTCCGTCGGTAGTAGCGGCTCCGCCATCGCTCAAACTTTGATGGCAAGCGGTCAAGGTTCGCCGCCACGGGACAGTGGGCAGCTTTCGCATGGTGCTGACCTGCACGCATAGACTCGAACGCATGAACGACTTGCCGTTGGCGGAGCGCCTCGAGAAGCACCGCATCCTCTTGTCTTGGCTGGAGTGCGGGGCTGGAGCGGCGGACCGTGCAGTACCTGGAGCAGCAGGTCGCCGTGGAGGCGCGGCGCCGGGAGAAGGCCCGGGCGGCACGCTCCTTCAAGATCCAACCGCAGCGCGCCGGTACTGCTGCGCTGCTCCACCGGGGAGACTGTGCTTCAAGGGCGAATTTGGGCTGATCAGTGCGCAGGAGGCGATGGTCGCCCTGCAAGATCCCGGGCTGCCCGTCGAGCCGTGCGAGATCTGCAATCCGGTGGCCGCCTTGAACGGGGTGCCAGCGCCGGACGTGCAGGCGGAGTAGCCGCGCACGCGCCGGGCCGGCGGCGGCCGGAGGGTGGAGGAGTGGAGTATCCCGTTGCTGTTGCCCTCGCCGAGAACGTGACCTCCCTGCCCACCGGGCCGGGCTGGTGGTACGAGCCGAAGTTCGACGGGCACCGGCTCGTCATGCACCGCATCGCTGACACCGTCCGCTGCCACACCCGTGCAGGGCGGACCGTCACCAGGTCATGGATGGACCTTGCGGTGGCCGGGCAGGCGTGGCTGCGGCCGGGCACGGTCCTCGACGGTGAGGCCGTCGTCTGGGTCGATGGCAGGCTCGACTTCTCTGCGGCGCAGACCCGCGGGAACTCCACACGCCGGGCGTCGGAACTCGCCGCAGAGTTCCCGGCGCACTACGCGGTGTGGGACTGCCTCGCCGTCGACGGCACCGGCCTGCGGGGAAGTCCGTACACGGAGCGGCGTGCCGCACTGATCGCCCGCGCCCGGGCAGACAAACGCCTCCGCACCAAGAACCGGCCTCAGTAGAGGGCAGAAACCTACGGAACTGCACCGCGGAAGTTGCGGCCGGCCGGACATACGGTGAGTCCCCGCACCTGTTGGTACGGGGGACTCACCGCTCCGGATCACACGGCCGCTGTCGATACGAGCGGCAGCCGCCGTAGCCCGGCACTTTTGCCTGCAGGGATTGACCAGAACCTGCCAGATGATTGCATCCCAAGCACCTGACCTCCCGGCTCTAGACGTCCGACTGCATGGGCGAACGCGATCAACCCCGCCAAGGGATAAGCGCCACTGCCCTCTGTTCGCTGGTCAGCCGCCAAGCAAGACCAGCTGTTGATCCCCCATTAGTTCGGTTGAGTCAGCAAACTCATGGGTGCTATCCGCGCTACTCCGGTGGGAGCCGGTTATCCCGCGAACTGATGTAACTGTCCCCCCGGGGGGAGTTGGGTCACACCCGACGCAGCCGGACCAGATCTGACCCAACCCCGGCTTTTGGGGCGATGCCCCAGCTCACGGAACATGCGCGAGTCCTGTTCCGCCCGATCACTGCTCGGACAGTTCTTGGACCAACTCCTTGGCTGGTCCTATCGGATGACATGTCCTGGGATCCTCTGGGATTAAGGCGGGATTTCGCGCTCAAGGCACGCCAAGGCCTTGCGACTTCCTTCCGGTCGAGCCGTCTACCGCGCTCGGGGCGCCCGCCAACGCCTCGCGGTTCCTGGCCCGGTGAGTCAGCAACCAACAGCCCGGCGGCGGCCCGACGGCCGCCGCCGGCTTCCTTTCATGGGGGTCTATCCCAGTGAAGCGAACCGAAGAGGCGCCAGCCTCTCCCACCCCGGTTGTCGCCGCCGTGTTCTTCGGCATGGCGCAGGCCCTGGTCATCGTGGCGTTTCTCGCCGCGGCCGTCGTTCTCAGCCTCTTCGCGCGCATGCCGGTGCGCGATGTGCTTCTCCTTCTCGGTGTCGCCGGCGGTATCGGCGTCGCCGTGGTCGTGGCGGCCAACACGAAGGGCGGCACGGGAGGAAGCCGCACCGGAGGAATCCTTCGCCGGGTCCTCTTCGCGGCTCTGAACAACGGTTCCGGGAGCTGAGAGCCATGGGACGTCCGGAGAATCCGATCGACTACACGGTCCTGGAGGTCGGCATGCTCGCCGCCTACCTCCGCCAGCTCCGTGCAGTCGTGGGCAAGAACTACGAAGAGCTCGCCGAGCACACGCTGTCCTCGCCGAGCTCCCTGAAGAGGGCGGCCCGCGGCGGTTCCAAGGAACCGACCTGGGAGGTGGTCTTTGACTATGTCACCGCAGCCGGCGGCGACGTCGAGGAGGCCGAGGCCCTCTACACCCAGGCGAAGCAGGCCTCGGCCGAGGCGAGGCGTAATGCCCGACGCGCCAAGGTCGTACCCAAGCCGCAGTTCGTACGGGACGTCGGCGATCTCAGCGGAGCGATGCGCGACGCGTATAACAGGGCCGGCCGCCCGCCCGTACGTGAGATGGAGGAGAAGGCCGGATGGCGTCTCCCTCACAGCACCGCTCACGAGATCGTCATGGGCCGCGCTGTGCCCTATGACGTCAGGACCTACATCGCCTTCCTTGAGATGTGCGAGGTCCAGGAGCACGACCTCTACCCGTGGTTCGAGTCCTGGTACAAGGTCCGCGGCAGCCGCGTGACGAAGCTGATGGAGACGCTGTTGCACCTCAGCGGATCTGTCCGCCCCCGCGAGAAGCTCTTCGTCAACTGGTACACGAAGACGAAGGCGCCCGACGCGGTCGTCCAGGACGGCTTCGTCCTGGTGCCAGTCCCTGACCAGGCCTCCGTCCCGAGCACCCAGCACCACCCGGGTCTGTTCGAGGACACGACGCTGGACGAACTGATGGGTCCCGCGGCCCAGACACTGGCGGAGAGGAGGGATGCCCCCATCGCCGCCTGACGGTTAGCCAGCTTGCCGGTGCCGGCTGTCGGTTCTGCCGACGGGCCGGCACCGTGCTGCATGCCCGGGTGCCGGGCAGGGCCGGGTGGTGCCGGTTAGCACCTCCACCACTAGTACTGCAACGGTGCTTGTCCTGAGTGCTAAACAGTTCTCAGGGGCTGTGTCCGCGTCGTTTGTAGTGGCTGATGCGGGCTTGGTGTTGGCGTTGTCGTCGCCAATGGGACCAGTGCAGGATGTGCTCGGCCGGGGGGGCGGCGGTTGGTGAGCCGGGTGATCAGCCGTCGGATTTCGGCGAGGCTGAGGTGGATGAGCTGGGAGGATCCGTTTCTGCTTTCTCCGTATCCAGCTGGCGGGCTCGCAGGACGGTCAGGCAGGCGTGGGCGGCCATGGCCAGGGTCATGTGGCGGTGCCAGCCGGGATAGCGGCGGACCTGATAGTCGTCCAGGCCGCATTCCTGCTTCGCCGTCTGGAAGCATTCCTCCACCGTCCAGCGGCTGCCCGCGACACGGATCAGCTCGTCCAGGGTGGTGTCGGCCGGACAGTAGGCGATGTAGTAGGAGATCTCCTCGGGCCTGCTGACGCTGCGGCGGGCCAGGACCCAGTGCCGGCGGTCCTCGCGGTGCCAGGGCCGCACCTCGATGCGGGCCCAGTCGTAGATCCGTCGGCCGTGGGCTCCCTCGCCGCAGGACCGGCGTTTCCACTTCTGCCGCGCAAGGCCGGTGAACAGGTCGTGGACGGGATGATCCATGGCCCAGCGGGTGACGACGGTGTCGTGCCGCATGGTGGCCATGACATGGAAGACGTCCGCCTGCTCGAGCTCGAATCGCCAGCCCTTGCTGAAGCCGTAGGCGGCATCCGCAGTCACCCAGGTGAACGGGATCTTCTCGGCAATAGCCCGGCGGACCATCGCCTTGGCCATCGCCACCTTCGTGGCGAAGTCGATGTGGTCGTCGATGCCCGCTTGCCGACAGCGTTCGCGGTCGTCCGTCCAGGACGTGGGCAGATACAGGCGGCGGTCGATCAGCGTGCGTCCCCGCTCGGTCGCATAGGCGAGGAAGACCCCGACCTGGCAGTTCTCGGTGCGTCCCGGGGCCTGTCTATCAATAAGTGTCCGAGGAAGGGGTGTTGGTGGGACGCTGAGGTATGGCTGCGTATCCAGCCGACGGGATCTGCGTGGGTGTCCTGAAGGTCAAGTTCGATCAGTTCCTGCCGCACCTTGATGAGCGGCGGCGTCGGCTCTACCTGGCCAGCGAGGCCGCTGCCA
>NZ_JBVIFR010000046.1:0-22707 GCF_055571235.1 Streptomyces sp. NPDC030991
GCCGCCCTCACGGTCCTCCACGCACGGGTTCTGACTCAGAGCAGCGAGGCCAGCAGCAAGATCAAGACGACGTGTTAATGATCTGCAAGCCCTTAGGGCCATCCGGCCCTGCTCAATCAGGCGTAGCGCCGGAACCCGGTGATCGAGCCGGGGTAGGTGAGGGGGTCGTAGCGAACTCCGGTGTCGATGTTGAGGGCGTTGATGATCTCATTGTTGCCGACATAGATGCCGACGTGGGTGGGGGCGGCCGCGTAGTAGAAGACGAGGTCACCGGGCTGCAGAGCTGCCTGACTGACGGAGGAGCCCTGTAGGTACTGGTTCTGACTCGTGCGGTTCAGGCCGATTCCCACGCTGGCGTATGACTTAAGAGTGAGACCCGAGCAGTCATAGGCGTTGGGGCCGGTCCCTCCCCGCACGTACTGCTTTCCTACCTGCTGGCGGGCGAACGCGACTGCGCCGGATGCTGCCATCTTGTTCACACCGTTTCCGGTGTAGGTCGACCAGAAGGGGCCGGACGCTCCGTATACGACGGCGTTCCCGTCGTTCTGCATGACGAGTGTTCCGCCTCCTGAAGCGTGGCTTCGTGAGGCCCAGGCCACACTCCCGTCACCCCGGTAAATCACGAGGTTGCCGTCGCTCTGGTTGCCGAGGTGTGCGTTGTTGCCGCTGGTGTACGTGGCCCATAACGGCCCGCTGGGGCCGTAGAGCACCAGGTTGCCGTCGCTCTGCATGGAGAGTCTGTAGGCGCCGTTGGGGGACTGGATCCAGTCCCCGGCACCCAGGTTGCCCACGTTGATACGGTCGCCCACCGACTGGGCCGCCGTGGGCACTGCGAGCAACGCCAGCGCCGTAACGAAGGCAGCGAGGATAGCTAGCCCGGCCCTTACCATTTGCTTGCGCATCTTGATCCCCAATCTCACCCATATGGGTGAAGTGATGGCGCGGCCAACATGGGGCACGGGGCGTCCTCGGGGTGCCTGCCGGATGGGGTACGTAGGAAATCCGGTATAGGAGCAGGGCAAGATTCGAGCCGCCCGTCCGTGGGGCAGGACCGCTGAAACTGACGGCCCACCTACCTCTCAAGGAGGCAACCCTCAGGCACGAGTGTGCCTGAGGGTTGCGCAGTATTTACATGGCCCTGGTGGTGTCCGCCGGGCGGGCACGATGGCGCCACGAGCGCCCGGCGGGCGGGTTCGGCCGTGAAGTTCCGGTGAACTCTCCCGCCGCACGGGATCGCGCTTTTTTGCAGGTCAGGGCCGGTGTGTGCTGGGGCGATGCTGAGTGTCGCGAAGATCCATAGGCGTAACGCGTGGCGGTACTACATACGTGGAGTGGCGTTCGGGGACGGCTGCCGCCCGGTCGGACAGTCGTTGAAGGCCGCCCAGGTGCTGGCCGGGCTTCCGCCGGGGCGGTGGCTGGGGCGTGGTCTGCGTGCGCTGGGGCTCATCGAGGGCGCTCAGGTGTCCGAGCGTCAGCTGGAGCTGTTGTTCGGTGAGGGCCGGCACCCGGATGCCGACCGCCTCGAGCGCGGCCTCCTGGCCGACGGCGTCGACGCGGCGACAGCCCGCCGGCTGACGGTGCTGGGACAGCCGATCGAGGAGATCGAGGCCCGCAAGCAGACGCCGCTGCTCGGCATGGACTTCACCTTCCGGCCGCAGGCGTCACTGGTCGTGCTGTGGGCGCTGGGCGACGACAGGGTGCGCCGGGTCATCGAGCGGGCCCATGAGCGGGCCGTCGCCGCGGCGCTGGGCTGGCTGGAGGATGAGGTTGCCGAGACCCGGTGGGCGTCGGGCCGCGGCCGCGCGAAGACACCCGCGCTCGTGGTCGCCGCCTTCCGGCACTTTGACAACCGCGACGGGCTGCCGCTCCTGCACGAGCACTGCCTGATCCTCAACCGCGTTCAGCGCACGGGCGCCGACGGCGATCCGGTCTGGGGCGCTCTGGACACCTACCGCCTCTACCAGAACGTGGTGGCCGCCGGGACGCTGTACACCCTCACTATGACGACCGAGGTGTGTGAATCCCTGGGGCTGGCGACCGAGCCGCGCGAGGTCACACCGGGCCTGCGTCCGGTCATGGAGATCGCCGGCGTGCCCGAGGACCTCATCAACTGGCAGGCGTCCCGTCGCCGGCGCATCGAGGACGCCCTGGAGGTGCTCACCGACCAGTACGTGAAGGATCACGGGCACCTGCCCGGCGAGCGCGGCCGTCACCAGCTGGGCTGGTGGGCGGCGCAGGCGACCCGGCCCGCGAAGAAGAAGCCCAAGCCCCTCGCGCAGCTGCTGGCGTGGTGGCGCGCCTCCGCGATCCTTCGCTTCGGCCAGCAGCTCATCGACGGCCTCCTGGACAGGTGCCGGGCAGCCGGAGCGGCGATCCGGGTGCGGGTGGACCCGGTCGTGGACGTGGCGCTCGCCGCCGTCGACGTCGCCGCGGTCGTCTTCACCGTGCGCGAGAAGTTCTCCCGGCGCCACATCCTGGCCGAAGCACGCCGGCACCTGCTGGAGACGCTGCGCGGCCGCGAGTTCACCCGCGGCCTGGACGACTACATCGCCCACCGGGCCCTGCTCCGCTACTCCCGCCGCCACACGGTCACGAAGCCCGGCCGGGAGGCACCGACGGCGGACCGGATGACCTACACCGCCAACTTCCGGGTTTCGCACCGGTGGTGGATCGCTCCCGGCGAAGGCGCACCGCCACGGGAGTCCAGCCGCTACGAACGGGCCCGGAAGGCCAGCCGTGCCGTGCAGAACGAGATCCGTGACGCCCGCCTCCGAGCCGACACCGCCAACGAGGGCGAGACGGCATCCGCTCCCCACGCCGTCGACCACCCGGGCCGGGACGCCGCCCTGACCCCGGCACAGCGGGCCGCCGCCGTCCAGGCCCACCAGCAGGCCGCGATACCCGAGGAGTACCTGGAGGGCCGCACCACCGACCCGGCGACGTGGCTGCGCACACCAAAGAACCTGGACCGGCTCGCCGCCTTCACCCGCGCAGCCAGCACCCGCCGCCGGGCCATTGGGGACCGAAAGGCCCCGGCCGCCGATCCGGCCAGTCCGGTCGACCAGCACCGCCAGGAGCACGAGCAGCAGCGCCAGCAGCCCGACCCCGACGCCGGCCAAGGCCAGGGCCTCCGGCCGTGAAGTGCCGTGCGGCCCGCACGACGGGACGGACGACGAAGTCACCGCGCCAGGCACCGGGACGCGACCGACCGCCCACCCCCGAAGCCATCCGGGAACGGGGAGGGTGCCGGGGGCCGCCCCCTACGACGCGATCCACCGGCCGCTCGGACTGGCGGAGCAGACCGACCCGCGCCGCTACCTCCATGTCCCGAAGAACTTCTCCGACGACGACGCGGAGATACGCATCGACCTGCCCCGTCAGCTGGGCTTCTCCCGCGACGTCGTCGCCGACCTCATCACCCAGAAGCTCGCCCTGGAGGGCGTGACGTTCTCCTGGCACCCCGAGGGCCGCAGGCCCCACGTGCTGGTGAAGAAGACCCGCAAGCCTCCGGCCAAGGCCCTCTTCAAAGACCCCAAGACCCGCGAGCTGGTAGCCAAGGCCAAGGAGTCCGCGCCGATCATCGGGATCGGTGCCGGCGGGCAGATCGTCTCCGTCGACCTGGACGCGGAGTCCCCGCACATCCTGGTCAACGCCTCCACCGGCGGCGGCAAGTCGGTGACCCTGCGGTGCATCGCCTGCCAGATGCTCCACCACGGCTCGCTCGTGTTCGTCCTGGACACCAAGCGGATCTCCCACCCGTGGGCCCACGGCATCGACGGCGTCACCTACTGCCGCGACATCGCCGACATCCACGACCAGCTCATCACCCTCGGCCGGGAAGGCCGGCACCGTACCTACGTCGCCGACGACCTGGGCATCGACGCCGACCCCAAAGCCATCGGCCCGCGGCTGCTGATCCTCCTCGAAGAGGTCAACGCCACGATGAAGATGCTGGCCCGCTACTGGGAGAAGATCCGCGAGCCCGGCGACCCGAAGGTCTCCCCGGCCATCGACGCGCTCAACGAGATCCTCTACATGGGCCGCCAGCTGCGCATGCACGTCCTGTTGGTCGCGCAGTCCGCCACCGCCCGCGTCCTCGGGCGCCCGGAGGTCCGCGAGCAGTTCTCCACCCGCATCCTCGCCAAGTACAGCGTCAATGCCTGGCGGATGCTCGCCCCCGAAGTCCACCCGGCGCCGAAGTCCACCAAGCACCGCGGCCGCGCCCAGGTCGTCTCTGGCGGATCCGCGCGGGAGACGCAGGTGCTGTGCTTCACCGAGCCCGAAGCCCGCGAGTGGGCCACCACTGGCACGAAGGCCGCGGCCGCCGGCGGATCGGTCCCGGTGCAGCTGCACAAGCCACCCGCCGACTCCCTCCCCGGCACCGGGCCCACCACCCCCGGCCTTCCCCTGGCTCCCGAGCCGCCCACGGACGGAGCCCGGACCGCCGACGCTCGGAACCTCGCTCCGGCCCCGGCCGCCGCGCCCGGCGAGCTCGCGGCCAACGCCACGGCGACGCCGCCGGCGACCCCGGCCCCGGCCGTGGTCGACGACGACCAGGTGGTGGGGCTCCGCGAGGCCGCCGAACACCACCTGCCCGGCATCACCCTGGCCGCGCTGCGCTTCGCCCGCGCCAACGACCGGGCCTTCCCCAGTCCGGCAGGCAAGCGCGGCGCCGAACTCCTCTACCGCGTCGGCGACCTCAAGAAGTGGGCCCGCCACCGGCCCGCGCCGCCACCGGCACCACTGACCTCGAATGAGCGACAGGGCGGCGGGTCGACCATCCGGCCCGCCACCCATCAGACCAGTCCGGTCCGCTTTCGCCAACACGACCACTCAGCCCCGAAGAACACCCAGTTCGCTGAGCTCCGTGTGCTCTATTGGCGGGCCACGGGCGCGAGGGCCGGGTCATACATGATCGGCGAGGCTTCGCACGGGTGCTGTTCCGGACCCCACGATGTAGATCCCGCTCCGGGCGTCGTTGGGTGCCGGGTACGAGGCGTCCCTGAGCTGTTCGACGTCCACGTTGTCGGGCCACAGAGTCGTGTGCACCGACCAGTGGACGCCGGTGAGATCGATCCCGCCGAGCGGGGCGTACCGCAGATCCGATTCGGTGTAATCATCAAGGAAGAGCTGCAGTTCGCTGATCTCCAGCAGCGGGAAGCCGGGATAGCTCACTTTCTGGCCGATCAGCTCGAAGACTCCGGTGCGACATGCGTCGATGAACTGCTGTACCGACGTGCGGCAGGTCGTGACGAGTGCGTCCAGGCCGTCCGCGGACGACGGCACTTGCTTGAAAGCCTCGGCCAGTTCGTGTTCCAGCGTGGCCAGCGTCTTCTTCACCCACGACGGCTCGCCCCCTTTGCGGGCCACATAGGTCCTGCGGCGCTTCACCGTGTCCGAGAGTTCCTCGACACGATCGAGGAGAGTGAACGAGGCGTCGCCTGCGTCGTGTACTGCGCGCAGTGCACGGACTGCCTCACGTGTCGTTTCCGGGCCGCCGAAACGCCGGGCAGGCTTGGAGTTCCTGAGGATGATGCCGGGCCAAACGCGGACCCGCGAGGCGATCAGCGCTGCCTGCATGAGGTGGTCACGGTCGCCGTTTTTGCCCTGCTTCACCAGGCGGGCGAGCAGCTCCGCTTCTATGGCGAGGAGCTGAAGGTGGCGGGGGGCCTCGTAGACGAACTCAAGGGCAGTGATGCCGCGTACCACGTCGGGGTCCTTCCTGAACGCGATGCGCAGTGCGGGGCTGACCGCCGACAGCAGCCTGGCGACCACGGGAGTGAACTCCATGAAGGGGCCCGGGGCCGCTCCCGGCGAAGCCAGCACGGCAGCCAGTCCGTTCTCAACGGCGAGCACTGACCCCAGCGCGGCCGTCATGGTCTCGTTGTGAGACTCCAGGAGTACTTCCTGGAGTCCTGCCTCAACGTCCAGGTGCTGATCCAGCTGGCACAGGAGTGCTTCCTGCTGCCGGTCGAGCGGGCTCGTTGCACCATGCGCGACCTCCGTCGCCTTGTGCCTCGTCACTAAGCGTCCTCCTGCCGCATCTTCTGTGCTGCCGCGCGTCGCGCCTTCTTGAGGCTGGCGCGCACCGCTTCCGGCGTCATCTTCAGCTGCTCGGCAATCTCCTTCGGGGTGAACCCGCTGAACGTCCACGCCAGAACCTGCCGTTGCCGCAAAGGCAGCCCGTCCAGTAATCGCAGTGCTTCCTGCTGGCTCTCCCACTCCTGAACATGGTCGGGGCGCGGCAGCAGCGAGGTCGGCTCTGGGACTTCGTCGCACAGGTCCTCCTGCACCGCCCCGACCTTGCGGGCCAGTGCGCGGGATGCGACGGCGTACACCCAGGCTCGCGGGTAGAGAAGGTCGTCCCAGCGCTGATACGCCTTGACCATCGAGTTCTGCGCGATGTCCGCCGCATCCACCAGGCCGGCACCATGATTGACCAGGAACCCCACCAGCGGACGGATCGTCTCGCGGTAGAAGACGGAGAAGTACTGGTCGGTCGTCGGGCGCGTCAGAGCAGCCTTCTCCTCGCGCGTCATCAGCCACACCGGCGTGGTCCGGGCGTCCGCACCCGTGGTGGTCTCCTCGTCGCTCACGTACGGTTCCGCTCGTCCGGTGCCGTGGAAGACACAGCGGCTGAAGACACCCGTATCCGTAGTTGGCGGCCGCTTCTGCTCACCGCCTCGAACTCAAGCAGTGCGTACGCTTTCACAGCCACAACCGAAGCGATCGTGATTACGACTGTCACTAACTCCACTGGCACGGCCCCCTCACTCCGTTCGGAACCCCCTGCGGGCCCGGCACAAGCTAAGAGCGCGCAGGCCCCGCAAGCGTGAACTCGGCACAGAAGAAACAGCAGGAACGGCGAGTATCGAAGGGGGGAGCGGCCGCCGCGCAGCATGTTCATGGCCTCGGTGGCGGACACACGTACGGGTCGATGGAGCCTACGTAGAGCGGGCGCTGCTGGTCTATGGGCAATTACGCGCCTACGACTGACCGGCCGGGGTCCACGCGCCCTTGACGCCGGTCGCGGCCTGCGGGACGGTCTGCGCAACTACGCGCAACCGAGTCACAGGGGAGAGCTCCATGACGCTACGGTTCGTCGGCATCGACCCGAACACCGGCGGTGGTGGGTCACCGACGGTGTGGGTGGAGGAAGAGAGCGCTGACCTGGTCCTCCAGGGCGAGGAAGCCGAAGGGCTTCTCCGGGCGCTGGTAGGCGGGAGGGAGTGGGTGGCCGGCCATGCGGTGGGGATCCCGCCGCATGAGACGGTGATCCGTATCCCGGTCCGGATGGCGGCGATTTTGAGGGAGGCGTGTGATGTCGCAGAGCAGCGTGCCGGACTTCGCTGAGCTGCTGAGGGGCGCTCAGCACAGCGCGGTGCACCTGGAGATGCGCGACCGCTACGGCGTCGGTGACGAGGCCGAAGAGATCGAGCTGTTCGCCCGGACCGGTCAGATCGACCTGGACCCCACGGCCCGCTGGTGGCCCGAGTGGCTCGGCCTGGTGAAGGAGACCCTGGCCCGGGGCGTGGTGATGCGCCGCGCGCGGATCGTCTCGGAGCCGGTGACCGACTACATCCGGTGGGAGCATGCGGTGACCGTGCTGAACGTGGGCGCCGGCGAACAGGTCCGCTGGCTGCCCCGCCGCAACGCCTCCGACATCGCCCTGCCCGGCAACGACTTCTGGCTGATCGACGGCCGCCTGGTGATGTTTCACTTCTTCAGCGGCGACGGCGACTGGGCCGCCCCGGGCTCGGAGACTTTCGAGGACCCGGCTGTGGTGGCTCTGTGCGCGTCGGCGTTCGAGACGGTCTGGGAACGCGGCATCCCGCACGAGAAGTACACCGTCTAGGCCCCTGAGCACCCTCATGAGCACATCCCCATCGTCCAGCGCACAGGCCGCCCGTGAGGCGCTGGCCGTGCGGTTGCAGCACCTACGCAAGGACGCCGGCCTCTCCGGGAAGGACCTCTCCACCCGGTGCGGCTGGCATCCCGCGAAGACCACCCGTATCCAGAAGGGCGACGCCCCGCCCTCCGATGGGGACATCCGCGCCTGGTGCTCGGCCTGTGGCGCGGACGACCAGGCCGACGACCTCATCGCCACCGCCCGCGCGGTCGACTCGATGTATCTGGAGTGGCGCCGCCTGCACAAGGACGGGATGCGCAAGGTCCAGGAGGGCTGGTACGCCCTGCACGAGCAGACCCGCGTCTGCCGCGTCTACGTCTCCAACGTCCCGCCCGGGTTCTTCCAGACGCCCGTCTTCGCCACCGCCCTGATGAAGCAGATCACGACGTTCCAGGGCACGCCGAACGACGTCTCCGAAGCCGTCGCCGCCCGGGTGGCGCGCTCCCGATTTCTCTACGAGGGCGGCCACCGCTACGTCGTCCTCATGGAGGAATCCGTCCTGCGCTTCCGCACCGCCGACCCCGAGGCGATGCGCGGGCAACTGCGCCACCTCCTGGCCGTGATGCCGCTCGCCTCGGTCTCGCTAGGCATCATCCCGTTCACCGCACAGCGCACCGTGTGGCCGCTGGAGGCGTTCTACCTCCACGACGACACGGTGACCGTGGTGGAGACCCTGACGGCGGAGATCAAGGTCACGCAGCCACGCGAACTCGCCGACTACGCCCAGGCGTTCGCGGGCCTCGCACAGATGGCCGTCTACGGCGACGCCGCCCGCGACCTCATCCGGGCCGCAATCGACGCCCTGGAGTGAACTTCCGCAATTTCCCGCAATCTCGTTGAGGACGGAGCGGCGGCCTCCGTAGCGTCGAACGACACCGACGCACCAGCAACAGAGGCGGTGTCCATGAGCGCACCCACACCCGCCGGCCCCGCACCCGACCGCCCCGGCCTCCAGCCGCCCGACTTCGGCCGGCCCTCCCCGGCGCTGATCGCCCGCGCCGATCGCGGCTACGCCCGCTTCCTCGCCGTCCAAGCCCCGGACGCCGACACCGGCGACCACGACCAGGACGACGACGCGGCGGGCGCCCCATGAGTAACACTTTCGCCGTGCTCCACGACCCCACGGGCCTGATGGCCGCCGAACTGCCCCTGGACCGCGCCCCGCACGAGGCCCTCGTCACCGCCGTCCTCGCGTGGAAGGATCCGGACCTCGCTCCCTGCGACTACGAGCAGATCGCCCTCCAGCTCACCGGGCACGCCCGCGTGGTCGCCGCCGACGTCCGGCGTCTCGCCGACGCTCTGCCCAAGAGCGACGGTCGCGGCGCCCTCGCCGAAGTCGTCCTCCGCGAAGCCGACGGCCGCCTGTCCGCCCCGCTCAAGGCCACCGCGTGCTGCGTCCAGAACCGCGCCCGCCTCGTACAGGCCCTCTACACCCGGCTGGACCGCCTCACCAAACCCGCACCGGTCAAAAGCTAGCTCGGCAGAGGCGCGGCCCCACCCAGGGCTTACACGTGTCAGGCTGCGGCTCAAGCGCACTCAAGTGCGCGTCGGGCCTGGGGCGCTGTCGCTGTTCCCAGGCCCACGGACGACCCCGGGTAGCCCACCCAGAGGACTGCAAGAGCGAGAGCTGACCCGGAAGGCTCTCCGGCCGCCGTCTAGGGGAGCTCGCCCGCGCGGCGGGCACCCCTCGGCACCCCACTCAACAAGGCCCGTTGTCAGACCCAGTCCGTACCCTTGGCTGAGGTACCTGAGACAGGAGGGCATCGTGGCCCGCAGTGGCATCAACAAGCGCGAGATCGACAAGTGGGCGAAGAACCTTGTCAAGGAGACCAACAAGAGCCTGGAACGGGCTCAACGACGGAACCCTCCTCGCGTCTCCGCGCAGATCGAAGCCACCTCCAGCCCCGTGCCCGGTGAGGTGACCGGCTACCTAGCCCGCCTGCTGCTGTGGCTAGACGACCGCGACAAGCAGAACCCGGGCCGGTACATCAACGTCACCGCCTTCCCCGAAGAGCTCCGGCTGGAGGACGAGGACCCGGCCCTCCTGGCTCTCCAGCTCGACCAGCACGACCTGGTGCAGATCCTTCGGAACATGGGGCCCCAGCACCATGTCCGGCTCACCGACGCCGGCCGCGTCGCGGTGCACGAACTGAAGGACCTGCAGAAGGACCGCGCCGCCCGGATCCGCCTCACGATCGACGCCTTGCTGCGGTGGCTCTTCGACACTGCCAGCGACCAGACACCCATCGACCCGGCCCTGTTCCTCGCGACACCCGACTCCTACTTCGCCGGAACCGAGATCAGCGGGACCGATTTGCACCAGGCGCTCGCCTACCTCGCACAGCACAACCTCATCGAACACATCGACACCGACCCGGCCACGGTCGCCATCACACCCCAGGGCACCCGCTGCGCTCTGGCAGGAGGAAGCGTGCAGGACCACGTCAACCAGCCCCGCCTCAGCACCACGTACAACACCTATCTGCCGAACGCCAAGGGCGTCATCATCGGCGAGCAACAGAACTTCACGCAGAACAACACCGACGGCGTCGACCCGACGCTGTTCGTTCAGCTCGCCGGGTACGTCGGCCAGGTCAGCCCCATCCTGGGCCTCGCCGACGAGGACCGCATGGAACTGGAGCGCATCGCCCAGGACCTCCACACCGAGGCGACCTCCGGCAACCCCGAGCCCGGCCGCCTGCGCCAGTTCGCCACCCAGCTCAAGGACAAGCTCTTGGCGGGCGCCACCACCATGGCGGCCACGCAGGGCATCCAGATGGCTGAGCAGGCCCTCGCCGCGCTGATGCAGTAACCGCTCCAGACCACCACGGGCCCCGGGGGATCAGACATAACATCCCCGGAGCCCGGTTTTCGCACTGCCTGGCGGACGTCTCTTTCACCTTGAGCGTCGCCAAGAAAGGGAGATGTAACAGTTCTTGGTCCCGTCTAGGCTTCATGCATGGCTGACAGGCGCCCGCCGGGCACTCTGGGCATTGACCTTCGAAAGCCAGGAGCGCGTTCCTGCGGCCTGTGCGGCGAAATACGCGAGATGACGAAGGCGCACGTGCCGCCTCAGACCGCTGGTAACCGGGGCAAGGTCACCTGTGTGACCGTCCGTGTCCACAACCAAGTGCGCAGCCACGGCCGGCCTGCTGCTGGGGGGATGTGGTTGCGCAGTCTGTGCGGCGACTGCAACAGCCTTGCGGGTCTGCACTACGACGCGGCCTATGGGGAGTTCGCAAGAGCATTGCGCACCTACGCGCGCGCGTTCCCGTTCCTCTATCTCCCCCGGCCGGACCCGGCGCCGCCAATTCGTCTCGCACCGGGTCGGGTCGCACGGTCAGTCCTGATCGGCATGTTTGCCACCACTCCCCACCTGCGCGTGATGTTCCCCGCTCTTGCCACCGACCTTCGCGAGCGGCGCGATCACATCACGATGCCCGATGGCGCCACTTTGCGGATGGCCCTGTACCCCTTTAGGGACACACGCCTGGCCAGCATGTTCAATGGCGTCCGGGTGCTTGGGAACAGACGGCACTACGACGTCTTCTCCGAGGTCTACTTCCGGCCGCTCGCGTGGGTATTGACCCCAAGCGGCCGGGGACACGAGGAGAGCATGGGCGAGTCCGTCTTCAACGACCCCAGCTGGGCGATCGTGGATGATTGGCTCCAGTACGGTGATGACGTCACAATTGCAGATTTACGCGATCTCTGCCGTCGGGGCGTCCCACAGGTGCGCCATCCTCTGCTTGGCAGCGAGCAGGACGATTGGGTTCAGTTCTTCAGCGATCAGGTCACTAAGATCTTCGAGGGCAGGTGCTGACTGCGGGCCCTGAAGCTGCGGACGAGGCCCTCTGCTCGGTTCCATGCGCAGGGCGCGGGGTGCAGCTGGAAAACCCGTTCCCGGCTGGCCTAGCGCAGCATTACGCTCACAGACCATGACTCTGGCAAGGCCGCCCTTCTCCGTTCGGATAGGCCACAACGAGCCCTGGGACTACGCCCCTTACGACGGTGTTCCTCGCCATCTTGTTGGAGCGCTGCAGAGGTGGGTAGCGCAGCACTTCAAGCGAGATGACGACTACGCGGTGGAGGCTTGCCTGCGGCTTCGCATAGCGCTGCGTCCGGGCCAGACCGCCTATGACGCGCTGGTCGGCGCAGACGGCATGGACCTGCTCGACATCGTGGATCTCCTTCTTGGATGGGACCAGCCGGAGGACGGTGAACCCATCGGGCTTGGAGGGGATGTCGGGGGAGCCATGGCCCAGATCCTGAACGTCGCAGGATCGGCTTATCGAGTCAATGACGCCAGAGATGGGCTGGAAGAACGTGTCGTCCCCACCGTTCGCGACGCAATGGCTCAGACGATCGATGACGCAGCAGCTGCCCCGGAGGCAGGATCAGCAGCAGATCACCTGATGCTCTCCTGGCAGGCCGCTTACGGGTTGCACCCTGACCCGATACGGGCATACAGCGAGGCGATCAAAGCAGTCGAGTCCGCAGCACATGCCGTCGTGGAACCGAACAACGCCAAAGCGACGCTCGGCACGATGCTGCGAGTGATTCGCGACGCGTCCCACAAGTTCACCACTTCGCTGGGGGCGGGATCGACCGTGCCGGTCGAGGCAATGATGCGGGCGCTCTGGGAAGGACAAACGTCCCGACATGGTGGTCAAGGCGGAACTGTGCCGGAGACTCTGGAAGCCGCGCGAGCCGGAGTACATGCTGCGGTCACGCTGGTGCAATGGTTCACCTCTGGTGCGGTGACCCGAGTGCCCTAACTAGCTCGGGATCTTCGTGGTGGTCGCCCGGCGCCGACGGGGGAGGCGGCGCCGGGCGACGCTCAGGGGGAGGCCGTGGTGGTCACCTCCGCAGCGGGCATGGCGTCTTGGAGCCGATCCAGTCGTTCGTACAGTGCCCGCAGCGTACGGGCCGGTCCCTGACGCGGAGCAGGTTCCGCGAAGGACGCGCCAGGCAGTCGTCGGCCTGGCCCACGACGAATTCGGCGAACAGACGTCGGCCGTCGTCCTCAGGCAGCTTGACCGCGAGCGCGCGGACGTCGTTGGCGACCGCGCGGGTGGCCCCGGCGAGCAGCAGTCCGACCTGTTCGTAGCCGTCGGGGCGCAGCACCTCGGGATCGGCCCACGCCACCACGGCGCGGGCGACCCGCTCGTGCGTGGTGCGATCGAGCGGCAGCTCCGCGGCGAGGTGTCCTTCCGGGTCGTACAGCACGGTGTAGCCGTTCATGACACGGGCGCCTCTTCGGGTGCGTCAGCAGGAAGACCGCGCAGACCCTGCGCGAGCCGGTCGGCGGGGATCAGAGCGGGCGGCTCACCACCGCGCGGATGGCTGATGAGGTCGGCGACCGCCGTGGCGTCGTCCAAGGTGGCAGGCATGAGCAACTCGCTGCCGCTGGACAGCACCCGCACCCCGGGCAGGCCGGCCAGGACGTTCCCGGAGCCGGACGCCACCATCACATACAGCGTGCCGCGCAGGTGGTCGGCCAGGACCAGGGCCCCGCGCCGCGGGCTGATCCGCAGTGCGGCGAGCACGTCCAGGCCCCGCTCCATGGGAGTGATGGCCACCGCATCCCACTCCCTGCCGCAGGGGTTCCACCGGGTTCGGTTCAGCCCGCCCGCCCATCGGGCCCGTTTGCCGGTGCTGGGCTGCGCGAGCTCGCGCCACGTTGGGGTGGACCGCTTTGGGGAGTTGGTCATAACGGGACGGTAGGGGCGGTATACCGGAGGCAGCCCACACGATGTGTGTGGGTTCTCAACTCCGCAATCCGGAGCTCCTCATGGACCGTATCCAGTTCGGCCGCCGTGTCGCCTACTGGCGAACCGGTCCCCGTCGCCGCCTTGCAGCGCGACCTGTGGCTGGCCCGCACCGGATTCCAGGCCGGACACTTCGCCCAGCTCGGGGTGCAGATCCCCAAACTGCTCGTGGACGCGACCCGGGCCGCCGAACACCACCAGGGCGACGACCAGCTTCAGGCGTACCGGCAGCTGTCGCTGACGCTGGAGCTGACCGAGGCCGCCGCGATCAAGTGGGGCGACACCGAACTCGCCGTCGTGGCCGGCCACCGTGCGGTCGCCGCCGCCGAACGCTCCGAGGACGTCGTCATCATGGCGTCCGCGGCCCGCCACCTCGCGGACGCGATGACCAACCACGGCCAGGCCAAGGCGGCCGTTGCGTTCGTCACGGCCGCCGCCCGCCGCCTCGAGCCCGGCCTTCTCCAGCGCGGCCCCGAAGGACTCTCGGTGCTGGGCATGCTGTTCCTCAAGGCCGCGATGGCGCAGGCCGCCGCCGCCGAAGCCGACGACCACAGCCCCACCGCACTCGCCCGCGTCGTCCCCGGCTTCCTGGACCAGGCCGACGAACACGCCGACCGGCTCGGCTTCGACGGAAACGAGCTGTGGACCAGCTTCGGCCCGACCAACTGCAAGCTCTACCGGGTAGCCGCTCATGTTCAACTGAGCGAAGGCGCGGACGCCGTGGCCGTCGCAGCCGACATCCCCGGTGCCGCCCTCGCCGACCTCCCACGCGAGCGCCGTGCCCACCTGCTCACCGACCGCGCCATCGGCGAGAAGCAGGCCGGCCTGCGCACCGAAGCGGTCACCACGCTCCTCAAAGCGGAGGAGGAGGCGCCCGAGGAAGTCCTGTGCCGCCCCAGGACCAAGCAACTCATGGAGGATCTGCGCCTGTTGGGTACCGGCTGTGCCGAGAGCCGCTTGCGCGCACTTGCTGATCGTTGTGGACTGCCCGAGTGATCACACGCACCCTGTACCTCATCGCCTGTGCCGCCCCGCCCACCCGACGCCTTCACGTACCCGTCCGCGCCGCCCAGGCGGCCGGTTGGGACGTGTGCGTGATCCTCACGCCGTCCGCGTACCGATGGCTCAGCGAGGACGCCGAAGGCGAGATCGAGGCCCTGACGGAGCTCACCGGGCACCCGGTCCGCTGGCAGTACAAGCTGCCCTCACAGCCGGACGTCCTGCCCGCCCCGGACGCGATCCTCGTGGCCCCGCTCACCAACAACACGCTCGCGAAATGGGCCACCGCGATCAGCGACACCCTCGCCCTCGGCCTCATCACCGAGGGCATCGGCCTCGGACTGCCGATCATCGCCCTGCCGCATTTCAACGACGCCCAGGCCGCGCACCCCGCCGTGGCCGGCCACATCGCCTTCCTACGCGAAGCGGGCGTCACCGTGCTGCTCGGGGAGGGCGGATTCGTGCCCCACAAGCCCAAGCATGGCGACCTCGACGCCTACCCGTGGCAGGCCGCGATCGACGCACTCCCCACCTGACAGGGGGCGGGCCCAGACCCCAGGGGCTAAACGCACACCAGTGCGATGCCACAGCTCAGACCCCCCGGCATCGCACTCAAGTGCGTGTAGGGCCTGGGGCGCGATGCCGCTGGCCCCGGACAGCTAAGGACCCCGGGCCGCCCTGCGCCCCGGGGCCCTGTCGCCGGTCTCACCGCCGCCGCTCACCAGTCGTCAGGTGCGCTGCCCACCCACGCGATCGGCCGACCTTCGCTGTTGCGGCCCCAGTGCGGTTCCTCCATCGAGGTCTCATGCCTGTCGGGCAGGACGCAGATCCGCCCCCAGCGGCCGTGCTTGCCCCCACAGAGCCCGGCGAGCCCCTCCGCGTCGCCCCGCTGCCACGGCCTGGTCGTAGCGCTCCTGGAACGGCTGGAGACGGGCGCACAGCTCCATGCCGAGCTCCGTCTCCGCCGCCTCCACCCGGGCCCGCGCCGTCCAACGAAGCCGCAGCCCCGCCGTCACGCTGTGGCCGGCCGCGGCTCCTCCAGCACACGGCGTCCTTCCGGAGCATTCCACATCGTGCGATGGCTGGCGGCTTCAGATCTCGAAGCCCAAGATGGAAAGAGAGGAGGAAGTCGTTCTGTCTTCCCCGCGGAGGATGTCGCATGGCTACCGATAAGGAAGCACTCGCATGGCGGGAGCGGAGGAGCCGCCGATGGGAGGTGCCGGACCGCTTCGGCTTCCCTGATGCCCGAACCACGATGGGTTGTGTCGCCGCCCCATTCCTTGCTGGCTTTTCCCTCACTGCCGCACTGGTGACGTTGTCTCTTCTGTCTACTGTGTCGCCCTGGCACGAGTGGGCCAGCGCCATGTTCCTTGCAGCAGCTGTTCTGTTCCTGCTGACGGTCCACTCCACACTCTGGGCACGTGCATACATGACAACGGCCAAACAGATTTGGGACTGGTGGCCTGAGGGTGCTCCTGATGAGGCGGATCTCGCGTGGCTTCGAGCCGAGCAGAAGACACACTCCCGGGGCTTTAGCCTGTGGTCCGGTCGAGCCGTGGTCACCTACGACAACGGCGTGTTCCTGGTGATGCTGGGGATGACCTTCGTGGTAATCCCGCCTGAAGGCCACTTCACCGCTCCTCGCGTCATTGCCATATGCGTCGGGGCTCTTGCCTGTTTCATCGAGGCATTGTGGAGGTCCCTGGCCCGGGTCTCCCTCCGTCGGATACGACGACGGGAAGATCGAATGAGGCAGGGCCTGCCAGTAGCCCAGCGCGTTTGGTGGGAAGGATTCTTTCGTCCGGACTCTGTGACACCGAATCATCAGAGCCTGGATACCTCAGGCCATCCCCGGCAAGGCGCCGATTGACCGGCCCGCAAGTCGCCTCGCCCTTCCTAGCAGCTCACGCCTCATGCGTACTTAGCCCACTCTGCTTGGCGTGGCTCGTGTGCCCGACGGCATCCTGCGCGACGCAATGACCGCCCCCCCCGCCGGGAGGGCGGCGTCTGACGCATCGCGAGGGGTCACGCCGACTTCGACACGACTCCTCGCGCGGCCTTATACCGCGGCCCAGTCGAGTCCGAGGGAGGCGAGCGCGGCGAGTTTGTCGACGGTCAGCTTGGTCCGGCGGCTCTTGCTGGTGGCCAGGAACACCCCGAGCTTGACCTCCGTCCCGTCCGGCAGCGCCTCTACGTGGGCCCTGGGGACCTTCACAGAGCCCATGCGGGCCCTTTGTACTGCGCCCAGGGCCGCAACGCCTCTGTCGAGGGCGCTCACAGGCGCCGTGGACGGCTCCACCGGGGCCGGGCGGCGGCGAGCGGGGTGACACCGACGGCCTCCAGGCGCTTGCGCTGCCCCTCCGCCAGAGCCGCCCATACCTCGGGCTTCCGCTGTCGGTCCAGCCACTTGCCGAGTTCCATGCCGTGCACGGCGAAGCCGGGCAGGACCTCCGCTGGCCTGGCCCTCTTCGGCGGCCCCAGCTCGTGCAGCGCGGCGTAGTGCCGTTGCCAGTCGACCGGCCATTTTGGGTTCCCGTGCTCGTCGTCCTCTTGGTGTGCCTGGAGCGTGTCAGGGTGCGGTAGGGGGTCCCCACGGGCCGCAGGCGTGTGGGTCGGCTGCGATGATCTCGCGCCACACCTGCAGGATCGGTTCCAGCTGCGTAGGGTCGATCACCTTCGCGAGCTGGTCGTAGAAGGGCGTTTCGAACATCTCGTAGGCAACTCGGGTGGCGGACACTGCACGCAGTTCTGCGGCCCCTTCCGTGCCACGTCCTGTCGCGGCCAGGGCCCACGCCCTCTTTAGAGCCCGGCTGAACGGGGTCGTGACACGCCCGGGTTCGAAGGGTTGCTCGCTGGCCACGAGCGCGGTCTGTAGGCAGGCGGACACGTGGGCCGGTTCCGAAGCGTGCAGGGCGACGGCAAGGAGCAACTCGCGTCGCACATCGCCTGCGGGCCCATTCTCCAAGACTGCCCGCGCCTCATCTGTTCGTCCCGTATGGAGAAGCAGAAGACCAAAGTGAGCAGCGGCGATCGACTGAGCGTCAGCACTGAGCGCAGAGCGAAAGGAAGATTCGGCACCTGCTATATCACCCCGCAGCCACTGCAGCACTCCGAGGCTGTTGTGGGCGGTGCTGCGGGTGGGGTCGTGGTGGAGGGCTTCGCGGTAGGCGGTTTCGGCGTCCTGCCACCGTCCGGCTTCGGCATAACAGGTGCCGAGGCCGATGTGGGCGGTGCTGCGGGTGGGGTCGTGGTGGAGGGCTTCGCGGAAGGCGGTTTCGGCGTCCTGCCACCGTCCGGCTTGGCCATAACAGGTGCCGAGGCCGATGTGGGCGGTGCTGCGGGTGGGGTCGTGGTGGAGGGCTTCACGGAAGGCGGTTTCGGCGTCCTGCCACCGTCCGGTTTCGGCATAACAGGTGCCGAGGCCGATGTGGGCGTCGCTGTCGGTGGGGTCGTGGTGGAGGGCTTCACGGAAGGCGGTTTCGGCGTCCTGCCACCGTCCGGCTTCGGCATAACAGGAGCCGAGGCCGATGTGGGCGTCGCTGTCGGTGGGGTCGTGACGGACGATGATCTCGTGCAGGGTGAGTTCGTCCTGCTGTTCCGCGATAGTCATGCCGCTCATCGCGCGCCAACCGCGGGTCAGATCCGAGGCCAGGCCGGTGATGCGTCGTGCGGTAGCTGCGCCCGGGGGCAGGGTGTGGTGTGCAGCCGTTCGCAGGAGGGCTACGGCGTCAGCCCGCGGCAGTCCGACTGCTTGCGCGGTGCCTGCTGCCCACAGGTTGCGATAGAGGCTGGCTGGAGGCTGTGCGGCGACATCCTGGGGAACGGCGGCGCAGGAGGCCAGCACACGCTGGCGGGCCGCAGGAAGCTCACGTTCTTGCCCGTATGGCACGCCCCACGAGAACGGGTTGCTGAAGGCACGGAGCGCGGTCAGCGTGGTGGCAGCGTCTGGGAGGCAGGTGGGCGCGAAGAACTGGGCGTGCTGGAAGAGCAGGTCGCGGAAGCCGGGAACGAGTTCGACCCAGGGCAGCAGCTGCAGCAGGAGGGTGGTGCCGGCGCGGGGGTCGGCCCAGAAGGTGTGCCAGACGAGCGCGGAGATGTCCCGCCGCCACTGAGCATCGGCGAGCTGCTCATCAACAGACCGGTGATCTCGGCGGCGGGCACGCTCACGCAGGAAGTCGGCAGCACGCTGGTTGACCTCCCGGATGGCGGCGCGTTCTTCCTTGCGGAGCAGGAGGTTGAGGATCGCAGCGCGGACGGCGTCGTGCAGGACACGGTGGTGACTGCTCATGAAATCGTGGCGGGCGGTGAGCCGGTCTGTGACCATACGAACTTCGGCAGCCGACACGTTCCACAGAACGGCGAGAACGTCGGGGTCATTCTGCTGGGCCAAGGCCAGAGCGCACAGCTTGGAACGGTCGTCAGCCAGGGCAGGGATCGTGGCGGTGTGGGTGAGGTATCGCAACGCCAGTTTCTGCACCACCTCCGAGGGAAGGCCGTACGCGTTGGTTGGGCGTTCGCAGATCTCCTCGATGCGCATGCCGGTTTTCAGCGCTTGCACGATCAGTGCCAGGGCGAGCGGCAGTCCGCGGCTGAAGCGGACCGCCTGAGCGATCTCCTGCCTGGTCAGGGCGGGCTGGCGCGCGGAGAGGTAGGCAGCGGCACTGTCATTGTCGAACACCAGCAACGGCATATCGTGCAACCGGGTGTGCTGGATGCCCCGTAACAGCCGCTCCGCAATGCTGTCCTCGGCACGCTGCTCCCCGTCTTCCAGACGCGTCCCCAGCACCCACACTGTGCGCGGGCCACTGCGGGCAATGATCTGACGCAGCTCCAGGAGTGTGAGACCCAGCAGTTCACAGGTGTCCATGATGACCACGACCGGCTGCCGCTTGGCCAGTGTCCGCAAGCCCTGCCCGAAAGCCTGCACCAACTCAGTCTTGGCGTCGATCAGCTGACGGAACACCTGTGCATCCACGGTCCCATGGCGCAGCCGGTGTGCTATCGACCCGGCCGTGAACACTCCCGCTATTGCCTTTTCTACAGACTTCTGACCGACCGGGATTCCGGCCGCTGCCAGACCGAGACCGCTCGCATCCGTGAGTAGTCCTTGCGCTTCGCCGGTGAGTACTGGCTGGGGACTTCCGTGCTCGTCCAGCAGCATCAGTTTCTTGGCCCGCTCCACCATCTCGGGCAGTTGTGCCGCCTGCCGACGGAAATCGTTGAAAGCTCGCTCGGCGGGCGCCCCGCACGCTTCCTCGAGAGCCACCGCGACAGCGGCCAGCAGCCGCCACACCTTCGGACCTTCGGCCGACGCCGCAGCCACCGACCACAACGGATTCTCACCCCAGTCCAGGAACACCGCTGTCAGCCGCTCACGCCGCCAACCACGCCGAGGACGTTCCTCAGCCACGATCTCCCGCATCCGCGCCAGCAACGTGCTCTTGCCCACTCCCCCCTGGCCACGTACCAGCACCACATGCCCCTCATCAGGGCCCACCCCGCCCGAACCACCCATCTGTTCCAGCAGCAGACGCAGCCGGTCCTGTTCGTCACTGCGCCCCACAAACGTGTCGCTCATCAGCCCCCCGAACCACTCAGCCGCCGACTACGCAGGCTACTGAGTGTGACCATATTCCCGGCCTGATACCCGCACTATCGCTATATCTCCGACATCATTACGCCGCCCACTGCAGCCCGAGGCTGGCGAGCGCGGCGAGTTTGTCGGCGGTCAGCTTGGTCCGGCGGCTCTTGCTGTTGCTGAGGAACACTCCGAGCTTGACCTCCGTCCCGTCCGGTAGCGCCTCTACGTGGGCCCTGGGGACCGTCACAGAGGACGTGCGGGCCTTGTACTGCGCGAGGGCCGCAACGCCCCTTTCGAAGGCGCTCACGGGCGCCGTGGACGGCCCCGTACACACGTCCGGCTCCACCGGGGCCGGTGCGGCGGAGAGCGGGGTGACGCCGACGGCCTCCAGGCGCTCGCGCTGCCCGTCGGCCAGGGCCGCCCAGACCTCGGGCTTCCGCTGCCGGGCCAGCCACTTGCCGACGTCCATGCCGTGCACGGTGAAGCCGGGCAGGACCTCCGCCGGGCCTTCCTCATCGCGCACCAGCTCGCGCAGCGCGGCGTAGTGCCGCTGCCACTCGGTGGGCCACGACGGGTTCCAGTCCTCGTCGACCGCCTTCAACGCGGCCTCCCACTCCGGGTGTTCGGCCAGCGCACCGGGACGGCGCAGATTGGACAGCCACTGCCCGACCGGCTTGTCCAGCGCGGCCGCCGACCGGGGCGCGCACAGCGTCCAGTGCTCCTGGTAGTACACGCGGGCCGCCGCCAGGTTCTCCTGGAACCGCGCATCGGCCGCCGACCAAGCCATGCCCAGCTTCTCCAGCCGCGCCGCGCGCCTGTCGTCGCCTAGTTTTTCTGAGTCGTTGTTGTGGCTTCGAGCTGGGGCTTCTCAGTTTTTCTGAGTGTTGTTCGTGACGCTCGGGGTGCTTTGGGTGTGGTTCTCGGTGGGGCCGTGGTGGCTGACCTGCGCGGATGTGGCCTGTGCAGATTGGTTGATCGTGGTGCAGTTCGAGTGGGCCGCTACTTGGTGGGGTGGGTCAGGTGGTGTCGGGGTTGGTGAGTTCGTCGTGGGTGAGGGTGACGCGGGTGGCTTTGCCGGCTTTGCTGGCAGTGGTGGTGGGTGGCAGGACGCGGACGTGGATGAAGTAGACGCGGACGTCGGAGATCTCGGTGTAGGGGGGCCAGGCGCCTGGGGTGCCGTCGGTGGGCAGTTCAAGGAGTCTGTCGCTGATGTTGTAGATGACGAGGTAGGCGGTGTGCTGCCCGTAGTCGTGGGCGTATTTGACGACCTGGTGCAGCCCTTTGACGAGGTAGCCCTTGCCTCGGCCGCTCCCGTCGAAGATTTTGCCGTCGCAGACGAGGGGGTCGCGGCCGTCGAGGTCGCCGATGAGGTCGGCTTCGCCGGAGGCTGAGCGGGGCTTGGCGTGGGTGATGTGGTCGCCTTCGAGGAACAGAAAACGCTGCAGGTCGAGGTTGTAGACCTCTTCGCCGTTGGCGCGGGCGGCTTCGAAGCGGGTGTACAGCTCTTCGCGGTCGAACCACTCGATGCGGGTGCGGTAGCGCTCGAGGGTGTGCAGGATGCTGCTCTCGGCGCCGACGCGTTCGCTGAGGTAGTCGAAGAGGGGCTGCAGGATGTCTTCGGCGAACTCCCGCCAGTTGTCCTGGATGCTCTTGTGCATGCTGTAGCCGCTTGCGATCTGCCACCCGATGTCGGGGCTATCAGCTTCCTCTTTGGCGATCTCCTGCATCAGTTTCCAGATGAGCGTGGCTTGTCCTTCTTCGGTCCTACTGAGCCAGATGAGCTGGCCATTGGTCAGGCTGGCGCGGAAGCGCTCCGAGTCCAGATCTGGTTCTGTCCGGGCTGCCTCTTCGAGGAGTCCTCTGAGAGCGGGCTGGTTGTTGATCCAGGTGACGGCGAGGTGGACTTCGTGGCCGGCGCTGGAGTAGGGCGCGGTCATGAGTTTGCGCAGGCGTTCGCGTACGGCGACCTGGAGGCGCTGCTGGTATTTCACCGGAAGAGGCCTTTCAGAGCTTGTGCGATCTGCTGTTGGACGATGTCGCCCGCGTTCTGCGCGCTGCCGGTCTCGTCGACCAGCCAGATCTGGGTGTAGCAGCAGGGGCAGGTCACGGCGGTCTGGGCCACGACCTCCGAGTAGCGGACCCACATCAGGTAGCCGCAGGTGGGGCAGGCCGTCTCGAGGTCCGAGCTGAGGAGCTGTGTCGCGAGGGATTCACCCATGGCGGAATTGTCCCGCATGGGTCTGACAGTGCCGCTGTTGTCGGTTCTATCCGGGGTGGATCCCGATGGTGGCGAGGAGCTGTTGCTGGTCAGGGTGGAGGGTGTTCCAGCGAGTGCGTTGCCTTTCGGTCCATTGAGGCTGACCCTTTGGAGTGGACACCCTGACAATGGATCTTGAGGGTCCAGGGAGGGATGTCCAGGTGGGACGGAAGTCTCCGTATCCGGAGGA
>NZ_JBVIFR010000047.1:0-18794 GCF_055571235.1 Streptomyces sp. NPDC030991
GTCGCAATCCACACCGAACCCGGAAGGCCCTCACCCGTTCAAGATCCCTCAGCCGAGACCTGCATCACCCGTCCACAACCTCCCGCGGCATTACATCTAGAGCCCGTTCCCTCCGTTCGTCAGCGGCCTCCCCGGGGTGTTCCCGGGGAGGCCGCTTTTTGCGCGGCCGTACCCGGCCCTCTATGCGCGTGCTCGTTTCTGCGCTAAACACTGCTCATGCAATCAGCATCGAGCACGCGCAGCCGTCTCAGATCGGTGATCGTCGTCGCGCTGGTCGGCCTCGCCGCCGCTTTCGCCGGGCCAGGACAGGCGCGGGCGGCGGACGAGACCGGCACGGTCGGCGAGGTCACCGGCTTCCATCCCGAGGGATCCCGCTACACGTTCGACGCGGGCGCCGCCGAGGCCCGGGTCAGCTTCGTGTCCAGCGAGACCTTCCGGATCGAACTGGCCCCGGACGGGAAGTTCACCGACCCGGCCGGCGGCGACATCGTCCTGCCGCAGGGCCGCCCGCCCGCCACCCGCTGGAAGGACAAGGGGGACCGGTACGAGCTGAGCAGCAGCAAGGTCACCCTGCGCGCCTACAAGTCCCCGCTGCGGTTCGCCCTGTACCGGCACGACGGCTCCCGGATCTGGGCCGAGAGCGCGCCGCTCAGCTGGACCGCCGACAGCACGACGCAGACCCTCGACCGCGGCGCCGACGAGCAGTACTACGGCGGCGGCATGCAGAACGGGCGCGGCAACACCTCCCTGCGCGGGCAGACCGTCGAGGCCGAGGTCGACTACGACTGGGACGACGGGGGCCACCCCAACTCCGTGCCCTTCTACCTCTCCTCGGCCGGCTACGGCGTCTTCCGCAACACCTTCGCGCCGGGCACCTACACCTTCGGCGAACCCGTCACCGCCGCCGCCAAGGAGCGCCGCTTCGACGCGTACTACTTCGCGGGCAGCGGCTCCGACAGCGCCAAGGACGTCATCGGGCAGTACACGGAGCTGACCGGCAAGCCCTTCCTGCCGCCGATCTACGGCCTGGAGGTCGGCGACGCGGACTGCTATCTGCACAACGCCAACCGCGGTGAGCGCCACACCCTGGACGCGCTGAACATCTCGGACCAGTACGTGAAGAACGACATGCCGCTCGGCTGGATGCTCGTCAACGACGGCTACGGCTGCGGGTACGAGAACCTCGCCGAGACGGCCAAGGGCCTCCAGGCGGACAAGACGCAGCTCGGCCTCTGGACCGAGGACGGCATCGACAAGATCGCCGACCAGGTGAAGGCGGGGCAGCGCGTCGCCAAGCTGGACGTCGCCTGGGTCGGCGACGGGTACAAGTTCGCGCTCGACGGCTGCAAGGCCGCCTACAAGGGCATCGAGGACAACAGCGACGCGCGGGGCTTCACCTGGGCCCCCGAGAGCTGGTCGGGCGCGCAGCGCTGCGGCGTCCAGTGGTCGGGCGACCAGTCCGGCTCCTGGGACTACATCCGCTGGCAGATACCGACGTACGCGGGCGCCACGATGTCCGGGCTCGCCTACACGACGGGCGACGTGGACGGCATCTTCGGGGGCAGCCCCAAGACGTACGTACGCGATCTGCAGTGGAAGTCGCTGCTGCCGGTGACCATGACGATGGACGGCTGGGCGGCCAGCGACAAACAGCCGTTCCGGCAGGGCGAGCCGTACACCTCCGTCAACCGCAAGTACCTCAAGCTGCACGAGTCGCTGCTGCCCTATCTGTACGCGTACGCGCACGAGGCCACCGAGACGGGCGTGGGGGCCGTGCGGCCGCTCGCGCTCGAGTACCCGGACGACCCGAAGGCCGCGACCGACGCCGCCAAGTACGAGTTCCTGACGGGCGAGGACTTCCTCGTCGCGCCGGTCTACAAGGACACCGCCGTACGCGACGGGATCTACCTGCCCAAGGGCACCTGGACCGACTACTGGACCGGCCGGGTCTACCAGGGGCCCACCACGATCGACGGGTACAGCGCCCCGCTCGACACGCTCCCGCTCTTCGTGAAGGGCGGCGCCACCGTGCCGATGTGGCCCGGCATCCGCTCCTACGCCGACCGCACCGCCGACTCCCCGCTGGCCTGGGACATCTACCCGCAGGGCACCTCCTCCTTCGAGTTGTACGAGGACGACGGCGTGACCCGCGCCCACCGCGGGGGCGCCTACGCGACCCAGCGCGCCGACGTCGACGCGCCGAAGAGCGGCGCGGGGGACGTGCGGGTGCGGATCGGGGCGAGCGAGGGCACGTTCAAGGGCAAGCAGAGTGCGCGGCCCTACGCCTTCACCGTGCACACCGCCGACGCGCCGAGCCACGTCCGGCTCGGCGGGAAGAACCTGCCCCGGGCCGCGTCCGAGGCCGCGTACGACAAGGCCGTCAGCGGCTGGTTCTACGACCGGGACGACCGGGGCGGCGTCGTGCTCGTGAAGACCGGGAAGCTGTCGACCCGGCGCGCCTTCACGCTCGACCTGCGTGACACCGCCGCCGTGGGCGGGGCCGTGCCGGGCGCCGCCGCCGCGGTGAGCGCACCGGCGGGCCAGGAGGTGGGCGCGGGCGTCGGCGGGAAGGTCGCCGTCGACGTCACCGCGGGCAGCAAGGACGCCACCGGCGTCTCCGTGTCGCTCGACGCGCCCGGCGGATGGCGGGCCGGTGCCGCCGTCACCGTCGACCGCGTGCCGGCCGGCACCACCCGGCGCGTCGAACTCGCCGTCACCCCGGCCGCGGACGCGACCCCGGGGGAGCAGGCGCTCACGGTGTCGGCCCGGTACCGCTCCGCCGGACAACAGCGCACCGCGCAGGGGAGGTTCGGGGTCTCCGTGATGCCGGAGCCGCCCACCGCCGACGCCTGGGCGAGCGATCTGGCGTGGCTGAACTCGGCCAACGGCTACGGGCCCGCCGAACGCGACCGCAGCAACGGCGAGTCCGGCGCCGCCGACGGACGCCCCCTCACCCTGGCCGGGAAGACGTACGAGAAGGGCATCGGCGTGCACGCCGACTCCGACATCGAGCTCTACCTCGGCGGGCAGTGCACCGAACTGACCGCCGACGTCGGCATCGACGACGAGATCAACGGGTACGGGGAGGTCGCCTTCTCCGTCGAGGCCGACGGCAAGGTGCTGTGGACCTCGCCGAAGGTGACCGGCGCCTCGGCGGCCGTGCCGGTGGACGTGGACGTGACCGGCGCACGCCACGTCCGCCTCAAGGTCACCGACACCAACGGGTCGAAGACCGGCGACCACGGGGACTGGGCCGCGGCCGAGTTCGTGTGCGGCGGCTCCGGTAGGTGACGCGGAACGGGCGGGCGTCCGTGGTACCGGTCACCCGGTACCACGGACGCCCGCCCGCTGCCGCGCCGCTCCACGCCCTACTCGTCGCCGTCGTCGCTCTCCGGGCGCGGCGGCTTCGGCGGGCGGGTCCGGCCGCTCGGATTGTCCCGCAGGTACGACGAACCGTCCCCGCCGTCCGTCGCGTGGCCGCTCGGCGGAGCCCCCGGATCACGGCGCCGCAGATACCGCTCGAACTCGCGGGCGATGGCCTCGCCGGTCGCCTCGGGCAGCTCCGCGGTGTCCCGCGCCTCCTCCAGGCTCTGCACGTACTCGGCGACCTCGCTGTCCTCCGCCGCCAGCTGGTCCACGCCCACCTGCCAGGCCCGCGCGTCCTCGGGCAGCTCGCCCAGCGGGATGCGCAGGTCGATCAGGTCCTCCAGGCGGTTGAGGAGCGCCAGCGTCGCCTTCGGGTTCGGCGGCTGCGACACGTAGTGCGGGACCGCCGCCCACAGGGAGACCGCGGGGACGCCCGCGTGCGTGCACGCCTCCTGGAGGATGCCGACGATGCCCGTCGGGCCCTCGTACTTCGTCTCCTCCAGGTCCATGCGCGTAGCGAGATCCGCGTCGGAGGTGACGCCGGACACCGGCACGGGGCGGGTGTGCGGGGTGTCGCCCAGCAGCGCGCCCAGGATGACGACCAGCTCGACGCCCAGCTCGTGCGCGAAGCCGAGGATCTCGTTGCAGAACGAGCGCCAGCGCATGGACGGCTCGATGCCCCGGACCAGGACCAGGTCGCGCGGCTTCTCGCCGCCGACGCGGACCACCGAGAGCCGGGTCGTCGGCCAGGTGACCTTGCGCACGCCGTCCTCCAGCCACACCGTGGGCCGGTTGACCTGGAAGTCGTAGTAGTCCTCGGCGTCCAGCGCCGCGAACACCTCGCCCTTCCACTCCTTGTCGAGATGCGCGACCGCGGTGGAGGCGGCGTCGCCGGCGTCGTTCCAGCCCTCGAACGCGGCCACCATGACCGGGTCGACCAGCTCGGGAACCCCCTCGAGCTCGATCACCCAGCGCCTCCTTCCGACGTGCCCTCGCGTACCTGCCCACCTTACGGCGTCCGAGGGATCCCTCCGCAGCCCCCCGCAGCCGGGCGGTCGGGAGGATCACTGCCCCGGGACGGACGATCGCACTCCACCCGGGCGGGCCCCGTGGTCACAGCGTCGAGCGCAGCCACTGCTCCACACTCGCGATGTGCACCGTCGCCCAGGACCTGGCCGCCTCCGCGTCGCCGTCGCGCAGCGCCGCGAGGATCGCCCGGTGCTCGTGCAGGGTGCGGCTGACCGCGTCCTCCTGGGTCAGGCCGCGCCAGATGCGGGCCCGGGTGGTCGGCCCCGAGAGGCCGTCGAGCAGGGAGCACAGCACCGAGTTGCCGGACGCCCCGACGATGCCGCGGTGGAAGTCGAGGTCCGCGGCGACCAGCTCCTCCACCGACGGCTCCGCGCCCAGCGCGTCCAGCTGCGCCGCGAGCCTGTCGAGCTGCTCCCCGCCGATGAGGGTGGCGGCCATCGCCGTCGCGGCGGGCTCCAGGATGCGGCGCACGGCGAGGAACTCCAGGACCGTGTCGTCGCGGTGGAAGTCGACGACGAAGCTCAGCGCCTCCAGCAGGAGCTGCGGGTCGAGGCTCGTGACGTACGTGCCGTCGCCCTGGCGCACGTCCAGAATGCGGATCAGCGACAGCGCGCGGACCGCTTCGCGCAGGGAGTTGCGGGACAGGCCCAGCTCCGCGGCGAGTTCGCTCTCCTTGGGGAGCCGGTCGCCGGGGCGCAGCGCGCCCGAGACGATCATGCCCTTGATCTTCTCGATGGCCTCGTCGGTGACGGCCATGGCAGCCCCCTCTGCTCGTCGCCGGAGGGCCGATACCTCCGATGTCCGGGACCATTATGTGGCCACGAGCTGTGGGGACCCCGCCCGGCCGGTCGGGGAAGGACGCCCGCTCAGCGCGGTCTCGGGCTCATGCGGTGGCCTGCTCCTCGGCGCCCGCGCGGTACAGGCGGCGCAGCCGGACCACCCCGAGGTCGTGCTGGTACAGGTTCTCGCGCTGGTCGGCGTCGGCCGGCATGGCCTCCAGCATGACCCGGTCCTGCTCCAGCACCTCCCAGTGGCGCTTCTCGATCAGCGTCTTGTAGAGGAAGCGCCAGCTGTCGCGCTGCCAGCCCTGGACCCTGCGGTAGCGCCAGAAGAAGACGGCGCAGCGCCCCGCGTCGACCGGCCGCACCATGCCGACGATCCCGAACGGGCCGCCGGGGCCCGCCGACGGCGGGTAGGGGATCGACAGGTCCACCCAGTCCACGCCCGTGCGGCACAGCTCGACCCAGTCGAAGTTGACGCCCCGCTGGTCGGTCTTCTCGAAGAAGTAGCCGCGGGCGGTCTCCCGGATGCGGAACTTCGCGGTGGTGTCACCGTCGAACATCGTGTGCGAGTCGTGGTGCAGGAACGCGCCGTGCATCGGGTCGAGCAGGTTCTCGACGGCGTAGCGCCACGGCACGTTCCACTCGGCATAGCAGAGGATCGCCTCGACGTCCGGGTCCGTGAGCGGCTCGGGCAGCGTCAACTCGACCGGTCCCGGCCGCTGTTCGGTGCCGAAGTAGGCGAGGACGGCACCGGAGACCTCGCGCACCGGGAGCGAGACGACGAGCTGCTTGCCCTCCAGGTTGCAGCCGGGCAGACCGGGCACGGACGAGACGGTGCCGTCCGTCTCGACCTCCACGCCGTGGTACCAGCAGGCCACCCGGTCGCCCAGGTGTTTGCCGAGGGAGAGCGGGGCGCCGCGGTGCGGACAGCGGTCGGCGAGCATGCTCAGGGTGCCGTCGGAGCGGCGGAACAGCAGCCATTGCTCACCGAGGACGGTGACCTTGCGCATCGCGCCGGGCGCGACGAACGAGGACGGGACGACCGGGTGCCACTGGCCGCGCAGGCCCGTCGCGTACAGGTGATCGGCGGTCGGGGTGGTCATGGCGCTCACGCTCCCAGTCGGTGGATCTCGGCGCGGAAGGTCTCCTCGGTCCACGGCGCGCCGTCGGGCGCGTGGACCTGGCGGGCGTTCAACCCGCGTACGACATCGGGAAGTTCATGGCCGTCCTTGGTGAAGACCTCTTCGAGGGTGGCGGCCAGCTTGTACTCGTAGGGGCTCGGCTCACGCGTACGGGACTGGTGGATGTCCAGGTACGGCCGGCCGGTCTCGGTGCTCGTGCTCATGCGGGTCTCCAAGGGGGTCGGGTCACAGGTCGAGGACGAGGCGGCCCGACGCGCGGCGCGAGACGCAGATCATCATCGAGGTGTTGGCGGCGCGCTCGGCGTCGGAGAGCAGGAAGTCGCGGTGGTCGGGGACGCCGTCGAGCACCCGCGTCTCGCAGGAGCCGCAGATGCCGTCGCGGCAGGAGCTGGCGACGTCGAGGCCCGCCTGTTCGGCCGCCGCCAGGATCGAGGTGCCGGCGCCGACGGTGAGGGTGAGCCCGGAGGTACGGCACTCGACCTCGAACGCGTCGTCCTGTGCGGCTCGTTCGACGACGGGCGCCGCGAACCGCTCGACCCGCAGTCGCTCCGCCGGGCACACCGCTTCGACGGCGGCGAGCAGCGGCTCGGGCCCGCAGCAGTAGACGAGCGCGCCGTCGGGGAGGTCCGCGAGCGCCGCGGCCAGGTCGATGTGGCCCAGCTCGTCCTGCGGTACCAGCGTCAACGAGCCGTCGAGCGCCGCGAGTTCGTCGGCGAACGCCATCGAGGCGCGGCTGCGGCCGCCGTACACCATCCGCCACGGGGTTCCGCGGCGTGCCGCCTCGCGGGCCATCGCGAGGATCGGGGTGACGCCGATGCCGCCCGCGACGAACACGTACGCGGGGGCGTCCTCCAGGGTGAAGTGGTTGCGGGGTTCGGAGACCGTGACCTGCTGGCCCGGCCGCAGGGCCGTGTGCACATGGCGTGAACCACCGCGTGAGGACGGCTCGTTGAGGACACCGATCCGGTACGTGCCCGTCGCCGCGGGGTCGCCGCACAGGCTGTACTGCCGGATCTGCCCGCCGACGTGGACGTCGACATGGGCGCCGGGCGTCCAGGCGGGCAACGGTTTGCCGTCGGGGTGGGTGAGCTCGACGGACAGGACGCCGTCGGCCTCCCAGGTCATGCGCCGGACGAGCAGGGACAGTCGGCGCTCTTCGGTCGTCGTCATGGCACGGCCTCCCTACGCGGTGGGGATCTTCACGGGTGGGGTGAACGGGTTCTTCATCGGTCCGAGCGCCGCCAGGTCCACCTCGACGAGGACCGGGCCGTCCGAGGCGACCGCCTCCTCGATCAACGGCCGGGCCTGCTCGGCGTCCGCGATCCGCAGGTACGGCAACCGGCAGGCGCGGGCGAGGAGTTCGAAGTCGGGCGTGGTCAGGTCGACGCCGGAGCGGCGCTCGCCGTAGCGGTCCTGCATGTTGCGCAGCACGCCGTAGCCGCCGTCGTTGAAGACGAGGAGGGTCAGCCGGGGCCGTTCCTGGGCGAGGGTGAGCAGCTCGCCCAGATGCACGGCGAGGCCGCCGTCACCGGCGATGACCACGGTGGGCCGCCCGGGCGCGGCGAGCGCGGCGCCGATGCCCATGCCGAGGCCCTGGCCGATGCCGCCGCCGCGCGGGAAGACGTTGGTCCGCGGGTCGTACATCTCCAGGAGCCGGTTGCCCCAGCTGCTGGAGGCGATGGTGACATCCCGTGCGACGACGGCGTCCCGGGGCAGCGCGGCGCGCAGCGCGTCGCAGATCGCGGCCTGCGGGCCGATGGAGTCGTGCAGCGCGGCGCGGACGTCGCCGCGGACCCGCTCGACGCGCCGCGTCCACTCCGGGTCGGCCCGACGGGCGTGCGGGAGCAGGGCGGTGAGCACGTCGGCGGCGTCGCCGTGCAGGGCGTGCGCGGCCGGGTAGACGCGGCCGAGCGCCGCCGCGTCGACGTCGATCTGGATGTGGGCCGCGGGCAGGACGAGCCCGTAGTCCGCCGTCTCGTTGGACCGGAAGTGCGTGCCGACGCTCACGAGGATGTCCGCGTCGGCGAGCAGGGCACGGGCCGCCGGGGCCGTCGCGAAGTTGCCGACGACCCGCGGGTGGTCCTCGGGGACGGCGCCGCGCCCCGAGTTGGAGGTGAGGAGCCCGGCGCCGGTCGCCTCGACGAGCGCGGCGAGTTCGGCACCGGCCCGGACGGCCCCGCCGCCGGCCCAGATCAGGGGGCGTCGGGCGGTCGCCAACAGCTCCGCGGCGGCGCGTAGCCGAGCGGCCCCGGGCGCCGGGCGCTTCGCCTCCGGTGCCTCCTCATGGACATCGCTCTGGGCCGCGTACTGGAGGTCGACGGGCCATTCGACGCTGGCCGGGCCGCCGGGCGAGGCGAGCGCCGCGCGGGCCGCCTCCCGCAGCACCCGGCCCGCGTCCTCGGCACAGAGCACCGTGGCGGCGTACGCGGAGACGGCCCGCAACATGCCGAGCTGGTCCTTCGTCTCATGGATGAACCCGCGCCCGCTGCCCAGGAACCCGCTCTCGACCTGCCCGGTGACGTGCAGCACGGACGTGCCGGAGGCCAGCGCCTCGACGAGCGAGCCGGCCGCGTTGCCCGCGCCGGTGCCGGTCGAGGTCAGCGCGCAGCCGATGCCGCCGCGGGCCCGCCCGTAGGCGTCGGCGGCGTTCACCGCGCTCGCCTCGTGCCGCACCGGTACGAAGCGCAGTTCGCGGTCGACCGCCTCGACCAGCGGCAGATTGTGCACGGAGACGATCCCGAAGACCGTGTCGATGCCCAGTTCCCTCAGGACAGCGACGAGGAGGTCGCCCCCATTGGCGTATCGCATGCGCACTCCTCAGAGAATGCCGCGGCCGACTCCGCCGCAGACGTCGATGCTGGTTCCGGTGATGTACGAGGCCCGCGGCGCGAGCAGGGTGAGGACCGCGTAGGCGACCTCCTCGGCCCGGCCGAGCCGGCCGAGGGCGATGCCCCGGTCGGCGGCCAGCTCCGCCTGCCAGTCCGTGTAGGCGAGGCCGGTGCCGGCGGCGGCGTGGCGGCGCGTCCACTGCCCGGTGTCGATGAGCCCGAGGCAGACGGAGTTGACCCGGATGCCGTCCGAGGCCAGCTCCGTCGCGAGGGACTTGGAGAGGTTGAGGATGCCCGCGCGGGCCGCGCTCGTCGTGATGAGGCGCGGCTCGGGCTGCTTGGCGAGGACGGCGTTGACATTGACGACGGCCGCCGCGTCGGACGCCCGCAGCAGGTCACGGGCGGCCTGCAAGGGGTTCAGCACGCCCGCGAACTTCAGCTCCAGCTCGTCCCGCCAGTCGTCCGGCGTCGTCTCGTCCAGGCGCTTCATGCGGGACTGCCCGGCGTTGTTGACCAGCCCGTCGAGGCGCCCGCCGAACGCGTCGGCGCCGGCCCGCACGAAGTCCCGTACGGCATCGGCGTCCCGGACGTCGCACGCGGCCGTGAACAGCCGCTCATGCGCGCCGATCCGCTCCAGGCGCCCGGTGTCGCGCCCGCACGTGGCGACATTGGCGCCCTCGTCGAGCAGGGCGCGGACCGTGGCCAGGCCGACGCCCGAGCTGCCGCCGGTGACCACGTAGGTCCGGTCGGCGAGGCCCAGATCCATAACTGGTGTGTCCTTTGCGTCAGTTCATCGTGAAGCCGCCGTTGACGGCGATCACTTGTCCGGTGAGGTAGCGGGACTCCTCGGAGAGGAGGAAGGCGGCGAGGCCGACCAGGTCGTCGGGGCGCTGCGCGCGGGGGATCGCCCGGTTCGCGGCGTAGAGCCCGTGCCGTTCGGCGGGCACCGTCTCCGTCGCCTCGCACTCGGTCAGCCCGGGGGCGAGGGCGTTCACGGTGATGCCGCGCGCGCCCAGCTCCCGCGCCATGGCCCGGGTGAGGGCGATGACGGCGCCCTTGGACGCGATGTAGTGGGCGAGGCGCGGGGAGCCGTACAGCGCCGCGTCGGAGGCGACGTTCACGATGCGGCCCGTGAACCCGAACAGCGGGTGCAGCGCCTTCGCCACGAGCCACGGACCGCGCGCGTTCACCGTCATCAGGCGGTCCCAGGCCGCGATGTCGATGTCCTGGAACTCCTTGCCGCCGACGCCGTTGGCGAGCGCGGCGTTGTTGACCAGGCCGTACAGCCCGCCCAGCTCGCGTACGGCGTCGGCGAGCGCGGCGACCGAGTCCGGGTCCGCGACGTCGCACCGTACGAAGTGCGCGTCGACCCCCTCGGTACGCAACGCGTCCGCCGCCCGCGCCCCCCGCTCGGCGTCCACCTCGGCGACGACGACCCGGAAGCCGTCGGCGCCCGCCCGGCGGGCCATGGCAAGACCCAGGCCACGGCCCGCCCCGGTCACGACGACCAGGGGTGCGTCAGTCACGGGTGACACCGTGCATCGGCGAGTACGCGGGGTAGGACGGGACCTGCGGCTTCTGCGTGCCGATGACCACGCAGAACAGGGCGTCGGTGTCGCCCTCGTTCTTCAGGGAGCGGGTCACCCCGGCCGGCACCACGATCATGTCGCGGTAGCCGAGCGTGCGGTACTCGGCCTCGTCCGGGCCGCGGTGGATGCCCACCCGGACCTGGCCCTCCAGGACGAAGAACGCCTCCTCCACGTCGTGGTGGGTGTGGGCCGGGCCCTCGGCGCCGGGCGGCAGCAGCATGTTGGAGAAGGTGAAGCCGCCGGACGGGAGGATCCGCCGGTCGCCCTCGTGGTTGCCGGTGGCGCCGGAGCCGACGTAACGGATCTGGCCGCGGCGGTACTGCGGGCCCGCCTTCTCCTGGAAGGAGAGCGTGTCGAAGTCGGCGACGCGCGAGTCCTTCGAGGCGATCAGCGAGTCGGTGTACGCGCCGAGGTTGCCGCCGTTGTCGTACGCGGTGGTGGTCAGAGGCATGATGGGGGCCTTTCTCAACGGGTGACGATGTGCAGGTGGGACAGGACCCAGGCGTTGAACCGCGCGGGCTGTTCCTGGTTGGCCAGGTGACCGGCGTCCTTGACGATCACGAAGGCGGTCTTGTGCAGGCCCCCGGCGAGGACCTGGGAGGCCTCGACGCCGGTGACCGTGTCGCGGTCGCCGCACACGACGAGCGCGGGAGCGGCGACGGCGGACAGTTCGGGGCGCAGGTCGGCGCCGGCCATGGCCTCGGCGGCGTACCCGTAGCCGGGCAGCCGCACCGCGCCGGCCATGGTGTCGACGACCCGCTGGACGAGGGCGGCGGGGGCGAGGTCCGAGACGAGGCGAGGGCCGCGTTTCTCGGCGAAGGCGCGGGGCCCGAGCGCCGCCAGTTCCTCGGCGCGCGCCCGCATCCCGGCCGCCTTCGCCGCGTCCGTGCCGGACCCGGCGCTGGAGTCGGCGAGCACGAGCGATGCCACGAGCTCCGGGTGGCGGGTGGCGAGCCGCACCGCGATCACCCCGCCCCAGGAGACGCCGAGCACATGCGCCGAGGACCCGTAGGAGCGGATCACGTCGGCTGCCGCGTCGGCGAAGCCGTCGAGGTCCAACGGGTTCGCCGGATCGGGGGACTTGCCGTAGCCGGGGGCGTCCCAGGCGACGACTCGGCAGTGCTCCGCGAGGGCGTCGAGCTGCGGGGCGAACGCCGCCGACGACGAGCCGATGCCGTGCAGGCACAGCAGCAGCGGCCCGCCCGAGCCGGCCTCCTCGACATGGACGGCGGTCACAGGATCTGCCCCGACCGGCCGGCCAGCGCGGCGAGCGAGCGCAGCACCGCGTACGGCACGACCTGGCTGGTCGCCGGGTTGGCGGGGTCGGGCAGGTGCGCCACCTCGAAGCGGTACGCGCCGTGCGGTCCGGACGCCTCGATCACATGCCGGGTCCGGGTCGCCGCCGGGTCCGCGACGACCCGGACCCGCACAGCGTCCAGGTCGCCGACGGCGAGGGCGACCGAGGCCGCGACGTTCGTCGACTTCGGGAACTTCACGGGCACGTCCCGCGCGGTGCCGGACATGACCTCGACGGGGCCGGACGCCGCACGCATCCGGGCGAGCAACTCCGCGTCCATCCAGGGCTGTTCGAGGGTCGACGGCAGTTTCGTCGTCGTCAGGCTCACCTCGTCCAGCGGGCCGAAGGAGCGGACGGCCTGGAGCAGGTCGAGGCCGCCGACCGCGCCGCCGGTGAAGTAGACCCGGCCGGGTCCGGCGGCGAGCAGCCGCTTGGCCAGCTCGTCGTCGGTGAGGGCCCCGGTCGAGGCCACCAGCAGATCGGTGCCGGCGGTGAGGACGCGCTCGCCCCACTCCCGTACGACACCCTGACCGGCCGCCTCCACGATCAGATCGCAGCGCTCGATGGCCTCCTCGAAGGAGACCTGCGGCGCGGGCGCCGCGTCGCCGAGCGGGCGGTTGTCGACGAGGGCCGTCAACTCGGCCCCTTGTACGCCCTGTTCGGCCAGGACCGTGCCGACCACGCGCCCGATGGCGCCCCAGCCGACCAGGCCCACTTTCAGCGTGCCGCTCATGCGCGGACTCCTTCCGGCGAACCGGCCATGTGACAGCGGATCTCCTTCGACGGGGCGCCCGCCGTGCCCCACAGGTCGGAGAGTTCGGGGACGCGCCGCCACACCTTGGCGATCCATCGGTCCTCGACGACCTGCGCGACCTCGGACGTGTACTCGCAGACGAGCCCGGTCGGGTCGGTGAAGTAGGAGAAGGTGTTGTTGCCCGGCCCGTGCCGCCCCGGGCCCCACTTCGGGACGATCCCGTGGTGCCGCAGACGGCCGAGACCCCGCATGAAGTGGTCGACCGAACTCATCTCGTACGCCACGTGGTTGAGGGAGACCCACTCGGCCTGGTTGAACGCGACGCAGTGGTGGTCGGCGTTGCAGCGCAGGAACGCCATCTGGTGCTCGGACCAGTCGGAGACGCGCAGGCCGAGCACGTCGCGGTAGAAGGCGACCGCGGCGTCGATGTCGGGCGTGTTGAGGACGGTGTGCGTGACGCCGACCGGCACCGCCTCCTCGCGCCCGCGCGGGCGGACGGCCCAGGTGTCCGCGGAGAGTTCGACGAGCCGGCCCTCGTGGTCGTGGAAGCGCAACCCGTACCCGCCGCCGACCTGGTCGAGCGGGCCGGGCCCGGCGACCGCCGCGATGCCGCGCGCCTCGAGCCGCCGCGCCGCCTCGTCGATCTCGGCGGGGGTGGCGACCGCGAAGACGAGCCGGCCGAGGCCGGTCCGCTCGGAGCGGGTCAGTTGCAGGGCGTGGTGCTCGTCGCCGGTGCCGCGCAGCCAGCTCGCGCTGTGCTCGGCCTCGACGACCTCCAGGCCCCACGCGTCCTCGTAGAAGTCGGTGGCCTCGGCGAAGGAGGGGGTGAGCAGCTCGACGGAGCGCAGGGCGCGCAGCCGGGCTATCGGGGGGTGCGACATCGGACTCTCCGGGGGACGTGGTCAGTTGGCCCAGGGCAGCGGGGACTCGGAAGTGCCCCAGTACAGGGACTTCTGGCGTTGGTAGGCGCGGATGGCGTCACGTCCCTTCTCCGTGCCGAGGCCGCTCTCCTTCACCCCGCTGAACGGGGTGGACGCGCTGAACTGCTTGTACGTGTTGATCCACACGGTGCCCGCGTCGATCCGGCGGGCCAGGCGCCAGGCCGCGCGGTGGTCGCGGGTCCAGATCCCGCAGGCCAGGCCGTACACGGAGTCGTTGGCCTGGCGGACCAGGTCGTCCTCGTCGTCGTAGGCCAGCGCGACCAGGACCGGGCCGAAGATCTCCTCCTGGCAGGTGCGCGAGGTGTTCGGCAGGCCGGTGAGAACGGTGGGCAGGTAGTACGCGCCGTCCTCGTACCCGGGGCCCTCGGGCGCCGCGCCGCCGCAGAGCACCTCGGCGCCCTCGGAGCGGGCCAGGTCCACGTAGGCCGCGACCGAGTCCCGGTGCGCGGGGTGCACCAGCGGGCCCACCTGGGTGCCGGGAGCGGTTCCGGCGCCGACGCGCAACTTCCGTACGCGGGTCACCAGTTCGCCCAGGAACGTGTCGTGGATCTCGCGGGCCAGGAAGAGCCGTGAGCCGGCGATGCAGGACTGCCCGCTGGAGGAGAAGATCCCGAACATGACCCCGGCCAGGGCCTGTTCGAGGTCGGCGTCGGCCCGCACGATCGTCGGGGACTTGCCGCCCAGCTCCAGCGAGGCCGGGATGAGCTTCTCCCCGGCGATCGCCGCGATGGACCGGCCGGTCTCCGTGCCACCGGTGAAGCCGATCCGGCCGACCAGCGGGTGGCGCACCACGGCGTCACCGACCACCCGGCCGCTGCCCGGCAGCACCGACAACAGGGCCGTGGGCAGGCCCAGTTCGGTCAGTGCGCGGGTGATGAGGCGGCCCAGCGCGAGGGAGACGAGGGGCGTCCAGGCGGCGGGTTTGAGGAGGACCGCGTTGCCCGCCGCCAGGGCCGGGGCGATCTTCTGGGCGTCGCTGGCGACCGGCGAGTTCCACGGGTTGATCGCGCCGACGACGCCGATCGGCTCGTGCACGCTCATCGTGACGTACGCGCCGCGCGAGGGGGTGAGGGCCTCCTCCGCGGTCTCCAGGGCGGCCGCCGTGTAACGGAACGTGCCGGCCGCGCTGAGCGCGAGCGCCTTCGTCTCGGCGAGGGTCTTGCCGGTGTCCGCGGTCTGCGTGGCGGCCAGCTCGTCGGCCGCCTCCTCCGTCAACTCCGCGATGCGGTACAGGAGTCGGGCCCGCTGGTGGGGGAGGAGTTCACGCCAGGCCGGGTCGGCCGCGGCCCGGGCCGCGGCTCGCGCCGCCTCGTCGACCTCGTCGGCGCTGGCCGAGTGCACGGTGGCCAGCACCTGCCCGGTGGCCGGGTCGATGGTGTCGAGGGGTTCGCCGCCACCGCGCCGCCATCGGCCGGCGACGAGGATCTCGGTGAGGGGGTGGGGCACGGCGAACCTCCGGGGCGGACGGCACAGGACGACACAGGGCGGCGCAGGGCGGTGCGGGGCGGCACAGGACGGTGCGGGATGGCATGGCCAGGTCGGGAAATCGCTGAAGTGCTAGAAATCTAAGCGCTTAAATGTTTCTCCGCAAGACCCCTCGGGGCCTGAGCTGTCTCTCAAATAGCTAAGCGCCTAACCATTGACCACTTAGGTGTCGCCTCCTACTGTCGGCGGAACTCCTCTGTTCGCGTGTTCGCGGAAGGACCCCTCCATGACGACTGTGGCCGGTAAACAGAGCCTCGGCTCGATCGCAGCCAGGCTCGAACGGCTGCCGCACTCCCGCTGGCACGTCAAGGTCCGATTCCTGATCGGCGCCGTGACCTTCTTCGAGGCCTTCGACCAACTCCTCGCCGCCTCCGCGCTGCCCGTCCTGACGAAGGAGTGGAACCTCACCACGGGGCAGGCCACCTTCGCGGTCACCACCGGCTCCGTCGGCATGCTGTTCGGCGCCCTGCTGGCCGGCTGGCTCGGGGACCGGATCGGCCGGGTGCGGACCGTCGCCCTCGGCGTGGCCACCACCGGCGTGGCGAGCCTGGCCGTCGCCCTGGCGGGCGGCATCGAAGTCTTCTCGCTCTTCCGGTTCGTGCAGGGCCTCGGCATCGGCGGCGTCGTCCCCGTCGCCGCCACGTACATCAACGAGATCGCCCGCTCCGACAAGCGCGGCCGCTTCGTCCTGCTCTACGAGATGATCTTCCCGGCGGGGCTCGCCGCGGCCAGCCTCGTCGCCGTGTGGGTCGTGCCGAACCTCGGCTGGCGTGCGATGTTCGTGATCGGCGCCCTGCCCGTCCTGGTCGCCGTCATGCTGCCCCGGCACGTCGCCGAATCGCCCCGCTGGCTGCTCTCCCGGGGCCGGACCGAGGAGGCCGAGCGGGTCATCGCCCGGATCGAGGCGGAAGTCGAGAAGGCGATCGGCGAACCCCTGCCCCGGCCCTCCGGCGCGCCCGCGGAAGAGGTGCGGCGGGGACGGCTCCGCGACCTGTTCACCGGCCGCTACCTGCGCCGCACCACGGTGCTCTCGGCCCTGTGGTTCGTCGCGTACTACGTCAATCACGGCATCTCGACCTGGCTGCCGTCGCTCTACACCAAGAACTTCGGGCTCGACCTGACCACCGCGCTCGTCTACACCCTGCTGAGCAACATCACCGGCCTGCTCGGCACCTTCGCCATCGCGCTCGTCATCGACCGCATCGGCCGGCGCCCCGCCCTGGTCGCCGCGCTCGGCGGCACGGCGCTGGCCCTCGGCACCCTGGCTCTCACCGGGGTCACCTCGGGGCTCCAGGTCGCCGTCTTCGCCTCCTGCACGACCTTCTTCGTCTACGCCATCAACGCGGGCCTCTACCTCTACTCCCCGGAGCTCTACCCGACCTCGAACCGGGCCAGGGGCGCGGCGTTCGGCGGCTTGTGGAACCGGCTCGGGGTGATCCTCGGCCCCATCACGGTCGGCGCGATCCTCGGCTCGGGCGGCAGCCTCGGCCTCGTCTTCCTGCAACTGGCCTGCGTGGCGGGCGCCGGCGCCGTGATCGCGCTGTTCGCCGTGGAGACCAAGGGGCGGACGCTGGAGGAGCTCAACGCCTGAGGTCCTTCCGGTGGACCGGCGCGGGCCGCGTCCGGCGGCGGGTCCTTCCACGCAAGGCCGCCGCCCCGGCCGCCGCGGGCACCGAGAACCCGCCCGCCCGGTATCGTTTCAGGGGTAGAATTCTCAGGGGCGTACGATTTCACGCCCACCGGGGAAACGGTGCGAGGGGCGGGAATGGCCGAGCGGAGAGCGACACGGCAGGACGCCGTGACACAGATCGTGGCGGACTGGGCGCGGGAGCGGCCCGAGCTCGACACCGCCCCGCTGGAAGTGCTGGCCCGCCTGCACCGGTCGTTCCTGCGGTACAACACCAGGCTCAACGCCTCGATCGAGCGGCACGGTCTGTCCGTCGCCGGGTTCGACGTGCTGACGGCGCTGCGCCGCGCGGGGCAGCCGTACCAGCTCACCGCGGGACAGCTCGCCGACTCGGGGCTCGTCTCCTCGGCCGGCGTCACCCTGCGCATGGACCGCCTGGAGAAGGACGGCCTGATCGTGCGCGAGCGCGACGCCGACGACCGGCGCGTCGTCTACTCCCGGCTCACCGCCGAGGGGCTCGCCAAGGTCGACGAGGTCTTCACCGAGCACCTGGACAACGAGCGCCGGATGCTCGCCGGGCTCTCCCCGTCCGAGCGCCGCCAACTCGCGCGCCTGCTCGGCAAGTTGGAGCGCTCCATCGTCGACTCGGACGAGCTCGACGAGCAGGGCTGAGCAGGCTCACTCCCACAGCCGGCTCGGGGCCTGGGCGCGTACGACGGGCGCGATCTCCTCGGCGAACCGTTGCAGCGTCTCGATCTGCTCGCTCGTCCCCTGCCCGAAGGTGTCCACCGTGACCGACTGCAGATCGTGCCGGTACACCTCGTGGTACCCGAGGATCTTGTCGATGATCTGCTGCGGCGAGCCGATGAGCTGGGGCCCGTCCGCGATGGCGTCCTCGATCAGGCGGAACGGCGTGTTGTAACCCGCCTTGCCGGCCAGGTGCGGCTTGAAGGTCTGGGCGACCTTGGCCTCGTACAGCTCCTTGTAGCGCGCGACGGCCTGCTCGTGCGTGTCCGCGATGAGCAGCCCGCCCGAGCCCGCCGCCACATGCGCCCGCGCCGGATCGTGGCCGTACGCCTCGAACCGTTCGCGGTAGTGGTCGATCAGCTTCGCGTACGCCGCTCGCGGCTGGATGGCGTTCGCGGTGAAGAGCGGATCGCCGTGCCGGGCCGCCAGTTCGGGGGAGTTGAGGGAGGTCGCCGAGCCGTGCCAGACGCGGGGGAGGCCCGCGTACGGGCGCGGCACCGTCGTCACCCCCTTCAGGGCGGGCCGGAACTCGCCCTCCCAGTCGACGCCCTCCTCGGTCCACAGCCGGCGCAGCAGCTCGTACTTCTCCCGCTGGAGATCCCACTGGCGCGCCTCGTCGAGGCCGAACAGCTCGAAGTGACCCGCCTCCGCGCCCTTGCCGATGACCAACTCGACACGACCGTGCGAGAGTTGATCGAGCGTCGCGTAGTCCTCCGCGACCCGCACCGGGTCGAGGATCGCGACGACCGTGACCCCGGTCAGCAGCTTGATCCGCGTTGTACGCGCCGCCAGCGCGCCGAGCACCACCGTCGGGCTCGACGACAGGAACGCGCCCGCGTGCCGCTCGCCGACCGCGTACGCGTCGTAACCCAGCCGCTCGGCCGCCACGCCGACGTCGACGACCTGCGTCAACCGGTCGGCGGCGGACGGCAGTTCGCCCGTCAGGGGGTGCGGGGCGTGACCGATGATGGACAGGACCTGGAACTTCATGGGCCCACTCTCGCGCCCGGACATTGCGGATGTATGTACACCGCATGGCAGTGCCCGAGGACGCGGAAGGGGGGGGTCCCCCCATGGGGGCCGCCCCCTCCCCTCCAACGTCCTCCCCCCCCCCTCTCCCCCCTTCCCCTTGTTTTCCGCTCTCCGCCCCCCCCTCCTTTCCCTGGTTGTCCCGCCCGTGCTCGCCCTGTCTCTGGAGGAGGCGTCG
>NZ_JBVIFR010000048.1:0-13181 GCF_055571235.1 Streptomyces sp. NPDC030991
ACCTTTTCGACCATCATCGACTGGGGGACCGAGTCATACCGGGGCCGGAGGCCGGGAGCCCTGTTTCAGGGCCACGAAGACGGTAACGGGGACCTCCAAAAGGAACCGCCCGGTGGCATCTCCGACGAGCCGTCCGACCACGGTCTCGGGCGCTCCCGGGGCGGCCTGACCAGCAAGATCCACCTCGCTGTCGAGCAGGGGCAAAAGCCCCTTTCCGTAGTCATCACGGCTGGGCAGCGCGGTGATTCCCCGCAGTTTGAGCCGGTCCTGGAGGCGATAAGAGTGCCTCTGCCGGGCCGGGGGCGATCTCGTACACGTCCAGCGCGGGTCCGGGCGGACAAGGCATACCACTCTCGCAGGAACCGTGCCTACCTGCGGCGGCGCGGCATCAAGGCCACCATTCCGGTCCCTGCGGACCGTGTTCACAACCGCCGCAAGCGCGGCTCCCGCGGAGGCCGGCCGCCCAAATTCGACCAGGCCGACTACCGTGCACGTCACGCGGTCGAGTGCGGCATCACCCGTCTCAAGCGGCACCGTGCTGTCGCCACCAGGTACGACAAGCTTGCCGTTCGTTACGAGTCAACCGTGCTGGTCGCAGTCCTCAACGAGTGGCTATGAAACGCTTGAGCAGCGCTTGTGCCATGTAGTGGTCGTAGCGTTCAGCCATCTGCAGAGGTGTAACTCCATTGCTGTTTGGGAGCAGGGGGTCTGCACCGTAGGCGAGGAGAATGGCCGTCGCCGCGGTGTTCCACGGGTGTCCCGTCTGCAGGTGGCCATCGCCTTCGATATCGAGAGCGTGGACGAGTAGCGTGAAGCCCCAGCATGTTTCGTTCGGGTCTGTTCCAGACGCCAGATGAAAAGTGAGCAGCTCATGGTCACTGGTCTCCACGGCCCTGTGGGCAGGCGTCCAATTCGAGTCGTTGGGCATGTCGGTCACCCGATGAAGCTTACGAAGCCTTCGGGCAGGCACAGGCGTGGGGCTGTACTTTCGCAACAGGCCCTAGCGGTCCGAAATGCCGACCATGGCCAGATGGTCGCAGAGGCTGACGGAAGCCGGCAGTGGTCCCACAGGACGATCCGGCCGCGCCGTCCAGCGCTCAGCACCGCGCGCGGCTGGACGGGCTCGCGACCGCTTTCGGTGAGAACTGCTGCTAGTCGGTGTCTGGTGCGAGGGCCCATGCCTCGATCTCCACCCGGAAATCCGGGTGGACCAGGCCGGCTACCTGCACCAGGGAGCAGGCGGGCGGGCGTGCGGCGTCCTGGTGCTCGTCGCGTACCTTGCGGAATGTGCCCAGGTCGTCGAGGTCGGTCAGGTAGACCGTCAGCTTGACCACGTGCTCCAGAGCGGACCCTGCTGCCCGCAGGGCGGTCGCCAGGTTCGCGTAGACCTGCCGCATCTGGGCCTCGGCGTCGTCCTTGCCGACCGTGTTGCCGTCGCCGTCCACCGGCACCTGACCGGAGACCGTGACCATGGGTCCGGCGAAGGCGACCGCATGGCTGTAGCCATTGACGGGCGGCGAGCCGTCGGGGCGTATGAAGTGGTCCATGGCATTGATCATTTCACGACCGGGCCCGGCAGCGGTGCCGCCGATTTGGCCGTGCGGCGGTAGTGCCCCGCGCACGGCACCGTGGCCCAGCACGCGGTCGGCGAGCTTGGCAGCGTCGCGCATGCCCTGAGTCGACTGTGCAGCCCTTGGGGCTCGACGCGCGCTGTCTAGGATCAGTCCTCGTCGTAGAGGGCGTGGAGGGATCTGTGGAACAGGCGAAGTACGTCCGCTTTGAGGGGACGGTGCGTCATGCGCGGGGGCACTTTCCCGGCATCTTCGTGCTCGCTAACGAGCTGGCCGCCAGCGGCCGGCTGAGTGGTGATCAATACCGCTTCTGACGGAGCAGCAATGACTGGTACGACGCGAACTACACCAATCCCACCAGCGTCGATCCGAAGATCTACGACCCCGTTGCACACCCGGGAGCCGTGGCATGGTTCAAGGTTTCGGCTACCCACCTCATCGAACGCGTGGCCGGGTACCAGACTCTCCTGGCCGCACACGGCATTGCATGTCGCCGCCTGGAATCCTCGAACCCGGGCAAAATCATCTACGAGGACGAAGACCAGATCGTGGTCGCTCCGGCAGAGGACGCGGCCACGAGCTAGATCTCTCTGTCACCAGCGCATACCAAGTACGTCCAGCGTTGAACGTCGCTCCGCCGTGAGTTTGTCGGCTCTGCGCCGTACGTTCGCCGTCCACATCCCCAGGTCAATCCGGATCGTCCCTTCCGGTGTGGCTTCGCGTCCGGTGGCGGCGGGCCCGGCCAACTCCAGCGGCAACTCCTCAACGTGCTTGCGGGAGACGTTGAGGTGGCCTTCGCGAGCGTGGAACTGGCGGGCGGCGGCGAGGTTGAGGAGCCACTTGTGATCCTGGGTCCGTTTCACCGGCCGCTCTTCCTCTGGGGCCGCGTCGATGCCGAGGGCGTTTTCCAACAGCCACTGCTGCGCGGGCTGCAGTTGCTCGAACTGCCGGCGTTGTGCCGTCACCCAACGTCCGAGGTCTTCGCCCTGGACGACGACGTCCCCGGCCTCGGTGGGCAGGCTCCCGCCGCGGGCCAGGTGTGCCTGTACGAGCCGCAGGCAACGCTGCCAGCCGGTGTCCCAGGCCGGACACCACCCAGGATCGACGTCATCGAGCTGACGGCGCCGCTCCTGGGTGAGCGCGCCGGCCTCCGGGCCGACCGGCTGGTGGGCTTCCCGGCGCGCGGCGATCCGGTCGGCCAGCTTGGCGGCGTCGCGCATGTTCTTGGCCCACTTCCCGACCGGGTACTCGTTCCACACCGCGGTCGCCGGGGGCAGAAAGTGCCCGTGCGCCGCGGCCCAGGCCCGGGCGGCGGTGAGTCCGTCGTGGAAGGCGTCCTCGCGTGGCGCCCACACCATCCCCAGATCGTCCAGCTCCGCCATCCGCTCCGCGTCGAGCCGTCCGGCCTTGTAGGAGCGCCGCTGGTGGGTCAGCCAGACCCCGAGCGGGAAGGCGGCGGGGGACCAGTTCTCGGGCGTCACGAAGCCGTACGGGACCGCCAGCGGCCCGTCTCCGTACTCCTTCACGTACCGGGCGGTGGCCTCGATGCCGCGCCGCCAGTACGCGCCTTCCGGCACCAGGACTCGCAGCCGCACGAACCGCGCGAGCTCCACCAGGCCGCCGCCGGCCTTGGCGCCGACCAGGCCATGCTCCGCTTCTCCAGCCGCGCCGCGCGCCAGCCGGTTATCTCGCGCGCTTGAACCGCGCCACCGCTGCATCCTGACCAGCCATCCGTCAGTCTCGTTACCAGCCGCACCCAGCCGCACCAGCCGCTACAGCTGAGGGCGCCAGTGTGGGGGAGCGTGCAGCCGTGGTAGGCGCCTCCCGCCGATGCCGGGGCGGCTGCGCATCGCTCACCCAGTGGAGGGGCCCGCCGTAACTGGTGGGCCCTTTCGCCGGGCCGTTCAAGACCTGCTGAACCGGACGGCGGGTGGGGCGGCTCTAGTCGGGAAAGCGCTTGTCAAATGCTTTTCGGTGCGTGACCGATGCCGAGCGCCATTCCTGCCGCCACCTCAAGAGCCCCAGGTGGCGACAAAGGTGGCGAAATAACGGGCAAAGGGCGCGTCGCTGTGGTTCAAACCTGGCTGGAATCATGCGACTTGGTGCTGATACCTGCGCGATAGGCAACGCAAACAGACACTTTCGGCCGCGTTTTACTGCAGCTTTGCGGGCGTGCGGCCAGCGTGCGCCCGGGCGTACCCCGGTGGCGGAGCGGTGGTCTGTCTGAAAGCAGTGATGCGGAGGGGCTTGTTCTAGCCCGTGTTACCCGGGTGTTCGAGGGCACCGCGGCCGACTTGTGTGTTTTCTGTGGCACGTTGTGGGTCCCTCGTGACCGCTGGGGTCTGCGGGGTCTGTCTTCCTGTGGGGGGAAGTCTTGATGCGACGCACCAAGGGTGCGCGGCTTTCGCGCGCCCAGAAGAGCCTCAGAACGATGGCCTGCGCGGCAGCGGCGTCCGGGGCCTTCGCCCTGACACTGGCCGGAGCGGGGACAGCGGCCGCGGGCACGGGCCCGACCCCGACACCCGGCAGCGATCAGCCTCCGGCCTCAAGCGCTCCGTCGGAGGCGGGTAACCCGCTCTCCGCCCAGGCCTCGGCCGCCGGCGTCTGCACGGACGCGTACCAGATCGGCACCACCTCCTACGCGTACCGCGGCACCGAGAAGATCGCCTCGGTCAAGCAGTTCTACTCACCGAAGTGCAACGAGAACTACGGCTACGTGTGGGTGTGGAAGTCGTTCCTGGACAAGAAGATCAAGTTCGATCTGCAGGTCGGCGTCTGGAACTACGACCGCTCGGTGCTCCAAGGAGAGCGTCGCGTGTACGACTCGCTGAGCCAGGAGTTCTGGGGCAACGGCGCCGACTCGGTCGACGACTGCACCTCGGGCGACGGCACGCTGACCATCGCCGACGAGCCGGGCGGCTACTCCGCCAGGACGTCCAAGCGCTGCTGACAACCCGTCGGCGCGGGCGCCCACCCCGCACCGGCTCGTACAGCAGGCCCCCACGTCCTTGTGCGCTCCAGACGCGCCTGATGTGTGCGGGTGGCAGCCGCCCACCGGCTGCCACCCGCCAGGTCCTGCTCCGCAGCCCAACGGCCCGTGAAGCCTGATCGATCCAAGGAGAGTTCCTCGTGCACTCTGTCATGCCCGAAAACCGGCGGACCAGACGTGGCAAACGCTCTGCTGCGGCAACCGCGGTCGCCGCAGCGGCCGGAACGGCGCTGCTCGTCGCGCTGATACCCGCCCAGGCGCACGCCGCGCCCGCCGACAAGCCCACCCCGCCCCGGCTGTCCGCGTCCCCGACCGGCCAGACCAAGGCCCCCGAGAGCACCCCGATCGGTACCCCGGGCAAGGACCGCAAGCTGGTGCAGGAAGGCATCCTGCAGTCCACGTTCCAGGGCCTGGGCATCGGCCAGGTCCCCTGGTCGGAGTTCTACGAGGCACCGCTGTCGGACTCGGTCGGCGCGCAGGTGAACTACGGCAACGGCAACCTGCTGGTCTCCGCGAACGCCTTCGACATCGCCGACGCCGGCCCGGGCCTGTCCTTCGGTCTCGCCTACAACGGGCTGAACACCAGCTGGAAGGCGACCACCGGCAGCGACTACCTGATCCACGAGCCGAACCCGACATCGGTCTACGTGCAGGGCCCCTCCAGCACGATCGCCGTCTTCGAGCGGGACGGCTCGAAGTTCACCCCGGCCCCCGGCTACAAGCAGGACCTCACCGAGGCGACGGACAAGAAGTCGTTCACCCTCACCTCGCGCAAGAACGGGCAGAAGACGACCTTCACCCGCTCCGGCACGACCGGTGACGCGCGGGTGAGCAAGGTCGAGGACAAGAACGGCAACGCCACCACGATCACGTACTCCGGCGCGTTCACGTCGAAGATCACCTCCGCGTCGGGCCGCACCCTGAACTTCGAAAACGATGGCAAGCAGATCACCAAGGTCACTGACAACAGCGGCCGTTACGTCACCTACACGTGGTCGGGCAATGACCTGAAGACGTTCACCGACACCGACGGCAAGGTGACGGTCTTCGATTACGACACCTCGCACCGGATGACGAAGGTGACCACGCCGGAGGGGTACGAGACGCGGTTCACCTGGAACACCAACCTCCTCGCATCGATCACCCGGGTCGTCGACAAGAGCGCGGGTATCGGCGCCACCACCGCGTTCCGTTACATCCTTCCCCAGCCGGGCAGTGAGGGCGAAGGCGTCGCCCGCGTCACCGACCCGCGCGGCAAGAACACCGAGATCACGGTCGACGCCCGCTGGCGCGTGAAGAAGACCACCGATCCACTGGGCCGCGAGCGTTCCAAGTCCTGGGGCCCGGACAACAACGTCACCAGCGCGGTCGACGGCATGGGTGTCGGGTCGACTCCCGGCAACACGGTCAAGTTCGACTACGACGACTCGTTCAACCCCAAGTCGGCCACGCAGCCCACCGGCGCGCAGTCCACGGCGGCCTGGACCCAGAAGTCCGGCGGCCAGTACCCCGAGACCCTCACCTCGGCGAGCGGCGACAAGGTCACCAACGGCTACGACACCTCGGGCAACATGATGTCGCAGACCGACACCACCACCGGCTCCGACGGTGCCAAGTGGTCTTACGACTACAACCCGAAGTCCGGCACGATGGACTGCGGCGGCCTGCCGGGCCAGCGCTGTGCGGCGACCGACCCCGAGGGCAACAAGACGTCCTTCACCTACGACGCCAAGGGCAATCTGACCAAGGTCGACCGCCCCTCCGCGCAGGAGGACCTCACCTACACGTACGACGCGCTGGGCCGTACCGACACGGTCACCGACGGCCGCGGCGTCAAGACGGTCTACACCTACGACAAGCGCGACCGGCTGAAGACGCAGACCAGCGACGGCAAGCTGACGACGTTCGTCTACGACGCCGACGGCAACATCAAGACCCGCACCTCGCCCGCCGGGGCGAGCACGTACACCTATGACGAGCAGAGCCGCGAGCGCACCCGCAGTCTGCCCGCGGGCGGCGCGAGTTCGGTGACCTACGACGCGTCCGGCAACGTGAAGACCGCCACCGACGCGGGCGGCACCCTCACCTACGACTACAACGACGCCAACCAGCTCATCACCCTCACCCAGCCGGGCGGAGCCAAGACCACCTACGGCTACGACAAGAACGGTGACCGCACCACCACCACGTACCCCGGTGGCACGGTGCAGAAGACGGACTACGACAAGTCCAGCCGCGCTCAGAAGATCGAGGTCAAGAACGGCACCACCGTCCTGTCCACGATCACTTACGACTACAACAAGTCCGGCAAGGACTCCGACAAGATCTACAAGCGGACCACCGACGGCGCCGCCACCGCCTACACCTATGACTCCAAGGGCCGCCTGACCAAGGCCGTGGAGACCAAGGACAGCGCCACCACAGCGGGTTGGGCCTACTGCTACGACAAGGCCGGCAACATGACCGGCCGCTCCACCGGCACCAGCCTCCCCGCCTGCGCCGACACGCAGTCCGCCCGCGAGTACAACAACGCGAACGAACTGACCTCGCTCGGCGGCAACACCGGCTTCACCTACGACGGAGACGGCAACGAGACCTCCGCCGCCTCGCCCACCGGGACCCGCTCGGGCGGCCAGTGGACCCCCTACACCCAGCTCTCCGCGCTGACGGCCTCCGGTACCGCGTCGACGTACGGCTATGCGGGCGTGGACAACAACGACCGTCTTACGCGCGGCAGTTCGACGTTCACCAACGCGGCGACCGGCATGACCCGCGAGGGCACGACCGGTTTCGTACGGGAAGCCTCGGGCAATCTGACAGCCATGACGAGCGGCGGGGCGAGCCAGTACTACCTCACCGATGTCCAGGGCAGCGTCATCGGCCTGGTCGACGCGAGCGGCAAGCGTACGGCGACCTACGGCTACGGCCCGTACGGTGAGGCCCGCACCACCAGCGGCACCGACCAGCCCTTCCGCTACACCGGCACCTACCTCGACCCGTCGGGCCTGTACAAGATGGGCGCCCGCTACTACGACCCCCAGCTCGGCCGCTTCACCCAGCCCGACCCCTCCGGCAAAGAATCCAACCTCTACGCTTACGCCGCTGGAGACCCTGTCAATCGGACTGATCCCTCTGGACTCTTCTCGCTCGGAGATGTGGCTGAAACTCTGACGCCCTTGGGGGACTTCAAGACTGCTATGGAGTTCGGCGGTGCGTTGAAGGACGGCAATTGGCGTCAGGCTTCTGCCATCGGTTTCGGCTGGGCATTCGGCAAATCGGTGACCGCTGCATGCACGGCTGGCGCGACTGTCCTGGGTGGTCCGGTGGTGGGAGCCGCAGCGTCTGTCCCCTGCTCCTTTGCTGGTGACGCCGCGGGTAAATTCGCGGAAGATACGACCACGGATGCATGGACATAGTAAGTTAACCGGTCCCGGGGTTGCGGAATCGCAACCCCGGGAATTTCGGCTACGAGTAGGATAATGCTTTCATGAAATATCTTGCACAAACATCCGGCAAGGGATCTTGGATCCCCGATGGTTGGGAAATTTGGATATTCCTTGGGTCTCTGGCCGTGGTCGTGATCATGGTTGTGATCGGTCGGAAATTTAGAAAGTGAGGAGCACGCAATGAGGGCTGATTCGAAGCCGCTGATCCGTGCGCTTGCATACGCACTCCTAGCGTGCTCGTTCATCATGGCCTTCTTCGTCGTGGTGATGGTCGCGGGGGGCGCAAGACTCAACGCCATCTACGTTGCTCCGCTCGTTGCTGCAGGGTGCGCAGTATTTCTTCTACGCCAAACCCGTTCAGGCTCATGAGGCGACCTTGAGATGTCATCGCACTTGGTGAGTCTGCGGTGGCCGGCTTGCGCTCGTAGCGGCGGGTGAGACTTCGGCAGCAGACGAGCCGTGACATGGTCCGCTCCACGGCCCACCGTGCCAGGCCCGGGGGTCGAACCCACAGCTCAGCACCCCGGCACCAGGCGCACAAGCAGCTTCATCAAACCCTCGCACACACGCACCGGCCGTCAGGCTGGCCAGTGGTGTAGCGCTCGCACTGGTGAGTCCGCAGTTGACGCGAGGGGAGGAGGTCGGCTGGCGCCCGAGGCGGGTGGCCGGAGGCCGCTTCCTACGGTTGGTGTGGGCACTGGCTACGGTTGCGGCTTGCCGGTCTCTGCTGTCGCGCCCAGGACCGAGCGGGCGGGTGCGGGGCCGCCGGGGTGTACCTTTAGTCGTTTGCCCGGTTGATGACCGCGCGGCGGCCAGGGTGGGTCCGCTCGGCGGTGGTGATGTCCCGCTGGTCGAACTTGCCGTAAAGGATGCCGTCGAAGAGCTCGGTCTTCCAGGCGCCGGTGGGCCATCGGGCGAGGAACGCCTGGGTGGGTCATCGGTTCGTCTGTGCCGGGAAGGCCGGGCCGGTCAAGATTTGCTCCTGTCCGTTATGGGTGGTTTTCGCGCGGACACCGGCGTAGTGCCAGGAAATCACCACAGAGGCGCGGTGGCCTTGTCTCCCGTCATTGGTGCGGAACGTCGATGTCGTGGTTCGCGTCGGCCAACGTCGTCGTCGGTCATCGGTTGTTCCTCTCGATCCGGTTCCAGTAAAGGCGTTGTGTGTGAGGGGAGTTGACCGCTGCCTCGGGGTATACGGCGTTGTATGACCGATCACGAGAGCAGGACCACCAGCGAGAGCCTGGGGCCGATGGAGCGCGGGACGTCGCAGCGGCTGGCGACACGTCAGCACATGTGGGTGCAGGCGTGGACCGCATTGTGTGTCTTGGCGGCCCTGTGGGCGCTGGCCGGCATCGCGGGTTGGATCGGCGGCGTCGAGGACAGTTGGGCCTTCGCCACGGCTGGCGTCATAGCCCTTTCCTGTGCGGCTTGGGCCCGTCGTTCCGCTATTCGTAACGCCCCTCCCCGACACCTCTGAGCCTCTCTGGTCACTGGCAGACGGCGACGTCAGCATCCACCTGTCGTCTCCCCGGGGACGTCATGGAGAGCGCAGGTACCAAGAAGCTCTCGAACCGATCTTCGGGTTGCCGGCGTGGTGGCGATCCAGTCGGTCGCGCCGCCACGGACGTAGTGCTGTGGTGCGTGCTCCTAGGGTGCGCACCACAGCTCTTGGGGTGACGCCGTTGTAATCGCCGCCGTAGTCGGCGTTGAGCCTGCTGATGGCTGGCGTGGTGATGCTCAGCGCTGAGTTTTCAGTGGTTCGGCGTTGATTCTTCAGTAGAGCTGGCGCCGATTCCCGATGAAATGGAGAGGCCGAACGTGTAGCACCGGTCCTGCCGCTCACCAGCGCATGTTGAGTTCGTCGAGTGCGGTGCGCCGCTCCGAGGTGAGCCGGTCGGCGCGGCGGCGGGTGTTGGCGGTCCACATGCCCAGGTCGACCAAGATGGTGCCCTCGGGCGTGGTGTCGCGTCCGGTGGCGGCGGGCCCGGCCGACTCCAGCGGCAACTCCTCAACGTGCTTGCGGGGGATGTTGAGGTGGCCTTCGCGGGCGTGGAACTGGCGGGCTGCGGCGAGGTTGAGGAGCCACTTGTGCTCCTGGGTCCGCTTCCCCGGCCGCTCCTCCTCCGCGGCCGGCTCGATGCCGAGGACGTCCAGTAGCCACTGCTGCGCCGCCGTCAGCTGCTCGAAGCCGTGGCGCTGTGCGCTCACCCAGCGTCCGAGGTCTTCGCCCTGGACGACGACGTCCCCGGCTGCGGAGGGGAGACGCCCGCCGCCGGCCAGGTGTGCTTGGACGAGCCGCAGGCAGCGTTGCCAGCCGGTGTCCCAGGCCGGGCACCACCCAGGATCGACGTCGTCCAACTGCTGGCGCCGCTCGTCGGTGAGCGCACCCGCCTCCGATCCCACCGGCTCCCCGGCCTCCCGGCGCGCGGCGATCCGCTCCGCAAGCCGGGCGGCATCGCGCATGTTCTTCGCCCACTTCCCCACCGGGTACTCGTTCCACACCGCGGTGGTCGGCGGCAGGAAGTGCCCGTGCACCTCAGCCCACGCCTTCGCCGCGGCGAGGCCGTCGGCGAACGCATCGTCGCGCGGTGCCCACACCATGCCCAGCCCCTCCAGCTCCCTGACGCGTTCGGGATCGAGCCGCCCGGCCTTGTACGAGCGCCGCTGATGGGTCAGCCATACCCCGAGCGGGAATCCGGCCGGGGCCCAGTCCTCGGGCGTCACGAAGCCGTACGGCGCGTTCAACGGCCCGCCCTCGAACTCCTTGGCGTACCGTGCTGCGGCCTCGATGCCGCGCAGCCAGTACGCGCCTTCCGGCTCCAGGACCCGCAGCCGCAGGAACCGGGCGAGCTCCGCGGGATCGCGAGGGCTGGAGAACTTCAGCAGCTCCCGCGCCCCCGCACTCACCGGGTCGGCCGGCTCGTCGTCCTCCAGGCCGTGGGCGCCCTCCGGAAACTCGCCATCGTCAGCCCCCTGCGCGCCATCGTCGTCCCAACTCCCGCTCCGGGCACGGGAGTCGGCGAGCGCTTCGATGGTCTCCGTATCGTGCGCGCGCAGAGCTTCAAGCACCTTTGCCAACCCGCCAAAGGCCGGAGAGGTCAATAGGTTGTCGGCGTCTTCATCCGGTCCGAGGAATACGGGTACGACCAGAGAGGCGACTTTTCCTTGCCCTGGCTTCATGCGCAGGGCCCGCCCGACCATTTGCACGATATCGACCATGGACCCGCGCACATCACAAAAGGCGACCGAATCACAATTCGCGGTATCAACACCTTCACCAAGAACCTTCACGGAGGAAAGCACCCGCAGAGCAGCGGGCAACAGCTCGACTCCAGCACCCCCGCCGCGGCTCTCCGTCCTCCCGGCGCGTTCCTGCTCCCCGCCGGGGCCGTCCTGCCCTGCGGCGCCGTCCGGCTCCTGGCGCTCCTGGTGCTCGATGACGTCGGAGGCGAACTCGGCCAGCACGGCGCGCCGGTGTGCCGGCGGATGCTCGCCGTGCAGCCAGCCCGACCACACCCGCTTCGGATCCGGATACGTCCGCGGGTCTTCCTCCCACAGCCGTGCGGCGACGTCGCCGATCCCGGAGGCCATGGCCTCGGCCTCGGCGACCCGGGAGTGGAAGGTGAGCACCTTGCGCAGGTTCTCCCGTGCGGCCGCGGTCAACACCCCGGACTGCAACGCGGCCAGCCGCGCCCCACGTACCCGCTCGGTCCCCGACCCGAGCTGCGCACGGTGCCCGTGGTCCGGATCACGGATGTCGACGCACACGACCTGATACGGCGCGATCAATCCTCGCTCGATGCTTTCCGAGAGGGTGAGCTTGTAGGCGACGGGGCCGAAGACGGGGGAGTCCTCGCTCATGCTCGCCACCAGCCGCGACCCCTCCCCGCCACCCACGCCGGCCCCGCCCTGGGGGGCCTGCCACACCCGCGGCGTGGCCGTCATGTACAACCGCCGCACCGCAGGCACCTGCTCCTGGTCGTGCACGGCCGCCCACGGCTTCAGACCATCCCCACTCGTGCGGTGCGCCTCATCCACGATCATGAGGTCGAACGCCTTCAGGCCCCGCGCGTGGGCCCGACGCAGCACATCCACCGACGCGTACGTACCGAACAGCGTGACCTGCTCCAAGTCCCGCACCCAGTCGACCAGTTCACCCGAACCCGTCGTGCACGGCAGACCCCCGGAGTCCTTGGCCGGCAGAGAGCACACCCCCACCATCGCCCCCGACCGGCCCCCATCACGCCGCCAGGCGGTCGCCGTCTGCACCAGTAGATCCAGCGTCGGCACCAGCACCACCACCCGCCGCGCCCGCAGCCGCTGCGCGGTCGCCGCGGCGATGAGGGTCTTGCCGGAGCCGGTGGCAGCGATGCACTGGCACCGCAGCCCCGCCTGCGGCAGGCGCCCGTCTGCGGGCGCCTGAAGGGCCCGCACGACCGCGTCGACCGCTTCCACCTGATGCGGTCGCAGCGTCTGCCCACCGGGCCGTTCTGAGGCCCCCAGGACCCGACCGTCCTGGGGGCCCGGCACGATGCCGCCATTACCGCTGCGGACGCCGACTGTCACGTGTCCTCCGAATTTCAGCGCTGCCTTTAGTCGAGTTTCCGGATGAGGCGCGAAGGATGGCACCCCGTTTTGCAAATCACCCTCAGAGGGGAAGTGCCCTGAGTTCAGGATTCAGCCGGACCGGAGAAATGACACACACCCCGAAATCACCCTGATGGCGCGTCAGACGCGTTGCATCGACGAGACGGTGACGTGCCCTCAGTACAGAAGCTAGTGCACTCAGAAGTTTGACACACGCAGTCTCACAGGGTTGTCCTGAAGTCGGCGAGACTGCTACCTTCAGGGTGTGAGAGTGAGCGTTCTCGACCACTCCTGACCCGGCGTCAGCCTCAAGGGCCGGCCGGGACGGAGCCCCCAGGACGGAGGGAGCGGCCCGGCCGGCGACAGACCTGCTCACCCCTCTAGCTGCGACTTTCTGTCGAGTCCGCGGAGCGGATTCGACGCTGGCCGGATCGCGGAGCGAGCCGAGCCGCCGGGCCGCGGAGCGGATCCGGCAGGGCGTCACGGAGTGACGCCCAACTCCCCGACGAAGTCGGGGAGTTCTTCCCGCGCAAGCGGGGAACCGCCGCGTAGCGGCGGCGCGTCGTGTCTGCGGAGCAGACCGCGCGC
>NZ_JBVIFR010000049.1:0-11578 GCF_055571235.1 Streptomyces sp. NPDC030991
GCCGCCCTCACGGTCCTCCACGCACGGGTTCTGACTCAGAGCAGCGAGGCCAGCAGCAAGATCAAGACGACGTGTTAATGATCTGCAAGCCCTTACGAGTTGGTGCGTGATAGCGGCTGAGGCGTGTTTGTCCTGGTCGTGTGGCTGTCGTCAGTCGGTGATGGTGCGGTCGGAGACGAGGGTGGCGATGGCTCGGTAGGTGGCGGGCAGAACCTCCCGTCGGTGTGTCCAGCGGGTCAGTTGCTTCCAGCGTTTGTGGTCGGCGAGGGCGTGTTCGACGGTGATGCGCCTGGAGGAGTGCCGGTGGCGGGCCCGGCGTCGGGCTTCATGCACTTCGGGCGGGCTGATCTTGTTGCCTTTTCTCGGCGGAGTTACCGCCTGCCCTGGGTGATCACGGCGAAGCCCGAGGTAGCCGTCGTCGAGGAGTACCTGAACGTCAGGAAACTGCTGGAAGCAGATGGCGATGCCTTCGTTGCGTGCAGCGGTCGCATCATGCATCCGTCCGGGTCGCAGGGCATCGACCCATAGCGTGCGGCCCCGGTGGTCGGCGATGACGGTGGCCTTCATCGTGTTCTGTTTCTTCTTCCCCGACACGAACGCCTGCCGTCCGCCGCGGCCGGCGGGCGGTCTGCGAACCTGGATTTCGGTGGCGTCCAGACGTAGTTCGATCCCCTCCGCCTGGGCATAGGCGAACACATCGGCCAGGGTCCGAAGTCGCAGGCCGGGGCGGTCGGGAACCGCATACCCGCGCTCGGCAAGCAGGGCGCGTACTTCTGTGATCGCGCGGGTGATGGTGGAACGGTCGACGCCGAACAGCAGCCCGAGCACCGAGTGCGGCAGGTCGTGCCGCAGATGGATCAATGTCACCACCAGCCGGTCGACGAACACCAGCTGGTGGCGGGCGCCGGCTCCAGCGGCCCGCTTCCTGGCCCCGCCCCGCGCGGCATGACGGCGGCTCTCGAGTCCGGCCTCCCACGGCACCGCCAACTCGTCGATCACACAGGCCAGATGACGCTGCGAGATCCCCGTGAACAGCCGATGCGCCAGCACCGCCCGGTTGACCATGATCGCCACAGCCGGATCATGCCACCTCCTAGGCACGACGCCTCATCCGCTATCACGCACCAACTCGTAAGGCGGGCCCCCTGATGCTGGAGTCCAATCGTCCTCCCTCAGCCCCGTGCCAATGCATGCAAGTCGTGCAATGCCTTGTTGTGGGCCAGAGCCGGATGACGCAATTCGAGACACTTAAGCCCGGCTGCAATAAACGATCGCACTTCGGCGGCATATACATCGAACGGGCAAGCCGGACAGGGGTCCGGCACTCCGCGGGTAGAGGTCAACCGGACTTGATCTTCCACTAGCACAAGGCGAATTACGTACGAATTCTCCGTGAAGTCGATCTCCGCAGAGCCAAGATCCCGAAGCGCCAGCAAGGAATTACCCAGGGAGTACATGAAGTCGACCAACGGAGGGCGCGCTCCGGACAAAAATGCATGGCCCGCAACCGAAAACTCTACTGGATACTCGAAGAACCCGTAGCGCAGATCGGTCTCACTAAGGGCGGCCAAGTCGATCCGCCCACTCTGCCAGGCCTGCCGATAACCCGACCCGACATCCCTGCTACTATCAGGCGTAAAATCGATCTTCAGCATGTCTTCCCTTTGTTTCCATTGGGGCAATTTTAGGAGGCTAAGTGCGAGGCTACAGCCTCGCACCGGTCAGGGTCATACGGCCGCCTACATGGGGTGAGCCGTGCGCAAGCTGCCATCTTCATTGAGGATCACTCTAATACCCGTAGATACCCCACCACCATCGTCTTCGGAGAGCCTCCCGATTGACTTACCAGGGCCGAAATTGTACTCATAGATGTTTCCGTCACGACCGTTGGTGTTCGCCCGTTTGCTACCGTTAGTCACAGCTTCTTGGATGCGCTGCTTCAGCTTTTCTCCCTTAACGAATTTCCCCTCGAAGACTCCCTTGTCAGAGCTATATAGTTTACCGCTCGTGCGGTGTCTATCCAACGTGTGCTGCCATCCGTCATACCCGGTACTATCCTGCTGCCACTTGACGGTTGGGCGAGCATCATCGGCACCGCCTCCGCTTGCCTTTCCGTGCGCTTCCCTGAGGGCCTTACCCAGGCCATCATTGATACGGCCAATACCGTCGCCGATACCGGCGCCGACCATGCCCGCACCGCCGACTACGAGGGCACCGCCGCCCGCGAGGCATCCCGCGCCAAGCGTGCCTACGCAATAGGTGCCACCAGCGGCGATGGTGTCTGCGCCGAACCCAGTTAGTGCGATGCCCCCAATGGTTTCTAGGGCACCCCACCATATGTCCGGTGTCGACACGATGGCCGTTCCATAGTTCATCACGGAGTCGACTGGACCTGCGATCCAGTCCGGAACCCAACTGTCGTGGCCGCTCCCGCCGTTACCGCTACCGCTGCTGACGGATCCAGTGCCATCCACCGGTGCCGTTCCGCCAAGGTCGAAGCACCACTGACCGGGGTAGCAAGCTGTGTTCTCTTTACTGACGTCGATGGTGGAGTCTTTGCTGGGTGAGCCACCGCGGCAGTGGGTGGCAACCCCTGTGGCGCATTCTGCAAATTGCAGACCAGTGGGGTCACTACCCGTGGTGGGTGCCTGATTGGCGTAGCTGTAGCCGTTGAGGGACTGGTGCTGGTCGAGGGTGAGGAGGGGGTCGATGCTGAGGAATTGGCCGATGGTGGGGTCGTATTCGCGGGCGCCGATGTGGGTGAGGCCGGTGGTGGTGTCGGTGGGTTTGCCGAGGAAACCCTTGTCGTCTGGCCAGGTGGTGGGTTTGGTGCCGCGGGGGGCGCCGAAGGGGGTGCTGTAGCGCTTGGTGACGGCGTAGGTGGTGGCGTCGAGGGCGATGCTGGATGTGCCGTGGTGGTCTGCGGCGAGGAAGTTGAGTTTGGTTCCGCTGACGCCGGTTGTGGCGGTGCGGACGGCGATGGTCTGGCCGGCCGCGGTGTAGGAGCGGGTGGCGGAGAGGGTTTTAGTGGTGCCCTTGGTGGTGAGGTGGACTTCGGTGGCGCCGAGGTAGAGGACGGTTTCGCCGTCTCCGGTGGCGCGGCGGATGAGGAGATCTCCGCTGGCGTCGTAGAGGTAGCTCGTGGAGTTTTTGGTGGTGCTGGTGGTGGCGAGTTTGCCTTCGCTGTTCCAGGTCAGGGTCTGTTGGCCGGCTGCGCTGGGGCGGCTGGTGGTGTTGCCGGTGTCGTCGTAGATGTACTTGTCGGTTGTGGTTCCGGTGACAGTTTGGGTGAGGGGGTGGGGCTGGTTGGTGGGTGTGTTGCCGTAGGTGTAGTTGGTGGTGGTGTTGCCGGAGCTGGTGTGCTGCGTTTGGGTTTTGCGTTGGCCGGAGGGTGTGTAGTCGTATGACGTCCAGTACGGGGCAGCGCCGTCGACGTTGGCGGTGGTGCGGCTGGTGGTGGCGCAGTCGGGGGTTTTGGGGGTCCAGGCTTCGGTGAGGCGGCGGTTGCCGTCGTAGGTGAAGCACTGGTAGTCGGCCTTGGCGGTGCCGCCCTGTGTGGTGGCGTCGAAGATGGAGGTGACGTTGCCCGCGTCGTCCTGGGTGAACTTCAGTTCCTGGGGCATGTACGCGTGGACGTCGTCGGTGACGAAGGAACGGGTGAGGCGGCGGGTGCCGGGCTCGTAGTCGTAGTTGAGGTAGGCCTTCTTCGCCGTGTCACCGCCCTGCATGCCGAGCGCGACGTTCTCCGCCCGCAGCCGGGCCAGCTCATCCACCGCACCGCCCCTGTCACGGCGTCCGGACACGGCCTGGTTCTCGTCCTTGTGCACCCACGTCCGCAGCGGTGATGCCGAGATCCGCGGCCACCGCCGCGTACGTCCGCTTCCCGGCCGCGGCACCGTAGAGCGCGACCGCGCCGGCGCTACCTTCCGCACCCCGTACCACCACCACAGCGAACAACCCGAGCACTACCAGCAGTTCAACCGCGACCACGCTCGACTCCGAGCGCCCGGCGAACGGGCCTTCGCCCACTCAAGTCCTGGCGCATCATGCGCAGAGCACGCTCCTCCACCCGCCGCATCAGCCGCATCGTCCAGGCCATCCAACGTACTGCTGACCTGCGACTACTCAGGATGAAAGAGGTTCAGTGAACCGTCCAGCGTGTCAACCGCTCACCGATCCGAGGTGCTTCAGCATGAGAAGGCGCTTCGTGACAGCTGCGCTTGCCTTCGTCACGATATGGGCTGTGGCAGGGATCGGCGACCGGTGCGGTGGGCAGAGTGTCCGCGGTGACTTCGAGTCTGACCGTTTTCCGGGAACGAAGAGCAGGTGAGCGGGGCGCCGACTGCGATGGCGGCGGACGGGCCGAGATGGCGTATCACGGCAGGGGGTTCCGGTAGTCCTCGGCGTCGCGCCGTGCACAGGTCCGGCCGGACCGGGCGCGCCCGCAGGCACGGCACGACCCGTGAGGACGGCGTCGCGCAATGCGCGCCGGACTGTCGCCCGACGCTCCCTCTCCACGGGCGGCCGGGTATGCGGCCTGACAGCTCCTTTCCCGATCTTTTCGCGGGACGGTGGTGCGTGGGTCTCATGGGGTTCGGGAGAGGTTTCTCGACTGGGAACGAAAGGCGTCTGAGTTCTTCCTTTTCTCACTCGGTGCGTGTGGTTTCTCACTCGGGCGTGCACGGGCGGGCCGGGTGTGCGCGCCCCCCGAAGTGACTATGGAATAAGGCTTTTCGATGAGGCAACGTGGCATCGGCGGAACCATTTTGCGTCTGCTCCGACTCCATCGCGCAGCACGCCGTGTGGAGCATGAGGTCCGCCGGTGTCCTGCGGCTGCCCGAAGGAGGTATCCAGGTTGCGCTGTCGCCCGTCACGCACCAACGGGAGAAACGTTCCTGCCCGCCTCCTGGTACCCGCTTGTCGAAATGCTTCACCTCGACGCCTGGCAGCCCCCGCCCTCGAAGCGTCCTCAACTCCTGTTCGAAACACCGCAGAAAGGCCGGTAATTCATCATGGTGGACCCGAACCTCCCTTCCGCTGAGCCGGGTCCTCTGGCCGTGAGCCTCGACGGTCCCCTCGCTGCTGCCCGGCGCACCGTCCTGCGCGAGATCGAGGCCCTGCTGCCCCGGACCGCCGAGGATCCGGCCCAGGATCTCGTCCATGCGCTGTTCGAGGCCCGCTGCGTCGTCGTCCTCGGGGTGGGCCGTTCCAGACTTGCAGTTGACGCCTTTGCGATGCGCCTCATGCACCTCGGGCTGCCTGCCCACGTGGCCACCGACATCACATGCCCCGCCGTCGGCTCAGGGGACCTGGTCGTCGCGTTCAGCGATTCCGGACATACGTCGGCCGTCGTCCAGCGTGCCGCGACGGCGAAAGAAGCCGGGGCGCGGGTGGCGGCTGCCATTGCCGCTGCCGACTCGCCACTGGCGGACCTGGCGTCCATCTCGCCGACTACAGCCAGGATCACGAACAGGATGCTTCGACCCAGTTCGTTGGGACTCTGCTCGAGCAGGGGGCACTGGCCTTCTTCGACCGTCTCGTCCTGTCCATCCAGCGCACCCGCGACATCGATCCGGACGTGATGTGCACGACATAACAACCTGGAATGACCTCCCTGCCGTTCGCCTCGCTGCTCATGTCACTCGCTCTGCTCATAGCCCGACCGGAGGAGACCCGCACGTGCCGGAGACCATGTTCTCGACCGTCATCAGCTGCACCAGCACCAAGATGAACCTCGGCCTGGCCGATACGCTCCGCTGGCTGGACACCGTGATCCTGCCGCTCGCCGACAAGCTCGCCGCCCTGCCCTTCTTCGTCTGCCTGCCCCCTCCTTGGGTGATCCCGGCCCGGCAACGGCTGGACGGCAGCGGCGTGAGCGTCGGAGCACCGGACGTCTGGCTCCGGGGCGGCGCCGCGACGGGGGGCGTCAGTCCTTCGTTGCTGGCCGAGATCGGCTGCACCCACGTCATGGTGGGCCACACACAACGCCGCCGTGTGTTCCAGGAGGACGACAACCTCGTAGCGCGGAAGATCGCCGCCGTTGTCCAGGCCGACATGACCCCGCTGGTCTGCGTCGGTGAGACGACTCCGCAGAGCCCCGTCACCGCGGCCGAGTACGTGGTGGCTCAAGGTGGCGGGGTCTACGGGGTATTCACCCTGGAGATCACGTCCGTGTGACCCCGGGCGCGCCACCAGCACTGCGGGACGGTAGGACGCGAGCACATCACCGGACGACAAGTCGGCTCAGAGCACCGACCGGTCCCACGCCTTCCGTTCTCCGGTCGCGTCACTGTGCCGCAACAGCGCATGTCGCCTCGTGCGGTCGGACCTGCTGACTACGAGCAGCGTGCAGCGATGGCAGGCGCCAACAACCCGGCTTCGGTCATCGCCACGGTCGTCGGTCGTCGCCTGGACGACGTCATCGACGACTTCCGCAACCAGCGCCGTCCGTAGCCTGCGTACACGGTGCACGTCATGCACGTTTCCCCCGACCGCTCGATGTGGCACAACCTTCCCAGCGAGCACCACCGACTCATCGCTCTCACCATGTCCGACGCCCAGCCGAGGCACGCCGACCCACACACCAAACTGCGACCGAGGGACTCTTCCATGCGATCCTTGACGACTCTCACCAGCGGCATCCTCGCTCTCACCCTGGGATCTGCCATCCCCGCATCCGCGTCCTCCGAGACCGCGGCGGTAGACCTGGTGTCCTGCCCGCTGGGCGTGCAGAACACCACTTACAGCCCCGGACTCACCCTGTCGTCACCGGCTCCGCAGGTCGATGTCGACAGCACCGGCACTCTGGGACCCTGTATGTCCTTGGACCTCAACCACACAGCCGGCACCTACCACTTCACCGGCGGCGGCGACCTCAACTGCCTCGGCGGCAGCAGCGCCGGTACCGGCACGATCTCCTGGAGCAACCCGGGGACGTCCCCCTCACGCTTCACGTTCACCAGCAGCCTGGCGCTGCGGCCGAACGGCACGACCGTGCTGGTGGCCACCGGCCCCGTCACGTCGGGGGACTTCGTGGGGCACACCATAGTCAACACGGTCGTCATCACCAGTACCGACCTGCTCGCTTGCACCACGCCCACGGGACTCACCTCCACCGCCGGGCCCTTCCTCGTCAACATTGTCTGACCTTGTCGTTCACCCCCGGACGTCGGACTGACAGATGACCGGGAACGGTGCCGCCGGGCCGGAAACGACGACAGCATCGGCTCCCTCCCGAAGGCGGCCCTGGTCAAGGCGATGATCCGTTAGGCCATCGCCGACCAGGTTGCCTTCGGGAGGGGGACAAAGGATGCCGCACACGGTTCAGCACGGGCTGGCGCATCGACCTCGCGCACACCGATCCCTTACACCGGGCGGCCACCATGCGCCACGGCCCGTCACCCGCTGTTCGAGGAAGGGTGCGGCTACAAGGCGCGCCGCTAGTTCGTCAGGGAGGTCAGGGCGAAGGTGACGACACCGGTCCGGGTGCTGACGCCGGCCCCCACGCAATCCAGCAGGTCGACCACCCGGCCGGTAATCTGCGGTACCGCGGGTCATAGGTCGCGGTCTCTGTGCCGGCCGCGCAGGTGACGTCGCGCAGATGTCGGCATGAGCGGTGCCAATGGACACGGCCAGAACGCCTGCGACCGTCAACAGAGGTGCCACAAGTACTGCGGGGAATCGACTACTCACAACGGGCCCCTTCGGTGGAAGGGAGGGGGTTCGACTGCGGGGGGGGCCGCACTTGCACGCTGTCGAGCCGACTGTGACCGGACACGAGAGTGAAGCCATGGTCCCGCAGCGGGGTGCGTGTACCCCACCCGCGCGAACACACAGAGGATGTCGATCGCAAGGCGCCCCGGAGAGCTTGTGGCACGCTCGTGCCGATGTCGACCGGTGGAGGCGGAGCGGTGTGACGGTCCGGCCGTTCATGAGGGTATGGCCGCCTCGCCCGTTTCCGATCAGAGCCCTATGACGAACGCGGTGTTGTAGTAGGTACACAGGTCGCTGGTCTGGCAGGCGCGGGAGGCGGTGCCGGCGCTGGCCTGCAGGAGGGGGTTGGTGGCCACCATGGTCCCGACCATCACCTGCGGTACGGGGCCGAGGTAGGTGAAGGTGACGTTGAACAGGCTTTCGGCGACTTCGTCGTCGTTGGCGTCATACCAGACGATCGTCCAGCCGGGGATGTTGACGGTGGCCGCGGACGGGGTGCCGGCGGCGGTGCCGGACCTGGGCTTGACCTTGCCGTACACGATCTGCGGGAAGGTAACCGACACGCAGCCGTGGTAGATGCTGGCGGCGGTGCCGGCGGTGTTGCCCTGGAAGTTGACGTTGATCTCGTTGTTTGCGTCCTCGCACACTACGGTCGGGTTCTCCGGGGCCTCAGCCTGGGCGGGGACCGCGGCGGCGAGCGAGCCGAACAGGGCGAGTGCCCCGGCGGAAGCCAGGACGGACAGACGACGGTGCATGGGCTATCTCCTTCAAAGGAATCCGGGTTGGAGGCATCGCTCCGTGCGGCCCCGCAGGCCGGCCTGTGCGCAACGTACGGGGCGACGCCCACAGCGTCCATGGCCCGAACGGGGCAGCGCACACCCCCCGCCTGGACGCGCCTCGGGTGAACACCGCGCGCTCCGAGTGCACCATAAGCAGTGACTCACGGCAGGTGTCCCCAGTTGGCCGGTAGTCGGCCGGCGCGCGCGGTGGGGCAGCGGTGGTGGGCATCGGTATGTGGCAAGTCCGACCAGGGCCGGAAGACTCTTCGTCGGCTGGTTCCGGCGGTCGACCCCGGTCGGCGGCTGGCGACGCACGCGCGGCTCTGAGGGCCTCAAGGCACCGGTGTGCGTTGCGGGGCCGCCTTGGACACAAGACAAATCGGTGGCCGGTGGGGAGCGCGGCACGTGGTCCGGCAAGGGCCCGCGGCGTCAGCCGGGCGGCAGGGAGACGGTCGTCTCGGCCGGAAGGAAGGTGCAACGCTCGCCAGCCCACTCCACTGCCGACCTGCTGCCCCAGCGAAGCCGGGACACCCGGCGGAGCGGAGCAGCGACCGGCAAGGGCGACGGAGCGCAGCGGAGGCGCCCGCAGCACGCCCCGCGCAAGGAGGCGAAGAAAAACGCTCCCTCCTTGCGCGCTGACGGCCGCCGCCACCCATGAGTGGCGGCGGCCGTCCTGCGTTCTCGACGCTACTCCCCCCACCCTCAACGGCCCTGCGGATGCGCCGTATTGCGCCAGAAAGCAACCGCAGGACGGCCCGCCGCTCCCGGTGCACCTGCCCTGCCCTGGGCGTAGCGTGCACGGGCATGACGCCGTCAACGCCCGCTCTCAGGGAATGCACGGTCAACGCCTTCGTGAACGGGCAGCGCGCGCCCGGGTCCGTGCCGCTTCCGCTCTCCTGCTCGCGGACCGGCACGAGCAAGCGGCCCGCACCGCACACCCGGACTTCCATCTGCGCATGAGCAGCACCTACCGCACGACGTCCGATCACCTGCTGGCAGCCGTCTGCGTGCAGGACGCCAGCTTCCTGCGTGCTGCTGAGAGTCCGTGGACGCTGCCGCAACCGCCGTAGCGGGAACCTTCAGCCTGTGTCCGCCTTGGATGCCAGCTGGGCCCACACCCGCTTGCCCCAGGGGGTTTGTTCGGGGCCGAGCAGGTCGTAGCCGTACTGGTCGGCGAGAGCGTTGATCACGAGCAGTCCCCGGCCGGCGTCTTCCGTGGCCATCGGGGCGCGCGGGTGGGGCAGCACGTAAGGCGAGCGGTCGACCAGGGCGAGGTAGACGCACGTGTCGGTGGGCCGGTCGATGATGATGCGCACCGACGTGCCGTGCGCGTAGCGGACCGCGTTGGAGACGAGTTCGGACAGCACCAACTCGGCCGTCTCGGTCAGGTCCTCCAGCTGCCAGGCAGCCAGTGCGACGCGCACCAGGCTCCGGGCACCAGCCGCGGTCTCGGCTTCGCGGGGCAGGGTCAGGTTGTAACCGGGGTGCCCGGCCCGGCGAGGGCGCGCTGCGATCATGCTCGCCGCCCCTCGAGGTGGAGTGCCGCTGCGCTGGGCAGGGCCTTAGCGTGGGTCATGTCGTCAACCCCTTGGTGGTTGATGGCCATACCCCGGGGCCGTTCGCGTGGTCGTCGGGGGTCTCTTCTGTTCAGTCAACTCCGCCGATCACGCGCGGACTTGCACATGTTTTGCAGACCCTGCTGCGGGCACCCGTCCCGGCCTGTGACCATGGGTCGTACGGCCGTGCCTCAAGGACTGATTGCCATGGGCACCATCACTGATCCGGCGCCGGGCGCGAACGTCGCGGTCGAAGCTCCGGGCCACGAAGGGCTCGTGGCAGTCCAGGAACCGGCCGTCACGGTGCAGCTGCCAGCCGGAGATGTCGCCGGTGCGGTGGGCCGGGGCAAGGACGTAGCGGGGTAAGGGCATCATGGGTTCTCTCCTGGTCTGTGACGGGTCGGGAGCGGTGGGGTGGCCGTGCGCCTGGCAGTGGACAGCCATCCCGCCGTATCGGCCTGGATTTCGAGCATCTCGGCGGTGTGCCACCTGTCGACCGGGATGTTCGGAACCGGGACGGCAACCCAGTCCTCAGCTGCAGGGTCACCGTTGATGGGAGAGTCCCCGTGCTGGTGAGGCGATTCCGCCGGGGAGGCGCACCCCGTGTGGCCGTAGCGTGCCGGGTGTGAGCGGTGGGAGCAGTGTGCGCGCCGGTCCTTTCGGACTATTCAGTGCGGGGGAATACGTGTGCAGCCTGGACGTACCGCGTCTACCAATCGCGTCAGCCGCGCCCTGGGAGAGACCATGGCCATATGTGAACCAACCCTGCTTGCCGATTGCGGGGCGGCGCGCCTGCGTCGGCCTGTTGGTGGGCTGTCCGGCCGTGCTCGGGCTGCTGTCCGGCGCGCAGGTCGCCTCCGCGGCGATGCTGATGACCTGCGCCGGTAGGCAGAACATCTCCGACAGCCCAGGCATCATCAACACTGTGCGCACCGGTACGGCCCAGGACACTGATCATCTCCGCCCTGTCCGTCACGAAAGTCAACTGGCAACTCGTGAGCACCTGCACTGGTTCGGTGACTTCCGACATCTGACAGGGAGCCGGCGTCGTGTGGTCAATGGCCCGCGTCACTCCGGCACTGCTGAACTGTGAGACGCCGCAAGGACTCGCCTCACTGGCCGGCGTGGACGTCTTCGCTTTGGTGCAGTCTGAGCCGCCTGAGGGGCAGGCCTGTTGCAGCGTCGGACGCGTGCCGCCGGTGGCCGTGCTTGATCTGTCGAGGCTGGCCTTCGCCGGGGGCGCGGTATCCGTCCGCCGATCCGTACAACCGCGGGCACAAGATGTGCCCGTGTACCCACCGCGCCTTACGCCCCACCGCCCGTCATCGAGCCATCGGGGGTTCGCCGGTCGCTCTGCTCAACATCCGCGCCTGGAGAGCGTGTTGCCGCCCTCTCCGAACCGTCCCACATTTCAGGAAGGAATCACAGCATGGTCCGCACCGGACACACCGCTCTCTCCAGGACCGGCTCGCTCCTGGCAATGGTCTGCCTACTCCTGATCGGTACCTGCCTGGCAGCCTCGCCGACCCA
>NZ_JBVIFR010000050.1:0-10879 GCF_055571235.1 Streptomyces sp. NPDC030991
TCAGAGCCCGCCGAGGTGGCCCGCAGATGAGGCGTGCTCGCTCATCACGGGAATGCACCAGATCCCTGGAAGTCGACCATGAACCAGATCGCCAGAAGGATAGAAGGACGAGCGCGCTGCGCGCGCACGACACTGAGACCATTGAGACCGTGCCGACTCCCGTGCACGGAGCCGGAGTTGGGATGCGGGCATGTCCTACAGCCCCGCCGCCTACGGCGCCCTGCACGCCCTGCCCATTAACAACGTCCTCCCCGGCAGCACCAAGGCCGCGGTGACCACCTACCAGCCCGGCACCGGAGGTCTGCCCACCGCCGGCACCACCTTCGGCACCGCCGCACGCTGAGCACACACGCCGGCAGCCCCTGGCCCATGCGGTCGGTCGGCTCACGCAGGTTGCACGAGACCGGTCTTGCCGTAGATGCTCGCCTTGCGCTGTCCTGCCTCGTCCGAGGCGAAGCCCATGGCGAGGCCGAAGACGTCCGGCCGGGCAGGGTCCGGAACGTGGACGCCCAGGCCTTCGGGTTCACGGAACGTCAGGGTGTAGGCGGCCGTGGTGTGCAGGGGATTGACGTTCACGTCGAAGGGGGCGGGCGGAGCGGGGTCGAAGGCACCGGTGGCCAGGTTCACCGCGGAGAGGAACGTGTTGCCGACGCCCGGCGCGGAGACCACCACATCCTGGCCGTCGATCGTCTGTGTCGAGCCGTAGCTGTTGCCGTGCAGCATGTAGAGGTAACGGCCCACGACGGCGTAGCCCTGGAGAAAAGGGCTCCCGTAGGTGGTGAGGGGCCAGCCCGGGACGGCGGTCAGGGACGGCTGGCTGACGGTCGCGAGCGGCTGGCTCCAGACCCCGAGGCGGGCCAGGTCCAGGTCGTGGAGCTGGAACTTGAAGACCTTGTCCGTGTCCTGGTAGCGGATGGCCAGGCGGCCGTAGACCGGGTCGATGGTCACACTGTTGTGCGTGGAGCCGAACACCGGCGTGTACTTGGCCAGGGTCGGTGAGGTGGTCTCGAGGACCTGGCCGCTACGGAACGGGAAGCGGGCCAGGCGGGTGCCGCGGCTGGACGACTTGCCGGAGACGTCGATGGTTTCGACGCCGTCGGCCTCCATCCACAGATAGGCGCCGCTGCCGACCGGTTCGACACCGATGTTGCCGCCGTGCCCGAAACCACGCAGATACATATAGCCCAGGGTGTTGCCGTCCATGTCCCACTTGGTGATCGTGAGATCGCCGCGCCGGTTGCGGTCGGCGCTGCTGACCGGGGCGCTCTCGCCGGTCAGTTTCAGGCCTCCCTGCGTCACCTGCGCGAGGTAGATGTGGCCGTTGGCATTGTCGTAGCCCAGCGCCTGGATGATGGTGACGTCGCGGGTGGGCTTCTCGCGTATCCATTTCTCGGCGGGGCTGTTGAGGTCGATCCGGGCGGACGGCACCAGGAGAGCGGAGCCCGGCGCGGGAACGGTGGCAGCCGAGGCCGATGTCGCACCCAGAGCTACGGTGGCGGTGGCCAGCGCGGTGGTACCGGTCCACGCAAGCAGGGAACGGCGGCTGGGATGTGAAGGCGTGTTGTCGGTCATGGTCGCCCATCTAAGCCCATGCCCGCACAGCCCACTTCGCCGCGGCGCGTCAGCAGATCCACACCGGCCGGTCAGGCGCAGTCAGGTCGGCCGGCGTGTGCAGGCGCCAGGAGCCCTCGCCCCGGATCTTTCTCCCTCACCGCTGGCGGTGCGGAGCCACGGCGTCTGTCAGACCCGGAACCCGCCAAGCTCTGCATGCATACAACCTTTGTCCGGTCTCGACGGTCGGAGTACCCGGTCAGGAGACCTTTGATCATCGACTCGCCTCCAGGAGCACCATGCCAAACGCCACCCCAAGATTTCTGACGAGCTATGCGATACGAGCCGGCTGCACCGGCCTCGCGGCGGGGTTGCTGGCATTGGGCGTGGCCTCACCCGCCGGGGCCGCCGACGGTGACGCGTCAGTGGAGTTGTCCTCTCCCGGCTCCACGGAGGGGGTTGTGGCCGAGCCCTTCACTTCTCCCTCTCACGGGTTGTACGTCCAGGGCCGCAACACCGGCGCCCGGGAGTTGAAGAACGTCTCCGTGACCATCGACGCATCGGCGCTCAAAGGTCAGATGACGATGGAGAACCAGCCCTGCACGAAGAAGGCCGATCTGGTCATCGTCTGCGAGCCGGGGCAAGTGAACGAGGGCAAGCCGATCGCACCGGGGGCCAAGTTCAGCGCGGCTGAGCCGCAGTTCACCGCGCTCCCAAATGCCCGGCCCGGCTTCGCCGGTGAGGTCCGGGTGTCGGTCGAGGCAGGTGGCGTCCTTCTCGGGAAGAAGTCGTTCAGAGCATCCGTCGCGGACCTGGGCCTGTTCGCCGACCGGACCGGGCCCGACCACGGCTCCGCCCCCCGATCGAAGCCCGGCTCAACGGTGCAACCCGTAGTGGGCTTCAGGAATTTCAGTACCCGTACCGTGAACGACGTCTACGTCACGCTCCACCTCACCCAAGGTCTGTCGTTCGTCGAGGAATTCAGCAACTGCAGGTACGGCACCCAGTACCTCGCCGAGGACACGGGCATGGTGTGCCACATCCAGGGGACCGTCGAACCCAACGCCGCCTATGACCTGGACGTGTCCGCCATCAAGGTCGGCGCCGCGGCCTCGTCCGAAGAGTGGCGAGGGGCAATCACCGAGAAGAAGGCGACCGGCACCTCCCTCCGCTCCCCGCACCAGGGCACCGGACGCGAGCTGAAACTGTCGAAACGCGCCCAGGAAGCCGCGCTGCCGCTGAGCCGCGAGGTGTACGGCGCCGCCGTCGCGGACACCTCCCGGGACGTGGAGGCGGTGGGAGCCGCCGTCGACGGCAAGCCCGGACAGGTGGTGAAGGCTGACCTGGGCCTGCGCAACAACGGACCGGCCACCTTCAAGAACTGGGGTGCGGAACCGGGAGCCGATGCTTCAACTCGCGCCTCAGTGACTCTCCCAGCCGGGACGACGGCGTTGAAGGTCCCGGACCGCTGCCGTGCGGCCTCCTCCACCGGCAGCTCCGACACCAAGCGCTACACGTGCTACCAGGACCTCGACGACTTCTACTTCAACGCCGGCCAGGTGACGCCGTTCGTCTTCGAGCTGCGCATCGACGAGCCCGAAGCCCTCACCCCAGGATCGATCGAGGCCGTGGACGCAGGCGACAGCCACCCCGACAACGACGCCGCACGCATCTTCGTGACCGTCGACGGCAAGCTGGGCGACGGCTCCATCCCCGGGACCGGTGAGACAGCAGGCACGGGCGCACCATCGGACGCCTCCACGACCACACCCGACAACGACAGCTCTTCCTCGTCCCCTGACCACGGGGGCTCCGCCACTACGTCGTCGGGCGGTACCGCCCACGGCCCGATGGCCGACACCGGTGCAGGCACCCTCCCCTGGTACGCGGCTGCTGCGGGCGCCATCCTGGCTGTAGGCACCGTGCTGTTCACTCTCGCCCGCCGACGCAAGGCCACCCGAGCCTGAACTGACTCGGACGCCGCTCGAGGCCACGACCTGCCCGGAAGCCTCTCCCTCTCTGGCTCCTCCGATGGCCGTTGGGGGCGCACGAGGGGTCGTCGGGGCCACTGGTGCGCCTGCCGGAACACGTACCCGGTCCTGACCTGCGCTTTCTCTGGACAACCGGAGACTGTCACTGATTTTGTGCTGGTAGTTCGTACGGGTGCGTCCGCAGGGTGGCGGGGTCGCGAACATCGCTGATGAGGCGGTGTTCGCGGCGATCATCTACGTCCTGGTCAGCGGCTGTGCATGGCGGGCGCGTTGCCGCCGTGCTTCGGAGCGTCGAAGTCGGCCGTGCACCGCCACTTCGCATCTGGTCGCGCGCCGGGGCCTGGGGCCGACTGCATCAGAAGATTCTCCAGCTCCTGAACGAGCAGGACCTGGTCGACTCGCTTCGTTTCCTGTCGTAGTAGGCCCGGAGTCGGGCTGGGACAGCGAGGCGAAGGCAGCGAGGTAGAAAGCTCGCTTGAGCTGTTTGTTGCCTCGCCGGGCCAAGTGCTCGCCGCGGATCGAGGAGCCGGACCGGCGGGTGGCGGGTGCCAGGCCGGCGTAGGCGGCGAGGTGGCCCGCGGTGGCGAAGCCGCTGCCGTCACCGATATCGATCAGGATGCGGGCTGCGGTCCTGAACCCGATGCCGGGCATCGAGGTCAGGACATGAGAAAGAGGGTGTGCCTCCAGCAGCTGTCCGATTCTGGCGGCGAGGAGTCGGCGCTGGTCGAGCACGACGGTCAGCGAGGCGGTCAAGCTGGGCACGATCAGCGCCGCAGCGTCGGTGCCGGGCACGACGACGGTCTGTTCATCGAGCGCGTTAAAGATGTCTGCGACGAGCCGTTCTGCCATGTGCGGTGCCTTGGGCCTCAGCATGGATATCAGCTGTCGTCCGCCGACTTTCCGCAACTGTGTGTGAGATCCGTGGCGTTCGAGCAGGAATAGGACGGCCGGGTGATCCAGCCGGGAACCCAGGACCCGCTCGAGCGAGGGATGGATCTGGGTCAGCGGCCCGCGCAGACGGTTCTTGGTGCGGGTGACCTCACCGGCCGGGTCATCGTCGAAGCCTACGATCATGTTCAGCTCGGCGACGGTCTCGTCGTCCGGCGCCAGGTCCCGCAGAGTGTGCGGCATGGTGCGGGCGGCATCGGCGATGACCACAGCTTCCCTGGCGTCGGTCTTGGGCTCACCGGGGTAGAGGTCGGCGATCCGCCGTATCGTCAGTCCCGGCAGACAGGCGACACGACAGCCGGCATCCCGCGCGACGGCCAGTGACAGAGCCCCGATCGAGGCTGGCTGGTCCACCACGACCAGTACCGTTCCGTGCCTGGACTGGAGTTTTTCGAACAGCTCACACAGCCGCGGTCCACTGTTGGGCAGCGTCTTGTCGAACGCCTTCTTGCCCGCCGGAGTCAGGGCGGTCCCGTGATCCTGACCCTTGCCGACGTCCAGACCGAGGTAGACATCGATCCCGCCCGCGTCGCTCACTCATCCTCCCCAGCTGACACCCTTCCCGGCCTCCGCTGCGGCTTCAGCGTGCCGGCATCGCGGCGGCCGCAAGACCGACACGATCGACGCGATCCGCGCAGCCAAGGAAGCCCTGGCCAGTGAGCACCTGATCCAGCCCCGGCTCCGCGGCGAGCGCGAAGCCCTGCGTGTACTGCTCGCCACCCGACACGGCGCCGTTCTCGCCTCCACCGCCGCGATCAACCAGCTCAAGTCGCTGATCGTGCCCGCACCGGACGAGTTCCGGGCCGAGCTGCGGAAGCTCAAGCGCCCCGCCCAGATGGCCCGTTGTGCCCAACTCCGGGGCCGACCGACTCAGGACATCGAGCACCGCATGACCGCATGGGCTCTGTGATCCACCGCCCAGCGGATCCAGGCCCTGCAGGCCGAGGCCAAGGAACTCGAGGACGAGATGCTCGCCCTGGTCCGCGAGGTGGCACCTGAGTTCCTGGACCTGCTCGACGTCGGGCCGATCACCGCGACCCAGATCCTGGTCAGCCGGTCCCATCCCGGCCGCTTCCGGTCCGAGGCCGCCTTCGCATCCTTCGCCGGCGTCTCACCGATTCCCGCCTCCTGCGGGCTGACCAACCGGCACCGGCTCAACCGCAACGGCGACCGGCAGCTCAACCGAGCCCTGCACACCATCTCGCTGATCCGGATGCGGCTCGACCCGATCACCAAGACGTACGTCGCCCGCAGAGTCTCCGAGGGAAATGCCTCCCTCGACGCGCAACGCTGCCTCAAGCGAGCGATCTACCGCCAACTCTTCAAGATCGTCGAACGCTCCGGCCGAGACTCTGGAACGGACCAAGGATCTCGTTCGAGCGGCTTGACGCCATATAGCAGCCTCGGGGGCGAACTTGCAGGTCCGAGCCGCGTGGACCGGGGCAAGCCACGTTCCAAGATGCACGTCCTGTCGGATACGAACGGACTGCCCCTACGCGTCGCGCTCTCGGCGGCCAACACCCACGACAGCCTCGCCCTGAAGCCGATGCTGGCCCACTTCCACAGGACACGAACTCCACGCGGCCGACTCCAAACCCGTACGCCTTCATGCAGACAAGGCGTACGACGTCCCTCACCTGCGGCGATGGTTACGGGGTAAGCGCATCGGTGTCCGTATCGCCCGCAAGGGCATCGACTCCAGCGAGCGGCTCGGCCGCCGAAGGTGGGTCATCGAACGCACAATGTCGTGGCCGACCGGCTACCGCCGACTCAACCACCGCTACGAGCGGAAACCAGGCGCTACCTGGCCTTTCCCGGACTGGCGTCCGCACTCTAAGTAAAGTGTGGGTACACAAGCAAATGAAGCACACAGCAACGAGCACACCGCGGAAATGTGAGTGCTTTCGTGGTCAAGGGTGGTGGCGTGGTGGAGCGGTATGAGATCGAGGCCTTCCTCACGCTGGCCGATGAGCTGCACTTCGCACGGACCGCAGAGCGGCTGCAGGTTTCTCCCGGCCGGATCAGTCAGACGATCAAGGAGCTTGAGCGTCGAATCGGTGGCGCGTTGTTCGAGCGCAGCAGCCGCCGCGTCGCCCTCACCGCAGTCGGCTGTCAACTCCGTGACGACCTACTGCCCGCACACCAGCAGATCCAGCGAGCCGTCGCCAACGCCAGGGAGGTCTGCGCGCAGGTCCGCGGCGTGCTGCGGATCGGCTTCACCACGCCGTGGACCGGAGAGTTCCTCGTGCGCGCCGGGGACATCTTCTCCACCCGCTATCCGCGCTGCGCGGTCGAGTTGTCGAACGCAACCTATAGCGCCGCCATTGCGGCGCTGCGGACGAAACAGGTGGATCTGTTGATCGCCGAGCCGCCCGTTGAAGAGCCCGACGTTGTCGTGGGCCCGGTACTGCTCTCCGAGCGCCGTGCACTGGTGGTGTCCACCGCCCATCCTCTGGCGAAGCGAGAGACGGTGTCGTTGGAAGATCTCTCTGTGCTGCCCCTGGTCACGGCGGCGGCGGTGTCAAAGGCATGGCGACAGGAGTTCTACCCATCCCAGACACCCAGTGGGCGACGCATCGAGCAGGGGCCGACGGCACACGGCTGGGAGGGGGTGTTGTCGCTCGTGGGCGCCGGCAAGGGAGCCACGGTGGCGGCGGCCAAGGCCGGGACCTACCACGCCCGGCCCGACATCACCTACGTGCCGTTCGATGACGCCGACCCCGTCGAGTACGCGCTGATGTGGCGCAACGAAGGACAGTCGGCCGGGCTGCAGGCCGCCATACGCACCATCCTCACTTGCGCCCGGCCACCGGTCTGAGGTGGCTGTTACGTTCTTGCGGTCCGGCTGGTTCGCCTGGCCGCCGGCAGTGTCAGCGTCGCACCGGCGGTCGCGAGCAGACCGGTTGCCGCGATGAGCACGCTCCAGCGCATTCCGACAGGGAATGATCCCGCTCCGGTCAGCAGGGCTCCAAAGACAGCGACCGCGATTGCGCCGCCGGCCTGACGGGCGGTATTGAGCACCGCCCCGGCAGTGCCCGCCCGGTCAGCGGGCACCGCGTCAAGCAGCATCGCGGTCAGCGCCGGCACCGCGAGCGCGCCACCAAGGCCGACCGGCACCATCAGCGCCGCCACCGCCCACACATTCGTATGGCCACCGACGGTGAAAAGTGCCAGCAGACCGCTCATCCCCACGAGTTGGCCGACCGCCATCGGCACCCGGGGGCCGTACCGGGCGGCCACCCGTGCCGAAGCCAGGTTCACCACGGCGACCAGTGCGGTCATCGGAATGAACATCAGCCCCGCGTGGAGCGCCGACTGCCCGCGTTCTTGCTGAAGGTACAGGCTGAAGTTGAACACTCCGCCGTAGTAGGCGGCATTGAGCATGAAGCCCACGGCCAGGGACACCGCCATCACCCGAGTCCTGAACAGTGGGAGCGGCAGCATCGGATGCGACCCCCTGGCCTGCGCGGCGAGGAAACCGGCCGCCGCGACCACGGCCACGACCAGCGACAGCACCACTGCCGGGCGCCCGAAGCCCTCGGCGCCGCCCTCGATCACGCCGTACGTCAGCCCGCCCATCGTCAGCGCCGCCGTCACCTGGCCGACGCCGTCGAGCCGGGTCGGCAGACGCGACGACGCCGGAATCCGGGTGAGCAGAGCCAGGGCCAGCACAGCGGCCGGGAGGTTGACGAAGAAGATCCACCGCCAGCCGGCCGAGGCGGTAAGCGCTCCGCCGGCCACCGGTCCGGCGGCCACCGCGACCGCGCCGCCCACCGTCCAGAGCGCGATGGCCCGCGCTCGCGCGGCCTGGTCGGGAAATCCCTGCCGCACCAGGGCCAAGGAGGCCGGCATCATCACCGCGGCCGCCGCGCCCTGCAGCAGCCGGGCCACGACCAGCACCTCGAGCCCGGGCGCGACCCCGCAGCCGGCCGAGGTCAGTAAGAAGAGCACCAGACCGCCGGCGAACGCCCGCTTGGCGCCGATCCGGTCCGACAGCGCGCCCGCGGAAAGCATCAAGGCCGCGAACATCAGCGTGTATCCGTCCACCACCCACTGCAGCCCCGACATGCCGACGTCGAGAGTGCGGCCGATGTCGGGCAGTGCGACCGTGACGATCAGCGCGTCCAGCGAAATGAGGAAGAAGCCCAGCAAGGCGGCGCCGAGCACGGCTGTGGATCCGCCGCGGTCTGAGGTGTGCGGCGGCCCGGTGGACGTCGTGACCTGGGACAGCATCAGCCGGCAGCCTGCGAGGGCAGAGCCTGGTTCCCGTCACCCCAGGTCGCGGTCATCACCACCGTGTCGATCAGCCAGCGGTCACCGGTTCTGGCCAGCTCCCATCGGTAATCGCCACCCAGCGTCCATAATGAGGCGCCGTACGCGGTGGCCAGACGGTGAGAGGCCTGGAAGGAGGCCGTACATACGGCGCGGTCGCCGCCGATGTCGACGAGATGGTTGGCGACGAGATGCTGAGTGGCGTCGTAACCGCCGAGTGTGCCGGTCCAGGCGTCAACGATCTCCTGCGGCGCGAGCCGGACCGGTTCTCCCCCGGCCAGGCTGGTGTAGTCGAGCAGAACATTGTCGGCGAACAGCGCGCGCAGCAACCGCCATTCACGCCGATCGGCGTACACGACCATTCGGGTGCAGGTCTCGGCGACCGCGTACTTGGACGCAGTTGTGGTGACGGGCTCGGACATGACAGGTGACCTCCTGAAGGCAGCGGTGGCAGAGGCCGGGGTGTTCACAGGGTGCGGGCGAAGTGCTCGGCGGCCGCGTCGGCGGCGAGGGCGACCTGGCGTGGCTGGTCGTAGAAGTCGAACTGGACCCCCTCGGTCCACAGGAACTCGCCGGGAACCGCGAGGGCGGCGTGGAAGCGGCGGGCGCCCTCGGGGATCGCGGCGTCCTCGCTGTGCACCAGCAGTGTCGGCGCCGTCACCCGGGGGGCGACGGCGATGGCATCGAAGTCGAGCCACTCGGTCCAGGCCATGACGGCGTAGCGGTTGGGCCACTGCTCAATCCCGCCGCGTTCGGGGTTCATGTAGAAGTCGATGGCGAAGGGCATGGCGGCCTCGGGGTCGGTGTCGCTGACGACCGGGACATACGTGACCTCCCCAGTCTCCTCGTACCGGTGCCGGGCCGCGGCCGCCGCGGACTTCTTGGCCTCGATGCCGGCCGGGCCGCCGTAGTTCTCCTCACAGATACGGCGATCGTGCAACCACGGCGCCACCAGTGCCAGCGAGCGTGCCCGGGAATCCTCTGCGGCGAAGGCACTCGCGTACATGGCCCCGGCGCACACTCCCAGTACGCCGAGTTCCCCACCACTGACTGCCGGATGAGTGCTCAGGAAATCGGCTGCCGCACGTAGATCGCGGATCTTCAGCGCCGCGGACTCGTAGTCCCGTGGCACACCGTCCGACTCGCCGTACCCGGTGAAGTCGAAGGACAGGGCCGCGAAGCCACGCCGGGCCAGTTCCGCGGCGTAGCGGTCGGCCATCTGCTCCTTGACCGAGGTCCAGGTCCCCGCAACCAGTATGCCCGCCACGGGGGCCGTCCTGTCGCCGTTGGGAAGGAAGAGACGGCCCGCGAGCTTGCCCGCCTCGCTCGGAAAACCTACGTGTTCGCATACGGGCATGGAGGAACTCCAAGAGCTGGGAAATCGGGGAAGCAACACGCTGGCAGCTTCCGCAGCCGTGAACAACGCCTGATCACTAAGGCTGACTTGAGCAGAGCTAAACCTGGTCACGGCGCTGCTGCGATGCCGGCCGGTGGGGCCGCTCGATGGTTCTTGCGGTGTGACTGGAATGGTTGTGCTCATCGACATCACGGGGACACGTGAAGCGTGGGGCAACTGCGGCGCTTGTACGGCCGTTCTAGTACTGCAACGGTGTTTGCCGTGACTGTTGGCCAGCTCGGTCGTTGGTCCGGTTATGGGTGGGGACCTTGCTGATGCCAGAGTGTGGGCCGGTGAACTCGGGGCGGTGCACGAGCGGTTCGTGCACAGGTTCAGCCGGGAGGAACCGCGACAGTCCGCGCTGGCCTACATGCGAGGGCTGATAGCCCCGCTGGAGCGGAAGAACGGCTGGACGCTGGCAGAAGAAGCCGGGCACACAGGGCCCGATCGCATCCATCGGCTGCTGAACCGGATCGACTGGGACGCTGACCAGGTGCTGGACGACGTGCGTGACTACGTCGTTGAAAACCTCGGTGACCGCGATGCTGTCCTGGTCGTCGATGACACCGGCTTTCTGAAGAAGGGCACCCGCTCGGCCGGGGTGCAGCGGCAGTACTCCGGCACCGCGGGGGCCTGTAATTGAATAGCTGTCAGGGTCGATCTTCGATGGGAGTCGCTCGGGCGTGTAGTTGTTCCAGGGTGCGGGCGGCCGGTCCGGGTA
>NZ_JBVIFR010000051.1:0-10525 GCF_055571235.1 Streptomyces sp. NPDC030991
GCTCCACACCTACAATCACCACCGCGGACACACCGCACTCGCAGGCAAACCACCCGCCAGCCGCGTCCCCAACCTCACAGGGCAATACACCTAGTACCACCCGGTGCAGGTGATAGCCGTGCCGTCGCCGGAGTCGCCGCAGGCTCGCATCAAGGAGCCGTTGGCGTCCCTCCACGCCTCAGTGTGGACGCTGGTTCCCGAGTCGACCCTCCGCCAGCCCAACTGCGGCTCCCAGGTCCGGCCGCCGTCGTGGCTGCGGTCCACCCAGACGTGCATGCCGACAGAGCCGTTGGTGACCCGCCCCCAGGCACAGGTGTTGTTCCCGGAGCCGTTGTACCTCAGCTCGAAGAGCTGTCCCTTGGCTCCCCCCGCCGAACGAGCGGTCCCGGTGACCACGCCGGTGCTGCAGCCGTCCGCGGCGCCGGCGGTGGTGGCAGCTCCGGACATGGCCAGTAGCCCCGTGCTCATGGCCAGTGCCGAGACAGTGGCCGCGATCTTCTTGTTCATGCGCATGTCTTCTGTTCCCCCTTGGCAGGAGCCCTGCGGCTCTCGTGGTCAACTGCGACTTGCGTGTTCTCCATGCCCCCGGCAGGACGCGGCTCCCGCCCAGGTGGGCGGGGCCTTCCCGGTGAGTGCCCCACGTCGGATCTCCGACCCGCAGATGCAGACCGAGGACCACTCGTCGACGAGCGTAGGCCGCGATCCGTGACCCAGGCGCACCAATACGTGCGCCGTGACTCTCCAGTTTGTGCACGGGGAGCAGATCGCGTACTCGTGCTCCGGGATCTGCTGCTTCGGCCACCTGCTCCTGCCTGCGCAGCGCGTGACCCCGGGCGCCCACGGACACCCGCGGGGGCGCCGATAGGCTCCTGTGATGCGCCTGGTACCCGACGACCCGTTCCCCGAGATCGGCCATCCGTTCACCACCGACGTGAGTGCGGACGGCCGCTGGATCGCCGTGAGTTGCACGCCGGGAGGCCGGGGCGAACGGGGCCGGATCGCCGTCTACCGGTCGAGTGATCTCGCTCTGTGGGACCAGCTCGTGCTGGAGTGCGGCGTCGAGGCGCTCGCCTTCCATCCGGTCCTGCCCGTGCTCGCCGTCGGCACGGAGGATTCCGACGACGGGTTCGACCGCCGGGGCGGGCTCCATCTGTACGAGCCGGAGGTTCGGCGCCGCACCGACGTGGTCGTCGCCGGAGGAAGCATCGGTGATCTGCGCTGGCGGGACGCGAGCCGCCTGGAGGTGACGTTCGCACGGCCGCTGATCGATGACGAGGACGAGGGCCGGGAGACGTACACGCGAGCCGTCGCCGAGTGCGACGACTGGAACGCCGTCACGGCGGACCGGCTGGCGGCGCTCGTCTCCTGGCCGCAGGTGCCCGTGGAGAACGACTGGCCCACTGCCGACGGACCGCACATCCGCCGGCCCCACGAGTTTCTCGCCGCCACGGCCGCCGAGCGGGGCCTCGTCTGGACCCGGCGGACCGGGACGGCCCTGGTGGAGACTCTGCGGGACGGCCGTGTGCTCGCCGCGGCACGGAGCGGCGGCCCCCTCCTGGAGTGCTGGTCCCCGGACGGCACCCTGCAGTGGTCCGTGCCGGAACCGGAGGACACCTTCGAGCGCAGCGGCTGTCGCTGGTACGTGACCCCCGACGGGGAGAGCGTCTGGATCACGGTCCTCGTCGGCACCAGTGACAACCGGCGCACCCGACTGTGCCGGTTCGCTCTCGCCGACGGTGCTCAACTGACCGAACTCCGGCTCGGCTTCCCCGTGGCCATCGCAGCACGTACGGACGGCGCCTGGGTGGCCCGGGACTCCAGGGAACTGTTCCCCGGCGCACGATGGCCCCCGTACGAGAGCGTCGTGCTCACGCCGACCGGGCGGCAACTGGCCACCCTGGCGCTGGGGGAGAGCAGCAGTGGCTACGACTTCCCGGTCGGGCGCTCGCCCCATCTGCTCTTCCTCTACGGCGTCGGCGACACCGATGTGCGGCCCGAAGCGCTGGAGAAGTGGGTCGTGCGGGCCGGCCCCGACGGCATCGAGCGGTTGTTCCAGTTCGCCTGGGACGACTCCTTGGGCCGTCGCCTGGACGGCGGACCGGCCGTGTACGTCGACGACGACGCCGGGCCGGGACTGGTCCACACGTGTACGACGAGCGACGACACGTATCTCGTACGCCGCTCCTACCCGGACGGCGCCGCGGTCTGGGCGCACCGCTTCGACGCTCGGATCACCGGGCTCGATGTGCACGGCGGTCTCGTCCACGCCGTGACCGGGGCCCGCGAGCTGCTCACACTGCGGGCCGTAGCGGGCACGGTGGTCCGGCGCGAACCACTGACCCTCGGCGGGCACGTCTATACACCGACCTGCCTGAGCGCGGGCCCGGACGGTGACCTGGTCATCGGCACCGCCGAGGGGCGGCTGATCAGGATGCGGAAGAGCTGAGGAGCGGCTCCGGCCGCGGAAGGACGGCTGGGCCACTCCGGCCGCCCGTCACCCGGCCGCAGCGGCGAGGACGGCGCCGACCTCCCTGGAGAGGAGAGAACCGGCGCCGCTGGCCTCGCTCTTGCCCGGCGCGTCGAGCAGTGATCAGCCGGCGGACTGCACGGGCTCCAGCCTGATGCTGAAGTGGCGCAGGATCGGCGACTGGCCCACGATGCGGTAGCCGCGCACCGATTCGGGGTTCTTGGCTATGTCGGCCAGGGTGGCGGCGACATGGTCGTAGTGGCTGCGGGTGTAGACCCGTCGGGGAAGCGCGAGCCGCACGAGTTCATACGGTGCGGTCTTGACCGGGTTGCCTTGTTCGTCCTCTTCCCCGAGGTACAGGCTGCCCAGCTCCGCGGAGCGGATGCCTCCGCGCAGATACAGCTCACAGACCAGCGCGGTCCCCGGGTACTGATGCGGGGGGATGTGGGGCAGAAGCCGCCCGGCGTTGACGTAGAGGGCGTGCAGACCTGCCGGCTCCACGATGTCGACCCCGGCCTCGCGGATGCGCGCGGCGAGGTGGCCGGCTATGTCGGCGCGTTCGGCGAGGTAGGCCGGTTCGGTGACCTCCACGAGTCCGCGGGCCATCATGTCGAGGTCACGGCCGGCCAGGCCGCCGTAGGTGGTGAACCCCTCGGTGGCGATGAGCAGGCCCGCGCACCTCTCGGCGAGGTCGGGGTTCTTCAGACCGATGAAGCCGCCGATGTGGACGATGCCGTCCTTCTTCGCGCTCATGACGCAGCCGTCCGCGAGGCGGAAGGCTTCCTCGGCGACCTGGCGGGGGGTGCGGTGGGCGTAACCGGGTTCGCGTTGCGTCACCAGCCAGGCGTTCTCCGCGAAACGCGCGGCATCCAGGATCAGGGGTACATCGTGGCGGCGGCACAGTTCGGCGGTCCGGTGCAGGTTCTCCATGCTGACCGGCTGGCCGCCGCCACCATTGTTGGTGATGGTCATCAGCACGGCCGCCACGGGCGCCTGATGCGCGTTCTCCAGCGCCTGTTCGAGGGCGAACAGGTCGATGTTGCCCTTGAACGGGTAGTCGCTGTCGAGGTCCTTCGCCTCGGCACAGGGCAGGTCGTAGGCCTGGCAGCCGGTCAGTTCGACGTTGGCGCGGGTGGTGTCGAAGTGGGTGTTGGACAGCACGCTCGTGCCGGGCCTGAGCAGCGAGGAGAACAGGATGCGCTCGGCGGCACGGCCCTGGTGTGCCGGCAGGATGTGGGGGTAGCCGGTGAGCTCGGAGACGACCTCGTGCCACCGGTAGTAGCTGCGGCTGCCGGCGTAGGACTCGTCGCCCTGCATGCCCGCGGCGAGCTGGTCCGCGGAGATGGCGCCGGTCCCCGAGTCGCTCAGCAGGTCGATGGTGACTTCGTCGGCACGCAGATCGAAGGGGTTGTAGGCGACCCGCTTCAGCGCGGCCTCGCGCTCCGCCCGGGTGGTGAACGCGATCGGCTCTACAACTTTGATGCGGTATGGCTCCACGTGACTTCCTTTTGTGCGGTGTGTGGACTGGCGTGACCGGCGGCCTCGCGCCCGGGGTTCAGAGCGCTCTGGGGTCGTTGTGCGGGCAGAAGGCCGAGGTGCGCGTACTGCTCCTGCGGCGGCCGGATCAGGTAGGCCTCGGAGGAGAGATAGGCGGTGATGCGGGGCTGCCGGTTGCGCTCGTACACGAGAGCGAGGTAGGCGATCAGCCCCACACCATCGGCGAGCTGTCGCCGCGTGAGAGCGCGCAGGCTCCGGCTCAGGACCTCGGGGTCCATGCCGAACCGGGTCAGCAGAGCGGCGGCCCGGGCGAGGGCCTCCTCGTCGTCGCGCACGTAGTCACGGACGGGGATGTGGAGCGTGAAGCCGCTCGGGTCGCTGTCGCCTTCGGTGAAGGAGTGGCAGGTGAGCGCAGACCGCCGCAGAAGCCGCGGCGTTCCGTCCCCGTCCTGCCCGGACGGTGGAAGGGAGCCGGCGGCCGCGTGGAAGAAGCAGCGGATGTCTGCCGCCGCGGCCCCGGAGGGACGGCTGAGCGCGCAGGCGTCGTCGGCCGACATACGCGAGTGCTTCACATAGACCTTGACGCGAGGTGACTTCCAGGCGCCCAGATCCAGTGCGAGGAACGGATAACCCGCCGCGGGGGGAAGGTGGGCGAAGGCCTTGCCGTAGCCGAGTCGGCGCAGCGCCTCCCGCACGGTGCGTGCGGCGTGCTCGGGTCCGGCGGCGGAGGGGTTCAGATAGACCTTGACGCCGGGGACCCCTCCCGCACGCAGGTCGAGCGCGTACCACAGTGAAAGTGGTCCCTCGGCCGCGGTGGGGAAGAACAAGTCTTCCAGGGCGTCGAGTTGGTCGGTGGAGAAGTTCCAGCGGGCGGCCATCGCGCGGATGGCGTCGAGCCCCGCGCGGCCGCTGTCGCTCATGTCCTCATGGGCCCACCCGGGCTCCACGAGCACCCGCAGCGCCGGGGCGGCGTCCGACGTGCTCGCGAGGGAGAACTCGACGGGGGTGTGGTCGTCGGAGAGGAAGCTGGGCGACGCCGGGGGCAGCGACAACGGCCGCCGGGCGGCACCCGCGAGGGAGTCGAGCAGGACCTGTCCGTACAACGTGGTGTCCGCCTCGCTCAGCCCCACCATGGCGCCCAGGCGCCGCAGTTGACCGAGCGTGTGATCGCCGAGGGTTGTTCCACCGGGCTCGGCCGCCGGTATGCCGGCCTCCGGCAGGGGTGTCATCGCGTCCCTCGCACGTCATGGCGCGAGAAGCGTCTGCTGGCAGCGGAAGTACGGCGACGTGCTCCGCCAACCAGGGGAGAGACAAAGGCCGATCCGCCACATACGACGGGTATTCGGCCCCGCGCCTTGTCGGGGTCACCGCCCCCGCACGGGTCCTTCCTGCTGGAGGTGGTGCGTCGTTGACCCGGCCGGTTACCTGCGGAACGGGGCGCGGAGGTTGCGAGGTTCACTGCCTCTCCTTCATCTCGTGTCACTCCAGACACTCCGCGCTGTCCTACCCTCGTAGTTGATCTTTCATGCAGGCTACAACAACTGCCTGTGTCGCCTGCGTCACAGGGGGTGTGGCGACTACTGGCCCGTCAGCCACTTCCGGAAGCTGCTCCAGCGTCCCGCCTTGCCGCCGGCCTGCGGTGTCGCGGGCGCGGGTGCGACGGGAGCGTGCGCCTGGTCGCGAGGGGGCGCGGACGCCGGCTCGGGCTGCGCCGCGGGGCGCGGGGTGACCGCACCGAAGCGGACGGGCAGGCTGGCCAGGGCCCGGTTGAAGGGGCCTGGCCGCCAGGCGAGGCTGTCCGCGGGGACCGCGAGTTCAACGTCCGGCAGCGCGTTGAACAGCGCCTCCAGGCCGGTCAGCGCGATGAGCCTGGCCGGTTCCTTGGACGGGCAGGCGTGCGGGCCCGAGCTCCAGGCGAGGTGACCCCGCGTGTCGGCTCCCTGGTCCGCGAGCGCCGTGTTGGCGGCACCGAAGCTCACCAGGACCAGCTCGCCGGCGCGGACCTTGTCGCCGGCCACGTCCGTGTCGGCGACCGGGTAGTGCGGCGCGTAGTTGGACATGGGCGCGTTGCGCCACAGGGTGTCGTCCAGGGCCTTGTCGAACTGCCCGTTGCGCGTATACGTCTCGTTGGTCAGCATCGTGTAGAAGGCGTTGCCGATGAGGTTGCCCTCCGGCTCGCCGCCCGCCCCGAGGAGCAGCACCAGCGTGTGCGCCAACTCCTCGTCGGTCAACTGCGCCGAGTGCTGCATCAGGTAGGACGTGATGTCCTCCCCGGGCTGGGCGCGCTTGAGCGCCACCAGCTCGCTGACCGCCTGCAACAGGACCTGGCTGGCCTGCTCGGCGTTGACCCCGTCGAACATGCCGGAGATGCCGAACAGGACCCGGTCGCCGATCTCCGCCGGGCATCCGAAGAGCTCGTTGAAGACGTACAGGGGGAGTTGCTGCGCGTAGTCCCTGAGCAGGTCGGCCGAGCCGCGGGCGCTGAACTGGTTGATGAGGAACTGGGCGGCCTGGTTGACGATGCGGCTCAGCCGGCCGTTGCTGACACGGGCGAAGCTCTCGGTGATGGCCTGCCGCAGCCGCACGTGGGCGGCGCCGTCGGTGAACATGCAGTTCGGCCGGTAGGCCAGCAACGGCAGGACCGGGCTGTCGGGGCGGATGAGGCCCTCGTTCAGCGCACGCCAGCGGCGTGAGTCCTTGCGGAAGGTGGTCGGGTCCTGCAACAGCTCGAGAGCGGCGCTGTAGTCGGTCACCAGGGTCGCCTCCACGCCGGGCGCGATGGTGACCGGCGCCGTCGGGCCGAGCTGGTGCATGTAGCGGTAGTACGCGTGCGGGTTCGCAGCGAACTCCGGTGTGTCCAGGGGTATGCGCTGCCCACTGCCGTGAGCGGGGCAGCCGGGCGGGGGTACGAGAGGGGTTGTCATGCGTGCTCCAGGGCGGCGCGCTTCTGCAGATAGCGGACCATGGTGATCAGGGCGTTGACGGACGACGCTTTGTCGCGCGCGTCGATGGTGACGACCGGGGTGTCGGGCAGCAGGTCGAGCGCCTCCCGGACCGCGTCCGGAGTGTGTACCGTGCTGCCGTCGAACTGGTTGATGGCCACGGCGAAGTCGAGCCCGTAGCTCTCGACCAGATCCATGACCTCGAAACTGTCGGCCAGCCGCTCCGGGTCCACCAGGACCAGGGCGCCCAGCGCTCCGCGGGCCATGTCGTCCCACAGATTGACGAACCGCTGCTGGCCCGGTGACCCGAACAGGTACAGCACGACGCGCTCGCTGAGGGTCAGGCGACCGAAGTCCAGGGCGACCGTGGTCGTGGTCTTCCCCTGCACTCCCTTGAGGTCGTCGACGTTCTCCGAGAGGCTCGTCATCTGCTCCTCGGTGGACAACGGCGCGATCTCGGAGAGCGAGCCGATGAGAGTGGTCTTGCCGACGGCGAAGTGCCCGACGACGAGGATCTTCACCGCGGTCTGCTGTGCACCGCTGCGCACGTAGGCGTCCTCAGACAGAGAGAGCCTTGAGGCCATCGAGCACCTCCTGAAGCAAGGACTTGTTGGCGAGACGAGCCGAGGGCACCGGCGCACGGGTGACCAGATAGCCCCCCTCGGCGAGGGAACTGAGCAGCACCTTGACGACACCCAGAGGCTGCTGGGAATGCGCGGCGATCTCAGCGACCGAGAGGTAGCCGTTGGAGCACATCTCCAGGATCTGCTGCTCCTCGGGCGAGAGCCGCTGGGGGCGCTGCTGCTCATCTGCGGCCGTCGTGACGAGGGTGATGAGGGCGAACTTGCCCTCGCCGGGCAGGTCGCGGCCACGGGTGATGACGTAGGGCCGGACTAATGCTCCGGCCTCGGACACGAGCTCGGGCTCGGTGCGGTCGGGATCCGTCATGAGGTGACCGTGTCGGTGCGGCGGCCGGTCGACATGGCCTTGCCCAGTCGGCTGACCAGCTGCTGCATCCGATACGTGATGTCCCCCATGTCGACCTCGGCGGACGCTGCCACGGCGAGGTAGGAGCCGCCTCCCGCGGCGTTCAGGAACACCCACCCACCGTCGAACTCGATGAGCGTCTGGCGCCAGGTCGTGCCGTCGTCACCACAGAAGAACCCGACGGACCGGCTGAGCGACTGCAGTCCGCTCACGGCGGCGGCCACCTTGTCGGCGTCGTCCCGGCCGATCTCCGCCGTGCGGGACATCTGCAGGCCGTCGGCAGAGATCAGGACCGCGTGGAGGGCATGGGGGATCGCCAGCGCGTCCTCAAGCATCCAGGACAGGTCGTCGCTCACGGGGCATCGAATCCTTCGTGTGAATCGGCAGGAGTGTCGCGTTCGACGGCCGGTACCCCCGCACCTCGGCCGCTGAGAGTGCCGCGCTGAAATGCGCCCATGGCCGCCACCCGTGCCTCCGCCGACCGGGCCGGCGGCGCGGTCGCTTCGTCGGCCTGGTTGTCGGGCACGAGTGCCATGGCGCGCTTGTTCCGTCGCCGGGGCAGCCCGTCCGCTGTCGTCGCGGGGGCCGAACCGCTGTCCCCCGACCCCGAGTTGGCCTCGTGCGTCGCGGTGGGCCTCGCCGGTTCCGGCATGTCCGTCAGCAGCTCCTTGGGCACCATCACCACCGCGCGGACGCCGCCGTAGGGAGAGGTGCTGTCGATGGTGACCGTGAACCCGAACCGCGCGCACAGCGCACCGATCACCGCGAAACCGAACGCCGGAGGGTTGCCGAGCTCGGAGACGCTCACCGCGGACCCACCGGACAGCAGAGCCGTGGCGTTCGTCTTCTCTTCCTCGCTCATCCCGACACCCGCATCGTCGATCACGATGCAAATGCCCTTGGGCACCGTCCGCACCTCGACGTCGACCATGGATGACGGCGCCGAATAGCTGGTGGCGTTGTCGAGCAGTTCGGCCACGGTCAGCGCGACCGGCTCCACGGCGCGGCTGGTCACCGCGAAGTCCACCCGCGAGGCGATGTCGATGCGCTGGTAGTGCCGGATACGGCCCTGAGCCCCGCGGATCACGTCATAGACCGACGCCGCTTCCCGCTGCCGGCCGAGCCACCCGCCGCACAGCACAGCGATGGACTGCGCACGCCGGTTGAACTGGCTGTTCATGTGGTCGACGTCCAGCAGATCCCGCAGCACGGCGGAGTCGCCGTACTTCTTCTGCAGCCCGGAGATGGCCCGTTGCTGCTCCGCCGCGAGGCCCTGGAGGGTCTGCATCGCAGACTTCAGTACGGTGTTGGTGGCGTTCTCCGCCTCTTCCTTGGCCTGCCGTACCACCTCGTCGTAGCCCCTGCGGAGCTCTTCGACGGTGGACTGGAGGCCGGCGCGACTGCCCTGCACTCCGGCCAGCTCGCTTTCGAGGCCCTGCTTCTGCCCGCGCAACGCCTTGATCGTTCGTTTCTGGCGAACGACAACCATGGTGGCGACAGGGACGCCGGCAGCAAGCGCCCAGACTGTCGGATCCTGCAAAATTGTCATGTGACTCTCTTTGAGCGGCTGGAGTCCAGCTCTCGGAATCTGTCCATGCGAACCCTCGGCTGTGGGCAGCCCCGGAGAGCCCTCTGGCGGTAACCAGGCTGAGGAGAAAGCCCACGTGGCATGTGCCCGAGATCGTAACACCGGACGATCATGAAGCTCTGTCAAGTACGCCACGCCGTTGCAACGTTGGCGAAAAACCCATGCTCAGGTCGGTGGAGAAGATGTGGGAGCGGCGTGGGAGACTCGCGACAGCCTGCCACGCGCTGAGCCGCCCAGCGCCGCGCCGTCCGACTTTCCGCAGCGCAGCGACGCTTCCCCGCCGCAACCGGCGGACCGTAGCGGAACGCGGACCGGCGAGGCGAAGCCCAGATGATGGACGTCCGCCTGGCGCAAGATGGCCCATTTGGGCGCGGCTGCGAGGTCCCCTTCGAGGCGGCACGTGATGAAGTACCGCCGCTCCGCGGCACCGCAGAGGTTCTGGGGCGACCGATACAGCCGACTCAGGTACGACGGAGAGTGCGTGCTCCCCGACGGCGGCATCCTCGTGAACAGCCCACCGCTCGCCTGGTTTTGACTGCCCCGACGCCGTTGCGGCCGCAAAGCTCTCGAAGAAGGAGCGGCGCGGATCCGCGCACGGGCGGCAGCACGAGCATGAGACAGACCGGCACGTCGATCCTGCGCTCCGGGCAGTCGCGGGCCCGGCCGGGGCGGCTGGTGTAGGAGCGTACTGGCCGGGTACCTGCTGCTGAGTACGGAGCACGCGATATTTGCGGGAGGTACTCATGGGCAAGCTGGGAGACATGGCGAGCAAGGCCAAGGAGATGGCCAAGGGCCACCCGGACCAGGCCGACAAGGGTGTCTCGAGCGCCGAGCGCCTCGTGGATGAGCGGACGGGTGACAAGTACGACGCCCAGACCGACAAGGCGGCCGACGCGGCCCGCCGTTCCTACGGCAGCGACACGTCGCAGCGCTGACCCTCATTCCGGACAGACGTGGGGGGGGGGGGGGGGGGGAGGGGGGGAGGGGGGGGGGGGGGGGGGGGGGGGGGAGTGGGGGGGGGGGGGGGGGGAGAAGAAACCGAAT
>NZ_JBVIFR010000052.1:0-7950 GCF_055571235.1 Streptomyces sp. NPDC030991
GTGCCGCGCGTCAGGCCGAGCAGGCCGCCGCGGTCGCTGAGATCCGGCAGATCCACGCCGAGCACCACGGCGCCTACGGCGCCCCGCGCATCCATGCCGAACTCCGGTCCCGTGGATGGGAGGTGAACCGCAAGCGCGTCACCCGGCTGATGCGGGTGAACCATATCGTCGGTCGTCATCTGCGCCGGAAGAAGCGGACCACGATCGCGGACAGATGGCTCCGCCCGCACCGGACCTGGTGATGCGTGACTTCACGGCCACGGCGCTGAACAGCAGGTGGTGCGGCGACATCACCTATGTCCCTGTCGGCCCTTCGTGGATGTTCCTGGCGACGGTCATCGACATCTGCTCGCGCCGCGTGATCGGCTGGTCCATCGCCGACCACATGCGCACCCAGCTCGTCACGGACGTCCTCGAGATGGCGGTCGCCGCCCGCGGCGGCCGGGTCGACGGCGTCGTCTTTCACACGGACAGGGCGCCCAGTACGTCAGCCGGGCCTTCGCCGAGGTCTGCCGACGGCACGGCATCCGCCGCAGCATGGGACGTATCGGCTCGAGCTACGACAACGCCCTGGCCGAATCGTTCTTCCAGGGCCTCAAACGCGAGTTGCTCCACGGCCGACGCCTCACCTCGAAAGCTCAGACACGCCTGGAGCTGTTCCGCTGGCTCGCCTACTACAACCGACGCCGCCGCCACTCCGCTCTCGGCTACCTCACACCAGCCGAGTTCGAACAACAACTGGCCTCGTCACATACGCTGTCACTCGTCGCATGAAACCCGGTTCCACTCCCGAGGTTGAACCTCACCGAGCAGCGGTGCCCGGTTGTGTTGACTCGCCTGGTTGTTCACGCGGGTCAACACATCTAGGCCCCGGGCAGTGAACGGCGGTGCTACCGTCGCTCTGATTCTCACCCGCCGTCCGGGCATCCTCGGATCACGGGGGGACGTGACGGAGCGCGCACGATGACTGCCGAGGAACGGACCGCGGCGTACACGACAACAACGGCTGGCCGCCCGGTCGGAGCAGGTCCGACCACTTCGGAAAATCCAAGCAGACCGGGGAACGCAGGACGGTGGCCAGCCACAGCCGTCTTCTTCCTCAACGGGCTCATGCTGTCGACGTACGTCGTCCGGCTGGGATCGCTCAAGGGCAAACACCATCTGAACGACGGGCAACTCGGGCTCATCGGCATGGTTTTTGCTGTGGCGGCCCTCGCCTGCATGCAGGGTGTGGGCCCTCTGACGGCGCGGGTCGGGACGCGGCCGATACTGCGCACCTCCCTCCTCGTTATGCCCGTGCTGCTGGTGCTCATCGGCCTAGTGGGCGGAGTCCTCGAACTCGTGGTGGTCGTCACGGCGCTCGGCGCCGTACACGGCACCACTGACGCAGCCATGAACACTCACGCCGTCGCTATCGAACGGCGTTTCGGACGTCCCCTGCTCAACGGCTGTCACGCCGCCTGGAGTGTCAGCGCGGTCGTGGCCTCACTCGCCGCGGCAGTCCTGGAGCATATGGGTGTCTCGCTCGCCGCGCACCTCGCTGCAACCGGCGCCGTGCTCATGGCGGGGGGCCTGCTGCTGGGACGGCTCCTGGTGGAGACCAGCACGCGAGACGGCGCCGCCACGTCCTCGCCCGCACAGCGCCGTCGCCGACGCGGAGGTTGGAGCCGCCAGGTCGTGGCACTCGGCCTGACTGGCACGGCCCTGATGGTCTGTGAAGGTGCCGCCCTCGGTTGGAGCGCGATCTTCCTGCACGACTCTCGGGGCGCGTCGCTCGGCCTAGCGGCGACGGCGGTGACCGCTTACACCGGTGCTCAGGCGCTCGGCCGAGTGATCGGCGACCGCCTGGCCCTCCGCTATGGCGCCCCGGCCCTTTTTCGCGCCGGCGGCGTCGTCGCGGCCTGCGGGCTGGCGATGGCGGTGCTTTCGCCCAACCCGGCCACGGCCATCGGCGGGTTCGCCGTCGCGGGCGCGGGTGCCTCGGTCCTGATCCCGCTGGCCTACAGCGCGGTCGGGCAGGCGAAGGAGGACGGCCCCGAAGCTGCGACGATGATCTCCCGATTCACCACCTTCACCTACGCAGGGACACTGTTCGGCCCCGCTGTGATCGGCTGGGCCGCTGAGTTCGCCGGCCTGACCTGGACGCTGGCCGCGCTGATCCCTGTGCTGTGTGCTGTCGCGTTCCTGAGCCGACTGCCCGGCTGCCCACAGCGCTGAGGCCGCAGCAGGAGTGCCTTCCCGACATCTCGCGCCCGGATGCATCGCGCGGGCCGCTCGCGCCGATGGCCCGGAAGAACAGCTGGCAGCCGGCCGAGCGGGCAGGCCGGCCACGCGACCCCCCGACGGTCTGCAACCTCAATATCTGTCAGCGATGGGGTTCCGCAGGGGTTGTTCGGGGCGTGTAGTTGTTCCAGTGTGCGGGCGGGCGGGCGGTCCGGGTATCGGTGTGATGAGGATCCGGTGCAGGTCCAGGAGCTGTTTTGCGTCCTAGTACTGGATGGAGGACGCCCGGTAGTTGGTCCGGACAGCCGCGGGTCCGACCCGGCCATGTCGCCGGTGATAAGGGCTACAGCTCCAAGGTCATACGCGGCTGGCTGCGGCGACGGAACATCGGGCACACCATCCCGGAACGGTCCGATCAGGTTCGCAACCGGCTCCGGCGCGGCAGTCCGGGCGGACGGCCGCCGTCCTTCGACGGACCTGCTCACCTTGGATCCCCAATCCAAGGTGCGGGAACCATCTGGGGGTGGTCGGCGGTGCGTCGTGATGGATCGTCCAGGAATGCCTTGACCGGAGACGCAGGACCTATCGAAAGGCGGCGATGTGGCGCTGGGCCCAGTCGGCGAAGGTGCGGGGCGCGCGGCCGAGGAGCCGCTCGACGTCAGGGCTGATGCGCTGCTCGGCGGGGGTGGGCTCACCCAGGATGGTCAGCGTGGTCTCGACCACGGGCTCGGGCATGAACCGCAGCAGCTGCGCGTGGGCCTCGTCGCGGGTCTGCTCGATGAACCGGACGGGTTCGCCGAGTGAGACGGCAATCGCCGCGGCCCGCTGGCGGGGCGTGCTGAGGACAGGCCCGGTCAGCTCGTACGTCTGTCCGGCGTGGCCGTTCTCCCGCAGGGCGGTGGCGGCGACCTCGGCGATGTCGTCCGGGTCGATGGTGGGCAGGCCGATGTCGGCGAACGGCGCGGCGGCGGTCCTTCGGGCGCGGACCGACTCGGCCCAGGCGTACGCGTTGGAGTTGAAGCCTCCGGGCCGCAGGATCGTCCAGTCCATGCCTGACTGCTGGACGGCGTCCTCGATGGATCGTCCCAGGTCCCCGTGAGAGGCCGAATGCGGTCGGGTCGCGACTCCTTGGGAGGACAGCAGGACGACCCGCCCGACGCCGCCGGCCTTGGCGACGTCGAGGATGTCCTGTGGGCTCAACAGGTGCGCGCTGGGGCCGCCGCTTTGAAGGAACAGCGCATCGGCTCCGTCGAAAACGGGCCGAAGGCTCTCAGGATCGACCAGGTCCGCCTGCGTGTACTGGACGCTCGCCGGCACGTCCGCGTCCGAGATCTTCCGGGATGTCGCGGTCACCTGCGCACCGGCTGCCGCGAGGGTCTGCACAAGCGATCGGCCGACATTCCCGGTCGCACCTGTCACTACGAACATGAACAACTCCCGTGTCAATTCAGCATGGTTGTCACCGCCCGAGCGGGCGGGGCCGCCGCGGAGAACTGCTCTCTGGGCGACACGGGGACGCTAACACCGTCGATATAGTAGGTACCTACAGGAAAGTGACTATCCCGATGGGGTGTGTATGGCCGACGACGCTGACTGGGTGGCAGCCGCTGGGACCGACCCGGAACTCGCCTGTCCGACCAGTGCGGTCGTGGACATCGTGTTCAGCCGGTGGACCACGCCGATCCTGTGGACTCTCCACATGCATGGCCGGCAACGGTTCGTCGAGCTGGAACGACGGATCGGCACGATCACACCAAAGGTACTGACCCAGCGGCTGCGTCAGCTGGAACGCGACGGCATGGTCGTGCGTACGTACCACCCGGAGGTCCCCCCTCGGGTCGAGTACGAGATCAGCGAGCTGGGCCGCAGCCTGGCTCCACTCTTCGCGCACCTTGCCGAATGGGCTGCCGGCAACCTGGACAAGGTCGAGCAGGCCCGGCACGACTACGACACCGTTCCACCCCGGTAGCGCGTCAGCGAGAGGGCTCGTTCCTTGTCAGAACTTCCGTAGGACTCCGTTAGGTCTTCCTGTTGGCGCTGATGCTGCAACGTCGATGTCGAGGTGCGGTTGACAGCGGACGGCTCCCGCTGGAGCGCGACTGTGTTCACTCTCGCCGAGGTCGAGCGGCTGATGAAGAGGTGGTCCCAGACAGGCGAGGAGATGGGCGGTCGCTACTTCTGGTGCTCTGACGGCCTGATCGTCCGGGATCCCGGCATCAAGAGCATGACTCAGGTGCTCGTCGGCCTGCTCGAGGCCGGTGACTTCACGCAGGTTCTCCAGCGGCTCGACGACGAGTGACCGGCTGACTCATTCTCAAATGATCACTAGACATAGCGTCTCGTGGCTCATGTCCCTCACACACTGACATTCACGTAACGGCTACTACGTCTACCGTCGGCAGGGGGCAGTCAAAGCAGACGCGGAGGTAGCGATGAGGGTCGTGTTCGTGCATGGGGCGTGCGTGCGGGACGGGTCGTGGTGGTGGCACCGCACCGCCGAGCTGCTGCAGGAGAAAGGGGTGCCGAGCGTGGCCCCGGCGCTGCCGAGCTGCAGCGAGGCGGGCCTGCCCGGCGGCGTCGGCGGTCCGGGGCTGCCCGAGGATGTTGCCGCGGTGCGGCAGGCGCTGCAGGACAGCGACGAGCCGACCATCGTGGTCGCCCACAGCTACGGCGGCATCATCACCGCGGAAGCCGCCGCGGGAACCGGGCCAGTACGCCACCTGCTGCTGGTCTCCAGCTACCTACCCGAGGTCGGGCAGAGCCTGTCGGAGTTCGGGGACGGCAGCCCCGCCCCGTTTCTCGACGTCGACCCCGACGCCGGCACCTTCGGGGTCCGCCCCGAGCTGCTCGTGGATACATTCCTGCAGGACTGCGACCCCGAGATCCAGGCGCAGGCGGCGACCCACCTCGCCCGGCAGAGCGTGCAGGTGACCGGGCAGCCGGTCGCGGCGGCCGCATGGCAGCAGTTGCCCTCTACGTACCTCATCTGCGCCCAGGACCGGGGCACCCCGCCGCAGCTGCAGCGCGAGTTCGCCCGCCGGGCCGGCAGCGTCGTCGAACTCGACGCCGGCCACCACCCGTTCCTGTCCCAGCCCGCCGCGGTCAGGGATCTGCTGCTGAGCCTGTGACGGCAGCCGCGGACGAGCCGGGCCGGCGCGATCCGAAGGAAGGAGACCGTCGTGAGTGCCGAGGAAGAACTGCTGTCGAGGGCCTACCTGGCCTACAACGGGCAGGACGTCGACGGCCTGTTACTCAACCGTATCCGCCCGATTTTCGGCGAATACTACGGAGACCCCGAGAGAGCCGACGACTTGACTGGTGCAGAGAAGCTTCTTGTGGGCGCTCGAAATGCCCTGGAACGAGGCGAGCAGGATCGAGGCCCGCGACTTCTCTCGGTGGATCCAGATCACGGCTCAGCCTTCCCGGCGCCGACGTCCAGCCCAACGTGCACAACCGCGTACAGACCGGGCCGTGAATCCAATCAGCGGGAAACGGCCGATCGGGACGACCTACGCCTCCTCGACTGTCGCGCACAGTGAGACGGTGCTCCGCAGCTTCTACGCTCACCATTTGGAGACCGTTCACCGGCGTGTCCGTCTTACAGCCCACCACCCGCTTCGCGGTGTCCGCACACCCGAGCCTTCCACTGCGCGGATTCACGGGCGGATGCTTGATCCTCTCGAACGGATCCGGCCCCGACGCCAGAATCCTGTGGACCTCGTGCGAGGCGTCCTTGCTCCGGTGCTCAGCCGGCCACTGACCAGCCACCCACCGGTGCCCGCAGCCGTCGAGTACGCCAGGCCCACATCCTCGGCGAACATCGTCAGCGACTGCTTCACCGTGAACAGCTCCCCGCCCCCGTCCGGGCTCGATCCGCCCCGGGCCCTCATGGGCTCGATCTCCAACGCGATATCACCCAAACCGAGCTGGCAGCGCGTACTCAGCTCCACCAGCTTCAGCGACGCTGCCACCAGCCCCTCATACCGGCTGCGGGTCACACTGCCGACCATCTCGCTCACGGCGCTTCACCACCCCAGGCCGAAGTACCGCCGACGACGCCGACGAAGAAAGGCTCCAGCCCCTACCGACACGCTCCGCGCACCTGCCCATGACCACCAGAGCCGACCTCAGCACGGCCCTTCCGTAACCGAACACCCTCGACAGCCCTCCGAACCTGTCCCCACCCGACCGCTGGATGTCAGAAACAGCCCAGAACCTCATAAACGCGTCAAGCGTCGAGTTCAAACACAGGCTCTAAGAGGGGTGTTTTCCCGCATTTCATAGGTGTTTGCGATTAGTTCTGGTGAGTGGCTGGGGTGTTAGCTGTGGCCCACGTCATTCAGGTGACGAGTGGGACGCAGATCCGGCTGTTGCGCTCCCTCTGCTCCTGTTTCGTCGCGAAGTACGCCGCTTGGCTCCGAATGCCCCAGCCGCCCGGCTCCTGCGCCCTGCCCGGCGGCCCGAGCCGGGGCTATGCCGGAAAGATGAGCGCACGCCGCCACTATCCCAGCGACCTGTCCGACGCCCGGTGGGCGCTGATCGAGCCGATGCTGTCGAGCTGGCGCGACGACAGAGTCCGCCGCAGCCTCAACATCGGCCACCCGCCCCGCCACGACCTACCCGACCTCCTGGACACGATCCTGTACGTCGCCCGCACCGGGATCCCCTGGCGCTACCTTCCGCACGACTACCCGCACTGGAACACGGTCTACCACTACTTCGGCCGCTGGGAGAAGGACGGCATCTTCGAGCAGCTCAACGCCCTGCTGCGGCGCCGGGTGCGCGAGGACGAGGGCCGCACACCGGAGCCGACCGCGATGGTCATCGACGCGCAGAGCGTCAAGACCTCCACCAACGTCCCGGCCGCGGACCAGGGTGTCGACGTCAACAAGAAGATCGTGGGCCGCAAGCGGTCCGTCGTGATCGACTCGACCGGCCTGCTGCTGACCGTGCTCGTCAGCGCCGCCAGCATCCAGGACTCCACGGCCGGCGAGGCCTTGCTCAACCGGATCGCGGCGACCTACCCCACCATCTGCAAGGGCTGGGCGGATCGCGGCTATCGCGAATACCTCGTCGACCACGCGGCCCGCCTTGGTATCGATCTCGAAATCGTCCGCCGTATCCCGGGCACCCGCGGCTTCGCCGTGCTCCCGCGCAGATGGGCGGTGGAGAGAACGCTTGGCTGGCTGATGTTCCACCGCCGCCTGGCCCGCGACTGCGAAACCCTCCCGGCCCGCTCCACCGCCATGATCTACCTCGCGATGATCACCCTGATGGCCCGCCGACTCACCGGAGAATCCACCCCAACCTGGCGGGGACTCTGATACCTCGTCAAAGCCCTGTCCCGGGACGAAACATCGGGGGGAAACGCCCTCTAATACTGCAACGGTGTTTGCCGTGACTGTTAGCCAGCTCGGTCGTTGGTCCGGTTATGGGTGGGGACCTTGCTGATGCCAGAGTGTGGGCCGGTGAACTCGGGGCGATGCACGAGCGGTTCGTGCACAGGTTCAGCCGGGAGGAACCGCGACAGTCCGCGCTGGCCTATATGCGAGGGCTGATAGCCCCGCTGGAGCGGAAGAACGGCTGGACGCTGGCAGAAGAAGCCGGGCACACAGGGCCCGATCGCATCCACCGGCTGCTGAACCGGATCGACTGGGACGCTGACCAGGTGCTGGACGACGTGCGTGACTACGTCGTTGAAAACCTCGGTGACCGCGATGCTGTCCT
>NZ_JBVIFR010000053.1:0-5673 GCF_055571235.1 Streptomyces sp. NPDC030991
TCACGGAGAGTTGGTTGCGAGTCTCATCCGGGATGCACATACCACACCAACGAGCCTCAGCACGGGAAGCAACACCTTGATGATCTGCAAGCCCTATTAGTCGACGATTTCTGCGTCGATGATGTCGTTACCGGGGCCTTCGATGGAAGCAACGGGCGGGACCTGGCGCATGTGGCCGAGCTTCTCGGCTAGCAAGAACCGGAAGAGGCTCACGGCCCTGTCGTGCCGTTCGTCGGTCCCGCCCGGCTTGAGGGCATCGAGGACGAGCAGTGCGAACACCCGCTCGGTGTCCTCCGGGTGGCCGTTCAATCGCTGTCTGACCAGCGAGGCCAGGTCCATGGAGACGTCGCCGTCGGGGACCGTGGGCAGGGACAGGCTAAGGAGGTCGTCCTCCGTGACGTTAGCGAGTGCGGCCCGCTGCCACAGCGTGTCAAAGCGGAGGAGTTGTTCCTCCGGCGTCGTTCTGCGGGCTCGGGTGCAGAGGATCTCGACCAGGACGTCGACGGTGTCCCGCCTGGGTAAGGCGGGGCCGGCGAATGCGGCATGCAGGGTGCTGCGGGAGATCTTCTTCTTCGCCTCATCGCTGAGGGCCGCGTACATCTCGCTCAGAGACGGTCGGCCGGCCCACAAGTGCAGCGCGTGCAGGGCCTCGTTCAGCTCTTTCAACGGCCCGTCGTCGAGCTGCGGCCTCTTGAATACCCCCGGCTTCCCCACCCGTACTCCCTGAGCGTCCAGAACCGTCCAGCACTGTCCAGCAGCATGCCATCTCGTCCGGATGCAGGGGCCCGCATTCGGAAACGTACGGACCCGGTCTCGGATCGTCCGACCCGGCCGAGGTCGGGTGCACCTTGGCGTCTTCGACACTCAACCACTCGTCGTTCTAGGAGCACCCGCCATGAACCAGTCGCTCGGCCTCATTCTTGACGGTCTGCTGGCAAACCTGCCGTCCGACATCATCGCCGGGGGTGCCGTGGCCCTGTTCGGTGTGGTGTGGACGTCCTGGCGCCGCCGACGGTCGGCCCGCAGCGAGCAGAACCGCCGCCGAGGCTGACGGGCCGTTGACGGCATACGGCGGGCGAGCCTGAAGGCTTAGGTACAGCGGCGGCTTCTTACGAGTTGGTGCGTGATAGCGGGTGGGCATGCTCTGCTGGTGAAGGGCACGGTGGATCGTTCAGTTCTGGCACATCCGTTGTTGACGGGGATCTCCTGGGCTCATTTGTCGTCTCTGACAGCGGAGTTGGCCCAGCCATGGGTGGCAGAGGTCGAGGGCCGTCGGCACCAGATGCGGGGCGGTGAGAGAAGACGGGCGCCGGGGGCTGGTGCCCGTCATCGGCTGGTGTTCGTGGACCGGGTGGTCGCCACACTCATCCACTTGCGCCATGACCTGCCGCACGCGGTGCTGGCCTTGATGTACGGAGTGGACCGCTCCACTGTCACCCGGGCGGTGGGTGAGGTGCGTGGTCTCCTGGCGGGGCGGGGTTTCGCTGTCCCGGCCCGGCGTGCGCCTGCGGACGCTGGAGGACATGTTTGCCTACGCCCAGGCCGAGGGCGTTCGACTGCGTCTGGATGCCACCGAGGTTCAGGTCCGCCGTCCGGCCGCAGGCCGCGGCGGCCGGCGGGCGTTCGTCTCGGGCAAGAAGAAGCAGAACACGATGAAGGCGACCGTCATCGCCGACCACCAGGGCCGCACTCTGTGGACGGATGCACTGCGGCCGGGCCGCATGCACGACGCCACTGCCGCCCGCACTGCCGGAATCGGCAGACGCTTCGACCACTTCGACCTGGTCCACGTCCTCCTCGACGACGGCTACCTCGGACTGAGCAAAGATCACCGGGGCAGAGCTCTGACCCAGCCCCGCAAGCTACGACCAGGCGCAACCCTGCCCTTCCTCGAACACAGCGAACGCCAGCGGCACGAGCATTCCTCGCAGCGGATCACCGTCGAACACGCCCTCGCCGACCACAAACGCTGGAAACAACTCCAGCGCTGGACCCATCGGCGCGACCTCCTTCCCGACACCTACCGAGCGATCGCCAGCCTCGTGTCCGACCGCACCGCCGCCGCCTGAAGAAGTCGCTCAGCAGCACAAACACGACCCACCCGCTATCACGCACCAACTCGTTATTCCCTGCGCCCGGCGACGAACTGTGTGGTGGCGGTGAACACGGCAAGGATCACCCCGGAGATCGCCAGCATGCTGCCGGCGGGGGCGAGTAGTTTCGCCGCGTCGGGGGTGGTGGACATCAGGGTGAACAGGCGGTTGACCGGAGGCATGCCCTTGCCGAAGAGGGCTCCCATCACCAGCGCGAGAGCGGCGACCAACGCGTACCCCTGCCGTTTGAAGACCAGCCGCGAGCACAGCACGCCGATGGCTATGCCGACGAGGGCACAGGTGAGCTGGGCCTCGATGCCCAGCAGGAGGTCGGTCGTGGTGACCACGTAGTTGCCCGTCCACAAGGGGAAGAACAGTCCGAAGACCATCAGGACGACACAGCTCAGCAGGGCCGTGCCGATCGCCGCGAGCAGCACCGTGAGCGACCGGCCGCCCGCGGTGATGACGACGATCGCCCTCTGCGGCGGGTCGTCCAGGCTCATCAGAGCGATGGTCAGCCAGGTCGAGCAGACGAACAGCGCGCCGGCGGAGGAGGCGTAGGCGGGCGGCAGCGGGCCGCTGCCGTTGACGGTCAGCACGCCCATGAGGCCCATGAACAGGAGCAGCGGGGCGAGGTAGCGCTGCGTGTGCAGCACGGTGGCGAAGGTGTAGCGGATGAGCGCGATCACCGCATGTCCCCGTTCGTCGCGGCGTTCGGCATCCGGTGGTGGTCCGTGGTCGTTTCGGTGACGCGCTCGACGGACCAGCCGTGCTGGAGCGCGGTGAACAGCAGGGCGTCGGTCGACTCGCGTCCCACGCGGACCTTGACGCCCGTGACGTCCCGGCTCACCGCCAGTACGCCGTCCAGCTTTTCCCAGGCAAGGCCCTGCGGTACGCGGCCGTCCCGGCCCGCGGTCAGGACGACGTCGGACGCGGGCCGCTGCTCGGTGGCCCACGGCTCCGGTCCCTGCAACGACACGCGGCCCTTGCCGACCGTGTAGGTCCGGGTGGCGTGGGCCCGGGTGACCGACTCGCGGTGGTCGGTGAACACGACGGTGCCGCCGGAGGCCGCGACCTCGGTCATGATCTCGGCGAGCACGCCGTGGGCGTCGGCGTCCAGCCCGGACCACGGCTCGTCCAGGATGAGGAGTCCGGGTTCCACCAGAAGGGCCTGGGCCAGCGCGACCTTCTGCGCGTTGCCCTTCGACAGGCTCCGCAGAGGGGCGTGCTTGCCGCCCACCAGGGCGAGTCGGTCCAGCAGCAGGCCGGCCCGCGCCGAGGCGGCCGGGGTGGCCAGCCCACGGACGCGACCCATGTGCGTCAGGTACGCCGCGGCCGACATGCGTTCGTTGGGGGAGAACCGGTCCGGGACATACCCGACAACGGGCGGCCGGGCGGCCACCGTGCCGCGGGTCGGCCGGGACAGGCCCACCGCGATCCGCAGCAGCGTCGACTTCCCCGATCCGTTCCCGCCTGCGAATGCCACGATCTCACCGGCCGGGGCCTCCACGTCCACGTCTCTCAGGATCCAATCGCCACGGCCATAGCGCTTGCTCACTGATTGAAGACGTAACAAATGATCTCCTTCGTCCGGCACAACGCTCCCAGATGCTCGCAGATTACGGGGCCCGTCCGCTCCGCATCCAGGATGCCGACTGCCCTCTGGAAGAAGGGCCGCGATACCCCGTTGTAACGGGGTGCCTGGTATGTCCTGGACGGGCTGCCTCAGCCATTCCGGCCACGAGGCAACCTTGCAGGGAGGCGCGATGATTCAGATCACTCTCGGCAAGCAGAAGGACGTCGACCCGAACAGTGATCCCCTCCAGCGCTCGCAGATCGGCTGGAGCGACGGACTGCCCGACCAGCGGCTGTACGAGATCGCCCGCGGAGTCTGGGTGATGCGCGGATCGCGCGTTGAACGTGAGCGATTTGCGGTCGTCAATGGCGGCGGAGTCATCCGCCTGGCCATGGAGATCGAACGGGTGGTCGACGTCCCTGGTGGACGCCGGTCCTTCGAAGGCCGCATCCTCGGACCTGGGCATTCGGTTCACGACCACTACGTTGGCAAGCCCGCCCCGAACGGCGCCCAGCAGAACCCGATCACCTACTACAAGTCCCCACCGGACAACCGGAAGTGCAACTGTGGCTGCGGCAAACTAATCGAACGCGGTGACTTCCTCCCCGGACACGACCAGCGGGCCATCCACGAGAGAATCACCCGCATCGGAACCGTGAAGGACTTCATCGCCTGGTTCGACCAGACCTGGAAGCCCGACGAAGCCCAGCAAGGCGAAGCCGCGTGAGGAAATGCCACCGAACTGAGACGGAAACCGCAGGGCATCTGGTGAGACAGCAATACAAGCAGCAGGTCACCGCGGTCCGTAATGACACTGGCGGCGCGAACCTACATAAGGCCCCGGGGCGGCCCCGTGAGGGGCGAATGCCCAACCGACGGCCTCCCCAGCGCCTGGTCATGCGCTAGGCGCTCAGGGGGCCGCACAGGGATCTTGGCGGCAGGCTCGGGGTGTGGGGTTGGGCCGAGGCCCGGTGTGGGTGGTGTCACCCGTAGGTAAGGCCCGCAGCACTCACCAGCGCATGCCGAGTTGGTCAAGGGCAGCCCGTCGTCGATCGGTGAGTTTGTCGGCTCGGCGGCGTACGTTGGCGGTCCACATGCCGAGGTCGACCATGACGTCGCCGTCGGGTGTGGTCTCGCGTCCGGTGGCAGCCGGCCCGGCGAGCTCGGCGGGCCGGGCCTCGATGTGCTTGCGGGGTACGTTCAGGTGCCCTTCCGTACTGTGGAACTGCCGGGCAGCGGCAAGATTGAGCGCTCATTTGTGGTCCTGGGTCAACTTCACCGGCCGCTCTTCCTCGCCGGCCGCCTCGATGCCGAGCGCGTTTTCCAGCAGCCACCGCTGTGCCGGCAGCAGCTGCTCGAAGCCGTACCGTTGCGCCCGCACCCAGCGTCCGAGGTCCTCGCCCTGGACGACGACGTCTCCGGCCGCCGACGGGGCCCCCGCCACCAGCCAGGTGTGCCTGTACGAGCCGCAGGCAGCGTTGCCAGCCGGTGTCCCAGGCCGGGCACCACCCAGGGTCGATGTCGTCGAGCTGCTGGCGCCGCTCGTCGGTGAGCGCCCCCGCCTCCGACCCGACTGGCTCCCCGGCCTCACGGCGCGCGGCGATCCGGTCGGCGAGGCGGGCGGCGTCGCGCATGTTCTTGGCCCACTTCCCGACTGGGTACCCGTTCCAGACCGCGGTGGCCGGCGGCAGGAAGTGCTGATGCACCTCGGCCCACGCCCGCGCCGCGGCGAGGCCATCGTTGAAGGCGTCCTCGCGCGGCGCCCACGCCATGCCCAGCCCGTCCAACTCCCGGACCCGTTCCGGGTCGAGCCGACCGGCCTTGGACGAGCGCCGTTGATGGGTCAGCCACACCCCGAGCGGGAAACCCGCGGGTGACCAGTCCTCGGGCGTCACGAACCCGTGCGGGGCCGCCAGCGGCCCGTCTCCGTACTCCTTCACGTACCGGGCGGTGGCCTCGATGCCGCGCCGCCAGTACGCGCCTTCCGGCACCAGGACTCGCAGC
>NZ_JBVIFR010000054.1:0-2024 GCF_055571235.1 Streptomyces sp. NPDC030991
AGGCCGAGCAGGCCGCCGCGGTCGCTGAGATCCGGCAGATCCACGCCGAGCACCACGGCGCCTACGGCGCCCCGCGCATCCATGCCGAACTCCGGGCCCGTGGATGGGAGGTGAACCGCAAGCGCGTCACCCGGCTGATGCGGGTGAACCATGTCGTCGGTCGTCATCTGCGCCGGAAGAAGCGGACCACGATCGCGGACAAGACGGCTCCGCCCGCACCGGACCTGGTGATGCGTGACTTCACGGCCACGGCGCTGAACAGCAGGTGGTGCGGCGACATCACCTATGTCCCTGTCGGCTCTTCGTGGATCTTCCTGGCGACGGTCATCGACATCTGCTCGCGCCGCGTGATCGGCTGGTCCATCGCCGACCACATGCGCACCCAGCTCGTCACGGACGCCCTCGAGATGGCGGTCGCCGCCCGCGGCGGCCGGGTCGACGGCGTCGTCTTTCACACGGACAGGGGCGCCCAGCTTGGACTCAACCGGTCGTCGCAACACCAGCTTCCTGCAGGGATAGTAGGTGCTCGTTGAGGGCTTCGGCGGGGGTCTTCCAGGCGAGGGTCTTGCGGGGGCGGTTGTTGAGGGTGAAGGCGACGGCGTGGAGCTCGTCGATGCCCCAGCGCGACAGGTCCGTCCCCTTCGGAAAGTACTGCCGCAGCAGACCGTTCGTGTTTTCGTTGGTGCCGCGCTGCCAGGGACTGTGGGGGTCGGCGAAGTAGACCTGGAGTCCGGCATCGACGCGGAGCTGGGCGTGCTGGGCCAGTTCCGTGCCCCGGTCCCACGTCAGTGACCTGCGTAGTTGGTCGGGCAAGGTCGTGATGGTGGCGGTGATCGCGTCTTTCACGGCCTCGGCGCCGCGGCCGGCCAGCGCGGGCCCGTTCTTGGTGCGTGGTTCGGTGCCGAAGCCGTCCATCCGGGGCAGGTGCAGCAGCATGGTGAACCGCGTACTGCGCTCGACCAGCGTGCCGATCGCGGACCGGCCGGTGCCGATGATGAGGTCACCTTCCCAGTGGCCTGGAACGGCACGGTCCTCGGCCTCGGCCGGCCGCTCGCTGATCAGCACGTCAGCGGTCACGTGGCCGCGGACGCTCTGCTTGGTGCGCTCCCGCGGGACACGCAAAGACCGTCCGGTGCGCAGGCAGGCGACGAGCTCACGCTTGAGGGCTCCGCGTCCCTGGACGTAAAGGGCCTGGTAGATCGCTTCCGGGGAGATGCGCATGGACTCATCTTCGGGGAAGTCCACCGTGAGCCGCTGTGAGATCTGTTCCGGGCTCCAGGACGTCGCCCAGCGGCGGTCCTGACGGCGGGGCTTGTTCCTTCCCTGCCAGGGCGGCACCTGGGGACCCGAGATGACCCGGCCGTCCAGGGCGTGGACGACGCTCCCGGCCAGCCGGTCCTGCACATACTCGCGCAGTCGCTCATCGGCCACCAGCTTCGCCGGCTTCGGCCGCTGAGCCCGCCGCTCGGCATGCCATTGCGCCAGCGAGGCCCGGTAATCCAGGTGGTAACTCCGCGTGGAGGCGTTGCGCCGCAGCTCCCGCGAGATCGTGGACGGCGAACGCCCCAGACACCGCGCGATCGCACGGACCCCGAAGTCCCGCGCACGCAGCAGAGCGATCTCCTCCCGCTCGGCGAACGAGAGGTAACGGCCGGAGACAGTCGGAGCGAGGCACGGATTCACCCCGCCAGCATGACGAAACCACCGCGACCCCACCGCAGGCGAGACCTCGATGACGGCTGCGGCGTCCACCGAACTCAGCCCCCGCGCGATCGCCTTCCAGAAGCTGACCCGGTCCTCACGCCAGGCAACGCTCGGCCGCCCTGGCGAGGGCATCTGCCCGCGATACTCCCGCACCGCCCGCTGCCGATTTCCCACACCCATCACAAGCCCCCAGCTCACGAAGGTGTTGCGACGACCGATTGAATCCGCCCAGTACGTCAGCCGGGCCTTCGCCGAGGTCTGCCGACGGCACGGCATCCGCCGCAGCATGGGACGTATCGGCTCGAGCTACGACAACGCCC
>NZ_JBVIFR010000055.1:0-1713 GCF_055571235.1 Streptomyces sp. NPDC030991
GGTGCCGCGCTGGGGGCGGCGTTCGGCGGTTCGCTGGCGGTGACCACCACCTCCGGTCCTGGGGTGGCGCTGAAGTCGGAGACGATCGGCCTGGCGGTCTCCCTGGAGCTGCCGCTGCTGGTCATCGACATCCAGCGCGGCGGTCCTTCCACCGGGCTGCCGACCAAGACCGAGCAGGCCGACCTGCTCCAGGCGATGTACGGGCGCAACGGTGAGGCCCCGGTCCCCGTCATCGCCCCCAGGACCCCGGCGGACTGTTTCGACGCCGCGCTGGAGGCGGCCCGGATCGCGCTCACCTACCGCACCCCGGTACTGCTCCTGTCGGACGGTTACCTGGCCAACGGCTCCGAGCCGTGGCGCATCCCCGATCTGGACGAGCTGCCGGATCTGCGTACCCAGTTCGCGTCGGGGCCCAATCACACGCTGGACGACGGCAGTCAGGTGTTCTGGCCCTACAAACGGGATCCCAAGACCCTGGCGCGGCCCTGGGCGATCCCGGGCACTCCGGGGCTGGAACACCGGATCGGCGGGATCGAGAAGCAGGACGGCAGCGGCAACATCTCCTACGACCCGGCCAACCACGACCTCATGGTCCGCACCCGCCAGGCCAAGATCGACAACATCGAGGTCCCCGACCTCGACGTCGACGACCCCGACCAGGCCCGCACCCTGGTCCTGGGCTGGGGCTCCACCTACGGCCCCATCACCGCCGCCGTCCGCCGCCTGCGCACCACCCACACCCCCATCGCCCAGGCCCACCTGCGCCACCTCAACCCCTTCCCCAAGAACCTGGGCGACATCCTGCGGCGTTACGACACGGTGGTGATCCCCGAGATGAACCTCGGCCAGCTCGCCACCCTCGTGCGGGCCAGATACCTGGTGGACGCCCACAGTTACAACCAGGTCAACGGAATGCCGTTCAAGGCTGAGCAGCTCGCCACGGCTCTCAAGGAGGCCATCGATGGCTGATACGCAGACCAGGGAGTCCGCCGAGGGGACCGCGGATGCCGGGCAGACGCTCCTGTCACTGGTCCCCAAGGCCGAGGCCAAGCAGTCCATGAAGGACTTCAAGTCCGATCAGGAAGTGCGCTGGTGCCCCGGCTGCGGCGACTACGCCGTCCTTGCCGCCGTGCAGGGCTTCATGCCCGAACTCGGCCTGGCCAGGGAGAACATCGTCTTCGTCTCCGGCATCGGCTGCTCCTCCCGCTTCCCGTACTACATGAACACCTACGGGATGCACTCCATCCACGGCCGCGCCCCCGCCATCGCCACCGGCCTCGCCTCCTCCCGCCGCGACCTGTCGGTCTGGGTCGTCACCGGCGACGGCGACGCCCTGTCCATCGGCGGCAACCACCTCATCCACGCCCTGCGCCGCAACGTCAACCTCAAGATCCTGCTGTTCAACAACCGGATCTACGGCCTCACCAAAGGCCAGTACAGCCCCACCAGCGAGGTCGGCAAAATCACCAAATCCACCCCGATGGGCTCCCTGGACGCCCCGTTCAACCCCCTCTCCCTGGCCATCGGCGCCGAAGCCTCCTTCGTCGCCCGCACCGTCGACTCCGACCGCAAACACCTCACCGACGTCCTGCGCCAGGCCGCCGCCCACCCCGGCACTGCCCTCGTCGAGATCTACCAGAACTGCAACATCTTCAACGACGGCGCCTTCGAAGTCCTCAAGGACAGGCAACAAGCCGCCGAAGCCGTCATCCG
>NZ_JBVIFR010000057.1:0-1456 GCF_055571235.1 Streptomyces sp. NPDC030991
CCCCGTTACCGTCTTCGTGGCCCTGAAACAGGGCTCCCGGCCTCCGGCCCCGGTATGACTCGGTCCCCCAGTCGATGATGGTCGAAAAGGTGGTGTCGCCGGTGCCGGAGGCATTGGCAGACCGCTGATTAGAGGCACGAGCGCCCTTGGGCAGTCTCTTCGTAACGTGGATGCCGGCACGCTGATGCCGCAGGTGAGGCCGGGAAGAGTGCGAGCGCGGGAGCGAAGGCATGTGGGATGAGCCGGGCATAGACGTCTATCTTGGCCTGGACGTTGGCAAGGGCGATCATCATGCTGCCGCTGTGAACCGGGCGGGGAAGAAGGTCTTCGACAAGCCGCTGCCCAATAGCGAACCAAGGCTGCGGGAGCTATTCGACAAACTCCAGGCCAAGCACGGAACGGTACTGGTGGTCGTTGACCAGCCGGCTTCCATCGGGGCCCTGCCGCTGGCGGTCGCCCGGGACGCGGGCTGCCAGGTCGCCTACCTGCCCGGACTCACGATGCGGCGGATCGCTGACCTTTACCCTGGCGAGGCGAAAACGGACGCCCGCGACGCGTTCATCATCGCGGATGCCGCCAGAGCGATGCCCCACACTCTGAGGACCATCGATCTCGCGGACGAGACCGTCGCCGAACTCGCGATGATCGTCGGATTCGACGACGATCTCGCAGGCGAGTCGACAAGAATCGCCAACCGGCTTCGTGGCCTTCTCACCCAGATCCACCCGTCCCTGGAACGAGTCTTGGGACCGCGGATCCAGCACCCGGCCGTGCTCAAACTGCTAGACCAGTTCGGCTCCCCGGCCCAGATCCGCAAAGCCGGACGCCGTCGCCTCGTGACCCTGATACGTCCCAAGGCACCGCGAATGGCCGAACGACTGATCGAGGACATCTTCACCGCACTCGACGAACAGACAGTCGTAGTTCCCGGAACCGATGCTGCCGCGCTGATCGTCCCCAGCCTCGCCAGTTCACTCCAGTCCGTGCTTGACCAGCGCAAACTCCTCGCGGCACGGATCGAGGAACTCCTGGACGCCCACCCTCTTTCCCAGGTCCTGATCTCAATGCCCGGCATCGGGATCAGGACCGCGGCCCGCATCCTCATCGACGTCGGTGACGGCAGCGGCTTCGCCACCGCCGGCCACCTCGCCGCCTACGCCGGCCTCGCGCCGGTAACCCGGAACTCCGGCTCCTCCATCCGCGGCGAACATCCCTCCCGGCGAGGCAACAAACAACTCAAGAGGGCTTTCTACCTGGCCGCGTTCGCCTCGCTCTCCCAGCCCGAGTCACGCGCCTACTACGACCGCAAACGACGCGAGGGGAAACACCACGTCGCCGCCCTCATCGCGCTCGCCCGACGCCGCATCGACGTCCTCTTCGCCATGCTCCGAGACGGAACCTTCTACCAACCACCCACACCAGCAACGGCTTGACGAAAACCATAGAGGCACCTTTT
>NZ_JBVIFR010000058.1:0-1415 GCF_055571235.1 Streptomyces sp. NPDC030991
TGAGACCTGATGCCGAGCCGATTGTGGTGAAGTGGATGATCCTATGCTGTCGAGAAAAGCCTCTAGCGAGTTTCATGGCGGCCCGTACCCTAAACCGACTCAGGTGGTCAGGTAGAGAATACCGAGGCGTTCGGGTGAACTATGGTTAAGGAACTCGGCAAAATGCCCCCGTAACTTCGGGAGAAGGGGGGCCATCACCGGTGATTGGATTTACTCCATGAGCTGGGGGTGGCCGCAGAGACCAGCGAGAAGCGACTGTTTACTAAAAACACAGGTCCGTGCGAAGCCGTAAGGCGATGTATACGGACTGACGCCTGCCCGGTGCTGGAACGTTAAGGGGACCGGTTAGTGCACTTTCGGGTGTGCGAAGCTGAGAACTTAAGCGCCAGTAAACGGCGGTGGTAACTATAACCATCCTAAGGTAGCGAAATTCCTTGTCGGGTAAGTTCCGACCTGCACGAATGGCGTAACGACTTCTCGACTGTCTCAACCATAGGCCCGGTGAAATTGCACTACGAGTAAAGATGCTCGTTTCGCGCAGCAGGACGGAAAGACCCCGGGACCTTTACTACAGTTTGATATTGGTGTTCGGTTCGGCTTGTGTAGGATAGGTGGGAGACTTTGAACCAGCCACGCCAGTGGTTGGGGAGTCGTCGTTGAAATACCACTCTGGTCGTGCTGGATGTCTAACCTGGGTCCGTGATCCGGATCAGGGACAGTGTCTGATGGGTAGTTTAACTGGGGCGGTTGCCTCCTAAAGAGTAACGGAGGCGCCCAAAGGTTCCCTCAGCCTGGTTGGTAATCAGGTGTTGAGTGTAAGTGCACAAGGGAGCTTGACTGTGAGACCGACGGGTCGAGCAGGGACGAAAGTCGGGACTAGTGATCCGGCGGTGGCTTGTGGAAGCGCCGTCGCTCAACGGATAAAAGGTACCCCGGGGATAACAGGCTGATCTTCCCCAAGAGTCCATATCGACGGGATGGTTTGGCACCTCGATGTCGGCTCGTCGCATCCTGGGGCTGGAGTCGGTCCCAAGGGTTGGGCTGTTCGCCCATTAAAGCGGTACGCGAGCTGGGTTTAGAACGTCGTGAGACAGTTCGGTCCCTATCCGCTGCGCGCGCAGGAGTCTTGAGAAGGGCTGTCCCTAGTACGAGAGGACCGGGACGGACGAACCTCTGGTGTGCCAGTTGTCCTGCCAAGGGCATGGCTGGTTGGCTACGTTCGGAAAGGATAACCGCTGAAAGCATCTAAGCGGGAAGCCTGCTTCGAGATGAGGACTCCCACCCCCTTTGAGGGGTTAAGGCTCCCAGTAGACGACTGGGTTGATAGGCCAGATCTGGAAGCCCGGTAACGGGTGGAGGTGACTGGTACTAATAGGCCGAGGGCTTGTCCTCAGTTGCTCGCGTCCACTGTGTTG
>NZ_JBVIFR010000059.1:0-1048 GCF_055571235.1 Streptomyces sp. NPDC030991
CTACACCCTTACCCCGGGACTACCATCGCCCGGGCTGGACTACCTTCCTGCGTCACCCCATCACTCACCTACTACCAACTTGGGCCGGCGGCTCCACCACTTTCCTTTCCCCGAAGGGTCCGGAACGGCTTCACGGCCTTAGCATCACTGGATTCAATGTTTGACGCTTCACAGCGGGTACCGGAATATCAACCGGTTATCCATCGACTACGCCTGTCGGCCTCGCCTTAGGTCCCGACTTACCCTGGGCAGATCAGCTTGACCCAGGAACCCTTAGTCAATCGGCGCACACGTTTCTCACGTGTGTATCGCTACTCATGCCTGCATTCTCACTCGTGAACCGTCCACCACTAGCTTCCGCTGCGGCTTCACCCGGCACACGACGCTCCCCTACCCATCCACACGGGCGTTGGCCCTATTGTATGAATGACACGACTTCGGCGGTACGCTTGAGCCCCGCTACATTGTCGGCGCGGAATCACTAGACCAGTGAGCTATTACGCACTCTTTCAAGGGTGGCTGCTTCTAAGCCAACCTCCTGGTTGTCTGTGCGACTCCACATCCTTTCCCACTTAGCGTACGCTTAGGGGCCTTAGTCGATGCTCTGGGCTGTTTCCCTCTCGACCATGGAGCTTATCCCCCACAGTCTCACTGCCGCGCTCTCACTTACCGGCATTCGGAGTTTGGCTAAGGTCAGTAACCCGGTAGGGCCCATCGCCTATCCAGTGCTCTACCTCCGGCAAGAAACACACGACGCTGCACCTAAATGCATTTCGGGGAGAACCAGCTATCACGGAGTTTGATTGGCCTTTCACCCCTAACCACAGGTCATCCCCCAGGTTTTCAACCCTGGTGGGTTCGGTCCTCCACGAAGTCTTACCTCCGCTTCAACCTGCCCATGGCTAGATCACTCCGCTTCGGGTCTTGAGCGCGCTACTAAATCGCCCTATTCGGACTCGCTTTCGCTACGGCTTCCCCACACGGGTTAACCTCGCAACACACCGCAAACTCGCAGGCTCATTCTTCAAAAGGCACGCAGTCACGACTG
>NZ_JBVIFR010000060.1:0-1011 GCF_055571235.1 Streptomyces sp. NPDC030991
CTAGGCCGTTTCTGATGGCTCTTGGTGTGCTGGGTGGATCTTTTGGTCGGGTGGGAAGTGGCTTCGTATGGTGCGACGACATGAACTCACCGACGCGCAGTGGGAGAGGATCGAGTCCCTGCTGCCTGCCAACGGCAGGCCGGGTGGGCAGTGGGCGGAACACCGCAGGGTGATCAACGGGGTGCTCTTCAGGGCCCGGACCGGGGTTCCCTGGCCTGACCTGCCCGAACGCTACGGTCCCTGGCAGACCGTCTACGAGCGTCACCGGCGCTGGTCGGCCGACGGCACCTGGCAGGCTCTGCTGGAGGAACTCCAGATCGAGGCGGACGCGCACGACCCGGACGCGGGACATGCCCGCGAGGTGGCCCGGCAGGAATGGGCGGTGAACATCGACTCGACGTCCTGCCGGGCACATCAGCACGCTGCCGGAGCCCCGCACAAGCCCGCGGCCGACTACCCGCAAAAGGGGGCGGGACCCGTGAGGAGGCCGATGGCCGTGAGGCGCTGGGACGCTCGCGGGGCGGGCTGACCTGCAAGGTCCACGTGCTGGCGGACGACCGGGCCCGTCCGCTGGTCTGGCTGACCTCGCCCGGCCAGCGGGGCGACAACCCCATGCTCGTCCCGGTGCTGGAGAAGCTGCGGATCAAACGGCGCGGACCAGGGCGTCCGCGGGTCCGCCCGGACCGCGTGCGGGGCGACAAGGCGTACTCCAGCCGCGACACCCGGGCCTACCTGCGGAAACGGCATATCAAAGTCACCATCGCCCAGCCCGACGACCAGCGCGGACACCGTCGCCGGCGCGGACGGTGCGGCGGCAGGCCCCCGGCCTTCGACAAGGCCCAGTACCGCCGCCGCAATGCCGTCGAGCGGTGCATCAGCAAGTGGAAACAGTTCCGTGCGGCCGCCACCCGCTACGACAAACGCGACTACATCTTCAACGGCACCCTCACCGTCGCAGCGATCGCCATCTGGCTCCGCGACACCGTCCAAGAGCCATCAGAAACGACCTAG